>JAGWAT010000025.1:28038-46193 GCA_021296265.1 Alphaproteobacteria bacterium | reverse complement strand
AAATGCACGTGAGCACGTAAGCGCAGCCGTTCGGCCGCCCTTCTCTGTGCCCTGACTGCCGTGCGTGTGTCGAGTCAACTCTGTCTCTACCGCCCTTCGCGCCCTAGCCCCCGTCGCGTCCACCCCGGCTGCTTCATGGCCGAGGCGACATTCGCCCACCGGCACGCGGACCCGCCGGCACGTCGCGGCTTCCCACGGCGCGCTGCCCGAGGCGGATCAAGATCGTGTGGCCGTCTGCACGGGCCACTGTTAAATGCCACGTAAACTGTTGCAGCTTGTGCCCTTATCGGTCTTTGTCTGTTTGTAACCACCAGGGTCCTGTACTGCGGCATCTCAACGTTGTAGCAAAACGGAGCAGATCACTTCCGAATGGTTTGAGAGCGAAGACGTCAACCGCGCGCAGGCTTATAGTCACAAACGCCGTTGCGACAGCCATGCGAGGAACCCTTCACATGAAACTGAAAGTCATCGTGCATGACGCAGAAGAGGGAGGCTACTGGGCCGAAGTTCCCGCCATTGCGGGATGCGCGACGCAAGGCGATTCCTTCGAGGAACTGCTGGCCAACCTGTACGAGGCTGTCGAGGCATGTCTCTCTGTCGACATCGTTGAAACCGAATCATCGGATGGTCACAAGGTGCTTGAGATCGCCGTGTGAAACCGATTAGCGGAAAGCGCCGCTGCCAACTTCTCGAAGCCCGCGGATGGATTCGACGACGTGTACACGGTAGCCACCACGTCTACGCGAAGTCCGGGTCAATCCTCCGCATCTCCGTCCCGGTGCACCGGAATGCCCCACTCAAACGCGGGCTGCAGAGATACCTCATGAAGTTGGCAGACATTGAAGAATCCGACCTCTAACGTGCTCGTCTCGACCATCGCAGCTTGCTCCCAGTTCCACGGCTGAACATCAGTCGGGCTACCATGGTTTCGGCCTCCAATGCCTATTGCTGCACTAACCGCCGCACAAATCGCTGCTCCTTCCGCCTTGTGCTTGACCAATTGTCCTGACGATGGCCCCACGCCATGTCGCACACGGCCACCGCAACCTTGGCAGGGACGGTGGCGCCGTTCGCCTCCGGAACACAGATGCGACGGGATTTGTGCGCCAAGAATCGCAAACTCACGTCAAACTGAGGCCGAATCGCGATAGGTACTGCGAGCCTCGCGCAACAAATATTGCTGCGTTTCACAGCCACCCGGCCGGCCGTTCACTACAATCGGCCGATCGCGACCCCGGCGCCCGGTGCGTGGCGCCCAGGCTACCGGAGGCCCCCATGAGCGCCGTCCTCTCCGCCGTTGAGGCGAGTTCCGTGAATTCCGAAGCCGTGGAGCGCGAGCTTCGCATCCAGCTTGCGGCCGCGTACCGGCTCGTGGAGCACTTCGGGTGGTCCGAGCTCATCTACGGACACCTGACTGCGCGTATCCCCGGCGAGACCCCGACCTTCCTCATCAATCCCTACGGCTTCAACTACGAGGAGATCACCGCCTCAAGCCTTGTGCGGATCGACGTCGACGGGAACGTGGTCGGCGAGTCGAACCATCCGGTGAACCGTGCCGGATTCGTCATCCACTCCGCCGTCCACATGGCGAACTCGGTCAACAAGTGCGTCATGCACACGCACACCCGGGCCGGCATGGCTGCCGCCGCGCTCGAGGACGGCCTCCTCCAGGTGCACATGTACTCGACCGGGTTCCACGGCCGGATCGCCTATCACGAGTACGAGGGGCCGAGCCTCGATCTGGATGAGCGCGAACGCCTGCTTGCCGACCTCGGCGGTAGCAAGGCAATGATCCTGCGGAACCACGGGATTCTCACGGTCGGACGCACCATCCCCGAGGCGTTCATCTGGCTGTACCGGCTGGAACGCGCGTGCCAGGTGCAGCTCGACGCGATGGCGGCGGGCCGGCTGCACGTGATCGACCCGAAGGTGGTCGAACACTCGGCTCGGCAGACCACGCGCTTTCTCGAGTCCGAAGCCGCGGCAGGCGAGCTCGAGTTCCAGGCACTGATGCGCAAGCTCGACCGGATCGATCCGTCATACCGGGACTGACGATCGCGCCGCCGCCGGCCGGACTTCAACTTGCCGGCCGCATCCGTGTCACCGTGCGCCCATCGCCCTGGACGTGACGATCAGAGTGCAATCGCCAATGGCGCCCCGCCAATGCGGGTGTCCGGTCAGTTTCCGGCAGGCCGGTCCAGGAACTCCGCGAATTCGGCGAGCAGTTCCACGTACATCGCCCGCTTGAACGGCACGATCAGGTGCGGCAGCCGGCACGGATGCACCCAGCGCCAGGCCGAGAATTCACCGCCCGGGCCGATATCGATTTCCGATTCGGGACCCGTGTGCCGCATCGCGAACCACTTCTGCCGCTGTCCCCGGTAGCGCCCCCTCCACAAGTTGCCGGCCAGCGCATCCGGGAGGTCGTAGCGGAGCCAGCAGCGTGACCTCGCGAGAACTTCCGCCTGTGCGACCCCCGTTTCCTCGCGGAGCTCGCGGAACGCGGCGGCCTCCGGGTCCTCGCCCGCATCGATCCCGCCCTGCGGCAGCTGCCAGGCGTCGGCCGTGTCGATGCGCTGGCCGACGAACGCCTTGCCGTGCGGGTTGAGCAGCAGGATTCCGACCGCCGGACGATAGAGATCGTCGGGCATCGATGGGGGCGGGTTCAGGCCGCCTTCGGCCGGAAGAGTTCCAAGCCGCGGAGCAGGTCGAGCGCCCGCTGCAGCTGGTAATCCTCGAGCGAGGGATCGGCCTCCTCGGCGACCGCGGCCGCCGGATCGTTGGCCGGATCCTCCTCGCTCTCGCTCTCGAGGGCATTCCGGAGGGTGGCCTCGCTCCGGCCGGCTCCGGTCTCCAGGACCTCGATGCGTGCGAGCGGAACCTCGATGTCCGGCGTGACTCCGGTCGACTGGATGGAGCGCCCTTCGGGCGTGTAGTAGCGAGCCGTCGTCAGGCGCATGGCCCCGTGGTCACCGAGCGGCAGGACGGTCTGCACGGAACCCTTGCCGAACGTCTTGGTCCCCATCAGGATCGCGCGGCCGTGGTCCTGGAGCGCGCCGGACACGATTTCGGATGCGCTTGCCGAGCCGCCGTTCACCAAGACGATGATCGGGAGGCCGTCGGAAATGTCCCCGCTGCTTGCGTTGAACTGCTGCTGGGTGTGATTGGTGCGACCCCGGGTGGAGACGATGACCCCCCGCTCCAGGAAGAAATCCGCCACCGCCACGGCCTGCGTCAGCAGGCCACCCGGGTTGTTCCGCAGGTCCAGCACGATCCCCTGGATGTTCTCCGGCCCGATTTCCGCATGGAGTTCCTCGAAGCTCGTCTTGACGCCGTTGGTCGTCTGTTCGGTGAAGGAACTGATCCGGATGTAGCCGACATTCCCTTCCGCCCGCGCGCGCACCGACTGGACGTGGATGATCTCGCGGATGATCGAGACATCGAAGGGTTCGACGCCGGGCCGGCTCACGCGGATGATGATCTCCGTATTTGGCTCGCCCCGCATGCGGTCGACGGCCTCGGACAGGGTCAGCCCCAGCACGGCCTCTTCGTCGATGTGGGTGATCAGGTCGCCCGACAGGACACCGGCCCGGTACGCAGGGGTGTCGTCGATGGGCGAAACAACCTTCACGAAGCCGTTTTCCATGGTCACTTCGATCCCGAGTCCGCCGAACCGGCCGCTCGTCTGCACCTGCATTTCCTCGAACTGGTCGGCACTCATGTAGCTGGAATGGGGGTCGAGGGCCTGCAGCATCCCGTTGAGCGCGGCGTGGATCAGGGTCTGGTCGTCAACCGTTTCCACGTAGTCTTCGCGGACCCGCTGAAAGACCTGGCCGAACAGGTCGAGCTGGCGATAGGTCTCACTGTTGGGCGTGCCGGCGCTGCTTTGCTGGTTGGGCGAGCACGTACCGATCAGCACGACGAGGAGTGCAGCCAGGGCGCCTGCACCAAAGTGGAGGCCCGTGCGGGTCAAGCGGGTCACGGTCATTTCAGTGCTAAGGCGCGAGCAGCCGCCCCGCCTCTCCGAAAAGGAAATCTTGAATTTCTAATCTAGTCGGTCGGAACGCGGCGGGCTAGGGCCGCAAGGGCTTGCGGCGGGTTCCTGCCACGACTAGCGTCGGGGCGCCCAGGAGAGTTGGAGCTCGAGTAATCCGATGTCGATGATTCACGTAGTGGCCGTCATCAAGGCCAAGCCAGGCAAGCGCGCGGAACTTCTCCAAGCGTTTCAGGCCAATGTACCCGCGGTCCACGCGGAAGACGGCTGCATCGAGTACGTCGCCACCGTCGATGCCGACGATGTCGGCGGGTTCCAGGCCCGCTTCGGCGACGACTCCTTCGTCGTGGTCGAGAAGTGGGCGAGTCTCGACGCCCTGAAGGCGCACGCGGTGTCGCCGCACATGCGCGAGTATGCGGCCCGGGCGAAAGACCTGATCGCCGAACGGGCGGTGCACGTCCTGACCGCAGCCTGACGGGCCGCGGCCGGCCGTCATCGGCCGGGCCCCGCGACCGGCACCGCCGCTGGCCGGCCCCCGGACGCCGGTGCCGGCTCGTGACCGGCTGCTTCGCGGCCGGTTCCGCCGCGCGTGCCGACCCGGGGGCTTCGGTTGGCACGCGAACCCCGCGCCCCTATGTATGCAGACCCGCCCCTCCGCCGGCTCGACTGTCATGACCATCGCGTTTGCAAAGATGCACGGGCTCGGCAACGATTTCGTCATTGTCGACGCGCGGAGGCGCCCGCTGGAGCCCGCGCGCGAGGGGATCGTGCGCCTGGCGGAACGTCGCACGGGCATCGGTTTCGATCAGCTGATCCTGCTGGAGCCCGGTGCCGGAACAGCGGATGTGGCCATGCGAATCTTCAACCGCGACGGGAGTTCGGCCGAAGCCTGCGGCAACGCGGCCCGGTGCATCGGGCGCCTGCTCGCCGAAGAGCATCGCCCCGGCCGCCCGGTCGCGATCAGCACGCCCGCCGGCGAGATCAGGGCGCTTCCCCGGACGGACGGGCGGGTGACGGTGGAACTGGGTCCGCCCGCGTTCGACTGGGAGCAGATTCCCCTCGCGGCGCCCAGGGATACGCTCAATCTTGGCTTCGCGGCCGGCCCGCTGCGCGGCGGCGTCGCCGTCAACGTGGGCAATCCGCACGTGGTCTTCGTCACGGACCGTCTCCGGGACATCGATCTGGCAAGATGGGGCCCGGCACTGGAGCACGATCCGCTGTTCCCCGAGCAAACGAACGTCGAGGTCATCTGCATGGACCGGGACGCGGCGACCGGCCGGCCGGCCCGTGACCGGCTCACCATGCGGGTATGGGAGCGCGGCGCCGGGCTCACGCGGGCCTGCGGAACCGGGGCCTGCGCCGCCTTGGCGGCGGCGCACCGGCTCGGTATCGGCGACCGCGCTGCCGCGGTACGCTTTCTCGACGGGGGCGTCCTGGACATCGAATGGCGCGAGCGCGACGGGCGGATCTGCATGACCGGTGATGCGGAGCTGAGCTTCCGCGGCGAAGTGCCCGAGGCAGCACTGCAGTGACCGCGCCGCGGGTTGTCACCTTCGGCTGCCGGCTGAACCGTCACGAATCGGAAGTGATCGAGCGCCACGCGGCCGCGGCGGGCCTCCGCGACACGGTTGTCGTCAACACGTGCGCCGTGACGGCGAAGGCCGTCCGCGAAGCACGCCGGACGGCCCGCCGGATTCGCCGGGAACAGCCGCATGCCCGGATCGTGGTCACCGGGTGCGCCGCCCAGACCGACCCGGAATCCTTCGCCGCGATGACCGAGGTCGACGCCGTCGTCGGGAACGACGAGAAGCTGCGGCCGGCCACCTGGAGCGCGAAGCTGCTGACGGGGTCGCGGGTGGCCGCGGCGACGGAGATGGAGGCGGTGGCCGGGAGCGTGGGCACCTTGCGTGGTCGGACCCGTAGTTTCGTGCCCATCCAGAACGGCTGCGATCACCGCTGCACGTTCTGCATCATTCCGTACGGCCGCGGGCCCAGCCGGAGCGTGGCCCCCGAGGCGGTCATCGCGGAAATTCGCGAAGCGGTGCGGCGCGGAGTCCCCGAAGTGGTCCTGACGGGCGTGGACCTCACCGACTACGGTGCCGGGCTGGCCGGCCCGGTGACGTTCGGCGAACTGGTCCGTCGCATCCTTCGTGCCGTGCCCGAACTGCCGCGGCTCCGGCTGTCGTCGATCGATGCCGCCGAACTGGACGATGCACTGATCGACTGCTTCGCCGAAGAGCGGCGCCTGATGCCGCACCTGCATCTCAGCCTGCAGTCGCACGATCCCATGATCCTCAAGCGGATGCGCCGGCGACACACGCCGGAACAGGCCGAACGGCTCGTGGAACGCGTCCGGGCGGCACGGCCGGACATTGCATTCGGGGCCGACTTCATCGCGGGCTTCCCGACTGAATCCGACGCCATGTTCGGGAACACGCTGGCCGCCGTGGAGCGGCTTGGGCTCATCCATCTTCACGTGTTTCCGTACTCCGAGCGTCCAGGCACGCCGGCGGCGCGCATGCCGCAGGTGGCGCCGGCGGTCCGCTACGCCCGGGCCCAGGCGCTCAGGACCGCCGGGGAACGGATGTTTCGGCGGCGCTTGCGCGACCGTGCGGGCACCATCGCCGCCATCTTGGTGGAGGACGAGGGCGGACTTGGGCGGACCGAGGACTACCTCCCGGCCGCTGCCCCCGGCGCCGTGCCGGGATCGATCGTACGGCGGCGGGTCGAGGCCGTCGGTCGCCGGCTGTGTGCCGCATGACGGCGCCGGGTCAGGGCCGGACATTGCCGTCGCATCTGCGGACGGCGATCGATTTCGTGCCGCTGCTCGTGTTCTTCGCCGCCAATTACGTCTGGGGGATCCTGCCCGCCACAGCTGTCCTCGTCGGCGCAACGGCCATCGCCACCCTGGTGCTGTGGCTGGCCGAACGCCGCATCCCGCCCATTCCGGTGGCGACGGCGGTTCTGGTCGGATTCTTCGGCGCCCTGACGCTCGTGTTCGACGATGCGTTCTTCATCAAGATCAAGCCGACCGTCGTCTCGCTGCTGTTTGCCGTAGTGCTCGCCGGCGGGCTCGCGCGCGGCAAGCTGTTGGTGAAGTATCTGTTCGGCGCCGCGGGGATCCAGCTCAGGGATCCCGCGTGGCGGGTGCTGACATGGCGGTGGATCGGGTTTTTCGTCCTGCTGGCCGCCCTGAACGAAGTGGTCTGGCGTTCGTTTTCGACCGACACGTGGGTGAGTTACAAGGTGTTCGGGATTCTGCCGCTCACCCTGCTGTTCGCGGGCCTGCAGATGCCGCTGATCCTCCGCGAGCAGAAAGCCCTGGCGGCACCGGGCGACACACCGGACTGACGCCCTTTCCTGCCGGCTCGCGCGGCGTCACGGGCGTATGCACGAAGCCGGGGCCTTCGCCTCTGGCATGAGCAAGAGCCTCAGTGAGGGACTGGATCAAATCGTCTCCGAACGTGCTCATCGTGACTCCTTTCCGGTGCGCTTGATCGCAGCGGCGATGCCGGCCACCGCGTGGCGTTCGGAGGCGTTCAGGTCGGTCCCGGCGGACTTGGCATAGGCGAGAAGCGCATAGACCGGCGTGGGAAGCAGCTGGCGAATCGATGCAAGCTACCCGTCAGCGACCCGGGCGCCGGCGCGTCCGACTGCGGAGTCGCGCTCGCTCTGATGCGCTGAGGCCGCGGCGCGCAGGGCCTGGACGACGGATGCATCCGCCCGCTCGGGAGTGCCGGAGTCGAAGGGAGGGTGCGGGGCGTATTCGATCCAGAGTTGGATCCTCTTCGCGGTGTCGGCTCCGAACAGTTCAGATGTCACCGTGAGCGCGAAGTCGATCCCGGCCGTGACTCCGCCGCCCGTGATGATGTTGCCGTCGACGACCACGCGCTCGGCCTCCGGCTCGCACCCAAAGGCGGCGAGCATGGGCAGGGGCAGCCAGTGGGTCGTTGCCCGCCTTCCCCGGAGGAGCCCCGCTGCCCCGAGAACCAGCGCACCCGTGCACACGGACGTGACGTAGCGGGCGTCGGATGCCTGCCGGCGGAGGAAATCGAGCGTCTCCGGGTCGTTCAGGAGCGAGTTGATGCCTGCCCCACCCGGTACGCACACGAGGTCGAGCTTCGGGCATTCCGCGAACGTGGTGGGAGGGCAGCCGCCGCATGCCGCCGTCGGCCACGACCGGCTCCAGGGACTTCGCGACAAGGTGCACGTCGGTGTCCGGGCACCGGATGAACACCTCGTACGGACCCGTCAGGTCGAGCTGGGTGAGCCTCGGGAACAGGAGAAGGCCGATCTGGAATCGCACGGTGGCTCGCTCCTGCCGCCTTGCCTGCGACTCTACCAGCGACGCTCGGGCCGAGCTGGCTGTTCCGACCCTCTTGGTAGCGGATGCAGGCGAGCCACGAGCTTGCGCAGGCGCGGAGGGATGGGGCCGCTGCCGAACTGCGCGCGGGCGCACTGCACGCATGATCGAGCCTCGCGCCAGCACTGCCGGACGGGGCGTTGTCCAGCATGCTGCTGGTCATCCGCTCTTGGGCAGTGGCAGGTTGTCCAGCGCGCGGCACGGAGTGGGCGCCGCCGCCTGATGCGCGTGTCGCGGCATGCGGCCTTCGAGAAGGGCGAGGCGCAGAGCTTCTTCAGCGCCTTCTTCAACGCGTTTGGGGTGCGGTGACCTCGGCGGATCGCCCGGAGCGGGCGCATGGCCGTCAGTAGGTGGCCCGGCCGCCGCTGACATCGAAGCACGCGCCGGTGGTGAAGCTGCAGCGGGGACTGGCCACCCAGGCGACCATGTCGGCGACCTCCTCGACCGTGCACAGCCGCCCCATCGGAATCCGGGACCGCCGGTCCTTGATGTAGTCCCCGTCAAGGCCGTCGAGGATGGCTGTCTCCGTCAGTGCCGGCGTCACGCAGTTGATGGTCACGCCGGCATCACAGAGTTCACGGGCGAGTCCCTTGGTCAGGCCGAGCACGCCCGCTTTGGCCGCGCCGTAGGGACTGGCGCCCGGGTTGCCCTCCTTGCCGGCGATCGAGGCGACATTGATGATCCGCCCGTAGTTGCGTTCGCGCATGTGCGGGATGACCGCGCGGCACCCGAGGAACACGCCCGTGAGGTCGACGGCGAGGACGTGATCCCACTCGGGGAGCGTGTAGTCGACCAGTGGCTTGGTCGGGCCGTTGACGCCGGCGTTGTTGACCAGGATGTCGATTTGGCCGAGGGCGTCGAGCGTGGCCGCGAACGCCGTCGCGACCGACTGTTCGTCGGCCACGTCCGCCTGCCGACACTCGGCGAACGGCGCCTGGTCCGGAAAGTCGGGGCAGAGGTCCCATCCCGAGACGGTGACGCCGAGATCGTGCAGGCGCCTCGCGATGGCGAGACCGATGCCCCGCGCTGCTCCCGTCACGATGGCCGTGTCGCCTGCGAGTCCGAAGCCCGCGTCCGCCGCGCGCGGGGGCACGGGTTCCGGCACGGACATTCGCCTACCGCCGCAGGAGGCCGTGCACGGAGGCCGCGCCCGTCAGTCGCATCGGCGTTGATCGGGCCCGGCCGCTACCACCAGTTCCGGGTCGATGCGTGCATCCTGCCAGTTGAAGCGCCAGTCGAGGTGCGGCCCGGTGCTCCGGCCGGTCGAGCCGACCGTCGCCACGGGGTCGCCCTTGCGGACCCGGTCACCGCGGGCGACCGACATCGAGGACAGGTGCAGGTAGGTCGAGGTCAGGCCTTGTCCATGCGCGATGATCAGCGTGCCCCCGCTGTAGTAGAGGTCGCGCTCGGCCATGACCACGACGCCGTCCCCGGCGGCCCGGACCGTCGCGCCGCGGGGCGCGGCGAGGTCGATCCCGTAGTGGGGCTGTCGCGGCTCGCCATTGAGAATGCGCCGCGTGCCGTACACGCCGGTGATGCACCCCTCGGCCGGCCACTCGAAGCCGTTCAGGTAATGCGGTGTCATGACCGGCGCGGCGCGGGCCTCGCGCACGCGTGCCGCCTCGTTCCGGATTCGCTGCAGGACTTCCGTGGGCGGGGTCACCAGGTTGGACGGCAGGCCGTCGATCCGCTGTTCGGCGTACTCGCGCTGGGCGACCTGCAGCTCCATCCGCAGCTCGTCAACTCCCGGCTCGCGAATGCGCAGGACCACGGTGCCAGGCGAGTCCCGGTGGAAGCCGATCACAAACGAGCCATCCTGCGCGACCGGAACCGGTTTGCCGTCGAGCGTTGCCGTGGTGCCGGGCGCGCTCTCGAGGAACAGCAGCCCGCCCTCGACCGGGACGCCGGTCACGGTGGCCGACCGCGCGGGGATGGCAGCCAGGAGGAGGACCAGGGCGGGGACCGCGGCGCGGCACATCATGGCCGGCGGTCAGGCACGGGCTCGAGGATCCGGGCGGGTATCGGTTGCCCGGGCGGGGAGTCTTGGAACAGGAGCGTGACGGCCTGTCCAGCGGCGAGGTCCTGTGCCCGCCGGACCAGCGTGTCCTCCCCGGTCTGCACGATCGCGAACCCGCGCTCCAGGATCCGCTTGTGGCTGGAAGCCTCCAGCAGCCTGGCTTGCGCGGTCCAGCGGCGGCGCGCCTGTTCAAGCCGCTGCTCCGTGAGGTCCCGGAGCCGCGGTTGGTCGGCGCTCAGCCGCAGGCGGAGTTCGGCCTGGTCGTACCGCGCACCGATCCCGCGATCCGCGGCAGTCAGCGCGGCGTCCGTGCGGCGGTGCATCGCGCGGACCTGGTCCACGGGGGTCCGCAGGCGCCCGGACGCGTGTGCGAGTGTCGCCCGGAATCGCGCGACGCGCTGGGCTCCGTCCGACACGACCCGGTTCCAGGCGAGGTCGACACGCTGGGTCAGCCGCTCGATGCGCGTGGAGGGGCGGGACAGCTGCTGGCGGACCGTCTCGAGGCGGGCCAGCCGGGTCTCGGCCGCGCGCTGCAGGCCGGCGGCGAGCCGCGCCGCGGTCGTCATGAGGCTGGCCCTGAGTTCGGCCCGGACCGGCACTGCCATCTCGGCGGCCGCGGTCGGGGTCGGCGCGCGGAGGTCGGCGGCAAAATCGGCGATCGTGGTGTCGGTCTCGTGGCCGACGGCGGAGATGACGGGGATCCGCGACGCCGCGATGGCCCGCGCGACGACCTCCTCGTTGAACGCCATGAGATCCTCGACGCTGCCGCCGCCGCGGCCGACGATCAGGACGTCGGGGCGGGAGACCGGGCCGCCCGGCTCGAGGTCGTTGAAAAACGCGATGCCCGCCGCGATCTGCCCGGCCGCACCCTCGCCCTGGACGAGCGCCGGCCACAGGACCACCTCGCGCGGAAACCGTTCCCTGAGGCGGTGCAGGATGTCATGGATGACGGCCCCCTGTTCGGACGTCACCACGCCGATCACCGACGGCAGGTAGGGAATGGGACGCTTGCGTTGCTCGTCGAACAGACCCTCCGCGGCGAGGCGCTCGCGCCGGTCGTTGATCATCTTCAGCAGGGCGCCCTCGCCGGCGACCTCGACCGCATCGACGATCAGCTGGTATTCGGAACGCTGCCCGTACGTGCTGACGCGCCCGGTCACGACCACCTCCAGCCCGTCCTCGGGGCGCACCGCGAGACGCTGGGCGGCCGAGCGGAAGCAGGCGCACTTCAGGCCGCTGCGGTCGTCCTTCAGGGTCCAGTAGAGGTGCCCGGCGCCGGACCGGAAGAAACTGGAGATCTCGCCGCGCACGCGGGCGCGGCTGAACGTCTCCTCCAGCGTGCCCTTGATCTGTTCCGCGAGCTGACTGACCGAGTACTCGGGTAGGTTGGAGCCGGTGCGCAATTCCATGCGCCGGATACTACTGATCCGGCGCCGGCATAGGGGGAGGGACAGCGATGCACATCCTGCTGCTCGGTAGCGGTGGCCGCGAGCACGCGCTGGCCTGGACGCTGGCGGCCTCGCCGCTGGTCGACCGGCTGTCGTGCGCGCCGGGCAACCCCGGGATCCTCGAGTTGGGCGAGGCGGCGGCCTGCGATCCGGCCGACCTCGATTCGGTCGTGGCGTTTGCCCAGGCAACGGCCGTGGACCTGGTGGTGCCGGGTCCGGAGGCGCCGTTGGTGGCCGGCGTCGTCGACCGGCTGGCGGCGGCCGGGGTCCGGGCGTTCGGCCCCACGGCCGCGGCGGCGCGACTCGAGGGGTCGAAGTCGTTTGCGCGGGCGCTCTGTGCCGAGGCCGGGATCCCCTGCGCGGCGGGCCAGTCCTTCGACGATGTCGAGGCCGCCATCGCCTACATCCGCGACCAGTCCGCACCGCCGGTGATCAAGGCGGACGGGCTGGCCGCGGGCAAGGGCGTCACGGTGGCAGCGACCTTCGAGGCGGCGGTCGATGCGGCGCAGGCGGCCTTCGGCGGGCGCTTCGGCGTGGCTGGCCGTCGCATCGTGGTGGAAGAGCGCATGACCGGCACGGAGGCCAGCCTGTTCGCCATCGCGGACGGGACCAGCGTGCGGATGCTGGCCGACGCGCAGGACTACAAGCGCATCGGCGACGGCGACCGGGGCCCGAACACCGGCGGCATGGGCGCCGTATCGCCGGCACCGGCGATGACCGATGCGCTACGGACCGAGGCGATGGAGCGGATCCTCCGGCCCGCCGTCACCGCGATGGCCCGCCGCGGCACCCCGTTCCGGGGCATCCTGTACGCGGGCCTGATGCTCACCGACGACGGGCCGAAACTGGTCGAGTTCAACGTCCGCTTCGGCGATCCGGAATGCCAGGCGCTGCTGGTCCGGCTCCGCTCCGACCTGGTGCCAGCGCTGGTTGCAGCGGTCGAGGGGGAACTGGAGAACTTCGATCTCCGGTTCCGGGCGGATCCCTCGGTCTGCGTGGTCATGGCAGCTCCCGGATATCCCGAGGCGCCGGTCACGGGGAGCGCGATCCGCGGTCTCGGCGCGGCCGAGCAGGCGGGGCCCGACGTGCACGTCTTCCAGGCATCCACGGCCCGCCGCGGCGAGCGCCTCGTGGCCGCGGGCGGGCGGGTCCTGGGAGTGACTGCCGCCGGGCCGGACGTGGCGGCGGCCCGCCGTGCGGCCTATGCCGCCGTGGCCGCCATCGAGTGGCCCGAGGCAGTCTGGCGGCGGGACATCGCGGCAGCGTGAACAGCGGCCGGGGCGGCCCGCGCGGCTCGCGTCACGGGCGGAGCGCCCGGAAGAAGGCCCGGAGCAGGGCCGATGCGGCCTGTTCGCCGACTCCCCCATACACCTCCGGCCGGTGGTGGGCGCTGGCGCTCTCGAAGATCATAGGGCCATGCTCGACGCCGCCGCCCTTCGGATCCGGGGCGCCGTAATAGAGGCGCCGGATCCGGGCCAGCACGATCGCGTGGGCGCACATCGGGCAGGGCTCGAGCGTGACGAAGAGGTCGCAGCCGCTCAGGCCGTGCCGGCCGAGGGTGCCGGCGCCACTCCGTAACACCAGCAGTTCCGCGTGCGCGGTCGGATCGCCGGTGACCTCCACGCGGTTCCCGTCCCTGGCAACGATCGTGCCGTCGCGGGCGAGCACCGCGCCCACCGGGACTTCGCCCCGGTCGGCCGCGGATTGGGCTTCGGCCAGCGCCGCGGCCATCAGCGGATGGTCCGCGAGGATCATCGGCCACCGGCCCTGCCGGCGTCGGTATGGTGTGCCCTGGCGTGGAGGATGACGGCGGGTCCTCCGGGGAGACAGGCATGCCCGAAGTGACCCCGCGCGACGCGGCCACCCTCATTCTGGTTCGCAACGCGCCCCGGCAGCCCGAGGTGCTGCTCGGCCGGCGGCAGACGTCGGCGCGGTTCATGCCCGGGTTCTACGTGTTTCCGGGCGGTGGGATCGAGCAGGACGACTACCGGGCCGGTTCCGCCAGCGAACTCGCGCCCGAGCTCGTCGAACGGGCCGTGCGGGTTCCCGACATCGGGGTCGACCGGGACTACTTCCGCGCCATGGCGTGCGCCGCGGTGCGCGAGACGGTGGAAGAGACCGGCCTCATGCTCAGCGCGCCAGGGGCGGTCGGAGACGGTCTCGAGGGCGGCTGGACAACGATGCACGCGGCCGGCCTGGCGCCGGCCCTCGACACCCTGCGCTACGTCGGGCGGGCGGTCACCCCGGCCGACAGCCCAATCCGGTTTCACGCCCGGTTCTTCGCCGCCTCCGCAGACACGCTCCAGGGTGACCTGCAACCGACCGCCGAACTCGATGACGTGCTCTGGGTGCCGCTCTCCGCGACCCTGGATCTCGCCCTTGCCTCCCCGACCCGCTTCATGCTGAAACTGATGATGGAGCGGGGGTCCGACCCGGCTCGATTCGAGCATCGGCACCCGACCCCGCTCTTCACGAAGATCGACGGGCGGCGGCAGGTGATTTGGGATCCGGCGTAATCCGCGCGAGGCCGTCGGCGACCGCGACGCCGAGCCGGGTGAGCCGCCGTCCGCGGCACGGCCCCCGCACGCACAGCCCGTCGGTCGTGCGGAAGAGCGCCCCGTGGTTGGCGCACAGCAAGTGCCGCCCGTCCCGCGCCATCACCCGCCCGGGAATCAGATCGAGCGGGAGGTGCGCGTGCGGGCAGTCGTTGCGGAAGGCGGTGACACGGTTGCCGGCGCGCGTCACGATCGTGCCGGGATCGGCGGCGGCCGGTCCGTCGAGCACGCAGGCCCCGCCGTCGGGGATGTCGGCGACCGGGATCGCGTGCTCCGTCACGGGTCTGGGGTGAGACCCGCCATCGCGGCCAGCAGGTCCCAGTGGACCGGGGCCACGGGGACCACGGAGAGGCGGGACTGGCGGACCAGGGCCAGATCGGCCAGCCGCGGCTCTGCCTTGATGTCGGCGAGGGTGACCGGATTCGGGGCCGCGGTGACGGCGCGCACATCCACCATGCCGAAGCGGCCCGAGGTATCCGTCGGGTCGGGGTAGTAGGTCCGGATCACCTCGACCACGCCGACAATGCGCTTCTCGTTGACCGAGTGGTAGAAGAATCCGCGGTCGCCCACCTGCATCGCCTTCATGTTGTTGCACGCCTGGTGGTTGCGGACGCCGTCCCATTCGCACCCCTGGTCCCCGCATTTCACCTGGTCGTCCCAGGACCAGGCGCCGGGTTCCGACTTGAAGAGCCAGTAGGCCATCGTGGTGTTCTCCAGTCCGGGTTTTCAGGTACGCCGGGCGCTGTAGAGGCAGGCGATCCCGGCGGCGTACCGACGCAGGCGAACGGTGCCGAGCCCGGCCTCGCCGAGCTCGGTCGACATCGCCTCGGGCGGCAGGAACCGGCGGATGCTTTCCGCCAGGTAGCTGTACGCGTCCCGCCGGCCGGTCACGGCGTCCCCGAGCCACGGGACCACTTCGAAGAGGTAACGCTCGTAGAGCGAGTCCAGGCACTGTGGCTGCGGCGCGAACTCGAGCGCGAGGAATCGTCCGCCGGGGCGCAGCACGCGCCGGACCTCCCGGAGCGAGCGCCCCAGTTCGGCGAAGTTTCGGAGCCCGAACGCGCAGACGACCTGCGAGAAACTCCGGTCGGCGAACGGCAGCGCCGCGGCGTCGGCACAGATCCAGCCCGGCTCGTGGACGAGACCCCGGTCGAGGGCACGCCGGCGGCCGACCTCGAGCATCTCGGCGGAGGCGTCGGTCACGACGACGGTCGCGCCGGCGAACCGCCGCCGGATCCGGAACGCCATGTCGCCGGTGCCGCCCGCCAGATCGAGGGTCCGGCGCGCGTCCCGCCGTGTCATGCGCAGCATCAGGTCCCGCCGCCAGGCCCGGTGCAAGCCGGCGGACATCAGATCGTTCATCAGGTCGTAGCGGTCGGCGACGCCAGCGAACACGTCCCCCACCAGCGCGCGTTTTTCCGCGTGCTCGACCTCGCGAAACCCGAACGGCACCGTGTGCATGGCGCGACCATAGGGCATTCGCGGACGGGACGGCAGCCGACGGCGGTGCTCGCCTATGGTGCCGGGATCGAGTGCCCTGGAGGACCGCATGCCGGAGTTGCCTGAGGTCGAGACCGTCTGCCTGGGCCTCCGGGCCCGGGTCCGCGGCTTTGCTGTGGATCGCGTCACGGCCCGCCGGCCGGGGCTCCGGTTCCCGTTTCCGGCGGACCTCGCCGAGCGGATCGCCGGGGCCCGGATCACCGCCATCCGGCGCCGCGCCAAGTACGGGATCATCGTCCTGAGGGACGCGCCCGCGGTCCTGTTCCACCTCGGGATGTCGGGACGGATCCTGCTGGAGCCGCCGCCGTACCCGCCACCGGGGCCGCACGACCACCTTGCGCTCGATCTCGTCTCGGCGTCCGGTGCGCGGCTGCGGCTGACGTTCCGCGATCCGCGGCGGTTCGGTCTCGTCGACCTGCTCCCCGGTGGAGCGGACACCGCGCATCCGCGGCTGCGGGAGCTGGGTCCCGAGCCGCTCGACATCACGGGCGCCGAGCTGCGCGCGGTCCTCCGCGGGCGGGCGACGCCGATCAAGGTGGCGCTGCTCGACCAGCGGGTCGTCGCCGGGGTCGGGAACATCTACGCCTGCGAGGCCCTGTTCCGGGCCCGGATCAGTCCGCGCCGGCGCGCCGGCACCGTCGGTCCCCGCCGCGCCGAGGTCCTGGCCGCGGGGCTTCGCTCGGTCCTGGCCGACGCCATCCGGGCGGGCGGCTCCACCCTCCGGGATCACGTGCAGATCGGCGGCGAGGAAGGCTGGTTCCAGCGCGAGCTCCTGGTGTACGGGCGCGCCGGCGAGGCGTGCGTCGAATGCGCGCGCCCGATTCGCCAATTCCGCCAGGGCGGCCGGTCCACGTTCCATTGTCCGGCCTGCCAGCGCTGACGCCAGCCGTCGCCGCGCGCGGTCGATCCCAGCGCCGGCGTGGGCCCGGCGCGCGTCCGGGTCGATGAGGCCGTATCCTCTGGGCCCGTCGGCGAGTCCCACCGGATTCCCGATGCAGTCCCGGCCAGTCGGCGCGGGGAAGGCTGTGCCACGGTGTGGGGCAGCGATCCGACAGCTGTCTGGCGCGCAGGAGGTGCGGCACGTGTGGCGATCGCTGTGGCCCGGCATCGTGGCCCTGGGACTGACGGGGATGGTCGGCCCGGTCCAGGCTCAGGGGTTCTTGTCCTGCGTCGATCACCTGCCGCTGGCCCCGGGGCTCGTGGAAGTCGAGGACGGCTGCCTCAACTTTGACACCGCGGCGGGACGCGTGGCGCAGGCGGAGGCGCGCGGGATGGTGCCCGTCGCCGCGGTCCGGCGGTTCTACCGCTCGGCGCTGCCGGCGTTCGGATGGAACCTGCTGGATTCCGGGGCGCTCGACGCCACCCGGTCGGGAGAGCGGCTCAAGATCCTGGTCGAGGTGACGGAAGGCAACGAGGTGCGGGTTTACTATGCTCTCGCGCCGTCGCCCGGCACCTAGACAGGAGGACATCCGGCATGCCGTACAACTGCATCCAAACCGAGACCCTGGGACGCGTCGCGCTGATCACGCTGGATCGCCCCGAGGCGCTCAACGCCATCAACGCCGAACTCGTCCGGGAACTAGCTGCCGCCCTTGACGGTTTCGAGCGCGACGACGGCATCGGGGCCATCGTGCTGACCGGGTCCGAGAAGGCGTTTGCAGCGGGTGCGGACATCAAGGAGATGCTGGCCAAGGAATTTGCGGACGTGGTGCGGCATGATTTCATCGAGCCTTGGGAATGCCTGTCACGCGGCCGCAAGCCGATCGTGGCGGCGGTGTCGGGTTATGCCCTGGGTGGCGGCTGCGAGATCGCCATGATGTGCGACATCGTGCTGGCCGCCGACACGGCCCGTTTCGGCCAGCCCGAGATCCTGCTGGGTACGTTCCCCGGTGCGGGCGGAACTCAGCGTCTCCCGCGCGCGGTCGGCAAGGCGAAGGCGATGGAGATGGTGCTGACCGGGCGCATGATGGACGCCGAAGAGGCCGAGCGCGCCGGTCTGGTCAGCCGGGTCATCCCGGCGGCCCAGCTGCTGGACGAGGCCATGCAGGTGGCCGCCAAGATCGCGGATCAGTCCCTGCCATCGGTGCTGATGGCCAAGGAGTCGGTCAACCGGGCCTACCAGTTGACGCTCGACGAGGGCATCCGGTTCGAGCGGCGTCTGTTCCAGTCGACTTTTGCGATCGAGGACCGGCGGGAGGGCATGCAGGCATTCGCTGACAAGCGCAAGCCAGACTTCAAGCACCGTTGACCCCGCGCGGAAAGAACGCTAGGAACGCGT
>JAGWAT010000025.1:0-28024 GCA_021296265.1 Alphaproteobacteria bacterium | reverse complement strand
CACGCGTCCGCAAAGAAGCGCATTCGCACGAATGCCCGGCGGCGGAAGATCAACCGTACCCGCATGAGCCGGGTCCGCACATTCGTGCGCCGGGTCGAGGAGGCGCTGGCCTCCGGCAATCACGAGACCGCGCGCGAGGCGCTGCGCGTCGCCGAGGCGGAGCTGCGGCGGGGCGTGAACAAGGGCGTCCTGCAGTTGGGCACGGTGTCACGCAAGGTTTCCCGCCTGAACACCCGCGTCCGCGCCCTCGCATAAGCCGGCGGCCGGGCCATCGCAACTGGATGCGGTCCGGGCCAGACGGAGGCGCCGCGCGCGCGCGTATGGCGGACCGGATCGCCCGAACATTTGTTCGGGGTCCGGAACGGGGTGAGGTGAGCATTTTTCTATAGGACCCAACGAATAGCTTATGGGACCGGCGCGGGGGTCCGTACGACGCGTGCTTGATGCGAGATTTACTTCTTCGAGCATCGTGCAGAATTGACAAAGAATTTACGTTTCAGTGACGGAAATGAGTCAGGTTGCTGAAATGCCCCGCTTGTGCGGCGTCTCGATCCGGGCCTATTCTGATCCGGCTTTGCAGGAGCACGGCACCTCCCTCCAGGTCTTCTAACAAACGGCTTTATAAGCGTTTGTGAGCTTAGCCTGTGCCTCTGCGGGAATGAGCGTAGCGTCGGCTGCCGATGCCGCGCCGGGGAAGGAGGAACGCCGGATGGACCGACATTGCTGGCACGCGGCGCAGACCCGACTTCGCGACGAGATCAGTCCGGCAGCCTTCGAGAGCTGGCTCTTGCCGCTGCAGCCCGTGGGGCCCGGCCGCGACCCGGTGGTGCTCGCGGCCCCGTCGGAATTCCACCGGCAGTGGGTGCGGAGCCAGTACCTCGGCCAGATCCTCTCCAGTTGCTCGGCGGCGGACCCCTCGGTACGGCGCGTCGAGATCGTCGTGCAGGAGGATGCGGCGGTGCCGCCGGCGGAGCCGCCGCGGGCGGCGGCGTCCTCGCACTTCGGCAGCACGCTCGATCCCCAGCGCACGTTTGACTCGTTTGTGGTTGGCGCCAGCAACCAGGTCGCCTATGCCGCCGCCCGGCGCGTGGCGGAGGGTCGGACCAGCGGGAATCGGAACCTTCTGTTCTTCTCCGGCGGCGTGGGTCTCGGCAAAACCCACCTGATGCATGCGATCGCCTGGGAGATCATCGGCCGCGGGGACCGCAACGTCGCCTATCTGTCCTCCGAGAAATTCACGTCGGAGTTCGTCGCGGCGCTGCGCGCCAGGGACACCGACGCATTCAAGCGTCGCTTCCGCACGGTCGACGTCTTCATGGTCGACGACGTGCAGTTCCTGGCCAGCAGGGTGCAGACGCAGGAGGAGTTCTTCCACACGTTCGATGCGCTCTCGAACGAGGGAAAGCAGATCGTGGTGTCGGGCGACCGGGCGCCGGTCGACATGGAGGACGTGGACCGGCGGCTGCGCTCACGGCTCGGCGGCGGTCTCCTGGTCGAACTGCGGGCGACCACGTACGAACTGCGCCTCAGCATTCTCCAGCGGCACCGCAGCCGCTACGACGAGGTCGATGTGCCGGATTCGGTGCTGGAGTTCCTGGCCAACAAGATCACCAACGACATCCGTGAGCTGACGGGGGCGTTGGCGCGGGTCGTGGCGCAGGCGGAATACACGAAGCAGCCGGTCACGCTTGGCTTGGTGCGCGACGCGCTGCCCGACCTGCTGCGCGCGCACGAACGCCGGATGACGGTGGAGATGATCCAGAAGGCGGTCACCGAGTACTACGGCCTGCGCCGCGGCGACCTGGCTTCCCCCCGCCGCGAGCGGCGCATCGTGGGGCCGCGCCAGGTCGCGATGTGGCTCTGCAAGCAGCTCACCCCAATGAGCCTCCCGGACATCGGCAGCCGGTTCAACCGGGATCACTCCACCGTGGTGCATTCCACGCGCCGGGTGGACGAACGGCTGGCGAACGAGCCCGTTCTGGTCGAGGATGTCGAGAAGCTGAAACACTGGATTCTCGACTGATTCCAGGTGCGCGGAGGGCTGCATCCTGCTAGGATGAAGCTCCTGTTGACTCAACGCGCAATGACGTGCGTGTGTACCGGTCACGACACCGGTTCCAATCACGTGGATCCATGAAATTTACGCTTGATCAAAAGGATCTGCTGGCGCCTTTGAAGCACGTGTACGGGGTGGCAGAACGCCGCGACCGCACCCGTGCGCCCATCCTGGCCCACACGCTGATCCGGGCCCGGCGCGGGGCGGAGGGAGAGGACGGCACGATCGCGTTCGACGCCTGCGACGACGAGGTTCTCTACGAGTCCGAACAGCTCACCGGCACCGTCGAGGAGGAGGGCGCCGCCACCGTCGAAGCGCATCTCCTGCACGACCTGGTCAACCGGTTTCCGCGCAACACGGCGATCCGGGTGCGGATCACGCCGACCGCGGAACCGGAAGCCGGGGACGCAGCGGTCGAAGAAGTCACCGGCGCGGTGACCGAGCTGCCGAACTCCCTGGGCGGAGAGCCCGAGAGACAGGTGATCATCGAGGCCGGCGGCAGCACGTTTGCCCTGCCCTCGCTCGCGCCGGCCGACTTTCAGCGCTTCGCCGATCCGCCCGGCGAGGAACCGCTGCAATTGCCGGCGGCGGAACTCCGGCGACTAATCGATTCCTGCCGCGTCTCGATGTCGGACGACGACGCGCGGCTCCACCTCAACGGAATCTTCCTCCATACGGCGGACGAGGACGGAAAGACGCTGCTGCGGGCGGCGGCGACGGACGGACACCGACTGGCGTGTTCGGCGCACGTGCTCACGGCAGGCGGCGGCGCGATCAAGGACGGCATCACGCTCCCCAAGAAGGCGGTCGAACAGGTGGACGGGCTGCTGCGCAATGCGGATGGCGACGTCGCGCTCTGGTCGGGCGACAACCTGCTGCGGCTGAACGTCGGGTCGGTATCGATGACGGCGCGTCTCAACCAGGGCGGCTTCCCCGACTACCGGCGCGTAATTCCCGAGGCACTTGAGAACCGGCTGCGGGTCAACCGGCAGGCGCTTCTGCAGGCCATCGACCGGCTGTCGGCCGTGACCGACCCGAAGAGCCGGGGCATCACCTTCCAGATCGGCGGCGACACCCTCGTCCTGAGCGCGGGCAATCCGGCCACCGGCCTCGGCCGCGAGGCGGTCGGCGCCGAGTATGCCGGCAAGGCGCTGGCCATCGGCTTCAACAGCGACTACGTGACCGCCTGCTGCCGCGTGATTCCGGACCAGGAGCTCGTCCTGGAGTTCGACAGCCCGAAGCATGCTGCGATCATTCGCGGGGCCACGAGCGAAGAGACCGTGCACGTGATCATGCCGCTCAACGTCTCCGCCCGAAGCCATGCGGCGCTCCTGGAAGAGGTCGGCGCCGGCCCCGACGTCGGCATGCGGTTCACGCAGGGGCGGAACACGCTGCTGGCGCCGCTGGCCCACATGCATGGCGTCGTGGAGCGCGTCGGCACCCGTCCCATTCTCTCGCACGTCCTGATCCGGGCGGAGGCGGGCAGCGTCGTGTTCGACGCGGGCGACAACCAGGTCCTGTACGAATCCGAACGCCTGACCGCCGAGGTCGACGTCGCCGGTGCGGCCACCGTCGAGGCGCCGCTGTTCTACAGCGTGGTCGGCAAGCTGGCGGAGGGGGATGACGTCCGAGTGTCCCTGGCCGCGGGTGGCGGCGCGGACGCCACCGGCGACGGTGCCTGGCTGGTGGTCGAGGCCGGGCAGAGCAAGTTCATCCTGCCCTCGCTCTCGACCGACGATTTTCCCACGCTGCACGATCTGGAGTGGGAGCAGGGTTTCGAGCTCCCGGTCTCGGATTTCCGGGGACTGCTGAGCTGGTGCCGGATCTCGATGTCGGACGATCCCGCCCGCATGCACCTGAACGGCGTGTTCCTGCACGCCGTGGAAGAGGGTGGGCAACACCTGCTCCGGGCCGGGGCCACCGACGGCCATCGCCTGTCACAGGCAGAATGTCAGTGCCCCGACGGGACCGAAGCGCTGGCGGACGGGGTGACGCTGCCGCGCAAGGCCGTCGAGCAGGTCGAGCGGCTGCTGGCGGACGCGGACGGCGCCGTCCGGGTGGGCATGGGGAACGGCTGGATGCGGCTCGAAGTCGCGGACGTGGTGGTCGTCACCCGGCTCCACGAGAGCAAGTTTCCGGACTATCAGCGGGTGATCCCGACGGCCTGCAACAGCACGCTTCGGGTCAACTGCGCGATCCTGCAGCGGGCCCTCGAGCGCCTCGCGCTCGTGGCGGACAGGAAGAGTCGCGCGATCCGCTTCGAGCTGAGCGAGGAGAGCCTCACGGCCAGCGCCGGTGACCACCAGCACGGCGCGGGGCGCGAGGTCTTTGAGGGCACTTTCCGCGGGGAGCAGGTCGTGATCGGGTTCCGGTCCGAGTACCTCATGGAGTTCTGCCAGACCGCGCGGGGTGACGAGATGATCATGGAGTTTCAGGCGTCCGGCCAGCCGGCGGTGATCCGTGACACCGGAGAGGTCGGCAGGCTGCACGTCATCATGCCGATAAGGGTCTGACCAGGGCCCGAATGCAGAAGGTGTTGCCGACCCGTCCGGGCGCGGATCGTGCGGCGGCAGCCTTGGTCCGGGTCGAGCTTCGCGACTTTCGCAACCACGCGCGTCTCGCGCTGGACCTGCAGCCCTGCTCGCTTGCGATTACCGGCCCCAACGGGGTCGGGAAGACCAATCTCCTCGAGGCCATCTCCATGCTGGCGCCCGGGCGCGGCCTCCGGCGGGCACGGCTCGCCGACATGGCGCGCGACGGCGCGGCCGGCTGGACCCTCGGCTTCATGCTGCGGATCGACGGCGCGCGCACGTTGCGAATCGGCACCGGCTGGGCTCGTGGGGGCAAGCGCCGCGTGCGGGTCGACGGCGAGGAGGCGGCCTCCACGCTGCGCCTCGGCGACGTCCTCGCCGTGCACTGGCTCACGGCTGCGATGGACGGGCTGTTCAACGCGGGCGCGGCGGTCCGGCGCCGTTTTCTCGATCGGCTGGTGGCCGGCATGAATCCCAACCACGCGGTGCTGGTGGCGAACTGGGAGCGAGCCTCTCGGCAACGACGCGAGCTCCTCAAGCTGGGCCGGCTGGAGGACGCCTGGCTCGAATCCGTGGAACGCGCCATGGCGGAAGCGGCCGTGGCGGTCGCGCACGCGCGGCTTGCGGCGGTATCCGTCCTGGGCGAGGCGGTGGCCGACGGCGCCGGCTCGTTTCCGGCCGCCGACATCGAGGTTCGCGGGGCCGTCGAACGACTGCTGGAGTCCGCAGGCGCGGGCGCCGCGCCGGCGCGCCTGCAGGCGATGTGGCGGGCGGCCCGGCCAGCCGACCAGGCCTCCGGCCGGACGTCCGCCGGCCCGCACCGGAGCGATCTGGTCGTGCGTCACCGCAATCGCGGCATGGAAGCGGCACGATGTTCGACCGGCGAACAGAAGGCGTTGCTCATCAGCCTGGTGCTCGCGGCGGTGCGCGTGGAGACCGGGCGCCGCGGAACGCCGCCGCTGGTGCTACTGGACGAGGTCTGCGCCCACCTGGATCCACAGCGCCGGGCCGCGCTCGCCGCCGAACTGGACGCGCTGGGCGCCCAGATCTGGCTGACGGGCGCCGACGCCAGCTCGTTTCGTGAATTCCGCCACGTGCAGCCGGTGCCGCTGAAGGCCGTGCGCGCAGTTCAGGGAGCCGTGCACTAATGCCGAGTCCGAAACGGTCCGAAGAATACGCCGAGGCGGGCCGCTTCCCGGTCGCGGCTCCGGCCGGCGCCGGCGGCGAACCCGCGGTCGGCTCGAACGGCGCGGAATACGACGCCGCCAGCATCAAGGTGCTCAAGGGGCTCGAGGCCGTCCGCAAGCGCCCGGGGATGTACATCGGGGATACCGATGACGGCTCCGGGCTGCACCACATGGTGTTCGAGGTGGTCGACAACGCGGTGGACGAGGCGCTGGCGGGCTTTTGCACGCGGATCGACATCATTCTCGGCGCGGACGGGTCAGTGACCGTGCGCGACGACGGCCGCGGCATTCCGACGGGAATCCAGGAGGACGAGGGCGTGTCGGCGGCCGAGGTGGTGATGACCCACCTGCATGCCGGCGCCAAGTTCGACGAGGACAGCTACAAGGTGTCAGGTGGCCTGCACGGCGTCGGGGTGTCCGTCGTGAACGCCCTGTCGGAACGCCTGGAGCTGCGAATCTGGCGGGACGCGCACGAACACCGCATTGGGTTTGCCGACGGCGTTCCGGAGGGGCCGCTCACGGTCGTGGGTGACGCCGACGGCCGGCGTGGCACCGAGGTGACGTTCTTCGCCTCGCCCGACGTGTTCACCAACGTCCAGTACGACCGGTCCCGCCTCGAGAAGCGGCTGCGGGAACTCGCGTTCCTCAACGGCGGCCTGCGGATTGTCCTGACGGACCGCCGGGGCGAGACGCCGACGACCGAAGACTTCCGGTACGAGGGCGGGCTCCGCGAGTTCGTGGCCTTTCTCGACCGCACCGTGACCCCGCTCCACGACGAGCCCGTCCTGGTCACCGACAAGCGGGCGGGCATCGAGGTGGCGCTGGCGCTCCGCTGGAACCGTGGCTACCACGAAACGATGCTGTGCTTCACGAACACGATCCCGCAGACTGACGGTGGCACCCACCTGGCGGGGTTCCGGGCCGCGCTGACCCGCGCGGTCACCCGCTACGTGCAGGCATATGGCGGTTCACGGCAGGAAAAGGTCCAGCTCACGGGCGACGACATGCGCGAGGGTCTGACGGGCATCCTGTCGGTCAAGGTGCCGGACCCGAAGTTCTCGTCGCAGACGAAGGAAAAGCTCGTGAGCTCCGAGGTGCGGCCGGCCGTCGAGGGCATCGTCGGGGCCGGGCTCACCGAGTGGCTGGAGGAGAATCCGGATTCCGCCAAGCGCCTCGTGCAGAAGATCGTCGAGGCCGCGCTCGCCCGCGAAGCGGCGCGGAAGGCCCGCGACCTCTCGCGCCGCAAGGACGCCCTCGATATCGCGAACCTGCCCGGCAAGCTGGCCGACTGCCAGGAGCGGGACCCGGCGCTTTCGGAGCTGTATCTGGTCGAGGGTGATTCGGCGGGGGGCTCCGCGAAGCAGGCGCGCAACCGCAAGAATCAGGCGGTCCTGCCGCTCAAGGGCAAGATCCTGAACGTCGAACGGGTTCGCATGGACAAGATGCTGGCGTCGGCGGAGATCGGCACCATGATCGCCGCGCTCGGCACCGGGATCGGCCAGGAATTCGACCTCGACCGTCTCCGCTACCACAAGGTCGTGATCATGACCGACGCGGATGTCGACGGCGCCCACATCCGCACCCTGATCCTGACCTTCTTCTACCGGCACATGGAACCGGTGATTCGCCGGGGTCACCTGTTCATCGCCCAGCCGCCGCTCTACAAGGTGCGAAAGGGATCCAGCGAGGTGTACCTGAAGGATGACGCCGGGCTCCGGAGTCACCTGATCGGCGCCATTCTCGGCAAGGCGGTCCTGCGCACCGGGGCTGCGGGGATCGAGCATTCGGGTGCGGACCTGCGCGCCATCATCTTCGAGGCCTACGACGATGCGGCGCTGATCCGGCAGCTCGCGCATCGCCTGCCGCCGTCACTCCTCGAACAGATCGCGATCGGCAACGGTTTCACCGCGGAGGTCTATGACAGCCCGGGAGCAGCGGCAGCGCTGGTCGAGCGGGTCTGCGCGCGCATGAATCGCATGGCCGAGCCCGGCGAAGACGGCTGGTCCGGACAGGTCGGAGACACGGAACCCGGTTACCAGTTTCACCACAATCGCCGGGGCGTCCACACGGCCTACCGGGTGCCGCAGGGACTGCTCGCCTCGCCGGCGGTCCGGCGGCTGCGGGCGCGGGCCGAGAACCTGCGGGAGCTCTACACCGAGCCGATGCGGTTCCAGGTCGGCGACGAGCAGATGCAGCTG
The DNA here is from genome assembly GCA_021296265.1 of Alphaproteobacteria bacterium. Lineage (GTDB taxonomy): Bacteria > Pseudomonadota > Alphaproteobacteria > TMED109 > TMED109 > VXPW01. Next base: position 20,052 of record JAGWAT010000025.1, on the reverse strand, counting down.
CATACGCCGACCGAGTTCCACGCCGAGGTCGAGCGACTGGCGCGGCGGGGACTGTCGATCCAACGGTACAAGGGGCTGGGCGAAATGAACCCCGGCCAGCTCTGGGAAACGACCCTGGATCCCGAGGCGCGCACCTTCCTGCAGGTCCAGATTGGCGACGGCGCGGAGGCGAACGACCTGTTCTCCAAGCTCATGGGGGACGTGGTGGAGCCGCGCCGCGAGTTCATTCAGAAGAACGCCCTCGAGGTGGAAAACCTCGACGTTTGACCGGATTCGGGGCTGAGCCCGATGGTGTTGCACCGTTCGCGACGGACATCCCCCCCACCGAAGGAAGCGCGCGCCCGTGCGGCGCCGCCGCCGCCGCGCAAGGGCGGCCGGCGCCAGCGTGCTGCCGCTGCTCCCGAGCGTTCGTGGGGTGTGGTCATCGGCCGCTTCGTGGCGCGCCTGGCTGCGCGCGTGGCCGGGCTGGCGCTGGTGGGGGTCTTCGGCTTCGTCGCCTGGTGCGCGCTCGACCTGCCCGACATTTCCGACATGGGCGGCGGGGACCGGACGGGAAGTGTGTCCGTGTTTGCCGCCGATGGGACGTTCACGGCGGCCTACGGCGACGTCTACGGCGGGTATGTCACCCTGGACGGAATCTCACCGGTGCTGGTCGATGCCGTGATCGCGATCGAAGACCGACGGTTCTTCCGGCACTGGGGCTTCGACCCGCTGGCGCTGGCGCGGGCCGCGCGGGTGAACTGGCGCGCCGGCCGGGTGGTGCAGGGCGGCTCCACGATCACGCAGCAGCTCGCGAAACTGGCATTTCTCACGCCGGCGCGCACGCTGGAACGCAAGGTCCAGGAGATGCTCCTCGCGTTCTGGCTGGAGCTTCGCTTCGAGAAAACGGAGATTCTGGCGAGCTACCTGAACCGCGCCTACTTCGGCGCCGGCGCCTACGGCATTGCGACGGCCGCCCGCCGCTATTTCGGGACCACCCCGGCGCGGCTCAACCTGGCCCAGTCGGCCGTGCTGGCGGGTTTGCTGCGGGCGCCGTCGCGCCTGGCCCCGACCCGGCATCCGGACCGCGCCCGCGCCCGCGCAGACGTGGTGCTGCAGGCCATGGTGGCGTCGGGCCGGATCGAGGCGGCGGACGCGGCGACTGCCCGTGAGCGACCGGCGCGGGTGACGGGCGGCGACGGAACCGCCTGGGGTGGGCGCTTCTTCGCTGATTGGGTCGTCAGCCAGACCGGGCCCGCGCGCGACCGCGCCGAGGACGTCGAGATCGCGGCGACGCTGGTGCCCTCGCTGCAGCTAGCTGCCGAGCGGGCGGTGCGGACGGGCCTCGCCGACCATCCCGGAGTGGAAGGCGCGCTGGTGGCCATGGGACTGGACGGTGCCGTGCTGGCGATGACCGGTGGCCGGAGCTATGCGCGATCGCAGTTCAACCGGGCGACCCAGGCGGCGCGACAGCCTGGTTCGGCGTTCAAGATCTTCGTCTACCTCGCGGCGCTCGATGCCGGCTGGCGTCCCGAAGACCGCGTGCGCGACGCGCCCGTGACGGTCGGGAACTGGAGCCCGCGGAACTACAACGACGTCTACCGGGGTAACATCACGTTACGCGAGGCGTTCGCGCGCTCCTCGAACTCGGTGGCGGTCCGCCTGATGCAGGACGTCGGGCGGGGCCGTGTGATCCGCATCGCGGAGCGCCTCGGGGTCACCGCGGAACTCGCCGACGCCCCGAGTCTCGCGCTGGGCGTCTCCGAGGTGTCCCTGGTCGACATGACCGCCGCCCTGGTGGCCGTCGCGAACGGTGGGTCGCCGGTCCTGCCGTACGGGTTCGTCGAGGTGCGCACGCGCTCCGAGGGCACGCTGTGGGAGCGCTCGCCGGCGCCGCGCCGCGACGGCCTGCAGGGCGCGACGGTAGAGGCCATGCGCAGCCTGCTGAAGAGCGTGGTCCGGAACGGGACCGGCCGCAAGGCCCGCCTGGACGGCGCGGAGGCGTTCGGGAAGACCGGGACCACACAGGATCACCGGGACGCCTGGTTCGTCGGGTTCGCCGGCGACGTAGTGTGCGCCGTGTGGATCGGGCGGGACGATTTCGGCCCGATGCCGGGCGTGGTCGGCGGCGGTCCCCCGGCGGAGATCTGGAAGGCGTTCATGCAGGAGGCGCTCGACCTGTAGGCCGGCCTCGTCGATGCGCGGCCGCCGGGTCGCCTAGACTGGGCGAGTCGTGGCGAGGATCTGCAGATGCCCACCGTTCCCGCACTGGAAGACCTCCTCGTACGCGAGGACGACGTTGCCTACGGCGTGGCGGAACGCCTGTCGCCGCTCGTGCGGCGCGTGGTCGCGAACAACCCCGGCCCGTACACGCTCTACGGGACGGCGACCTTCGTGGTGGGAGCGCGCGACCGCCTGGCGGTGCTCGATCCCGGCCCGCTCATCCCGGAGCACGTGGACCACCTGCTCGAGGCCACCACGGGGGGCATGATCTCGCACATCTTCGTGACCCACACGCACGTCGACCATTCGCCGGCGGCCGCACTCCTCAAGGAGCGCACGGGTGCACCGGTGTACGGCTTCGGCCCGCATGCGGGCGGGGCCGGGTCCGGCCTGGATGACGCGGGTGCGGACACCGCATTCGCGCCTGATCGCGTGATGCAAGACGGGGACACCGTGGCGGGTGACGGCTGGACCTTGCAGGCGGTGCACACGCCCGGCCACACGTCCAACCATCTTTGTTTTCGCCTGCCCGAAGAAGGCACGCTGTTCACGGGCGACCATGTCATGGGCTGGGCGAGCACGGTGATATCGCCGCCGGACGGAAACCTCACCGCGTACCTTGCCAGTCTTGACCGCCTGCTGGCGGGAGGCGACCGGCTGCTGCGTCCGACGCACGGCCGCTCGATCACGGATCCGGCACGTTTCCTGAACGCTCTCAAGGCGCACCGGCTGCGCCGATGCGACGGGGTGCTGGCGAGCCTCCGCGCGCGGCCGCGCCCGATTCCGGAGATTGTTGCCGAGAATTACGTCGGGCTGGACCCGCGATTGTTTGGGGCGGCGTGCCGTTCCGTGTACGCCACGCTGCTGCACCTGCAGGCGGAAGGAGCGGTGCGTGCCGAAGGAGCGGACGAGGAGGCTACCTGGCACCCGACCTGAACGGTGAAAAAAAGGGCGGGCGGCGGGTGCCGCCGCCCGCCCGTGAACCGCTACGGAAGCTCGTAGCCGTCCTTGCCCAACTTGATCTTGTAGAGGCTCTTGCCGGACGTCACGTAAAGCACGTTCCGCTCGACGCCGCGGCCGAAGCCGACGTTGGTCGGCAGCTCTTCGCCGGTCGAGATGAACGCGACTTCGTTGCCGTCCGCGTCGCGCACGGCGATCCCGGGACGGTGCTCGCAGCGCTCGGCCATGTAGACGTTGCCGTCGACATCGGCGACGAGGCCGTCAGGGCCGCTGCACGGCTGACCGGGATAAAGCTCGGAATAGTCGATCACGACCCGGCGGTTGCTCACCGTGCCATCGGCGTTCAGGTCATAGGCCTGAAGCAGGTGCCGGCTGACCGTGGGTGCTTGGTCGGTCTCGTCAAGCTGCATGAAGCCGAGCCAGCCGTTGTCGTTGCTCACGACGTAGAGCGTCGACTGGTCAGGCGAAACCAGCACACCGTTGGTCTTGCCGCCGTTGGTGATGATGCGGTCGACCGTGCCGTCAGGGTCGAGTCGGTAGACCGCGAATCCCGGCTGGAAGACCGGCTCATGCCCAAGGTAGCGCGGGTCCGAGAAGTAGATCCGGCCCTGCTCGTCGATCGTGATGTCGTTGAGCGCGTTGTACGACTTGCCGTTGTAGGTGCCGGACAGGATGTAGGTCTTGCCGCTCGCCATGTCGGTCTTGACCAGCATGCGGCCGCCGAAGTCCGCCCCGAGCGCCGCCAGCATGTTGCCGTCGCGGTCGAACTTGATGCCGTTCGACATCCCGCTGGGGCTGCGGAAGATGGTGGATTCGCCCGATGCGGGGTCGTAGCGCCAGATGTTGCCGGCCTGCATGTAGAGGCCGGACGGGTCCTTGCAGAACTTCGTGAAGGTGATGTCACTGAAGTACATGTAGCCGTCGTGGCCGGCCGCTACGCCCTCGGTGAGGATGCAGCCGCCGTCGAACAGGCGCATGAGCTTTGAGCCTTCCGGTACGACGTCGCTGGCACCGGTCGGTGCCGGGAATCCGGCATCCTCGCCCTGGAACCAGGTGGCGTGTTCATGGGCTGATGCGGTTGCGGACCACGCCAAGGTCGCGGCAGCGATGGCCGCGGTGGCCAGTCTGTAGATGTGCATATCGATGTATTCCCTCCTGCCGCAGGACGGCCGGCCGACACACGAACCGTCCCACTTCCTGCGGCTGACATGACGGACCCGGCCCGTTGCGTTGACCACTGTTCCGAGTCCGCGCCTATAGGCTACTAATTTCGTCAACAATTTGGCTAGCTGTGGCGGGACGGGTGTCAGCCATCAACGCTTGTGACGCGATTCGGCGGCTGCTCGCAACGTCTGACTGCAGGTTCTGAAGCGCGGGCCGGTCAGCTGAAGAGGGTCGGACTCCTCGGGTCCGGTGTCCCGGGCCGCGACCGCTCGGTGGTTGGCAGGGCCGGCAGGCACCGCTGCTCGCTAAGCGTTGATCGGCCGGCAACGCGGCGTGGTCATTCCAAGTTGCCGCCCATCAAGTTCGTTTGAACGGGTCGAGCAGAGGCACTCCGAAATCCTGGAAGTCTCGCATGTTGCGAGTGGCGACGGTGAGCCGATGCACTAAGGCGGTGGCCGCAATCATCGCGTCCTCGATCAGCACGCCAGAGCGACGATGCATGAGCCGAGCCCAGGCGCGGAATGCGTCCCCGTCCATGGGCAGCACCCCGTAACTGCCAACGATCTGGTCGAGCCAGACTTCGAGTTCGCGCGCTTTGGCCCGGTCCAGTTCACGCGTAATCTCGATTCCTTCCTGTATCTCCCCGACTGTCACTGCGGACACGAAGAGCTCGTCTGCCGGAACAGCCCCGATCCATCTCACCACCGCACCATGCGGTCTCGCCCGGCGCAACTCGGAGACGACGTTGGTGTCCAACAAGAACATGCGTTCAATCCAGGGTCGGTGCAGTCCGACGGCGCCGCTCCCGGCGGGCAGGCACGAGGGCATCACTGCGGGCGCCTGGCGCCAACAGCAGATCCTTAAGGCTGGGCTTTGTCATGCGCTCTATTTGGCGCCACTGATCGATCGGGACGAGTACCGCCGCTGCCACGCCGCGCTTCGTGACCAGCTGCGGCCCTTCCGAGAGACTGGCTTCAAGAAACTCGCTGAAGCGAGCCTTCGCGCTGTGCACTTGCCAGGTTCTGATCATGGGTTCTCTGCCGGTATTGGTATGACTATCTATATGACTAGTCATACAGATAGTCAAGCGAACCGCTTGCGAATCGGAGCCCGATCGGCCATCACATTTTGCCTTGGCGGCTCATTGTCGGTAGCGCTGGTGTAGTCGCGCGATAACGTGGCTGTGGTCGGCCCTGGCGGAAGGATGCGCAGAGACCTCGGGGCCGGACGTTACAGCTGTTGCGAGTAAGGTCTGTGCAGGTGGTACCGCGGGCGGGTTGGTCGAGGGCATGACCCGGGTACGCGCACTTTTCATTGAGTGATCCTTGCCGCCGGATTACGCTCCGCCGATCCTTGGCACCGGACACGATTTACTCGCGGCCACCTGTGGTCGCGCCGCCCCGCAATTTCCACGGAAAGTGAACGATGCGACTGGCAGGAAAGACGGCGGTCATCATGGGCGCAGGCCAGAGTCCCGGCCACGGCATGGGCAACGGTCGCGCAACGGCGCTGCTCTTCGCGCGCGAGGGCGCGCGGGTGTTGTGCGTTGACCGCGACCCGGCATCGGCCGATGAGACGGCGGAGATGATTGCCGGGGAGGGCGGTGAAGCAGCGGTCTTCGAGGCGGACGTCACCCGTGAGTCGCAGGTCGCTGCGGCGGTGGAGAGTTGCCGGACCCGGTGGGGCCGGCTCGACATCCTGCACAACAATGTCGGGATCAGCGTGGCGGGTGGGGATGCCGACGTGACCGAGATCTCCGAGGAGGCATTTGACCGCGTGATGACGGTGAACCTCCGCGGCACGGTCATGGCGTGCAAACATGCGATCCCCATCATGCGCGAGCAGCGCTCGGGTGCGATCGTCAGCATCTCCTCGGTTGCTGCCGTCGAGTCCTATCCCTGGGTCGCCTACAAGGCGAGCAAGATGGGCATGGTGGCGTTCACCAAGCAGATCGCCATCCAGAACGCGGAGTACGGTATCCGCGCCAACGTCATCCTGCCCGGATTGATGGATACGCCGATGGCCGTCGATGCCCGCGCCCGCGCCTGGAACCGCTCCCGGGAAGAAGTCGCGGCCGAGCGCGACGCGCGGATCCCCCTCGGCGGCAAGATGGGCACGGCCTGGGATGTCGCGTACGCGGCTCTCTATCTTGCCTCTGACGAGGCCCGCTTCGTCACGGGTGTCGCGCTCCCCGTCGACGGCGGAACGGGCTGTCGAATCGGCTAGTCGCGGCCCCCGGAAACGAGGTTTCCGGGGCTCCGTTCACCCCGACGGCGTATCATCCCGGCAGGTCCTGCCGACCGGCATGAACCGGAACTCGGTTCCCATGGGGGCAAGGGCCGGATCGCAAAGTTGGTGCGCCGCGGGAGAACGGGATGGGGATCCGCCTGTACTACTGTCAGAACTGCCCCGACTGCGTGCGGCTGGCAGCCAGTGCACGCCGCCTGGACTGGCTGGATCGAGTCGAATTGCGGACCGACGAGTCGCCATTGGGGGACGTTCCCGCCGGTGAAATCGTCGTGGTCGAGAAGGAGACCGGAGGGATATTCACCGGGGTTTTTGCCACGCGCAAGGTGTGCCTGCAGATTCCGCTGTTCCTTCCGTACGGGCTTATTCTGTTCTTGCCGCCGGTCTTGAAGCTTGCAGGACGAAGAAAGATCGGGTGCAACGGCGATGCGTGCGAAATCTGACGCGTTGGACTAACGGGTCACCGCGGCGGCGTGAGAGAGCCGTCTTCCGGGCAGGGGCTGCCCGGAAGACAGCTGCGCCGGGCCGGCCGGCTACGCGACGATGCGCTGGTCGATGAGGTCGCCGCCGCCAACCCGGTGCTCGATCGTCGCTCCGCGGTACTCCCTGATCTCCAGCGCCTGCAAGGCGTTGACGATCATGTACTGGGTTGGCAGGTCTTCCCAGCGGGCCTTGTGGAAGGTGACTTCCCCCTCGCCCCGGTAGACCGCCTGCGGCGGCGCGCCTAGGCCCTTGTCGGGGCTCAGGACCGCATAGGCGGCGTCCACCTCGCCCCACGCGCCGGTCCTCGGCATGTACTTGTAGTGCAGCACGCCGCGCAATGTGCCGTCGCCGTGCGGCACAGGTGCCGGCGCGGCCGCCGCCGGATCCACCTCCTGCAGGCCGCGCACCTTCAGGTCGAGGAAGCGGAACCCCAGCCAGCTTGCGGTGCAATGGGTCTCTCCGTCGAAGACGACAGGCTCTGGCAGCTCGCAGTAGACCTTCGAAAAGCCAAGCTGCTCGCGGCCCGTCAGGATCGGGTCGGTCAGGTTTTCCCACAGAACCGTGAGGAACGGACCGGTGACCCGGTCCTGCTTCCCTTCGAACACGACCGGGATCCTCACCCCGAGCACGTTGTAGCCGCGCCCGGCCAGCCAGGCGATTTCGGTCATGTAGGACGCAAACACCTCGACCACCGGCTCGCCGTCGAGCGAGAATCCCGGCGGCAGAAAGGGTTCGATCTGGCCGGCGTCGGTCAGGAAGCGGACCGATACGGTCATGGTCTTGCGCTGGTCCGGCGAGAACATGCCGGCCTTGCCGCCGGGCCCCTGCCGCGGTCCCGTCATGGGTCCGAAATGGGTCGGCATCATGTACATCGTTCCCGGTCTCAGCGGGTACGGCATGGGTCTCTCCTGGCATGGGCTGCGATTGCCGCACCGCGCTCGAAAGTTGGGCCGGTGCGCGCTTCGCCGATGGACTGGGCAACAGGGTATTCGTCCGTGTCCGGGAGTAGAAGGAGCGCACCTGCCCGCACGTTCGCAGGGTTCGTGTGGCCTGAACGGGGCCCGTCCGGCTGGCGCAGCGGCGCCGTTGCCGCGTCGGTCGGAAAAGGGCGTGGGCGCCCGATGCCCGTGCCGGAGCCCCGGGAGGCCTGGCGTCAGGAACCGACCGATTCCGCGGGCGTGGCGCGGCTTCGGCCCGGACCGCGCTTCGTCAGTAGGGGCCGGGGACGACGGGGCTGCCGTCGGCGAATCGCTCGAAGCGGAACCGCGTCAGGTCGAGGCCCGTCGGGCGGTCCAGCACGAGATCGCCGAGCACCCGGCCCACCCCGGGCCCGATGCCGAAGCCATGTCCGCTCATGCCGGTGCCGATGAACAGTCCGGGGAGCGACGGCACCTCGCAGATGTAAGGCACGGCATCGGGCGTCACGTCGATCATCCCCGCCCACGTTTCGGCAATGCCGGCCTCGTGCAGCCAGGGCGCCCGCTCGGGGAGACGCCTCATCAGGCGTCGCTGACCCTCCTGCGACGGAGGGGGATTGAGCACGCGCATTTGCTCGAACGGGGTGACCTCGTCGGCGGTCCAGCGCGCCCTGGAACCCCACGCCCCCGGATAACCTGCGGGCGGCTTCGGCCTGAGCCGCAGGTCCCTGGCCGATTTCCGCATCAGGTTCACGAACTTGGTCAGGTCCCGGAATGAGCGGGCGCCCACGTAGTGCTCGACGAGGTCCCCGGTGGTGACGGTATGGCCGCCATCCGCACGACGGTTGGTGGCGAAGCCGGGCGCGGCGACGTTCGGAAGCCCGCGGTCGGCCGCGGGGTGGGTGCGGCCGACCGTGGAACGCACGATGAGTTGCGGCAGGTCGATTCCGGCGTTGCGTGCGAAGTAGGTGGACCAGGCGCCGCCCGCGAGCACCACGCGGTCGGCCCATACCGGCCCGCGCTCGGTGTGCACGCCGGCGACCCGGCCGGCCCGGGTTTCAAGCGCGCGCACGGCGCAATCCTCCGTGATCGACACCCCGAGCCGCTGCACCGCGCGCGCCAGGGCCGGCACCGCGACGAACGGCTCCGCCCGCCCGTCGCTCGGGGTCAGCATCCCGCCGACCCACCGACCCTCCAGTCCGGGACAGGCTGCCTGCGCCTCCGCCGGCGAAAGCATGCGGGTGTCGAGCTGATGCTCCCTGGCGATGTCATGCCATTCCGCGTACTTGGCGAGCGCGCGCTCGTCCTCGGCGAGGTACGCCAGACCGCATCCGGTGAACGCGAGGTCCCTCTCGCCGGTCTCTGTCGCGAGATTCCGCCAGATCCGATTCGACTCCATCACGATGGGCAGCTCGTCGCGGTCCCGGCCCTGCTGGCGGACCCAGCCCCAGTTCCGGCTCGACTGCTCGCCGGCGACCCGCCCCTTCTCGAGCAGCGCGACCTTCGCGCCCCGCTGCCCGAGGAACCAGGCGGTCGAGGTGCCGATGATCCCTGCACCGATTACGACAACGTCAACGGCATCCGGAAGCGGGTCGGCGTGGGCGACCGGCGTGGCTTCGGTGATCATCGGCATGCGGGACGTCTCCGTACGTGCCGGCCACGGGCGAGCCGGAGCGAGCTTCGCAGGATTCGAGCAGATTACGACCAGCAGGGGGCGGGTCGAGAGGGCAACAGGCCGCGATTGGGGCCCGAACCGCCGTTCGACGTCTGGCCGGGGCTGGCGCAACCGGGTCAGGGAGCCCATGCAGGAGATGGCGGTCTCGCGAGACAAGGTCGCGGGCGGCCTTGACTTCGGACGGGGTGTTCGTCAAAAGCCGGGACAGCCGTGGAGACAGTTACCGGAGGCGCCATGCCCGCCCTCGACATCGCCGATTGCATCAACGAGACGTGCCCCTGGTCGGGCAAGCCGGTGCAATCCGACTCGCTGACCGAGTACAACGGTCAGGTCGTCGGGTTCTGCAACACCGGTTGCCGGGACAAGTTCGAACGCGCCGTCCGGCACTTCGCGGATGCAAGTGCGTCGGACGGCGGCCGATCGGCCTGAGCACACAGTCACCGTCGTTGAGTTGCGCGCGCGGGTACCGCGCGGTCTCCCCACTCGGAAAGCGAGCGGCCCGACATCCGCGCAGGGGGCGGGCGTGCCTTCCGCCAGGTTGCGCAGACCCGGTCAGCGAGCCGCCGTCTCCGGGGATCGCGGTGTCGCTTCGCGCAAGCAACGCAGAAATTCCTGCACCTTGGCAGTGCGGTGAAGGTCGACATGGGTCACGATCCACAGACTTGTCCGCCATTCATCTCGCGGCGGCATCACTTCGATCAGATCCGGGCAGGAGTGCGCCTCGTGCTGCGGCAGGAAACCCAGTCCGAGACCGGCCTTCACCCCCTGCAGGATGACGTGCGGATGGCTGGTGCGCATGGCCAGTGCCGCACCTGACACGTGTGCTGTCATCCAGGCGGCGTACGGGAAGCGAAGCGCCTCGCCAACCGAACCGACGAAGCGGTGCAGTCCGAGGTCGCCTTCGTCGCCCGGCAATCCATGTCGGCTTGCGTACCGCTCATGGGTGTAGAGCCCGAACCGGATGGGCTCGTACGGCAGGACCGTGTAGTCCGGATCATCGGGCTTCGGACCGGCGCGGAGCGCCACGTGGGCCTCGCCGTACTCGAGCCTAGCGAGCTCCGCGCCATCGATGAACGCGATCGCGGTGTGGGGATGGTCGGCTCGGAATCGCGCGATGGCCGGCATGATGAGCGGAGCGACTCCTGACAGCGCCGTGACGACCAACTCGCCGGTCAGCTGACGGGCTCCTCCCTGCGTCCGCCGCCTGAGCTCGGTGAACATCTCGTCGGCCCGGCCGGCCACTTCCAGCATTTCTCGTCCCGCTTCGGTCGGCATGTAGCCGCGCGCATGGCGCAGGAACAGCGGGGTGCCGAACGCGGCCTCGAGCGCGTCGACGCGGCGGGTCACCGTCGCCCGGTGCACCCCCAGTGCCTCGGCCGCCGCACTGACGGTGCCGAGCTTCGCCACGAGCCAGGCGGTGCGCAATTCGGTCCAGTGTTCCACGGCGTTCGCCCTGCCCGGATGTGAGTTGCTCAACTGACGCGCATCTTATGCGCATTTTTCCTGTTATGCGCGCAGCATCGCCGGACTATAGTCGGGTGCACAACGTTTGGCGGGAGCCACCGATGCAGAGATGTCACCCCGTTCTCGTGGCGCTGCACTGGCTGATGGCGCTGATGATCCTGATCGCACTGGCCGCCGCCCTTGGCGCGGGTCTCTTTCCCATCGTCTTCGCCGATGCGGCCGAAACCTTGCCGGAGGAACTCTCCGGCCTGCCGCAACGTGCCGTCCACGGTTGGACCGGGACGGCACTTTTGGCGCTCATCATCCTGGATGTCTCGGCGACCGTGTACCGCCAGCCGGTGCTGAAGGACGGGCTGTTGCGGCACATGTGGTTTGGTGCACGCAGCTGACCCGGCCACCCGGACGGCTGCGGGTCCCCGGGGCTGGTGGTCACCCCACGGGCCGGGGCAACAGACCGACCCACTTTGTCCGGCAATCGGGGCGCTCCGCCGCCAGCTGACAGCCGGCCTCACGTGAACTCAGGAAGCAAGGAGCAAGCATCATGACCAATGCGCACAGCCTGGCGCTCAAGGCCGCCGCCGTTCTCTGGGTGATCTGGGGTCTCGTCCATGCACTGGCCGCCGGGATGATCATCCCGGCCGATCCCCAGGCCGCCGTCACGGCGATCCTCGATGGCGTCGATCCGGCCCGGCTTGCCGCCGATTACCCGACCGAACTGTCGGGCGTCCTGTCGCAGCATGGCTGGAACCTCGGCTGGTTCGGGGTCGCGACGATCGTCGGTGGCGTGTGCATCTGGCGGGCCAGCACGACCGCCATCTGGGTCACCGCACTGATCGGCGGCCTCGCCGACGTCGGCTACTTCATGTTCGTCGACTTGCCCGGATACAACCTGTTCCTGCCTGGCACGCTGATGACCATCGTCTCGGCCGCGGCCATCATGTTGAGTTTCTGGGTCTGGTGGTTCCGGCGTCGGATTGCGCCGGAAGCGCCCATGGCGTGAGCGGGCGCTACGGCTCGTCCGGCAGCGGCATGCGGTAACCGACTCCGCGCTCGGTGAAGATCTAGGCCGGTTTGGTCGCGTCGTCGCCGAGCTTGCGGCGGAGCTTCTTCACGAGGGAGCGCACGTCGCACGGATCCCGGTAATCCCGTCCGGCCCCAACCCGGCGCTGCAGGGATTCGTACGTCACCGGCCGGCCGGCGTCGACCGAGAGCAGCCCAGCATGTCGAACTCCATGGCCGACAGCTGCACGTGGTTGCCGGCGACGCTCACGGGACGCTTGACCGTCTTTCTCGGGTGCCTGGCGCGCCGCGGTTGACACGGGACCACATCCGTAGAGCCTGTGTCGACCACCGCAAACGGAAACGATTCTGCCATGCACCGTGACCCGCAGGTTTCGTTCGGAGAAACGGCGTCCGACGGGAGGCCCACCACGCCGACCCGCTGGTCGCGACGGCCGCAGGCGGGCTGCGCGGGGATGACCCGCACGCGATGACCGAGGCCTTGGCAGCGGACGTCGTGGTCGTGGGCGGCGGCAATTCCGCGCTCACAGCAGCGCTGGCGGCAGCGGAGGCCGGCGCGCGCGTATGCCTGCTGGAGGCCGCACCAGAGGAAGAGCGGGGCGGCAACAGCGCCTACACCGCCGGTGCGATGCGCGTGGTGTTCGACGACGCGGAGGCGCTTCGCGCGCTGATGCCCGATCTCTCGGATCGCGAGCTCGCGGAGAACGATTTCGGCAGCTACCGGGAAGCGGACTACTACGACGACATGGCGCGGCTCACCCGGTACCGCGCCGACCCGGACCTGGTCGAGCAGCTGGTCACCCGCAGTCACGCCGCGCTCTGCTGGCTGCGCGGCAAGGGTGTCCGGTTCCAGCCGAGCTACGGCCGCCAGGCCTTCAAGCAGAAGAACGGCCGCTTCCGGTTTTGGGGTGGGCTCGCCGTGGAGACGTGGGGCGGCGGCCCGGGTCTCGTCGATGCGCTCTATCGGGCCGCCGGGCAGGCGGGCGTCGCCATCCGCTACCGGGCGCAGGCGTGCTCCCTGCTTGAGGGCGGTGCCGGCGTGAACGGGGTGAACGCCCGGATCGAGGGGCGGAGCGTAGACGTGCGGGCGCGGGCTGTCGTGCTGGCCTGCGGCGGCTTCGAAGCCAATGCCGCTTGGCGGGCGCGCTACCTCGGCACCGGCTGGGACCTGGCCAAGGTGCGGGGCACCCGCTTCAACCAGGGCGACGGGATCCGCATGGCGCTGGCGGCCGGCGCCATGCCGGCCGGCAACTGGTCCGGCTGTCACGCCGTCGCCTGGGACCAAAACGCGCCAGATTTCGGCGACCTCGCCGTAGGCGACGGTTTCCAGAAGCACAGCTATCCCTTCTCGATCGTCGTCAACGCGGACGGCGAGCGCTTCGTCGACGAGGGCGCCGACTTCCGCAACTACACCTATGCCGCCTACGGCCGCCGGGTGCTGGAGCAGCCGGGTCAGGTGGCCTGGCAGGTGTTCGACGCGCAGGTGAGCCACCTGCTGCGCGACGAGTACCGGATCCGGCAGGTGACCCGGGCGAAGGCGGACACGCTCGAGGGCCTCGCAGCGCGGATAGAGAGCATCGATGGTGCGCGCTTCCTGGCGACTGTCCGGGCCTACAACGACGCCGTGACGACGGACGTTCCCTTTGACCCGACGGTGAAGGACGGCCGCGGCACCCGCGGGATCGACCCGCCCAAGACGAACTGGGCCAACCGGATCGAGACCCCGCCCTTCGAGGCCTACGCCGTGACCTGCGGCATCACCTTCACCTTCGGCGGCCTCGCGATCGACCCGGAGGCCAGGGTGCAGGCGGTTTCGGGCACGCCGATCCCCGGCCTCTTCGCGGCCGGCGAGCTGGTCGGCGGGCTCTTCTACGACAACTATCCAGGCGGCACCGGCCTGGTCTCGGGCGCGGTCTTCGGCCATCTCGCCGGCACCGGGGCGGCCCGCTTCGCCGAGGAGGGCGGAGCGGCGTGAGCGGCGAATGCGTCGGCTTCATCGGGGTGGGCGCCATGGGCGAGCCCATGTGCCGCAATCTCGTGCGCCGGCACGACGGACCGGTGACCTGCTACGACCTCGATCCAGCGCCGCTGGAGCGGCTCGCCGCCGCCGGCGCGCGGGTCGCATCCTCCCTTGCCGACCTCGCTGACGGCGCGGATTTCGTCTTCCTGTCCCTCCCCTCCGGTCGCGAGGTGCGCGCGGTGTGCCTCGGCGACGGCGGCTTGGTCGAGCGACTGGGCGCCGGGCGCACGGTGATCGACGCCAGCACCGTGCCGCCGGCGCTTGCCCGCGAGCTTGACGGCGCTTTCGGCCAGCGCGGCATCGCCTTCGCCGATGCACCGGTCGCCCGCACCCGCCAAGCCGCCATCGACGGCACGCTAAGCGTCATGGTGGGCGGTGACGCGGCGGCGGTGGAACGCCTGCGCCCGCTGCTGGGGTATATCGCCAGCGACGTGACCCATTGCGGGCCCGTCGGCAGCGGACAGGCGGTCAAGATCCTGAACAACATGATCCTGTTCCAGAACGTCCGCGCGCTTGCCGAGGGGCTCGCGATCGCGCGCCGTCAGGGAGTCGCACCGGAGATCTTCCTGGAGGCGGTCAGTCGGAGTTCAGGCGACAGCTTCGCCCTCCGCAGCCACGGCATGAAGGCGATTCTCCCGGATCACTACCCGGAGGGCGCGTTCCCTGTGACCTACGCGATGAAGGACCTCGACTATGCACGTGAGCTCGCGGCGGAGGCCGGGATCGACGCCAGTGGGGCGGCGCTGGTGAAGGCGTTGTTCGACGAGGCCGTCCGGCGCGGGCTGGGCGCGCGCTACCACCCGGTCATCGCGACCCTGATCGACCGCAAGTACACCGCCTGACCAGAAGAGGAGCCCCCCGCCGGTTCTTTGCCGGCCAGGCCCCCCGACCGGCACCGCCGTACTCTCCTCTGCATCAAGGGAAGACACCATGAACCGGCCAGCGCAGTCCTCCCCGATCGGTTCCGCTCTCCGCGAGTTCATCCGGCTTGAAGGGGCCGGGGGCATCCTGTTGTTCGCCGCGGCAACGGCGGCCCTGATCGCGGCCAACACGCCGCTGGCGAAGGCATATGCGGGACTGCTCGACACGACCGTCGCCGTCCAGGTGGGCGCGCTCGCGATCAAGAAGCCGCTGCTGCTGTGGGTGAACGACGGGCTGATGGCCGTGTTCTTCTTCCTGATCGGACTCGAGGTGAAGCGCGAGTTCGTCGAGGGCGAGCTCAAGTCGGCGAACCAGGTGGCGCTGCCCGGTCTGGGTGCGTTTGGGGGGATGGCGGTCCCGGCTGCCGTCTACGCGGCGCTGAATTGGGGGGATCCGGTCGCCCTCGATGGCTGGGGGATCCCGGTCGCCACCGACATCGCCTTTGCGCTCGCGCTGGTCGGTGTGTTCGGGCGGCGGGTGCCGACCGCCCTCAAGGTGTTCCTGCTGTCGCTTGCCATCTTCGACGACCTCGCGGCCATCGTGATCATCGCGGTCTTCTACTCGGCGGACCTGTCGCTGGAGGCGTTGCTCGTGGGCGTGGCCGCGCTTGGCGTCGGCGTCTCCCTGAACCGGTTAGGCGTCACCCGCACGACGGCCTATGTGCTCGTCGGGGTCGTGCTGTGGATTGCCATGCTGAAATCCGGCGTCCATGCGACGCTAGCCGGGGTGCTGATCGCATTCTGCGTCCCCCTACGGGCGCCGGAGGGACGTTCACCGCTGAAGGAGCTGGAGCACGACCTGCATGTACCGGTCGCGTACGCGATCCTCCCGGTGTTCGCCTTTGTCAACGCGGGTCTGGCGCTCGGCGGGATTGGCCTGCATGACGTGCTCCACTCGGTGACGCTCGGCATCGCGGCGGGGCTCTTCCTCGGCAAACCGATCGGCATCGTCGCATTCGTCGGCCTCGGCGTGCTGTTGAAGGTGGTGACCCTGCCGCCCGGCGTTTCCTGGGGACAGATCGTCGGCGTCGCGTGGGCGTGTGGCATCGGGTTCACCATGAGTCTGTTCATCGCCGGGCTCGCCTTTGAGCACGGGAGCGGGGAGTACTTTGCGGGGGACCGGCTGGGGATCCTGATCGGGTCGGGCGCTTCGGCGGTCGCGGCCTGGCTGGTGCTGCGCTGGAGCCTCGGGCCGGGTCGAGCGGCTGACGACGGTGCTACCGCCGGCGCGGGTGGACGCAACGGCGGGCATAGCTGACGTCGGAAGAGCAACTGCCCCGCGTCCGTGAACCAGGGCGCGTTGTTCAGCGCCGAAGCCGGGTCGGCGCGCTCGCCGGAGCCACGTCGGTCAATCTGCGTGGTTGTGCCGGCGCGTTGGGGGGCCGGCCGGACGAGGCAGCCCAACCGCCTGTGTGGCCACTGGTTGGAGCGCAATCCGATCCGCGAGAAGCACTCTACGAGAAGGTCGGATTGGCGATCGGACACGGGCAGGCCCCGCGTCACCGTTCCCAGCGCAGGCGGGCGTAGTAGTAGCCGCCGTCGAAACCGAACGGGGATCGCCGCAGGTAGGGCAGCCCGACCGACGCCCCGTCCCGCTCACCGGTCCGGGGAGGGTACGTGTCGAACAGGTTCTCCGCACCGATGGCCAGCGTCAGCCCGTCCGTGATCCGCACCGCGACTTCCGCGTCGAGGAGTGCGTGGGCATCCACCTCCTGAGCGGATGCCAGGTCGAAGGCGTAGTAGATGCTCGTGAACGGACCGTAGAGCCGCAGCCGACCGGACAGGGCGAGCCGCCCGCGTTCATGGCTTGCGCCCAGCGTGCCGCGCCACCGGGGGACGCCCCGTTCCGCGGCCAGTATCTGGCCGGCACTCAGGAGTGTGGACGTGCCGTCGACTCGCGTCTCGTTCCAGTTGACGACGGCATGGAGCCGTGTCGCCGAGTCGTTCCCGTGCGAGATCCACCGTTCGGCGCCGACGTCGAGCCCGCGTGTGGTCGTGGCGAAATCATTGGTCAGGAACTTCACCCTGGCATAGGCGTCGGCGTCCGCAATGCCTTGCGCGCGGAGGGTCGCCCGGTCGCCCTCCGACAGCCCGAACTCGGAGGTCAATGCGATGCGGTCCCGCAGCCGGATCTGGTAGCCGTCCAGCGTCACCGTGAAACCGGCCACACGCGCAACGACGCCGGCGTTCACCGAGCGGGCACGCTCCGGCGCCAGGGGCTTCGCTCCCTTGAGGGTCGCGATCGGGTTGTCGACCGAAAGGGTCGCGATGTCGATCAGGTCGCCCAGGTCGGGAATGAACTGCGTGGTCACCTTCTCGATCGACGCCTGACCCACGGTCGGCGCCCGGAAGGCGCTGCCGACGGAGGCCCGGATCGCAAGCGCATCGCTCAGGTCGTAGCGCGCCGCCACCTTGCCGTCCGTGGTGTCGCCGATGCTCCCGTGCCGTTCGTGGCGAAGCGCACCGTGGACAAACAGGTCGTCGCTCAGATCCGCCGACAGATCCAGCCAGAGGCCCCGAGCCGTCCGGGACGCCGCCCCCGCGGTTCGTTTCTGGAATCCCGGGAAGCCGTTAGTGCCGATCCCGAATCCCTGTTCCCGCAGCCCGCCCGGGCGCGTGTCGACAAAGGTGGAATTGGCGTCTCCCGCCACGACCTCGAAGCGTTCGTTGCGAACTTCCGTGCCGAGCGCCATGGTCAGCGGCCACGCCGTGCCGACGTTGAGCCGCCCGACCACGCTTCCTTCCACGATCCAGTCGCGCTCGCGCCACCCGCCGACCCGGTAGCTGGTCGGCAGCTCGCGACCGAGGGCCAGCAGCTGCGGGTTGATCGTCCGCTCCATGAAGAAGTCGACCGAATGCTCGCCGAGTCCGGCGGAGAGATCCCAGTCCCACCCGGACAGTAGGGGCGCATCAACCGGCAGCGTGCCGCGCACGCCGGCGTGGTAGGAGACATCCTCCACATCGCCACCGAACCGGGGCGTGAAGCCGCCCGGGAACTGGGTCCCGATCCAGTAGCAGTCCGGGTTGTCCTCGACGTAACGGCGAATCGCGGCGACGTGGCTCGACCAGTCCCCAGAATCCGGCGTCAGTCCCGATCGGCACCCGGCCGGACTTGGATCGGTGGAAAGGTCGGCGAGGAGAACCTCGTCACCCAGGCTGAAGACGCCCCCCCGCCGCGCTGGGTTGCGGAAGAAGAAGCCGTTCTCCACGGCCCGCCGATGCAAGTTGCCGAAACCGTAAATTTCCGTCGCGGCGTTGAGTGGAAGGGCGGCATTCACCATCGTCTTCCAGTTGCCGCGTGACTCTGGCGTGCCCCACGGCTGTGCAAAGGGGTGGTCGATGTAGCCGTAATCGGGGTCGTTGATCCAGGCATTGCCCGCAGCGGCAAGCTCGCGGGCGCCGGCATGCTGCACCGACCGGGACGACGGTGCCTGATGCGATCGCTCGAGCGACAGGGCGACGAATCCCTGCTCGGCCAATTGCACCCCCGCGTGGCCCGCCAGTGTCCAGCGATTCCCGTCTCCCGCGTACGTGCGCCCCCAACGGGTCTCGGCTACGCGCGCATCGGGGCGCTGTTTCAGCACAAAGTTGAGGACGCCGGCCACCGCATCGGACCCGTACTGCGCCGAGGCCGCATCGCGCAGCACCTCGATCCGTTCGATGGCGATACCGGGGATGGCCGCAAGATCCGGGCCGTGGCTTCCGGGTGCCGTGGCGCTCGAGACCGTGATCACCGACGACCGGTGCCGCCGCTTGCTGTTCACGAGTACCAGCATTGAATCCGGGGGCAGCCCGCGAAGGCTCGCCGGGCGGACGATGCTCGCCTCGTCGGAGATCGGCTCGCGATTGAGATTGTACGACGGCAGCGTCCGGGCGAGATTGCTTTCGGTGCTCTCGCCGCCGTAGGCCTCGAGTGCCGTGCCGCCGATCACCTCCACGGGTGTGGGGGACGTCAAAGAATCGATGCCCGGCGCCCGTTGCCCGATGACCACGACGTCTTCCAGCGCTTCCGGAGCTTGCGGGGACGCTGTTCCCGGGAACAGCGTGCTGGCCACCAGTAGCGGGAGGCCGAATCCGAGGACGGCGCGACCGAACCAGGCATTCCATGCGTGAGCCACGCCCGCGGGACCCATGGGAATTGCCACCGACCGTTCTCCTGCCCACGATGTGCGAAGGGGAGGACCATACCGCATGCGCGGCTGACCAGTCCCCGGACCAGATCGGTGGCTAGCCCCAAACCCGCCGCCGACCACACGCCAGGTGCTCGACTGTGCAATCTGCCCACCTCCCGCGCACCTGTCTCCCGGCTTTCCGCTGAGATCAGGCGGTTGGGGCTGCTCAAGGTCGAGCGGAGCGCCGGGTCGACCGGTGTGATGTCCGTCTCTTGTATGCGGCACTTCCAATTGCTGTCCGGTAGACAGCGAGGTCTCCGGAGCTCATCCGCCGCCGTTTTGCGACCTTCGTCCACCTGTCCAATGGGGCGACCACTTCATCGATGATGGCCTTGGCCTGGCTCGCGTCGAGCGCGAAATATGGTGCAGCTGCGCGGGCAAGATCGAGATCCGCGTCCGGCCCTTCTTCCGATACCCACGTCGTCAGCGCCCGCGCATTTCGGCAAGCGGCACCGGATTCAAGTCAATTGTCGATCTCGGACAGGGCATGTTGCTCGCCCGCTTTGCGAAACGCTCGCCGTATCAACTGCTGGCCCCAGCGGTCCGGTGCGGTATCGCGCAGCGCGCCCGGCAATGCTGATGTGTCGGAGGAGTGCATATGCGTGGTTGTTCCAGCGGCAGGTTGGCTGGATCCAGTGCGAAGACGCCGGCGCCGTCGAGCCATTCGTCGGCGTATTCATGGACGGAGCTTGGGTCGTGTCGCTTGGTCATATGGCGGCAGCGGTCGACAAGACTAGGGCGTGTTAACACTAGCGTAACGCATCGATGATGAGGACGAAGACGAGGAAGCCGAGGAAGATGACATCGA
>JAGWAT010000024.1:29355-42269 GCA_021296265.1 Alphaproteobacteria bacterium | reverse complement strand
CCCTTCGCGCGGGCAGTTTCCGGGGTAGAGTCGCGGAGGAGGCATCTGTGTCGATGGGCTATCTCATGCCGACGGTGTCCGACCATGGAACCGCACAGGCACGCTCCCGCGGAGCGGGAATCGGGCTCGCGCACTGCGGTGCCGTGCCCCGGCCCGGACCGTGACGTCACGCCCGGAACTCGCCTTGGCGTCGGCCTCGGCGGCGTGCCCGGACTCAACCGCTCAGCCGCATCTCGTCCGGTCCCGCTCAGCCGCTGCCGTGATCGCGGAAGCCGCAACGCACATTGAGCAGGAAGGCCGGCTCCCGGCGCCGGTGCTGGCCGCGATGCACGATGCGGCATTGTTTCGGCTGAGCCTGCCTGCCTGGCTGGGGGGCGCCGAGTTGCCGCTTGCCGAGCTCGCCGAGATTACCGAGGAAATTGCCGGGGCCGATGCCAGTGCCGGATGGTGCCTCGGGCAGGCGCTCGGATGCGCCACCGCGGCGGCCTACCTCGATCCTCGGGCGGCCGAGCAGGTGTTCGGGCCCCGCGATGCGGTGCTGGCTTGGGGTGCTGGGGCAGTCGGGACGGCGGTGCCCACCGATGACGGCTATCGCGTCAGCGGTACGTGGCGTTTCGCCAGCGGCAGTGATCACGCGACCTGGCTGGGCGGCCACTGCACGGTCACGGAACCGGACGGGACCCCCCGTACCGACGCGGCCGGTCGGCCGGTCACCCGCACGGCGCTGTTCCCGAGGAGCGCCGCCGAGGTCCACGACGACTGGCATGTGGTGGGACTTCGCGGGACGCGGAGCGAGGGGTACACCGTGGACGACCTTGTCGTCGAGGACGCCTTCACACTGAACCGGGATTCGGCGGCCGACCGCCGGAGCGATGCCACGCTATTCCGGTTCCCGGTGTTGCACGTGTACGCGTCCGTATTCGCGGGCGTCGCGGTCGGCAATGCCCGGGCTGCCCTCGACCGACTGGTCGAGCTGGCGCAAACCAAGACCGCGCGCGGAGCCCCGACGGCGATGCGCGATAGTCCGGTCGTGCATTCGCGTCTCGCCGAACTCGAAGCCCGTCTCGGTGCCGCCCGCGCCTTCCGCGTCCGGGTTCTTGACGAGGTCTGGCGGCAGGTCGAGGGGTCGGGCGAAGTCACACCGGCCGAGCGGGCGCCGCTCCGGCTGGCGACGACACACGCGATTCACGAGGCCACGCGGGTGGCGGAACAGGCGTACCGCATGGCGGGGGCAACGGCGGTGTTCACCGCCCGGCCGTTCGAGCAGCGTCTGCGCGACGCCTACGCAATTTCGCAGCAGGTCCAGGGGCGTCACGAGAACTACGAGCTGGTGGGCCGGCACCTCGTCGGCTTGCCCGTCGATTCCATTTTCTTCTGAGCGGCGACGGGCACGCATGGTCAGACGTCACCCCGGGGCCGGCGGCCGTCGCGGGCGTTTCCGGCCCAAGGGGCGTGCCGTTGAACCGAAGGCTCTGGCGGAAGTGCGGGCCGTTCTCGGGGACCGGCCCCGGCGCCGGGACCTGCTGATCGAGCACCTCCACCTGTTGCAGGACCGCTACCGGGGATTGGCGCCCTCCCATCTTGCTGCGCTGGCCGACGAGATGCGTCTGTCAATGGCCGAGGTCTATGAGACCGCGACGTTCTATGCGCACTTCGATCTCCTGGAGGAGGGGGAACGGCCGGCCCAGACGACGATCCGGCTGTGTGACGGGCTGCCGTGCGAACTTGCCGGGGCGGACCATTTGGATGCCGCCCTGCGAGCCGGCGTCGACACCGGCGTGCGGGTCGTCCGGGCTCCCTGCATGGGGCGCTGCGACCGTGCGCCAGTGGTCGAGGTGGGTCATCGGCACGTGGACGGGGCAACCGCCGAGGCAGTGGTCGCGACGGTGCGGTCCGGCGACCGGAGCCCACGCGTACCGGCCTACCGGGGTCTGAGCAGCTACGTCGACGAAGATGGTGGCTACCGGGCCCTCAACGCCTGTCTCAGCGGCGAGCGCACGTTCGAATCGGTCGTGGCGGCGCTCGACTCGGCCGGTCTGAAGGGGCTGGGTGGCGCGGGCTTTCCCACCGGCCGCAAATGGCGGATCGTGCGCGGCCATCCCGGCCCGCGCCTGCTGGCGGTCAATGCCGACGAGGGCGAACCCGGGACGTTCAAGGACCGGCACTTTCTGGTGACGGACCCTCACCGCTTCCTCGAGGGCGTCCTCATCGCCGCCTGGGCGGTCGAGGCCGAAACCGCCTATATCTACCTCCGGGACGAGTACCCGGACGTGCGCGCGCTGCTGCTGGAGGAAATGGGCCTGATCGAGGCGCGCGGGCTGGCGCCGCATACCCGTCTCGAGCTGCGTCGGGGAGCCGGTGCCTACATCTGCGGTGAAGAGTCCGCGATGATCGAATCGCTCGAGGGCAAGCGCGGACTGCCGCGCCACCGCCCCCCGTACGTCGCCGAAACCGGCCTGTTCGGCCGTCCGACGCTGGTGCAGAACGTGGAAACCCTGTTCTGGGTGCGTGATGTCCTGGAGCGGGGGCCCGCGTGGTTCGCGAACTACGGGGGCAGTGCCGGCCGCGGGCTGCGGAGTTACAGCGTCTCCGGCCGGGTGCGCGACCCCGGGGTGAAGGTGGCCCCGGCCGGGATCACGGCGCGCGAGCTGATCGAGGGACATTGCGGGGGCATGGCCGAGGGCCACGCCTTCCGGGCCTATCTTCCCGGCGGGGCCTCGGGCGGCATCCTGCCGGCAAGCCTGGCCGAACTGCCGCTCGACTTCGGGGAGCTCGAGGCGCACGACTGCTTCGTGGGTTCACACGCGGTCGTGGTACTGTCCGATCAGGACGATATGCGTGCGGTCGCCCTGAACCTGATGCGCTTCTTCGAAGACGAGAGCTGTGGGCAGTGCACACCGTGCCGAGTCGGCACGGAGAAGGCAGTGAAACTCATGGAAC
The DNA here is from genome assembly GCA_021296265.1 of Alphaproteobacteria bacterium. Classification (GTDB taxonomy): domain Bacteria; phylum Pseudomonadota; class Alphaproteobacteria; order TMED109; family TMED109; genus VXPW01. The sequence continues at coordinate 39,329 of JAGWAT010000024.1, read as the reverse complement.
GGGGACGCTGGGACCAGCCGCTGCTCCGGGAACTCGCCGAAGCGATGGCCGATGCCTCCATCTGCGGCCTGGGGCAGGCAGCTGCCAATCCGCTGACGTCGGTGCTCCGGCATTTCCGCGAGGACGTGGAACTGGGCGATGGGTAAGCGGGTCCGGTTCACGCTCGATGGGGCGCCGGTCGAGGCCGCCGCCGGCGAGACGCTGTGGGAGGTCGCCCGTGGCCACGGCCTCGACGTGCCGCATCTGTGCCTGTCCGAGGCCCGTGGCTACCGCCCGGACGGAAACTGCCGCGTCTGCATGGTCGAGATCGAGGGCGAACGCACCCTCGCGGCGTCGTGCATCCGCCGGCCGGAACCCGGCATGGTGGTTCGCACCCAAAGTCCGCGGGCCAGCCGCGCCCGTGCCATGGTGATGGAACTGCTCGTCGCGGACCAGCCCGCCCGGGCCGAGGTGCCGGACCAGGGGGCGCCGATCTGGCGCTGGGCGGATCGCATGGGGGTGTCCGACAGCCGCTTTCCCGAGGGTGCCAGACCGGCGCCCGATCCGAGTCATCCCGCCATGCGGGTACGGCTGGACGCGTGCATCCATTGCAACCTGTGCGTGCGGGCCTGCCGCGAGGTGCAAGTCAACGACGTCATCGGCATGGCGCAGCGCGGCTCCGAGTCCAAGATCGTGTTCGATTTCGACGATCCAATGGGGGACAGCACCTGCGTGGCCTGCGGCGAGTGCGTGCAGGCCTGCCCGACCGGGGCGCTGATGGAGGCGACCCGGGTCGACGCGCACGGTGCCGACCGCCGGCTGGCGCTCGAAGAGACGCACAGCGTCTGCCCGTACTGCGGCGTCGGCTGCCAGATCACGTATCAGGTTGCTGACGGCGACATCGTGGCCGTGCGGGGCCGGGACGGGCCGGCCAACCAAAGCCGCCTGTGCGTCAAGGGACGCTTCGGGTTCGACTACGTGAGCCACCCGGACCGCCTCCTCCGGCCGCTGGTCCGTCGGGACGATGCGCCGCCCAAGTGCGCGGATACCGAGGTGGACCCGCGCGCGCCCTGGACTCATTTTCGCGAGGCCTCGTGGGACGAGGCCTTGGACCGGGCCGCCGCCGGCCTGGCGCGGATCCGCGACCGGGCGGGCCCGGATGCACTCGCGGGCTTCGGCTCTGCCAAGGGCTCCAATGAAGAGGCCTACCTGGTCCAGAAGCTGGTGCGGCAGGGTTTCGGCACCAACAACGTCGACCACTGCACCCGCCTCTGCCACGCATCGTCCGTGGCCGCCCTGCTCGAGGGCATTGGCTCGGGTGCGGTCACCGCGCCCTTCACCTCGGTTGCGGAGGCGGACGTCGTGGTCGTCATCGGGGCCAATCCGACCGAGAATCATCCGGTGGCCGCCACGTTCTTCAAGCAGGCGGCGAGGCGGGCGTCGCTCATCGTGATGGACCCGCGCGGCCAGGGCCTGGCGCGCCACGCCAAGCACATGCTGCGGTTCCGGCCCGGCACCGACGTGGCCCTGCTGAACGCGCTCCTGCATGTGATCATCGCCGAAGACCTCTACGACCCGCAGTTCGTGCAGGCGCGGACCGAGGGCTTCGATCGCTTGGCCGCGCACATGAAGGCGTTCTCGCCGGAGGCCATGGCCCCGATTTGCGGCATCGATCCCGACACCTTGCGGGCGGTGGCACGCGAGTATGCGCAGGCCGAACGAGCCATCATCTTCTGGGGGATGGGCATCTCCCAGCACGTCCACGGCACCGACAACGCGCGCTGCCTGATCGCGCTCGCCCTGATCACCGGGCACATCGGGCGGCCCGGTACGGGTCTGCACCCGCTCCGGGGGCAGAACAACGTGCAGGGAGCCTCGGACGCCGGACTGGTACCGATGGTGTATCCGGACTACCAGCCGGTGGATGCTGATGCGATCCGCCAACGCTTCGAGCGCCTGTGGGGGCGCCCGCTGGACCAGGCGCGCGGTCTTACGGTCGTCGAGATCGTGAATGCCATCCACGACGGGACGATCCGCGGGCTCTACGTCATGGGGGAAAATCCGGCAATGTCCGACCCCGACACGGCGCATGCCCGAGCGGCGCTCGCCGAGCTTGAGCATCTGGTGGTCCAGGATCTCTTTCTCACCGAAACAGCGTGGCATGCGGATGTCGTGCTGCCGGCTTCAGCCTGGCCGGAAAAGGACGGGACGGTGACCAACACGAACCGGCAGGTGCAGCGTGGCCGGCCGGCCCTGCCCTTGCCGGGAGCGGCGCGGCAGGACTGGTGGATCGTTCAGGCGATTGCCCGGCGCATGGGTCTCGACTGGAACTACGACGGTCCGGCCGATGTCTTCGCCGAGATGAAATTGGTGATGGAATCGCTCGACCACATCACGTGGGAGCGGGTGGAGGCGGAGAGCTCGGTCACCTATCCGTGTCCGGCGTCGGACCAGCCGGGCGAGGACATCGTGTTCGCGGACCGGTTCCCGACCCCCGATGGTCGCGGCAGACTGGTTCCCGCCGGGCTGGTGCCGCCGGACGAGAGCCCCGATGCGGACTTTCCGCTGGTGCTGATGACCGGCCGCCAGCTCGAGCACTGGCACACTGGGGCGATGAGTCGGCGCTCGAGCGTCCTCGATTCGCTCGAACCGGAGGCGGTCGCGAGTCTGTCAGCTGCGGAGCTTGCCCGCCTGGGGGCCGAGCCCGGCGGGCGAGTGCGGCTCGCCACGCGGCGTGGCTCGGTGGACCTGACCGCGCGGGCCGACGATGCAGTGCCGGACGGCGCCGTGTTCGTTCCGTTCGCGTTCGCGGAGGCGGCCGCCAACCTGCTCACGAACCCCGCGCTCGACCCTGTGGGCAAGATTCCAGAATTCAAGTATTGCGCCGTACGGGTCGAGCCGCTGGCGGAACCGCGCTAGCGCCCTCCGGCTTCAGTGCAGGGAATCCAGGAACCCCTGCAGCATCCAGACGGCCCGGCGGCGGCGGGCCCGCGACACGTCCGCCCTGATCAGTGCGAGTTCGACCGCGCGTGTGGACAGACGCTCGTCCCAGAGGGTGACCGGGAGCGCGAGGGCGTCGCCCAGGATGCCGGCGACGCGGCGGGCGCCCTGGGCGCGGGTGCCGGCCCGGCCGTCGAGATGCAGCGGCAGGCCGACCACGAGACCGACCGCGGCCCGTTCGCGCGCGAGGATTTCCAGGCGCGGCAGTCCTGCGGTCGGACGCGTCACGCGGATCGTTTCGACCGCCACGGCGAGCTGCTGGGCCCGGTCGGAGACTGCAACCCCCACGGTCTTGGTGCCGAGGTCCAGGCCGAGCAGCGGGCCGAGGTCAGGAAGGTGCGAAGGCGTCATCGGCGGGGCGTGGGATCAAGGCCGAGTCCGTTGGGAACCGAACATGGTAGGTTGCGCTGGCGCCCCGGGCGGCCGAGCCGCTGGCTCCGGGGAAGGCGTACCTCTGGGCTCGGCGGGACGGTGGCGGCAGGCTGCCCGATCCGCCTGCCCCAACCCCATCCCGGCCTGGAACCGAAAGCATGGCGCTGAGCGACGACGACGTCCGCCGCGTGGCGGAACTGGTGCGAATTGGCCTGGACGAATCCGAGGTAAAGCCCTTGGGCGAGGAGCTGTCGCGGATCTTCAGTTGGATCGAGGCGCTTCGGGAGGTCGATGTCGCGGGTGTCGCGCCGATGACGAGCGTGGTGGAGATGCAGCTCCGGGAGCGGGACGATGCCGTGACGGACGGTGACTGCCGGGACCAGGTTCTCGGCAACGCCCCGGCGGCGGACGATGGACACTTCGTCGTGCCGCGGGTCATCGAATAGCCGTGGCGTCGGACCTCAATCGACTCGGGGTGGCCGAGGCGGCTGCCCGGCTCGCAGCCGGCGATTGCTCTGCGGTCGAGCTCGTGGAGGCATGCATCGCCGCCCAGGAAGCCGCCGCGAACCTCAACGCGGTGGTGGCGGATACCGCGGAGCGGGCGTGCGCCGCTGCCCGGCATGCGGACCAGCGACGCCACCGGAACGAGGCACGCCCGTTGGAAGGCATCCCCGTCGCGGTCAAGGACATCTTCTGCACCCGGGGCGCCCCGACCACCGCCGGCTCGCGAATTCTCGACGGGTTCGTCCCGGAATATGAATCCACGGTCAGCGCCAAGTTGTGGGACACCGGGGCCATACTCCTGGGCAAGACCAACATGGACGAATTCGCGATGGGCTCGTCCAACGAGACGAGTTGGTGGGGCCCGGTCCGGAACCCGTGGAGCCCGGCCGACGGCCCGTCATTGGTGCCGGGTGGCAGTTCGGGCGGATCGGCAGCCATCGTCGCCGCACACGCGGTGCCGGCGGCGCTCGGGACCGATACGGGAGGGTCGATCCGCCAGCCCGCGTCGTTCTGCGGGGTCGTCGGGCTCAAACCCACGTACGGCCGATGTTCGCGCTGGGGCATCATCGCGTTCGCCAGCTCGCTCGACCAGGCTGGCCCGCTCACGCGGTCGGTCGCAGACGCGGCGCTGATCCTGCAGCACATTGCGGGCTTCGATCCCAAGGATTCCACCTCGGCGGACCTGCCCGTCCCCGACCTGCACTCCGCGCTGCAAGGTGACGTCAAGGGACTCAGGGTGGGCATTCCGGCAGAATACCGGCTGGACACGCTGCCCGTTGCCGTCGGCGACCTCTGGGAGCAGGGAATCGCGTGGTTCCGTGCAGCCGGGGCGGAGCTGCGCGACGTCTCCCTGCCCCACACGCGCTATGCCCTGCCAGCCTACTACATTGTGGCCCCGGCCGAGGCATCTGCCAATCTGGCCCGCTACGACGGGGTCCGGTTCGGGCTGCGGTCGGCGGGCAAGGATCCCGATGAGCTCTACACGCGAACCCGCCGTGAGGGTTTCGGAGAGGAGGTGCGCCGCCGCATCATGATTGGCGGTTACGTGCTCTCCGAGGGCTATTACGACGCCTATTACCTGCGCGCCCAGCAGGTGCGGACACGGATTGCAGAGGACTTCCGGACGGCGTTCCGGGAAGTGGATGTGCTGCTGACCCCCACGGCGCCGAGTTCTGCGTTTCCGGAAGGGGCCAAGACCGATGATCCACTGGCCATGTACGTCAATGACATCTTCACGGTCCCGGCGAGCCTCGCGGGGCTGCCGGCCATTTCGGTGCCGGCTGGGCTGGACGACGACCGTCTGCCGCTTGGCCTGCAGCTGATCGGGCAGGCTTTCGACGAAGCCACGCTGCTGCGGGCGGCAGCGGCTCTGGAGAACGCGGTGGGCACGTTGCAAGCGCCGGCGGTGTCGGCATGACGGGCGCGCGAACGATCGTCGGCGCTACGGGCGAATGGGAACTCGTGATCGGGCTCGAGGTCCACGCGCAGGCGGCGACCCGGTCCAAGTTGTTTTCCGGCGCTGCCACGGCATTCGGAGCGGAACCCAATGTCCAGGTCAGCTTGGTGGACGCGGCCATGCCTGGCATGCTCCCCGTGATCAACGGTGCGGCGGTGGACCAGGCGATCCGTACCGGGCTGGCGCTGGGGGCGGAGGTCAACCGGTTTTCGGTGTTTGACCGGAAGAACTACTTCTATCCCGACCTGCCCCAGGGTTATCAGATTTCGCAGTACCGGCACCCCATCGTGGGGGCAGGTGAGCTTCGGGTCGACCTGCCGGATGGTCGAACCCGCGTGGTCGGCATCGAGCGCCTGCACCTCGAGCAGGATGCTGGGAAACTTGTGCACGACCGAAGCGCGACCGACTCTCACGTCGATCTCAACCGGGCCGGGATTCCCCTGATGGAGATCGTCTCCAGGCCCGACCTCCGTGACTGGGAGGAAGCCGGTGCATACCTGCGGAAACTGCGTGCCTTATTGCGCGCGATCGGCAGTTGCGATGGCAACATGGAACAGGGGTCGCTGCGGGCCGATGCGAATGTGTCGGTGCGGCGACCGGGCGCGCCCCTCGGAACCCGGTGCGAACTCAAGAACCTCAACTCCGTGCGCTTCCTGATGCGGGCGATCGAGGTCGAGGCCCGCCGTCAGGTGGGCATCATCGAAGCCGGCGAGGCCGTGCGTCAGGAGACGCGCCTCTACGATCCGCAGCGTAACGAGACCCGCGCCATGCGGAGCAAGGAGGATGCGCACGACTATCGCTACTTCCCGGACCCCGACCTCCTGCCACTGAGCCTCTCCGATGCCCGCATCGAGCGACTTCGGGACTCGCTGCCGGAACTCCCCGACGAGATCCGGGAACGGCTGATCGGGGAGTACGGACTGACCCCGTACGATGCGTCGGTGCTTGTCGCCGAGCCGGATGCGGCGGGGTTTTTCGAGGCGGCGGCGCAGGGCAGGAGCGGCAAGCGGGTCGCCAACTGGATCGTCACGAACCTATTCGGAGCCCTGAACGAGGCGGAACGCCCGCTGGCGGAATCGCCCGTGTCGGCCGAGGCCCTTGGCCAGCTGGTCGGCCTCATCGAAAACGGGACCATTTCCGACCGGATCGCCCGCGACGTCTTCGAGGAAATGTTCCGAACCGGATCGTCGCCGCAGGCAATCGTGGAAGCGCGGGGGCTTCGCCAGATTCAGGATGCGGACGCCATCGACGCGGCCATTGATGCCGCTCTCTCGGCCAATCCGGGGCAGCTCGAGCAGTACCGTGCCGGCAAGACCAAGGTACTCGGATGGTTCGTCGGGCAGGTGATGAAAGCCACTCGGGGTCAGGCCAATCCCGCCCTGGTGAACGCGCGGCTTCGACAGAAACTGGACCCCGACGGTGCTGGCTGAGCACGTGCAGACGTGCCGGCTATCCTGTAATCGCTGACCCCCGTATCAGGATTCGAGCCCGTGTTCTACCGAACCGACGTCAACGACCATGGCCTGCCGCACGACCCCTTCAAGGCGTGCGTGGTACCCCGTCCAATCGGCTGGATTAGTACCCTCTCGCCCGCCGGCGTCCACAATCTTGCCCCGTACAGTTTCTTCAACGGTGTGGCGACCGCGCCGCCCATGGTGATGTTCGCTTCGAACGGACGGCAGCCGCATGGCGCCAAGGATTCGCTGGCCAACGTGGAAGAGACCGGTGAGTTCGTTGCCAATCTCGCGACGTGGGACCTGCGCGACGCGATGAACCGAAGCAGCGCACCCCTGGGACCGGACGTTGACGAGTTCGCGTTCGCCGGGCTGGAGGCACTGCCGGCGACACTGGTTCGCCCCGCACGAGTGTCCGGCGCGCCGGTTCACTTGGAGTGTGTCCATCATCAAACAGTCGATCTGCCCTCGAATGATCCCGGAGGGCGGAATGCCATCGTGATCGGACAGGTGGTGGGCGTGCACATTGATGATGGCCTGATCTCCGAGGGCATCCTCGACCTGTCCCGCGTGCAGCCTCTGGCTCGGCTGGGTTACTTCGACTACACCGTCGTGAATGAAATGTTTTCGATTTCTCGGCCGAAAGCGCCGCAATCCTGAGAGGCCTGCGATGATCGATCTCTATACCTGGTCCACGCCCAACGGCCGCAAGGTCTCGATCTTCCTCGAAGAGGCCGGGCTGGACTACGAGGTCCACCCGATCAACATCACCAAGGACGAGCAGTTTGCTCCCGAGTTCCTCGAGTTCAGCCCGAACAACAAGATCCCGGCAATCGTCGATCACGAGTCCGGGGTTCGCATGATGGAGGCCGGAGCAATCCTGCTTTACCTCGCCAAGAAGACCGGCACGTTTCAGCCATCCAATGCCGAGGAACACTGGCAGACCATGCAGTGGTTGATGATGCAGACCGGATCGGTGGGACCCATGCTTGGACAGGCGCACCATTTCCTGAAGTTCAACCGCGGGGCGTCGACCTACGCGGAACAGCGTTACGGCAAGGAGACCCGGCGCATTTACGGCGTGCTGGACCGTCGGCTGCGCTCGACGGCCCATCTGGCCGGCACGAACTACGGACTCGCCGATATCGCCACTTGGCCTTGGATCGCTCGGTTCGAGTGGCAGGACATCGATCTGAACGAGTTCCCGGGCGTCCTTCGCTGGTACCGCGAGATTGCTTCGCGCGAGGCCGTGCAGCGGGGGTATGACGTTCCCAAGACCAACGCGACGGTGCCAGTTCCCTGAGTTCGGGAACGAGCGGTGCCGCGCCTGTTTGTGGCGTTACCGGTACCACCGGACTGCGCAGACGATCTGCTGGAGTTCCGAACGAGCGTGCCTGGAGTGCGCTGGCTGGCTCCCCGGTCCCTGCACCTGACGCTGCGCTTTCTCGGCACGGTGGATGGCGCTGACCTCCCGGAAATACACGAAGCGCTGCACGAGATCCGGCACCCGCCCGTAGCCATTCGATGTCTCGGGTGGGATGTGTTTCAGGGAGGGGATCGTCAGCCCCGGGCGATCGTGCGGGCGGTGGAAGCGCAGGTGAGCTTGACCGGGCTGCATCGCGCCGTCGAACAGGCAGTGGGCCCGTATGTTGCGACCGGACGCCGTCGCTTCAAGCCGCACGTCACCTTGGCACGGATCAACCGCTCAGTCAGGTCGTCAAGGCTGCAATACTGCCTGGACGGCACAGGTCTGCTGGAGCCGGTGTCCTGGGTCGCCGACAGCTTTTCGTTGTACTCGTCTTATCTCGGGCGCGAGGAAGCGGTCTATATCGCCGAGGCAACCTATCCCTTGAGGCCTCGATAGCACGCATGCCCATATGACCCATCGCGCCGATCCGGTCCTCGGACGGGTTCGGGATACTGCCCGAAACGGACCGCCAATTAATCGGTTCAACAGGCTGTCCAAGTGGAAATTGCGCAGTCTTTGTGGTTTGCTACCGGGAATCAGCGTCCGGTTTGGCAGGGACTTGCCCGGTTGCCGGCGATGCGGAGTCCCGTGATGAGCGTCGCCCCGGTACGTTACGCGAGATAGTTGCATGCCCCGTAGTTCCCGTTCGATTGCCGTCGGCACGGCCGTCGCAATCGCATTGGTCGTTCTTGGCGTGTCCGCCCTGTACGACATGGCCAGGGAGGATGCGCGCGTGCGGGTCGCAGCCCTGAACGCGGAACAGCAAGTCAGGCAGGCACAAGAACAAGCGACTGAATCCGCCGACCCATTGAAGGCGGACGGTTCCGATGATGCTGCCGGAGATTCCATCGAGCCCGAACGTGAAGGTGCAGCGGCGCCGATGCAAGCCGAGGGCGATCGAGACCGCGTGGACGGCCAGGTGCCGGCCGGTGCCGACGTCGAGGCAACCCCGCCTTCTCCCGCGGGCGAAGAGGGCACCGGAGGCACTGCACCGACGGAATTGGCCGCACAGGGCGAGATTCCCGGAGAAACTTCGGCTGATGCGCCGGCAGAGGAAGAACTTGTTCCCGAGTCAGGGGCAGCTGACGAGGCGCCGACAGAAGAGACAGTGGCTGGCCCGGCTGGAGTCCAGGCAGACGCCCAGCAGGCCGAGTCTCCTGCTCTGCCAAGTAGTGCGGTCGAAGCGGACACTCCGCCGGAGGAAGCGGCAGTACCGCCGAGCGCCGGGGAGACAGCGGCCCTGCCAGCGGCAGCCGGGTCGGATGGCAGCGGGACGGACGCGGCGGTTTCGGTCCCCCCGGAGGTCGAGGACCCGCCCGCGCTGGCAGGACAGGAAGTTGAACAGCCCGCTGCGGCTACGGCAAGTCCGACCGGGTCTGCCGAGGACTCGGCGTCGCCATCGACGATGGCCGAGTCCGAGGACGCTACCGGAGATGCGGACACGGCGGCAGCACCCGCCTTGGCGGCCGATGAGGCTCCCGCGCCATTGGCGGAGGAAGCCGACGAATCCATGCCGGTGGTGGCAACCCCTTCCGTGCCGGCGGAGGACCCGGCGCAGCCATCGACGACGGCGGCGTCCGAGGACGCTGCCGGAGATGCGGACACGGCGGCAGCACCTGCCCCAGCAGCAGAGGAGACTCCGGCGCCGTTGGCGGAGGATACCGAAGAGTCCATGCCGGTAGTGGCGACCCCGTCCTCGCCGGCGGAAGACCCGGCGCAGCCATTGACGACGGCGGCGTCC
>JAGWAT010000024.1:0-29188 GCA_021296265.1 Alphaproteobacteria bacterium | reverse complement strand
TGCCCCAGCAGCAGAGGAGACTCCGGCGCCGTTGGCGGAGGATGTCGAAGAGTCCATGCCGGTAGTGGCGACCCCGTCCGCGCCGGCGGAAGACCCGGCGCAGGCATCGACGACGACGGCGTCCGGGGACGCTGCCGGAGATGCGGACACGGCGGCAGCACCTGCTCCAGCAGCAGAGGAGACTCCGGCGCCGTTGGCGGAGGATGTCGAAGAGTCCATGCCGGTAGTGGCGACCCCATCCGTGCCCTCGGAGGATCCAGCACCTCTTTCGGCGCCGGTCGGCTCGGAGGATGTTGCCGCAGATGCAGATACGGTGACTACGCCCGCCCCGGCAGCAGAGGAGACCCCCGCGCCGGTCGCGGAGGAAGCTGACGGGTCTGTGCCGGTGGTGACGGCCCAGTCTGTGCCCGCGAGGGATCCGCCGCCGCCGACAGTGACGTCCGAAACCGAGACACCCATGCCGCGGGCGGAAACCGCGACCACCTCAGTAGCAGAGCTTCAAGAAGCCGGTGCAGCTGCTGCAGGGTCTGACACCGCCGGTTCCACGGAGAGCCGGCGCGAAGCGCCCTCGGGTGATCCGGATGAGCCAGTCGTTGCGGAGGCGCCGTCTCCGGTCAGCGCGGAGACCGCACCCGAAGGTTCGGCGAACGGAACGGACTCCATCGTTCCAGCGCCGCAGGACGGGTCGACTGGGCAAACTGGCGGAGTCGAACCTGATGACCGTGTTGCATCGGTGCCGGCGGACGCACAGCAGATCGCAGCGCTGCCGGACGCGGTGGTCGATGATCCTGCCCCTGACCGTGTACCCGCCGCTGTCCCCGAGGAGATGCCGTCACCTGAGCCGGCCACGCCCGCCGCGCCTGAAGATGTTGTGCAATTTGACGTGGTCCAGGTGTCTCCCGACGGCACGATGGTCGTCGCGGGCCGCACCCGGCCGGGATCGCGCGTCGAGCTCGTGATCGACGGCGAGGTCATCACGTCGGCAGACACCAACCGCAACGGCGAATTCGTGTTCGTGCCGGATGTGCAGTTACTCCCCGGCGTTCGGGACTTGTCGGTCGCCGTGATGCCGCCGGACGCGCCGGCCCGTCGGCTGGCGTCGCGCATCGTCGTGGTGCTCATTCCGGACCGGGAGATGCTTGCAGCTCGCGCCACCGAGCCGGTGGAAAGCGTGCCGAGCGAGGCTCCGATCGCACTACTCGTCGACGAGCAGGGCGAGACGGTAGGGGTCATCCAGGCCAGTCCCGAAATGACCGACTCCGACACCGTGCTCTCACTGACCGCAGTGACGTTTGATCAGAAGGGCTACGCCGCGATCACCGGCGGGGGTGAAGCCGGGCTCAGGATCACCATCTATCTGGATAATGAGGCGACCGGATCCGTGATCATCGGCGAAGACGGCTTTTGGACGATTCGTACCCAGCATCCGCTCGCCAAGACTGGCACCTACAGGATGCGGATCGATCAGACAGGCGCGAACGACGATGTGGTGACCGAACGCATCGTGACAACGCTGATTCGAGCTGGCGGCAGGTTGATTCCCGCGTCGGCGACGGTGGTGACCGTGGAAAAGGGCATGACCTTGTGGGGGATCTCCCGGCGCCACTACGGACGGGGCATCCTGTATACGCTGATTTACAATTCCAACAGTTACCAGATCGCAGACCCGCACTGGATCTATCCGGACCAGAAATTCCTTATCCCCAATCGGCAATAGCCCGGATCGATCGGAAGGCATGCGTTCGCTGCATGCCGGACTGGCGATGTTGTGGCACTGGAATGTACGGGTCGACCCTCCACTGTGGAGGGCAGTCTCTCAACGTGCCCCTAAGCACGGCGGGCCATGCAGAAAAGACATGGCTGACACGAATCTTTTGCGTTAGCGAAACCTTGCATGCAGAAGTCAGGGCTCCATATTGCGAGTGCACGGGTTTTCTCGTGCGTTTCCTCCTTCCTGTGGGATCTCATCTTCTGATGAGATCCCATTTGGAATCTGCCAGGAATCTGGCATGAGGTGACCGCGCTGCAACCGGTCAGGCTGCGCGACTCGCCGCAGGGGGAGCAGCGATCGTTCCGATCGCCTTCGGGACCCTCGTCCCGGGACCTGGCCCAAGCCTGACAATGCCGCTTTGCCGCCGGCGCAGTTGGTATACTGATCAAGAGCCGTTCCGCAGCAAGCGGGCAGATCAGGCGTGGTGAGCTGGGGAATAGTTTAACGGTAGAACTCTCGGCTCTGGACCGAGCAATCCTGGTTCGAATCCAGGTTCCCCAGCCAACCCCGTCCTGGCCACACGGCTCAGCAGATCGGTGCCCGCCGACCTCAGGACCAACCGGGCGCCGCGGTCAGATTTTGCCGGAACAGCTGGTGCATGCGCTCCCAGTGGCGTTCCGCGGCATCGCGATGGTAGACGGGGCGCTTCCAGAACGCGAAGCCGTGTTCGGTTCCCGGGTAGAGTTCGACACGGTGGGGCCTGCCGCTGCCGGTAAAGATCTCCCGGATTCGGTCCAGCGTGTCGTCCGGCACCCAGTGATCGCGCTCGGCAAATGCCAGATAGAGCGTTCCTTTGATCTGGTCAGCCCTGAGATGCGGTGAATCATGTTCGTCGGTCACGATTCGAACCCCGTAATAGGACGCACCACAGGCGAACGCTTCCGGGAAGGCGGCCATCACCGAGACGACGTACTGGCCGCTCATGCAATATCCGAGTGCAGCCGTCGACGGTGCCGCGGCGTCTTCGCGTGCGACGTACGCGAGCATCGTTTCGGTGTCGCTGATCACCTTGGCGTTCGTCAAGTCGGCCATGGTGTCGGCCATGATCTGGCGCTGTTTCGGATCGTTGCGAATGGCCGCCTGATCGAAGGGATAGTTGCGTTCGGTGCCGACGCGGTAGAACAGGTTCGGCAACAGGACGAAATAACCGGCGGTGGCAAGTCGCCGCGCCATGTCACGGAGTTCTCCGCGGATGGCCGGTGCGTCCATGTAGAAGAGGACGCTTGGAAATGGGCCCCCCTCTTCTGGATGGACGGAGAAGCAATCCATCGATCCGTCCTGCGTTTCCAGGTAGAACCTTCGCTCAATCATCGCGTTGTGAATCCTGGCACGGTTGGCTGGGACGGTCGTCTATGGTGTCGCCGAGCGTAGCACAGCGGCTCGTGCTACTCGCCACACGGTAGAGGAGTTTCGCATGGCCCGCCCGATCGAGTTCTTTCTTGCCCTGACGTCGCCGTGGACCTACTTGGCGACCCCGCGAGTGCGAGCGCTAGCGACCGAATACAACCTCGAACTCCGTTTCCGGCCGTTCGATATTTTCTCGGTGTTCCAGCGAAACGGCATCAAGACGGTCGGTGACCGGCCGGCGGCGGTGCAGCAGAACCGTCTCAACGAACTGCGCCGGTGGAGAGCTCATCTCGGCATGGACCTCAACCTGCAGCCGAAGCATTTTCCGGTGGATCCAACGATGTCCGGAAAGATGCTGATTGCGGCACTGGATGGCCCCGGCGATGCGCCCGAATTCGCATTCCGCGTGATGCGCGCCTGCTGGGCCGAGGAACGCGATATCTCCGACGAAGCGACGTTGACGGCCGTCGCAGGGGGCTGCGGATTTGACGGCGAGGCACTCCTTGCCGCCGTCAAGGGGGGCGGCGCGGAAGAGACACTGGCGCAGAACACCGAAGACGCGATCACCGCCAACGTTTTTGGTGCGCCGACATTCCTGTTCGAGGGCGAGCTCTACTGGGGACAAGACCGAATAGAGTTCCTCCGCCGGGCGGCCGAGGCCGCTGCGTGAGAGCCGCGCGGACCATCGTGGCGCTGCTACTGGCCGTAGCGGCGCCGCCGGCCGCTGCCGAGACGGCAGAGTCCGGCCTCGTTGTCCGAATCGTCGGCTCATCTCTCTCCGGGGACAGCTGTCACCTGTCGTTCCAGGTCAGGAATCGGCTGTTCGGTGACCTGAGTCGATTTGTCGCCGATTTCACGGCGAGAAGCGCGACCGGAGCGGAAATCGGACAAGGGGTCTTCGCGGTAGGGCGGGTGCGTCGGCTGCAGCCGTTTCAGCGAGTGGCGTCGTTCTCGGTCCCGCAAGGGAACGCGGCCGCGTGCCGCGCCGTCGCGTCGGTGGAACTCGAGATCCAGAGTTGCGTGTTGGACGGGACCGGCGATGTGGGGGTCGCGTACTGCGAGAATGCCTTTCGGTCTGACGGCGGCGACATCCGGGTGGAACTGGCCGGCCAGGTACCTGACGGCCCGGCCGAGGAGTTGTTGATCGATGACCTTGGCATCACGTTTTCCAACCTGACTCGCGCCTTGGCGACCGCCCACGACATCTCGGGTACCGTTCAGGGCCTGGTGGTGGTCACCATCCCCCAGCCCGCGGCGGCCAGGGGACTGCGCGAAGGCGATTTGGTGGTCGAGGTCGACCAGGAACGGGTCCCGACCTTGGACGATCTCGCTGGGCTAGTCGGCGCTGCCCGGGACCGCGGTCAGAAGTCGGTGCTGTGCATGGTCGTGCGCGACGGTGAACGGCATTGGCTGGTCGCCCACTTCCTCGCCGAAACTACTCCCTCGCAGGGGGATTCATCCGGCTGACCAGCTTGAAGGCGGCGGGACGGTACCGTACCATCGCCCGCACCAAGCGAGTCGCCTGATGCTCTCCATACCCGAAGAAATCCTCCTTCTGACACTGGACGATGAAAAGGGTACGCCGGTCGACGTCCCAGCGATCCAGATCGACTGCGCGATCGCGGGTGCCATCCTCATGGATCTGGCGCTGCGCGGCCGGATCGATACTGGTCTTGATGAACTGTTCACCGTCAGCACCGAGCCCACCGGGGACCCAGTGCTCGACGAGGTGCTCGAGTGCATCGTGGCCGACCCGGAACCGCATGATGCCGCCTACTGGGTGCAGGTGCTGAGTCATCGCTCGGGTGACTACCGGGACCGGATTGCCGAGCGGCTGGTCGAAGCGAAAATCCTCAAGCGGGTTGAGGAACGGCTGCTCTGGTTCTTCGGCTCGCGGCGCTATCCGCAGATCGACGGTGGCGAGGAGCGCGAAGTGAAGCGCCGGATCGTGAATGTGCTGCTCGATGACGGGCTCCCCGACCCGCGGGACATCGTCATCCTGACGCTGGCCGACACGTGCGGCGTGCTCGACCGCATCCTCTCGACGCGTGAACTAAAGAACGTGGAGGGACGTCTTCGCCAGCTCGAACGCATGGACCTGATCGGGCAGGCGGTCACCAGAACGGTGTACGATATTCGCTCCTCCATACCCCCGCTGGTTGCCCCCATCATGTAAGTCCGACGCTCCCTGCATCGGCGGGGGGCGGCCTACGCATGTGGATGGGACGCTCAGTTTGGTTGCATTATCGATGGTTCGACATTTCGCCTGTCCGTGCTTGGTGCGCCGGCCGAGAGCAGGGAGGAACGGGGATTCGCCACGGCCGGCCAGGCCGAACCGGGATCGAGTCGTGGCGTGGCTGCGGGACCGCCGGCAGTGGGCGCGCGGGCGTGCCGTCCCCCGCATCGCTGCCCTGATCATTGCCGGCGTGTTCGGCTACCTGCCACCGGCGACCGGGGCCACCGATACGCTGACCATCGGGATCACGCAGTTTCCCTCCACTTTTCATCCTGCCATCAACCTCATGGCGGCGAAGCAGTACATCCTTGCCATGACGCTCCGGCCAGTGACCGACTATGGGCACGACTGGAAACTGCGCTGCTTTCTCTGCGCGGAGCTCCCGACCATTGAGAACGGTCTCGCCGAGCCCACCGAGCTGGCCGATGGCGGGACCGGGGTTGCCGTGACCTACCGGCTTCACCCGGATGCGACCTGGGGCGACGGCACGCCGGTGACGAGTGCCGATGTCGTGTTCACTTGGGAAACCGCCCTTCGCGAGGGAACGGGCTTTGCGGCCCGGGAGGAGTACGCGCGCATACTCAAGATCGACGTGATCGATGCGAAGACATTCACGCTGCATGTCGACCGGCTTACCTACACGTACAACGCATTCGGCGGCGCCATCCTGCCGGCCCACCTAGAGGCCGCGCCGGCAGCCGAACCTGCCGAGTACCGCAACCGGACTCTCTATGACACCCAGCCGACCGAGCCAGGTCTGTGGTACGGGCCGTACCGGATTACCGAAGTCGTGTCCGGCAGCCACGTGGTGCTCGAGCCGAATCCCACGTGGTACGGCCCGGAGCCCGCGTTCGGGAGGATCGTGGTGCGGGTGATCGAGAATACCGCTGCGCTTCGGGCCAACCTGCTGTCTGGCTCGATCGACTACGTCTCTGGGCAGGTCGGTTTCAACACCGATGAGGCCTTGGCTTTCGAGCGCGACGGCGAAGGCGCATTCAATGTTTCGTTCGTGCCCAGCCTCGTGTACGAGCACGTCGACTTCAATCTCGACTCCCTGTACTTCGGCGACCGACGCGTGCGTCAGGCGTTGATGTATGCGATCGACCGGGAGGCGTTGGTCGACGCACTGTTCGGAGGTAAGCAGCAGGTCGCACACTCCCTGATGCATCCGCTGGCCCCCGGCTTCGATCCCGACGTGCGAACCTATGCGTACGATCCCGCCCACGCCGGGCAGCTGCTCGACGAGGCGGGGTGGCGGCCGGGGCCGGACGGGATCCGGGTCAGCGCGGAGGGGGAGCGGCTGTCCTTTCCACTCATGACGACGGCTGGATCACGGGTACGTGAACTGGTCCAGCAAGTGCTGCAGGCGCAGTTTCGCGACGTGGGTGTGGAAGCGCTGATCCGGAACCAGCCCGCACGCGTATTCTTCGGAGAGACCGTCAGCCATCGGACCAACCCCGGCCTCAACATGTACGCGTTCCTCTCGACCCCCGAGGGCGTGCCGGTCGAGATGCTCCGTTCAGACCGCATTCCGGCCGAGGACAACGGTTTCTCCGGGCAGAATTTTCCCGGCTACCGGTCCGACCGGATGGACGAATTGCTCGATACCCTCGAACTTGAGCTGGATCCAGGCAGGCGCGATGCCATGTGGTCGGAGTTGCAGCGGATGTACGCCGAGGACCTGCCGGCGATGCCCTTGTATT
The DNA here is from genome assembly GCA_021296265.1 of Alphaproteobacteria bacterium. Lineage (GTDB taxonomy): Bacteria > Pseudomonadota > Alphaproteobacteria > TMED109 > TMED109 > VXPW01. The sequence continues at coordinate 22,131 of JAGWAT010000024.1, read as the reverse complement.
TCCGGGTCGAGCCCTACGTGGTTCCCGTCTGGCTGAGCGGAATCCGGCCGACCGGGCACCAGGTACCGGCGACCATGTGGATCGAGGAGTGGCGCGCCGTCGAATAGCCGGTCTACTCCGGCCATGATTCGCTATCTCTGCCGGCGCGCCATCGGGGCGGCCCTGGTACTGGTCATCATGTCGATCGTGCTCTACGCGCTGATCGGCCTGATGCCGGGAGACCCGATCGACGTCATGGTGCAGGCTGACCCGCGGCTGACTCCGGCGGACGCGGCCCGCCTCAAGGCTCTCTACGGTCTCGACCTGCCGCTCCACGAACGCTACCTGAACTGGCTGGGGGCCGCGCTCACCGGCGACTTCGGCTATTCGCGGCTCCATCATCGACCGGTGCTGGAGCTGCTCTGGCCCCGCCTCGGCGTGACCGTGGAGTTGCTCGGCCTCAGCCTCCTGCTGTCGCTCCTGCTCGCGATTCCGGCCGGCGTACTGGCAGCCCGGCGCGCCTACTCGTGGCTCGACCACCTGGTCAGCCTGCTGTCGCTCGGCGCCTACTCGGTTCCAGCGTTCTGGCTGGCCCTCATGCTGATCATGGCGTTCTCGGTGGAACTTGGGTGGTTGCCGGCGAGCGGCATCGGCGACCTGGCTGGCGACGGCACGCCGGACTGGCACCACATGGTGCTACCCGTCATCACCCTGAGTGCCGCCACTGTCGGTGGGTTCATCCGGTTCGTGCGTGCGGCGATGATGGAAGAGCTACGCCGGGATTACGTCCGAACGGCTCGAGCCAAGGGTCTTCGTGAACGGCGGGTGATCTACCGCCATGCGCTCAAGAACGCCCTGGTACCGGTCATCACGATCGTCGGGCTGTCGCTGGGTACGCTGGTCTCCGGCGCACTCGTGACCGAAACCATGTTCGCGTATCCGGGCATGGGAAAGCTTATCTACGACGCGGTCATGGCGAGCGACTACAACCTCGCCCTCGTGAGCCTGCTGTTCGCGACCCTGCTCGTGCTCCTGGGCAATCTGGCCGCCGATCTCACGTACGCCTGGATGGATCCGCGCGTTCGGATCGGGGCGGGGCTGTCGTGAGGCCGGCCCCTGGCTCCCGACTCGGGGCCTGGAGGCGATTTTGCCGCCACGGTCCCGCGGTTGCCGCCGGCGCCGTGCTGGCGGTCCTGGGCCTCATGGCGTTGGCCCTCCCCTTGGCCGAAGCGGCACTTGGGCTGCGGGCCGAGACCATCGATCTTCTGGCCCGGCTGTCGGGCCCGAGCTTGGCCCACCCGATCGGTGCCGACGAGTTGGGCCGCGATCTCCTGCTTCGCCTCCTGCAAGGAGCCCGGGTGTCACTGTTCGTCGGGCTGGCCGCGGCGCTGGTGACCACGTTCATCGGCGCGGTGCTGGGACTCACGGCCGGGTATTTTGGCGGCTGGCTCGATGCGGTGCTCATGCGCATCACGGACTTCGTGATCGCGCTGCCGTTGCTGCCGTTGTTGATCGTCATGGCCGCAGCGGACCTGTCGCGCCTCGGTCTGGATGCGGATCGGCCGGAGCATGCGACGTTGCGCATCATCCTGATACTGGCGCTGGTCGGCTGGACCACCGTCGCCCGCTTGGCGAGAGGGGCGGCACTGGTGGTGCGCGAGCGGGAGTACGTTCAGGCCGCGCGGGCCCTGGGCACGGGTTCGACCGCCATCCTGCTGCGCCACGTGCTGCCGAATTCGCTGTCGCCGATTGTCGTGGCGGCAACACTTTCGGTGGGAAACCTGATCCTGACCGAATCGGTGCTCAGCTTCCTCGGCCTTGGCATCCAGCCGCCGCTGGCCAGCTGGGGCGGCATGCTGACCGGTGCCCAGGCGATGATTCGCGACGCGCCGCAGTTGGCGATCTGGCCCGGCCTCCTCATCTTCGTGACAGTCGTCGCCTTCAACGTGCTGGGGGACGGCGTTCGCGATGCGTTCGACGTGGAGGCCGACGTGCCGGGTTTGCAGACACGGTAACGGAGCGCCTGGCACTGTGGGGCATGGCTCACCGGGTTGAGGCGGGTCACCCCGGCCACCTCGGCGGCGTCGCGTCATGCTCGCAACTCAGACCATGTTCGATCCCGAACGGCCCCAGCTCGCGTGAGCCGCATGACGGCGCATACCACGCGCGGCGCAATCGATGCATGACAACGGGTGGGGTGTTCCCCTGGAAAGTGTGCAGCTCTCAGTTGCCAGGGGTGCACAGCTTTCGGCCGCCGTCGACATTGAACGCATCGAGGGTGTCGGTGGGTGCGCGCTCCGCGTGACGGCTCACCGCGTACCCGCCCTGCAGGCACTGGCCGGATAATCCTGCGGCGGCGCTTGAGACGGCAGGTCGGGCGGTCGTGGCGCAGACGATGCACGGGCCGCGCATGTCTGCCGCGGAAACCGGTTACATGGCGTCAGCCGACGTGGTCGCCATCGACCCGGGTGATCGCGATCACTGCCGACCGGGGGACCGAGTCCCCACCGCCCGGGAAATGGCTGCCGCCCCTTTCTCCGGGATGCTGGATCCCGACAAACATGGTCTTGCGATCAGCACTCCACGTGATCCCGGTGACCTCACACTCTCTTGGGCCTACCAGGAAACGACGGATCTCGCCGGTCGCGGGGTCGCCGAGCAGCATCTGGTTGTTGCCCTGGCCCGCAAAGTCGCCTTCATCCGAGTACGAGCCATCGGTCTGTATCCACAGCATCCCACTACTGTCGAAGGCCAGCCCGTCGGGGGAATTGAACATGTTCTCTGGCGTGAGGTTGGGGGAGCCGGCGTTCGGACCCGTATGGATTGCCGGATTGCCGGCCATCACGTAGAGATCCCAAGAGAAATCCGGTGACGTGTGGTCGCCGTTGGCCGGCCGCCAGCGCACGATCTGGCCGTACTGGTTCTCCGCCCTAGGGTTCGGGCCGTTGATCGGCGTCGGGTCGCCGCCGCGGTTGGGCTGCCGGCCGCGACCCTTGTTGTTGGTAAGACAGCAGTACACCTCAGTCCCGTCCGGATGTGCGGCCACCCATTCCGGGCGGTCCATCGTGGTGGCCCCGACAGCGGACGCCGCCTGGCGTGTGTGCACGCAGATTTTGGCCGCGGACGCGAAGCCGGTGGTGGCAGGCGTGAGTTCGAGCCACCGGCCGCGACCATCGTCGTCGAACCGGGCCGCAAACAGGGTTCCCGCTCTCAGCAGTTCGGCGTTGTCCCCTCCCTCGCGGTAACGGCCTTCACTGACGAACCGGTAGACGAATTCGCCGCCCTCGTCATCCCCCATATAGACGATCACCTGCCCGGAGTCGGCGATCACCAGTTCCGCGTTCTCGTGCTTGAACCGTCCGAGTGCGGTCCGTTTTTTGGGAATCGAGACGGGATCCGTCGGGTCAATCTCGACCACGTACCCCACGCGATTCGGTTCGTGGGGGTGTTTTGCAATGTCGAAGCGCTCATCGTGCGCGCTCCAGCCGATGTTGCGATCGGACGTGGTGATCCCGTAGCGCTTGAACGCGCGGGGGAGCTGCATGTCAGGGTCGCTCGCGGCGAAATAGAAATGGAAGTTTTCCTCACAAGTAAGGAACGTGCCCCAAGGGGTTTTGCCGCTTCCACAATTGTTCCAGGTGCCAAGGCTCCGGACGCCAGAGGGATCGACCGCAGTCCGGAGCAGGGGATGTCCGCGCGCCGGGCCCGTAATGTCCATGGGCGTGTCCGCGGTGATCCGCCGGTTGTAGGGGGAGTCCGGCACGACGGACCAGACGCCGGCTTCCTGCCGAACCTCCACGATCGACACGCCATGCGCGGCCTTGCTCTTGCGCACGTCGTCGGCAGATTGGGGCAGTCCGGAGCCAGAAGTGCCGAACAGGACGTGACGATTCACGTATTCGTTGTTGACCGCAAGCAGGGTCCGTTCCCCGACCGTGAACAATTCCATGCCGTCGTTGTTGTCGCCGAACGCTTGTTCTTGGCTGGCGCCGGTGCCGCCGGTGACCGGATCCAACGCTGGTCCGTACGACCACATTGGGTCAGCCCAACGGACGACGACATGCCAGTCGTAGCCCTTGGGCAGCGTGACGGTGTCCCGCGTGTTGGTGGCGATGGAACCGAAGCGGAAGGGAGCACCCCGCGCTCCCGCAGTTCGGCCGCCGCCCGCGCTCATCACGAATGCGCTCGCGCCGAGCGCCGCGGCACCGCCGACGAACCCGCGCCGCGAGAGGAACCGGCGGGTCAGTGCGGCGAAGTCAGTGGACGCCGGGGTCAGCGCGGGCAGAGCCTCCGACGGGCACGCGCGCGCGGCGGGTTTTGGTGCAGTTCGTCGGGATCCCATGGCCTCGATTCAGGCTTGCGAACGATGTCGGGCTTCACACGCCCGGTGTTATTCCATAGTCTGCCAGTGTTAAGCGTTCGTGACACGACGACCTTGATGTCTCCTGACGCGCTCTGCGGCCGTCAGGGTCACGTGTCCTGATCGTTGTCTCGGCACACGGGGCCTTCGGCGCTGAACTACCCAGCTGCTGCTGCGGTGACGGGATCTGGCGGAACGCGGGTGGAAGAGGACGCCGGATTTCCGGCCTTCGTGCCAAGCGACTGACCTTTCGCGATCGGGGGCTCGCCGCCCCCGGGAGATCGATGAAGGGTTTCGTATGATCCCCGTGTTGGAGACGCTTGTAGTTTCGATGGTTGGGGGCTGACGCGAGACGGCCGCCGGCAATTCCCAGTAGGCAAGCTGGTATATAAGGCGTCGCCAACGACTCTTATGTCACGGGCCTCGCCGGAACCACCTGATCCTGCCGGCTATGTAGTAAGGAGACCCGATTCCTATGTCCATGGACAATTCTGGGAGTGTGCCCGAACCGGAACGGCATCCGCTGGTGCGCTTGAGTCGCGCGCTCGACCGCGGACTGACCCTGGCCGGTATGGTGGGGTCCTGGCTGGCGATCCCCCTGATCTTCATCATCATCTTCGACATCGTGACGCGTCGGTTCCTGGTGCTGGGCTCGACCAAGCTGCAGGAAATGGAATGGCACCTCCACGCGGCGCTGTTCCTTTTGGCACTGGGCTTCGGTTACCTGCGGAACTCCCACGTCCGAATCGAGGTCGTCCGTGAGCGATTCTCGCAGCTGTGGAAGGCCCGTCTGGAGGTCACCGGGATCTCCCTGTTCCTGGTCCCGTACGCCGCTCTCGTAATCTGGTTTGGCCTCGATTTCGCCGAACGATCGTTCAACATCGACGAAGTGTCGTCCGCCCTGACCGGCCTGTCCCATCGCTGGATTATCAAGTCCTTCGTACCGTTCGGGATGCTGCTGCTGCTCCTTGCCGGCGTCGCGGTCCTCCTTAGGAACCTGGCGTACCTGGTGCTGCTTGAGACCGGCCAGACAGCGGCCGCGCTCGAGCTGTCCAAGTCGTTGCCCGAGTTGCGCAATCCGGATGAGGAGCTGCGTGCGGCGGCTGCCCAGGAAACGCAGGTCGTCAGGGGAGAGCAGTAATGGACACCCTCATCTACCTGATGCCGGTCCTGATGTTCCTGGCGCTCGCGATGCTCCTGTTCAGCGGGTTTCCCGTCGCGTTCGTACTCGGCGGCGTGGCCCTCGGCTTCGGATTCCTCGGCCTTGCCGCCGACGTGTTTTCGTTCATTGAGTTCTTCAACATCATTTCCCGCATCTGGGGCGGGGTCTGCGAGAACCTGATCCTTGTCGCCGTGCCCATGTTTATTTTCATGGGCACGATGCTGGAGCGCTCCGGGGTCGCGAACGATCTCCTGCACTGCCTGCAGGTCCTGCTCCGCCGGGTACCCGGCGGACTTGCTATGTCGGTGACGATCATGGGCACCATCATGGCCGCAACGACCGGAATCATCGGCGCTTCGGTCGTGATGATGACGCTGCTCGCGTTGCCGGTGATGCTCGATCGCCAGTACCACCCGTCCCTGGCGACGGGGACGATCGCCGCATCGGGGACGCTCGGAATCCTCATTCCCCCCTCGATCATGCTGGTGATCATGGCGGACCTGCTGTCGATCTCGGTGGGGACGTTGTTTGTGGCGGCGGTGTTCCCCGGGCTGGTCCTGGCTTCGCTCTACATCGTCTATCTGTTTTTTCGCACGCGCCTCAATCCGACGCTGGCGCCGCCCCTGCCGGCTTCGGAGGGACCGGATAGCGCCGCTGAGCTGGTGTCGATGGTGTTCCGGTCGTTCCTTCCGCCGATTTTCCTGATCTTCCTCGTACTGGGCTCCATCTTCGCCGGCGTCGCCACGCCCACGGAGGCCGCCGGGGTCGGTGCGCTGGGGTCGATTATCCTGGCGCTGTTCAACCGCCGGCTGCGAAAGGCGGTCCTGAAAGACGTGGTCGCGCGAACCGGCCTGACGTGCGCCATGATCTTCGGGATCTTCATCGGCGCGACGGCGTTCTCGTATGTCTTCCGGTCACTGGGCGGCGACGATCTGATCCATGCCTTCGTCGAGCACATGGGCCTCGGATCATGGGGCATCCTGTTCCTCATGATGGGGATGGTGTTCCTGCTGGGCTTCTTCTTCGACTGGGTCGAGATCACCTTGATCGTGCTGCCGTTGTTCGCCCCGATCATGGCAACGCTGGACTTCGGGACGCACGTCGCTGCCGGGCTGGTCATCCCGTGGGTGGCCGTGCTGATCGCGGTCAACTTGCAAACATCGTTCCTGACGCCGCCATTCGGTTTCGCGCTCTTCTATCTAAAGGGAGTGGCACCACCGAGCGTCAAGATCCAGATGGTCTACCGGGGAATCATTCCCTTCGTGGCCCTGCAGCTGGTGGGGCTCGGCTTCGTCATCGGCTTCCCGGAGATCGCTCTGTGGTTGCCCAGCGTCCTTCTCGACTGAGGCGGGCGCACGCCGGGAACCCCCCGCCGTTCCGGACGGGACCCAAGGTCCTGCCGGAACGGTCGTCGTAGGCGGGGCCGACGCTTTGGTGACGGGAGCGGTACTGCGCACTGCGGACGACCGGTTTCAGGAACTCCCCGGCTGGCCGTTTACCGCACGCTACCTGGAGGCGGTGCCCGGCTTTGACGCCTGCGGGCCGCTTCGCATGCACTACGTGGACGAAGGGGCGGGCAACGCGCCCGAACCGCTCACGTTCCTGCTGTTGCACGGCCACCCCACTTGGGGGTACCTCTACCGATACCTCATCCCCGAGATCGTGCGGCAGGGGCACCGGGCGGTCGTGCCGGACCTGCCGGGGTTCGGTCGATCAGACAAGCCTGCTGATCCCGAGGCCTACACGTTCGCCGGCCTCCGCTCCAGCCTGATCGCCTTGATCGAGCAGCTCGATCTGCGGGACATCGTGCTCGTCGTGCACGAATGGGGCGGCACCCTCGGGATGACCATTCCGTGTGAGATGCCCGAGCGGTTCGCTGGTCTGGTATGCTTCAACACCTGGCTGGCCACCGGGGTCCGGTCGTTGCCTGCCGGCTACCACAACTGGCTGGCGACTGCCCGTTCGGAGCAGGACATGAACGTGCGGTCGCTGATGGCCCGCACCAACCGCATTCTGACGCTTGCCCAGTGCAATGCCTACCAGGCACCGTTCCCGGACGCCGCGTACAAGGCAGCGCTCGTCGCGCTGCCGCGGATTTTCCCGGCCTCACCAAAGGACCCGGGCGCGGAGATGGCCCGGACGGCGGAGGCGTGGTGGGGCGAGGCCTACGACGGCTTCGCGATGCTGTTGGCAGGCATGCGCGATCCCATCCTTCCCCCCGACGCCATGCGCGCACTCGCCCGGCGGATCCGGGGGCTCGGCACGCCCGTGGCGATCGGCAACGCTGGCCATTTCGTCCCGGAATGGGGCACTGAATTCGCGCCGGATCTGGTCACGGAGGTGACGGCCCTCCGTCGTCGTCAGATAGCCGGGCACGCGGCCGGGGATTCCACAGCATGAACCGCCGGTCAAGGGTCGTCGTCGCGATGTCGGGCGGTGTCGACAGCTCCGTGGTAGCGGCGTTGCTGCACGAGGCGGGATACGATGTCATCGGCATCACGTTGCATCTGTACGGCCTGGGCGACCGCAGTGCCGGCACGAAGACCTGCTGTGCCGGTCAGGACGTGTACGACGCCCGTCGGGTGGCCGATGATCTGGGAATCCCGCACTACGTGCTCGACTACGAGAAACGTTTCCACGACGGCGTGGTGCAGGACTTCGTCGACCGCTATGCGGAAGGTGTGACTCCGGTTCCTTGTGTCCTTTGCAATCAACGCGTGAAGTTCCGCGATCTGCTGGAAACGGCGCTTGAGCTGGACGCCGACTGGATGGCTACCGGCCATTACGTCCGGCGGGTCGAGGGGGCGTTCGGTCCGGAACTTCACCGGGCCGCGGATGCCGCAAAGGACCAGAGCTATTTCCTGTTCGCCACCGCCCGCAGCCAGCTCGAGCGACTCCGTTTTCCGTTGGGGGGTTTTTCCAAGGAACAGACGCGTCGGGCCGCGGTGCGAACCGGCATCGGCGTGGCCGAAAAGCCGGAGAGCCAGGACATTTGCTTCGTTCCGGGCGGCAACTATCGCGAGGTCGTCCGGTCGCTGCGGCCTGACACCGCCGCGGCGGGAGATGTCGTCCACGTGGATGGCCGCGTGTTGGGCGGGCACGCTGGCATCTCCGGCTTCACGGTTGGCCAGCGGCGCGGCTTGGGGGTTGCCGACGCGGGCCGGCCCCTCTACGTGGTCCGGATCGACGCGTCGGAACGGCGTGTCGTCGTGGGGCCGAAAGAAGCGCTCGGTGTCGCCAGCATCACGATTCGCGATGTCAACTGGATCGCCGACGAATCGTCGGCGCCCGGAACCGAACTACACGATGTGTTGCTCCGGGTGCGCTCCACGCACCGTGGCACGCCCGGCCGGGTCCGGTTGCTGGCGGGCGGGCGGGCAGAGGTGTCGTTCGGCGCGCCGGAGCAGGCGGTCGCGCCCGGCCAGGCGGCGGTGTTCTATCGGGACTCGCGCGTCTTGGGGGGCGGCTGGATCGAGCCCCGGTCGTGCTGGCCGCCGGTGTAGGCCGATGACGAGGTTAGAGCTGCGTGAAGGGTGATCCCGACATCACGCTGGGAATCGAGGAGGAGTTCTTTCTCGTTGACCGCGACACACTCAATCTCGTGGCCCATCCGGACCCGGGTCTGCTCACGGCCTTCGAAGATTTCCAAGGCACGTGTCGCGTCGTGCCGGAGCTCCTCCGCTCCCAGGTCGAGCTGAACTCGCCCGTATGCCATTCGGTTGCCGAGGCCCGGGAAGCGATCGTGGCCGTCCGGCGCGCGGTGCTCGGCTATACGGACCAGTACGGGGTCGGCCTGATGGGTTCGTCCACACACCCTTTTGCGGCTTGGGAAACTCAGGCCGTTACCCCGCGGGAACGCTACCGCGAGTTTGCGGTTCTGTACCAGACCGTGATCCGGCAGCTCGTGGCGAGCGGGATGCACGTGCATGCAGGTTTCGGGACCCCGGACGAGCGCATTCAAGTTCTCACCGCAATGCGCCGCTACCTGCCGCTTTTCCTGACGCTGTCCGGATCGTCCCCGTTCAACGGTGGCCACGTCACGGGCTTCAAGTCGGCGCGCATGAACCTCATGGCGGCACTGCCCCGCTCGGGAGTGCCCCCAGTGCTCCCTTCCTGGGCCGACTATGACCAGATCGTCGAGAACTACCGTCGTCTCGGTTTCGTCCGGGACGGTTCCGAGATCTGGTGGGATCTCCGGCCCTCGGTCCGGTTTCCCACGCTGGAACTTCGCATCGCCGACATCTGTCCCGACGTTGACGACGCCATGTCCATCGTGGCCCTCTACGCCTGCCTGGTGCGCCATCTGCTGAACGCTGTCCGCGCCGGGCGCCTGCCTGCCGACCCGCCCCCGGAAATCATCCAGCAAAATCGATGGCTGGCCCAGCGTTACGGCGTGGTGGCGTTCCTGGCGGACTTCGAGTCGGGGACCCGCGTCGACCTTGTCGACTATGTCGAGGAATTGCTCGGCTTGCTGGCGGCCGACGCGGCTGCGTTGGCCTGCGAGCGGGAAGTCGAGCACGTGCGCACCATCATTCGGGAGGGCAGCAGCGCCGACCGGCAACTCGACCATTTCCGGCTCTGTCGCCTCGACGGGGCAGGCGTTGAAGAGGCGCTCCGTTCGGTGGCGCAGCTCATCGTGGACGAGACCCGGCGAGGGGTGCGTGAGAACTCCGAATCCTGATGCTCGTCAGGGACTGAATTGTTCGGCGAGAATTCGTTCTTCGAGATGATGCTCCGGATCGAACAACAGCGTCAGCGATGTTGAACGGTCCGCGGTCACGGTGACCTGCCGGACGTTCCGAACCTCCAGTTCGCTGGCCGTCGCGCTCACGGGGCGCTTGTCCGCCTCCAGGACTTCAAAGGTCACTTCGGCCGGCTCGGGAAGCAGCGCGCCGCGCCATCGTCGCGGCCGGAACGGGCAGATCGGGGTGAGCGCGAGCAGCGGGGTTCCCAGCGGCAGAATCGGACCGTGCGCGGACAGGTTGTAGGCGGTGCTTCCGGCCGGTGTGGACACCAGCACGCCGTCACAGGACAGTACCGCCAAGCGCTCGCGGCCGTCGACCAGGATTCGGATGCTGGCCGTCATGCGGGTTTGCCGGAGGAGGGAGACTTCGTTGATGGCGAGGCCCGTGCGGCGCGCTCCCTCGGCGGTGACGGCGTCCATGCGCAGCGGATGGACAACCGCGGGTTGGGCGGCCTCCAGCCGCGTGCCAAGGTCGTCCTCGCGGTAACGATTCATCAGGAACCCGACGGTCCCCTTGTTCATGCCGTAGATCCGCTTGCCCTGGGGTCCCCACTGCGAGAGCACGTTGAGCATCATCCCGTCGCCCCCCAGCACGATGATGACGCCCGCGTCGGTCGGCGGTACGTGATCGTACCGGCGACGGAGCGACTGCAACGCCGCCTGGGCGTCGTCGGTCGAAGCTGCGACAAACGCGATGGGGATGGGCACGACGGGGAAGGGTAGCGGCGCGAGGCCAGGTCGGCTCAGCCGCCGGTTACGCTCATGTGACGGGACACGGAGGGGACGCGCTCGCGCCGACTGATTACGAAATCGTGGCCCTTCGGCTTGCGGCCGATGGCGTCGATGACCGCGGCACGCAGCACGTCATCATCGTCGGTGGAACGCAGTACTTGCCGGAGGTCGGCGCTGTCATCCTGGCCGAGACACATGTAGAGCGTTCCGGTGCAGGTCAGGCGAACGCGATTGCAAGATTCGCAGAAGTTGTGGGTCATCGGGGTGATGAAGCCGACCCGCCCGCCGGTTCGCTTCGCCTGGAAATATCTGGCCGGACCACCAGTCCGGTAGCTGATTTCCTCGAGACCGTAGATGTCGCGCAGGCGGGCCCGCACCATCGAGAGAGGGAGATATTGATCAGTACGGTCGCCGGTGATGTCGCCCATGGGCATCGTCTCGATCAGCGTGAAGTCGAACCCGCGATGGTGGCACCATTCGAGCATCGCCGGGATTTCATCCTCGTTGACGCCTTTCAGGGCGACGGTGTTGATCTTCACGTGCAGGCCTGCTTCCGTTGCCGCCTCGATTCCGTCAAGTACCCGCTCAAGCCGGCCCCACCGGGTGATCTCGCCGAACCGATCAGGATCCAAGGTGTCGAGCGAGACGTTGACCCGGCGCACGCCGGCGGCGTGGAGGGCTCCGGCGTGGCGCCGGAGCTGGGAGCCGTTCGTCGTGAGTGTCAGCTCCTCGAGCCCGCCTTCGCCGAGCATGGCGCCAAGGTCGGTGAAGAGCTGCATGACGTTCTTTCGCACCAGCGGTTCGCCGCCGGTCAGCCGGAGTTTTCGTACGCCCAGCGACACGAAGACGCCGCACAGGCGGCGCAGTTCGTCAAGCGAGAGCACGTCCTTCTTCGGGAGGAACGTCATGTCCTCCGCCATGCAGTAGACACAGCGGAAGTCGCACCGATCGGTCACCGATACCCGGAGGTAGGTGATATCGCGACCGTACGGGTCCACCACGGGGGCGACCCCGGGCAAGGCGTGGCCATCAGGCATAAGTGGCTCCGGGCTCGACCCTTCAACTATATATCAGCGAATATAACGCGGGCAAGCGACTGGCCAGCGTGCGCGGTTCTCATTCTCGATCTTCGGCCCGAGAGCATACGGCGTCGTGTACAGGTCGTGAATCCACGGCATATCAGGCTCCGGCGGCGCCTGAAGCGCGCACTTCTGGCTGGGCGGGCTGGACTCGAACCAACATTTACGGGACCAAAACCCGCCGTCCTACCATTAGACGACCGCCCAGACGCGGAGACGTAAAACATGGTCGGAGCGGCCGGATTTGAACCGGCGACCCCTTGTCCCCCAGACAAGTGCGCTAACCAGGCTGCGCCACGCTCCGCCACGCTCGAATGTGCAGGATATACGGAGGAGGGTAGGCGGCAAGGCGGCCCCATCACGGCCCGGCGCAGGCGAAGAAGGCGTCCGCGCCCGGCGGAAGGGCCCGTCAGTTTCCCGCAGCTTCGCCAGGCCAGGCACACTACGCACGCCGAGCCGGAGGCACGGCCGCGACGTCAGGCTTCCTGAGACATCTGGCTGCGTCGGCGGCGCTGCTTCGACTGGCTCCACCAGCAGCCCGACGATACACTCCCGCGAAGCCGCGCAGGTGCAGGAAATCGGCGGTTTGCAGGAGACTTTGACGTGGCTGCGACGGAACTCTCGAATGATGGTGGGCCGCCGCCCGGGGACCTCCAAGACGCCACGGCGACCCAGCTCCTGGCGCTTTATGCACGCAAGGTGCTGTCGCCGGTCGAAGTCGCGGAAGCGGTTCTGGCTCGCATCGATGCCCTCAACCCGAGACTGAACTGCTTCGTCGTCGTCGATGCCGAGCGAACCCTGCAGGATGCCCGCGCCTCGGAGGCGCGCTGGCACAAGGGCGCGCCCCTCGGTGCGCTTGACGGGGTGCCTGTGTCAGTCAAGGACCTGCTGCTGACCGCAGGCTGGCCCACCCGCAAGGGATCGCTCACGGTGCCGGCCGATGGGCCCTGGGAGGAGGATGCGCCGGCCGTGGCACGCCTTCGCGAGCACGGCGCCGTGCTCCTCGGGAAGACATCGACACCGGAATACGGCCACAAGGGCACCACCTCGAGCATCCTCTGCGGGGTGACCCGGAACCCGTGGAACCCTGACCTCACGCCGGGCGGTTCGTCCGGGGGAGCCGGCGCTGCGGTCGCGGGGGGGATGGGCCCGCTCGCGCTTGGAACCGACGGCGGCGGCTCGGTGCGCATTCCCTCAAGCTTCACGGGGCTCTTTGGTCACAAGCCTTCGTTCGGGCGGGTGCCGGCGTGGCCGATATCCCTGTTCGGCACGGTGGCGAACGTCGGCCCGATGGCCCGTACGGTGGCGGACGGTGCCCTACTGTATGAGGTCATCACCGGGCCGGATCATCGCGACTTCCACGCGCTGCCGCCCGACGACACCGACTACCGCGCGGCGGCGCAGGCCGGCGCCGAAGGTCTCCGGGTCGGCTACACCCCCGACTTCGGCATGCTGCACGCAATCGGCGAGCAGGGCGTCGATCCTGCTGTCGCCGCGGTGACCCGCGATGCTGCTGCCGCACTTCGAAGGGCGGGTGCCGACGTGCAGGAGATCTCGATCGAATGGCCCCGCGACCCGGTCCGCATCTTCCGCCTGATCTGGATCATGGGGGCAGCGCGTTTGGCGGACGACCTCAGTGCCGGCGACTACGAACTTCTCGATCCCAACCTCCAGTCGTTCTGCGAAGCCGGGAAGACCTGTGGGCTCGCCGAGTACTACGAGGCACAGGAGGGACGGGAGGCCCTCTGGGCCTGGCTCACCGAGCTGTTCCGCGCGGGGCCGTTCGACGTGCTGCTTGGGCCGACGATGCCGGTGCTGCCGTTCGGGGCCGATCAGAATTTCCCGGACGGCTGGGAGAGCAACCCTTTGGCGTGGGTGCCCTTCACACCCATCTTCAATCTGACCCGCCATCCCGCCGCATCCGTAAACGCGGGCTTCTCGCAGGGCCTGCCCGTCGGCGTGCAGCTGGTCGGACCGTGGTACCAAGATCACCTCGTGTTTCAGGCGGCGGGGGCGCTGGAACGGGAACTCGGACTGGTAACCCGCCGCCCGCCGCTCTGATACAGCTTGCTCAGCCGCCGGCCAGCCGCACAACGGTGCGGCCCGTGACGCCTCCCTTCAGAATGGTCGTGAGCGTTGCCTGCAGGTCGTCGAACGCGATTTCCGTGGTCATCGAGTCCAGATCCACTGGCCGGAGTTCACCCGCCATCCGGGCCCACAGGGGGCTGCGCTCCGCCATCGGGCACATCACGGAATCGATGCCGAGCAGTGAGGCGCCGCGAAGGATGAACGGGAAGACGGTCGACTGGAGCCCCGGGCCACCGGTGAGGCCGGTGGCGGCGCACACCCCGCGATAGGCCATGGTCGAGAGGGTCCAGGCCAGGACGCGCCCGCCCACCTGGTCGACCGCTCCCGCCCACCGGGCCCTGCCGATGGGACGCGGTTCTTCACTGACGTCTTCCCGGCTCAAGATGGTCTCCGCACCGAGGGCGGTGAGGAATGCCGCCGCATCTGCCTTACCGGTAGCGGCGGCCACGCGGTACCCGAGCCGGGCCAGCATGGCGACCGCCATGCTCCCCACACCGCCGGAAGCACCGGTCACCAGGACTACGCCATTGCCGGGCGCCAGGCCGTTCCGTTCCATCTGCTGGATGGCCAGTGCGGCGGTGAAGCCCGCCGTGCCGAAGGTCATGCAGTCACGCAGGCTAAGGGCGTCCGGTCGGCGGAACAACCAGTCGCCGGGGACGCAGCACATGTCGGCGTAACCGCCGTCGTGGTTGACGCCAAAGTCGTAACCGGTGCAGACCACCTCGTCGCCTTCCTGGAACCGCTGGTCGCGCGACGCGGCGACCACACCGGACATGTCCACGCCGGGTACCCGAGGCCACTCTCGCACCACGCCCCCTTTCGGCAGGGTCGCCAGGCCGTCCTTGTAGTTCACGCAACTCCAGGCGATCTGCACGACCACCTCGCCGTCCTGCGGTTCCGGCTCGGGGCGTTCCTCGTATGCCAATCGGGTAGCATCGTCGTCCTTGTGGACGACAAAGGCGCGGTAAGTGTTGGTCATCATTGATCCTCGTGTAGAAGCGCGTGACGGAACGGACCCCGAATCAAGGTCCTGTACAGGTTGATGGAAACTGATCGGACGCTGACGGACAGCTACATCCGGCGGAATGTATATCCCCGACGCCCCGCTCGGCCACCCCGGCGCCATTCGGCCTGGAGCGCAGGTGGCCCGCCATTGCAATCATTGCTCCCTGATCAGCCGGAGCGGCGGCACGCGCTCCGGGGATGGGGAGGCGCGATCAGGCGGATGGAAGTTCGGGTCCGGGCGCCGGCGGTGAGCCTTCGCGGAGTCGGCGGGCGAGTTCGAACACGTGAGGATCATTGATCGCCAGACGCCGTAGGGCCGCTTCCAGCTCCCGGACGTAATCGACGTTGGTCCCGCTGGGACCTGCAGCCCGTGCGATCTGCGCAACCATTTGATCCAGCGGGGCGGGTCCGAGGAACGCACGGTTGCCGACCGGCGCGATGTACACAATGCCGGCACTGGTCCCCCCCAGACGAAACTCCAGCCGTACGTTGCGCCGCTGGTAGCCGTTCTTCTCACGGTGGTCGAGCCCCGCGAACGCCGCGGTGGCCTGGTCGGTCGGGAGGCGATAGGCAACGCCTTCACACGAGGCTCCGGGTTCCGGAACCAGCGTCACGACCCGTCCGGGTGCATGGGGGAGGCCACGGTGGTCGTGTGAGCCTTGCCAGAAACGCCGTGCCCAGCCCCGCACGCGCGCGACCCGGCGTTCGGCAAACGCCATGCCCGGCCGCCAGATCAGCGACCCGTACCCGAAAACCCAAACGCCTTCCAGATTCCTGCCTTCCTTCATGCTTTGGACAACGTCCCCGCAAGGTGTCTGGCAAGTTGCCTGAAGCGTTACAAGAGTCGCGATCACCCGTCGCTGCGGCGCAGTAGGTGTCACATCATGGCGGTCAGCGCGCTCGGGGCAAGCGGCTGTACGGGCCGCAGCGCTGCCAGTGGTGCAGCCGCGCCGCACCCGAGTCGGCCGTTTTGGCGACGGGCCCAGGCGCACAGGCCGGTTCGCGCCTCGCATTGGCGTCCCCTAGTATCCCACCACCGGTCGCACCGACAGGTTGCGGCGCATGACCTTGGGAGTTTGAGGATGGCCAAAGGCAACGGGGAATCAGCATACCGGAGCCACGCCTGGTTCGGCGGCGACGAGATGATGAATTTTGCGCATCGGTCGTGGATGAAGAACCAAGGGTTCGCGGCCGAGAATTTCGACGGACGGCCAGTGATCGGGATCTGCAACACGGCCAGCGAGGTGACACCTTGCAACGCGCACCTCGACCGGGTGGCGGAGGCGGTCAAGCGCGGAGTCTGGAAGGCCGGCGGCTTCCCCCTCGAATTCCCGGTGATGAGCCTGGGCGAGCCGGTCATGCGGCCGACGACCATGCTGTACCGCAACCTCACCAGCATCGATGTCGAGGAATCCATCCGCGCCAATCCGTTCGACGGGGTCGTCCTCCTGTGCGGCTGCGACAAGACCACGCCCGCGACCATCATGGGGGCGTCATCCGTCGACATTCCGACGCTGGTGGTAACCGGCGGGCCGATGCTGAACGGGAAGTACCGCGGCCGCGACATCGGATCGGGGACCGACGTCTGGCGCCTGACCGATGATCTACGTGCCGGGGTCATCACGCTGGAGGACTACCAGGAAGCCGAGGCGTGCATGTCGCGCAGTGCCGGTCACTGCATGACCATGGGGACGGCCTCCACGATGGCCAGCGTTTCCGAGGCGCTCGGGCTGCAACTGCCTGGCTCCGCGGCGATTCCGGCTGTCGATTCCCGTCGCTATGCGCTGTCCGAGCGCGCCGGCATGCAGATCGTCCAGAACGTCCAGGCCGGCCTCAAGCTCTCGGACGTGCTCGACCGCAAGGCCTTCGAGAATGCCATCAAGGTCAACGCCGCGATCGGTGGCTCGACCAATGCCATCGTGCACCTGCTGGCGATAGCCGGCCGAATCGGCGTACAGCTCCGCCTGCAGGATTTCGACGACCTCATCCGCGACGTGCCGTTTATCGTGAACCTGCAGCCATCCGGTGAGTTCCTGATGGAGGACTTCTTCTATGCCGGCGGACTTCCTGTGGTCATGAAGGAAATCCTTCCGCACTTGCACGGAGATGCCATCACGGTCACCGGCCGTTCGGTGGCGGAGAACGTAGGCGGCGCCAAGAACTGGAACGAGGAGGTCATTCGGCCGGCGGCACAGCCAATCAACGTGGGGGCAGGCACGGCGATCCTCCGTGGCAACTTGGCGCCGGACGGGGCGGTAATCAAGATTTCGGCGGCGGATGCGGACCTCATGCAACACCGGGGCCGGGCGGTCGTCTTCGAGTCAGTTGAAGACCTGCACGCACGCCTGGATCAGCCGAACCTCGATATCGACGAGACTTGCGTCATGGTCCTGAAAGGGGCCGGACCGAAGGGTTATCCCGGAATGCCGGAGGTCGGTAACCTGCCGCTTCCCAAGAAGGTCCTAGAGCGGGGCATCCGCGACATGGTGCGAATTTCGGACGCGCGCATGTCCGGAACCTGCTTCGGCACCGTGGTGCTGCACGTGGCTCCCGAAGCTGCCGTCGGCGGACCGCTGGCGCTGGTTCGGGACGGCGACATGATCGAGCTCGACGTCGCCGGCCGACGGCTGCATCTGGATGTCGACGATGACGAGCTTCGGCGCCGTCGAGAGGCGTGGCAGGCGCCGCCGCCGGCGTCGGAACGGGGCTGGGTGAACCTCTACACCGAGCGAGTCCTGCAGGCGAATGAAGGCGCCGACCTCGACTTCCTGCGTGGCAGCAGCGGGTCAGGCGTCCCCAGGCCATCGCACTGATCCAGCGCTGTGCACGTCATCCTGTATCCCGACTCGCTCGCCCAGGACGGGTTGGCGACCGAGCGGGACGAGGCGGCCGGCCGGGCGGAGGTGGTCGTCTATCCGGGGCGTGCCCGCAGCGACGTTCCCGACGCTGACTGGGCACGGGCCGACGCCCTGGTGACTGGGCTGCACATGCCGATCGATGAAGAGATCATCGACGGGCTCGGGCAGTGCCGGATCATCACGCGGCTCGGCGTCGGCTACGACCTGATCGACGCGCGCGCCGCCGGTCGACGCGGGATCAGGGTGTGCAACGTCCCTGACTACGGGACCACCGAGGTCGCCGATCACGCCATCGCACTGGTGCTTGCCTTTGCGCGCGGCATCGTGCAGTTCAACGAACGGTTCATCCAGACGGAGGGTCCGGTCTGGGATTATTCCGCATCGCCCACAGTCACCCGCCTTGCCGGCCGGCGCCTTGGCGTGATCGGTCTCGGCCGGATCGGGACGGCGTCAGCCATGCGGGCCAAGGGCTTCGGTCTGCACGTGGCGGCCCACGACCCGTACATCCCGGACGGTCAGGAACTGGCCCTGGGCGTCGAGCGGTTCCACGACCTGCACGCGATGCTCGGGGTCTGCGACTTCGTGACCGTCCACTGTCTTGCGAGTGCGGAGACCGCCAATCTGATTGATCGCGCGGCCGTCGCGGCCATGAAGCCGGGCGCGGTGCTCGTAAACACGGCGCGCGGCGCGATCGTCGACCTGGATGCGGTGCAGTGGGGGCTCGAATCCGGGCACCTCGGCGGCGCCGGCCTCGACGTGTTTCCCGAAGAGCCGCCGCCAGCCGATCACCCGCTAATCCGGGCGTGGCGCGCGCGCGAGGAGTGGGTTCGGGATCGGCTGGTGATCACCCCACACGCCGCTTTCTACAGTGCCGCAGGGTTCGATTTCCTCCGCCGCAAGGCATTGCGAACGTGCCTGGACTTTCTGGAAGACGGTCGGTTAAACAACTGTGTCAACACGCAGCACCTGGCGATCCGGTAGCCCCCGCCGCGGCCTGACGGCGGTCCGACCCGGCGGAAGGGTTCGGTTCGCCTGCGCGGTTGCGTGGCTGGCGGCGGTAGGGCTTGCCGGAGGGGCCGCCGCCGAACGGAACGCTGATTTGGCCGACGAGACCTGCCAGTCGCTGGATGACACGATTGCCCGGGCCGCTGAGCAATGGCCGAGCTCTCCCCACTATGTGCTGGAGGATCAGATCAGCCGGTCGTTCATCGCGGGCTACAACCGGATTCGGACAGGTGGAGAGGAGCTACTTGCCGATACAGTCGTGATCTTCCCGATGCTCAAGTTCGATACCTGGTATGTGCTGGCGGGGCTGGACGGGTGCTTCGTCTTCTGGACGGAACTCGCTCCGGACCTGATGCAGAAGCTGATGGACAATGGTCCGCGCGGACCGGTCGACCCGCGCGACGAAGAATTCTGAGCGATTGCCCCGCCTGACGTCCGCCCGGTTCCCGGACGTGGCGCTTCGTGCTGTTGGCAATCGGCGGAGGGCCCGCCTCGGATGAGCTAAGGTCCCGACGCCGTTATGTTCGATGGGATCCAGCCAGACCGGCGGCTGCATCAGAAGTAGGGTCGAAAACTGGAGCAAAATCATGAGATGGATGCTTATCGCCGTCGGGGTGTTCACCGCCATGCCGTCTGTCGCCGAGGAGATGACGCTCCGTGGAGTGAGCGCGTTCGCGCTCGGCACGACGTTCTCGCGACCCTTCGAGGCGTTCGTCGATTGGGTGAACGCGAACGGCGAAGGCACGATTCAGATCGATCTCCGCGGCGGCCCCGAGACCATGTCACCGTTCGAGGTTGGGAACGCGGTTTCCACCGGCGTGGTGGACATTGCCAACAACACGAGCGCCTTTTACACGGGACTGGTGCCCACGGGAGACGCCCTGCATCTCGCCACGAACACGATTCAGGATCAGCGCGCAAACGGATGCTTCGAGCAGATCGATGCCATTCACCGCGAGCAGATGAACGTCAAGTACCTTGCGCGCACCGGCGATCACATCGCATTCCATCTGTATCTCACGAAGCGCATCGATCGTCCCGACCTGAGCGGCCTGACGATCCGCACCACCCCGGTATATCGGGCCATGTTCGAGACGCTCGGCGCGACACTGGTCCGTACCGCGCCGGGGGAGGTGTATACCGCCCTCGAGCGCGACGCGATCGATGGGTACGGATGGCCCGTCCAAGGCGTGCTCGACCTCGGCTGGGAAGAGCAAACGAAGTTCCGCGTCGATCCGGGCTTCTACCAGGTGGATGTGAACTTCCTGGTCAATCTGGACACCTGGAATGCCCTCGATGAAACGCAGCGGACAGTTCTGGAGCAAGGCGCCGAATGGATCGAGGCGGCGAACGCTAACAACATCTTGCTCAATACGGAGGCGACCCGGAAGCAGGCCGAGGCGGGCATCGAGATCATCACGTTTGACGAGAGCGACACGAAGCACTGGCTCGAGGTTGCGCAGACGGCAGGCTGGGCGACCGTGACCGGAATCGACCCGAGAATTGCCGCGGCTCTCAAAGCCTGTCTACTGAACTGACCGGCTGGTCGAGACCTCCGGGACCATCGATCTGGTGCGAGTGATGGGCCGGCTTGAACGGGGGTTCGACGCGCTGCTGCGAACCATGGCCCGGCTGGCGGCCGTTGTGTTCGCGTGCGCAGCGGCACTGATCCCCATCGATCTGGTCCTGCGCAACGCGTTCGACGCGTCGATTTACGGACTGCTCGACGCGATCGAGTACGGACTGCTGGCGGCGACCTTCCTGGCAGCGCCCTGGGTGCTGTCGATCAACGCCCACGTCTCGGTGGATCTCTTTGTGGCTGCCCTCGCCGGCAGGGCTCGCCGGTTGGCCGACACGCTTGCCAACCTGGTGGGTGCCGGCGCGGCTGCGGTCTTCCTGTGGTTCGCCGTTGTCGCCGCAGCGCAGTCGATCGAACACGGGACGATGATCCGAACAGCGTTCGTCATTCCCGAGTGGTGGGTTCTCGCGGTGGCGCCGGTGTCGATGGGGCTCATTCTGGTCGAATTCGCCCGCCGGCTCCTGCGCACTGGCGGTACCAACATCAGGACCAGGCTGTAGTGGACTGGGTGCTCCCGCTCGCGCTGATGCTGGGTGGCCTCGGCGCCCTGCTGATGCTGGGCGTGCCGGTGGCGTTTGCCTTCCTGGCGGTGACGGTGGCAGGTGCGTGGGAGATTCTGGGGGGAGAGCAGGGCTTGGTGCAGCTTGCCCGAAGCGCCGCGCGGAGCATTGCCAACTTCCAGCTTGCGCCGATCCCGCTTTTCATCCTGATGGGGGAGCTGCTGTTCCAGACCGGTGTCGCACGCAGGGCGATCGACGCGATCGAGCGCGTGGTCGCACGCGTTCCGGGGCGTCTGTCCGTGGTCACCGTCTTCGGTGGCACGATCTTTGCTGCCCTTTCCGGTTCGACCATTGCGAACACGGCCATGCTTGGCTCGACGCTGCTCCCCAGGATGTTGTCCAAGGGATACCACCCGTCGATGGCGATGGGACCGATCATGGCTTCGGGTGCAATCGCCATGCTGATCCCGCCCTCGGCCTTGGCGGTCCTCGTCGGCAGTCTGGCCGGGATCTCGATCGCCGGCCTCATGCTCGCTGGCGTGATACCGGCCCTGCTGCTGGCGGCGCTCTTTGTCTCCTACATCGTGCTCCGCTGCACCGTTTCACCCAAGCTTGCGCCGGCTGATGAGAGCCGCGCCATGACCATCGGCGACCGTTGGCGACCGTTCCTCGTCTACGTGGCCCCGCTGTCATCGGCAGCCTGCTGGCGGGATTGGCGACGCCAACCGAGAGCGCGGCGCTCGGCTGCGTGGCCGCGTTGGCCGCGAGTACGGTCTACGGATCGCTCACGCGGGAGCGGCTGGGCCGAGCACTGATGGAGACCGTCAAGCTGTCGGCAATGATCCTGTTCATCATTGCGGCAAGCCAGACCTTCAGCCAGGTGTTGAGCTTCTCCGGCGCGACATCGGGTTTGATCCAGACGATTGGGCGTTACCACCTTACCGAGGCCGAGGTGTTGCTTGGCATCGTCGTGCTTCTTCTGTTCCTCGGCTGCTTCATCGATCAGGTCTCGATGCTGATGGTAACCGTGCCCATTTTCG
>JAGWAT010000004.1 GCA_021296265.1 Alphaproteobacteria bacterium | reverse complement strand
CTCGCCACGCGTCCGGGTGTCGGAATACCCTTTGATCAGCCTCCGGCAGGCCAGGACCTCGGCAGCGAGCGCACGGTCGTCGGATGCCGTCGCTAACGCCAGATCCATCCAGTCATCGAGATGCTTCGTCTCGATCCGATGGCGGTAGGTGCCGCGCCGCCAGCGTTTCAGGCCGGCGACAACGTAGAGCACGGCAAACCAGAACAGGCCGCTCGTCCGCACCTTTCGTCCCTTGTTGATCCGGCGATCGAGCCACCTGGCAAGCCGGGGCCGGGCTTCGATCCAGGCGCCCAGCGGCGCCGGCAGGGTGCCGCATGCCTCTTCGATCCGCGGGTGCATGAATTCGGTGATGTGGGCGACGTCGCCGACACCCAGTCGCATGTCCTCACGCACGCGGGCGAAACGTGCACGGCGGGTTTTCAGATCTGCCACGCGGACGACATCGTCATAGACCATCGCGTTGGCGAGGTACTTTGCGGCTGTCACCGACAGTTCGCCACGAATCGGTCAAGGCGATCGAGATACTCCCCGCCATACGACAGGTCCTGAAAGTCGACCACGTGCCGAAGGCCGGTGGTCGCCATCTGCTGAACGGGATCCGGCAACGCCGACACCCGTGCTTCGAGCGCTGCCCAGCCAGTCACCAATTGATCCGGGCCGGCCGGCGGCAATTGCGCCGCCGCCGCCGCTTCAACTTCCCGGGAGTCGTAGGTCAGGGCGGCCTCAAATGCCCGGAAGCTTGCCTCCGCGCTGCGACCGGAACCCCTGACCACGTCGACATAGCTCTGTTGTGGAAACGGCAGCACCTCAGCTCGCGCTAGCGCGCCAAAAAGACTGGCTGAGATCACCGAATCCGCCTGGACGGCGATTCGCTGGAAATCTTCCGCAATCACGTGCTTGGCCGATCGTTCCATGGCAGCGAAGACTCGATCCTCGGGAGCCTGCCCATCTCCGGGCACGACTTTTTCCGAGACCGCGTGAATCCGGTGGGTCGATGCAATCAGGGTGGTGCGGTCGGGTGTCACGAATCCGCGAAGCACGGCGCGCCCCGCCTCCATCAGCTCGGCGGCGATCAGGATGTCGACATCGCCGCTGGCAGGAGCCAGCGCCATTACGGGGGTGCGTGGCCCCATCGGGCACATTTCGAGGTAGTAGATCGTTGCGCCCGTGCGCTGGGCCACTCCCGCGACAGCGGTCGACTGCACGCGCCACCCGTTGGCCTCGGCCAGTTTGACGATCCACCCGGTCAACACCCCGCCGCCCTGTCCGCCGACCGCGAGGACCGCGATCTTGATGATGTCGGGTTTGCTCATCCACGTTCCTCAAACACCAGTCGTCGCCGGTCCCGCCAGCGCTGGAGGGAACCGATGCAAAGGTCGGACACCTGGGAGACGAAGCGGTCCCACGGTCGGGGATTGTGGACGACATCAACCCGATGGAACGAAGGGCAGAGGACAGCCGCATCAGCCACCTCGCCACAGTTGCCGCAGCCGACGCAGCTCTCATCGATGGCGGCAACCGGGTCGTCGCGCAACGGATCGTCCAGCGTCTTGACAGACAGCGACGGGCAGCCCGACAGGCGCATGCATGCGTGATCGCCGGTGCACACGTCCTCGTCCACCCCGAAGCGCGGCACGACGACGCGTTTACCCGACTTGATCGCGTCGTTCCTGAGCGGCCGCTCGCGCCGCTGCTTGTTCAGCATGCACTCCGACGAGGCGATGATCACTTTTGGGCCCGTCTCTTCGGTGGTCAGCGCTTCGGTCAGGAGGTTTTTCAGGCGGTTCACGTCGTAGGTTCGATCGACTTCCTTGACCCATCGGACCCCGAGCCCGCGGATGGCATCCGCAATCGGGTGATGTGTTGAACGTGATGTGTTGTCCGCCCGGGAAGACGGGACGTCCTGGCCACCGGTCGCGGCGGAATAGAAGTTGTCCACCACGACGATCACGTTGTCGCTTTCGTTGTAGACCGCGTTCCCGATGGAGGACGTCAGCCCGTTGTGCCAGAGGCCGCCATCGCCGATGAAGCTGATCGATCGCCGCGCGCCCTTGGCGCTGAGTGCGGCGGCGGAAGCTGGACCGAGGCCGTAGCCCATGGTGGTCGATCCAATCTCGAAGGGCGGGAGAATCGAGAACAGATGGCAGCCGATGTCGCCCGCGATGTGGTGCGGGCCGAGGTTTTCTTCTACGAGCTTGGTCGCGGCAAAGATCGGGCGTTCCGGGCACCCTGTACAGAAACCGGGCGGCCGGATGGGCACGGTGCGCTCAAGTTCTGGGTCAACCGACCCCGCCGCCTGGCCATTGGTCACGCCATGGACTCCTGGGAGCAGGTCGTTCCCATGCTCGCGCAGGAACCCGGTGACACCGTCCATCAGCACGGTTCCGGTGTATTCACCGGCCATCGGAAGGGTGCCCTTTCCCGCCAGTGTGCACGACGCCTGATGGCGAAAGAGAAGGGCGGCTATGGCATCCTCGATATAGGCGGGCTGTCCCTCCTCGACGATCAGGACAGCGCGCTTGCCGGAGCAGAATGCCAGGACTTCGGCGTCGACCAGCGGGTAGGTGACGTTGAGCACGTAGAGCGGGATGTCGCTCTCGCCGTATGCGTCCGCAAGTTCCAGCCTCTGCAGCGCTCTGATCACCCCGTTGTAAATGCCGCCCTGCACGATGATCCCGATCTCCCCGTCGCCGCCCAAACGTTCATTGAGCTGCCGTTCCTCGATGAAACGCGAGGCAGCTGGCATGCGTTCGGTCACCTTCTCCATTTCATGCCGGTACGTGAACGGCGGAAGCGTGATGCGTTCCGTCCGGCGTTGCGGATCCTCCAGCGCATCGCGCACCGTGATCGGCGGGCGCTGGTTGTCGCGTGCGGTAAACGAGCCGTAGACATGGCAGGCGCGGATTCGAACCTGCAGGATCACAGGCGTATTCGATGCTTCTGAGAGCTCGAACCCGTCGCGAACGGCTTTCACGATCGACGGCAGATTGGGGCGTGGGTCCAGCAGCCATAGCTGGGACTTGGTGGCAAAGGCGTGTGTGCGCTCCTGCATGATCGATGAGCCCTCCCCGTAATCCTCGCCCAGGATGACCATCGCGCCGCCCATCACGCCGCCCGATGACAGATTGGCCAAGGCATCCGCCGCCACGTTGGCTCCCACCGGTCCCTTGAATGTGACGGCGCCCCGAATCGGATAGTTGACGGAACCTGCCAGCATGGCTGCAGCGGCCGCTTCGGAAGCATTTGCTTCGAAATGGACTCCCAGGTCGTTGAGAATGTCTTCGGCGTCCGAAAGGACATCGATCAGGTGCGACACCGGCGCACCCTGGTAGCCGCCCACGTACCCGACGCCGCATTCCAGTAGAGCCTTGGTGATCGCCAGGATCCCTTCGCCGCGGAACTCCTGTCCGGCGCCGATCCGGAGATGCTGTACTTCCCTTGCAAACGATCGCTCGGCCATCGGATTTGCTCCTCAATCACTCACGGAATTATGCACAACTGCTGAGGAAATCATGCTGACCGCAGATGGGACAAGCATCCCCTGTGCCGACGGTCAGCAACGGCACGGGGATCGGCAAGAGACGCTTCTTGATGAAGCCGCCGCCCGCACCCTTGCCTCGGGGATGTCTTGAATCCCTTGCGATACGCCGTGCGTCCGCATGTTCATCGGCGACGTTCGATATACGGCTGACGCTGGCTCCGTTTATCGATGCTCGCGACTTTCGGTTGAAATGTCTCAGACCTAGTGAAATTCCGAAGCGCGCATGGTTGAGTGCGGGCTCAACTCTCGAACGGTAGAGGCAGGTTTTGGGGCGCGAGAACAGCAGACGTTCGACTTGGTTTGGAGAATCTGTTCGAGGCGGATTGCCGCACTGGACCGCAATGATGGCCGGGCGCTGCCATGGTTACTTGCGATACAATATCGGTTTGACGCAGTTAGGGGTAAACTCCGGTACTCCGTGTCACGGCAAGAATCGAATTACCTATTCACTGATTGAAGACGAATTTGATCTTTATCTTGATTCTTCGAACGTGCTTGTGAACGGAGGGACGAACGCATTGATAAGGTATGCCTGTCAAGAATACGAATAGATGTGAGCCTGCGGACGGCTTGGCAGGGTGCGTTTGACCGGTTGTCTTTGCGCCTGACTCGCCGTCCGGCTGATGCACTGGTTGCCGAGCTGAACTGTTGCAATCGACGTTTGCATTGCCGTGTGATTGTCTTATGTTCAAGTGTCGTTTGCCGTTTTTGACACCGTGGGGTTGCTGACATGCGTACGAAGTTTTTCACGTGCCGGTTCGTCTTAGCAAGCATCTTGGCGTCGATGCTGCTGGCCCCCGGGGCGTCTGCGCAGGAAGATGGCTTGACAGCTCTTGAAGAAGTTGTCGTCCTCGGATCGCGACGGCAGCAGCCGCGTTCAGTTACCGCCTCGCCCGTTCCGGTGGACGTGATCAGTGGCGAGCAATTCAGCCGGACTGGTAATACCGCCGACGCTACCGACAACCTGCTGGCTACGGTTCCATCGTTCAACGCTACTACGGCGTCCGGCGATTCCGACAGTTTTTCGAGACCGGTGTCGTTGCGTGGCATGGCTCAAGACCAAATCTTGCTGATGGTCAATGGAAAACGCCGCCACCGTTCGTCGGTGATCGCGCAGTTCGCTCCCGCAGCAGGTGCCGGTGCCCAAGGTCCCAACATTGGCATGATCCCACCGATCGCCGCGGAGAGCGTTGAAGTTCTGCGCGACGGTGCTTCTGCGCAATACGGGGCAGATGCTATTGCTGGCGTCATCAACTTCCGGTTGAAGGATGCAGCTGATGGTGGTGAAACGCGGGTTCAATATGGACAGTTCTACGAAGGAGAATTGAGCACTCGATGGGAAAGCAACGTCGGCATTCCCCTTGGTGCCAAGGGTTTCGCAAACGTCAGCATTGACTACACAGATAACGACGGTCTTTCTCGCGGATTTCAGCGCCCGGATGCGCAGGCGCTGATTGACCAGGGAGTGATGGGCGTTGGCGCCGATTCGCCGTTCGGCGACGGCTTCGCGCAGAGCTGGGGACGTCCCGAGACCCGGAACATCCTTTTCTTCGTCAATTCCGGGTATGACATTTCAGACAGTGCTGAAGCTTATCTCTTCGGGAACTATGCCAGCACCACCGGACGCTTCCGGTTCTTCTATCGCCCTCCCGACCACCCGACACGAACTCTCTGGCTGGCGGAACGGGGTTATACGGGTTCGGTGCTTGATACGGGGTACACCCCGTATCTGGACGGAGAGCAGCTGGATTACAGCATGGTGGGCGGGGTCCGCGGACTTCTCACCAATGGCCTTTCGTACGATGTAAGCGCCGCACTTGGTTCCAACGAGCTCGATCACTACCTGCACAACGCGGTGAGTTACGCGATCGATCCGGAACCGAATGACATCGGGAAGCAGTCGTTCTACATCGGTGCCTTCGGACAGCAGGAGACCAGCCTCAACGCCGACTTTACGACGCTAATGACGGATGAACTGCACCTTGCGTTCGGCGCGGAATGGCGCGAAGAGACGTGGCGACTACGCCAGGGCGAACCCGATTCTTATGAAGGTGAATATGAGGGGCAATTCGGGACTTCCCCGGCCGGCATGGAAGGGTTCAGGCCGGAGAACGCGGGTGCTTGGTCGAGGGATAATCTAGGGCTGTATGCGGAGTTGGAACAGGACGCGACCGACCGGCTGTTCTTGCAGTATGCACTCCGTTTCGAAGACTACTCGGACTTCGGTGACGTGGTAATCGGGAAGGCCGCCGCTCGATTCGATGCCACTGCCGACATAGTCCTCCGGGGATCGGTCTCAACTGGGTTCCACGCGCCCACCCCCGGACAGTCGAACTTCCAGCGTGAAACCACCACGTTCGATTGCCCGGAAGCAGGTGCTGGCTTCATTGGCGACTGCGTCCTCGGAGACGTGAGACCTGGCAGCGCCGCGGCGGTCGCCCAAGGCGGCGGCCCGCTCAAGGAGGAGGAATCCGTCAATTTCACCGTGGGGACGGGCTTCCAGCTGGGTGCACTCGGAAACGTCACGGTCGATCTCTACCGCATCGACGTGGAAGACAGGATCTACAAGGTAACGCCGGCCGGCGTGCACACGGATGCCAACGGCAACGTTACCCAGGACATCGCGGCCGCAACGAGGTTCGCCGGAGCATCGTTCTACACGAACGTGCTGGATGTACGGTCGTCTGGGCTGGACGTGGTCCTGACAAAGGCAATCAACTGGAACGACAACGTGCGGTCGGATGTGACACTTGCCTACAATTACAACAGCTTCGAGGTCGTCGGTCAGGATGAAATCAACGGTCAGCGGCTGGTGAGCGACAACCAGATCGCAAGAATTGAACACAGCTACCCGCAACACCGCTTGGTGGCCGGTATCAATACGACGTTTGGCGGTTGGGATTTCCTGGTCAGGGCCAATTACTTCGGCAAGCATTACGATGTTGATCGGGGCAGTATCACGGAGGGTACGTCGTCGCCAATTGATCCCGTTGTATTCATTGATGTCGAACTTGGTTACCAGCTCAGTGATACGTTGCGCTTGGTGGCGGGAGCGTCGAACATTTTCGACGAGTACGTTGAACGGGTAGACCGCGACCGATATGCAAATCGATATGGGAACGGGTTGCCCTATCCTCGTCGAGCCGCACCGAATTACGAGGGTGGCTCATGGTATGCCCGAGCGCAGTACTCGTTCTAGTTCGGGGCGCCACGCAGGCTGGTCGGGAATGGCACGCAGGCTGCTGCTTCCGTTCAGCCGTTCGGGGTTCGTTTCTCCCGATGTGACGATGAGCACCATGCGGTCGGTGACGGCCCCAACTCGGATTGGGGACTCGTTTCAGTTGAACATCGTCAATGCGTGGTGCGCGCGCCGATCGGGCGGAGCCGGAGTTGACCAGGCGTCGTCAGACAACGGCGCCTCTGAAAGTCCGTAAACTAGTTCCGGTCAGCTACCCAATCGCGCGGCACTGCTGACGGATATTCGGCTGCCCCTGTCGCAAAGCTTCCATTGCGGCTGCTGGCCTATCCCCAAGGCGATGGTCGTTGCCGGCGACGGCTCAAGTCGCGCGGGTGCGAGCCTGTCCGCGGCCGCGTTGATGCCGATGCACTTGGTTGGTGGCAGATCACGTAGCGGCCCGCCTCACTGGTGGCGTGCGCACGAAGCTCCGCCCCGGCACGCCATCAGCTGGTCGGTCAAAACGTCGCGTCGATACGCGTGTACCAGATGCGTCCAGACAACCCATACGTTGCATCGGGGTTATACGAGATTCCCCAACCGAGTACGCCGTTCAATAGGTCGGAGCAACTATCACCAATTTTGTCCGGGTATTGGTCTAGGAGATTGTCGACGCCTACCGTAAGCCGAACCCCGCTTGCCAGTCGCCAGCGCGCGGATGCGTCCGTGATCCAGGCGGGACTGATTTCACCGGGGCACGTCGGATCGCTGAGCAGCCATTGGGGCGAAGCCTTGCCGAAATAGTTGACGCCAACATTGAGTTCCAGCGACTCGTCGTCGGTCCAGCTGGCAGCGACTCGATGCCGTTGCTGTGGTGCACCATCTTCGATGTAGGATCTTGTCGACGAAGAAATGGTCCCGATCTCCTTCTCGACATCGGTTTGATTGAAGTGCAGTGCGCCGGCCAGCGTGAACAGCCCGTCCATTAACGGCCAGTCCCGACTGGCAACGATGTCGAGGCCCGATGTCGTGGTATCCACCGCGTTGGCGAAGAATTGAATATTCGTGATGTGCTGAATCCCGCGGTCTGTGGCGAGTCGATCACAATCATCGGCGTCACTCACAGCGCAGTCGGGATCGTGTGTTACCAGAGTGATTCGGTCGCGGATATTGATACGGTAAATGTCTGCTGAGATTGAGAGATCCGCGGACGGCGTCCATACGGCGCCAAAACTGAGGTTTTGCGAAGTCTCGTGCTTGATGTCTGGGGAGCCTTCGTCAAAGAACTCGAAGGCCGCTCCATCCTCCAAGTGCGCGGTGACTGACAAGCCTCCCTCTGGCCGCCCGGAAAAAATAATCGTATTGAATCCCAGCTGAGGAAGGCTAGGCGCCCGGAAGCCAGTCGAGGCGGTAGCCCGCAAGGACACTGACGGTGACACGTTGACCCGGCTGCCAAGCATCCCGGTAATGCTGCTGCCTGCGCCCTCGTAACGTTCGAATCGCGCGGCGGCTTCAAGGTTCCAGTTGGCCGAGAAATCGTGGCGAAAGTCCGCCCACAGTGCTTGACTGTCGCGATCGCGGGCGCTGAATCGCGCATTTACCGGGGAAAACCCTGGGTAGCCCTGATGACCGCAGGTGGCAAGACTGTCGCTTTGGCCAATTGTCCCGTCGTCAGCGATGATGACTGCCCGCTCAGGGGGAGGTGTGGGGTCGATGTTCGCGTTGTCAGGAAGACCACAGCCCCATGATGCGAAGTCACCCGCCCGGATCCCGAAGCTTTCTTGCCGGTACTCGGCGCCGAACGCCGCTTCCAGGGCACGCCCGCCAAGATCAAGTTCCCCTGTCACGTCCAGGTCCAACGACCAGTTTTCGAGCTTCGTGCCGCCGCTGTCTCCCGACGCCGGGCCCGCGTTGGCACGGACCTCGTCGAACGCAATAGCGGCAAGGCTACGGCCGCCGTCTAGTTCGCGCTGCAACCAGTCCGCGGCCCACGACGAATTGATACTATCAGTGGCCCCAAAATCAAAGGTGTTCGCACCGAAGCTCCAACTCACGTCCGCGTCCCACCCGCCGATGGGAGATCGGTAGCCGATCGTGATTGCCTGGTCTTCGGACGTGGAGTCCTCAAACGGAAGAAAGCCGTCCGGATAGACCGGGCCGACAAGTCGCTCCGCAGCCCACACGGGATCGCGCCAGGCACCGCTCGAGCGGCCGTTACGCGAAGACCAGCCGCCGAACGCATAGATCTCACTGCCATTGGCTGTGGGGGCCACTGCGTTAAAGAACAGAGCGAGAATGTCGTGTTCCGGTTCACCCAGCACCATTTTTCGTCCTATGGGCGGATCGTGCGGGCCTGCGGCGTCAACGTGACTGGTGTCAAAGGCCCGGTCGATCCGCGCTTGGTCGTACACCTCGGCAGTCAGATTGAGCACTCCGTTCTCGCCAAGCGCAATTCCGACATTTGAGGACACGCCAACGTGCCGCCCGTCCCCTTCTCCGGTAACGCCAGCCCGCGCGCTAGCGGTGGATTCGAAGGGAGTCTCCCTTAGAACAACATTGATGACTCCACCAATGGCGTCAGACCCGTACTGCGTCGCGGCGCCATCACGCAGCACCTCAATTCGCTCGATTGCAGCCAGGGGAATGGCACGGAGGTCCGCACCCGTGGTCCCTTGACCGGCCGTTTCCAGCGGACGCGGAAATGAAATGCTGTGACGCCGTTTGCCGTTGACTAGCACCAACGTGTGATCGGCGCTCATCCCTCGCAGTGCTGCGGTATGAAAGAGCCCGCCATCGCCAAGGGCGTTTCTTTTTGAATTGAATGACGGTGCTGTTTTCTGAAGGGCGACCGTAAGGTCGTCGGAACCCGTCGCCGTAATCTCTTGGATATCGTA
This sequence comes from Alphaproteobacteria bacterium, assembly GCA_021296265.1. Lineage (GTDB taxonomy): Bacteria > Pseudomonadota > Alphaproteobacteria > TMED109 > TMED109 > VXPW01. The sequence goes on along the minus strand of JAGWAT010000004.1, from coordinate 61,805 downwards.
GATATCGACAGGCACGGCGAGGTCCTCCACCGCCACGCCTCGAACACGGCTACCCACCACTACGATGTCACTCAACACCTCGGCGACGCTGTCGCCGTCACTCGCTCCCTCGTCTTGCGAAAATCCTGGCAGTGGCGTTACGCAAGCGACAACCAGCACCGCACCGAGCAGAAATCGAAGCGACGACATTTCAAACTCTCCTCTTGGACTCTTGCGCAGGTCGCCATAAGCGCATTAAACAAATATCATACAGCCATCGTAAGATCAATTACGCGCGATGCCGTGCGTGTGTTTGATAGTATTTGACAATGCGATTCGATTTATCAGTTGTGAAGTAATTGAATTCTTACCTTCAAACAATTGCCATAAACTACAAGAATCTGCACTGCTTCAAGGCACGCTTGCCGATGCTCACGGAATCGCGTTGGTGGGTGGTCCCCAATGCATACACGGTTGGTGCTGGAAGAGAGCCCGGGATCACGTCGCGTCGAGGCATTAGAGCGTGCCGAACCGTGATGGGGCTGGTCACATGCCTAGGATCGTGCGAGCAGCCTTCTCGCCCGATTCCATGGCACCTTCCATGCCTCGGGCGATGCGGGACAGATGCTCGCCGCAGAATTGGATTCGACCGTGTGGTCGTCCCATTTCCGAGGCGAAACGGGAAATCTGCCCTGGTTTGTAATATGCCCACGCTCCGCGTGTGTATGGATCCCGATCCCATGCCTTGAGCCCCAGGTATTCAAGCTTTCCCTTGGAAGCCGGCCGAACCGCTTCGATCTCCTTCAATACCGTGCGGACCGCATCTTGCTCCGGAAGTGAGTCCAGTTTCCGTGCGTTTGGGCCCATGTTCCAGGCGGTAAAACTTGTGACTTCCTTTGGGTCTCGGCCGTTTCGCGCGGCCGCCAGCATTCCGACTGGCCCATTGGAAAAGAGGCTTGCCGCGTGTCCATCCTCGTCCCAAAAGCGAGAACGGTGCCCGAAATACATTTGCGTGACCGGCTGGGATGCCAGCGAGCGGAAAGCTTCGCCTTGCAGTCCCGGCGGTGTCGGATCGATGATCACGTCACGGAGCACGCCGACTGGCAGCGCGCAGATGACGTGCGGGGCCACGTGCACGTCACCGCTGGCACAGCGGACCTCCGCTTCGTGGTTTCCGGTGGTGATCGCGGTGACGGTCTTGCCGAACTGCACCTCTTCGTCGAGGAGGTCCGACATGGCCGCCGGAATTCGCTGCACACCGTTCTCGACCGTATAGCCGAGCACGCCATCGGGGGCCAACCGGCGTTGGGCGACGGAGAAGGCTGCCCGAAAGAACAGGAGCAAGGCTGACACGTCGCCGGCGTGGTTTCCGAAACTGGGGTTCAAATCGTAGGCAATCCGCACTCCCGATTCGTCCAGCCCCAATCTCGTCAGCCACGACCGCACCGACACATCGTGCACCGAGAATTCGGGATCGAGCCACCGCTCGGGAGCGGGGAGAGGGTTGTCCTGAGCCGCTAGCGTGCGATGTAGGGTCCAGGGCATTTGCGTCTTGAATGATTCCGGGAGGACGTTGCGCGGATGCCCAGGCCATTCGGATTGGCGGATCAGCTCGCCGTCCAGCACCAGGTCCTGCTCCCGGAAGAATGCCAGCATCGGAGTGACGTCGACCAGTTCGATGCCGACCCGCGCGCAGACCGCCGTGATCCGTTCGTAGCCCGCTCCGATGTAGGTGCCGCCAGCTTCCTGCGAATGGCCCAGCTGCCGCATCGATTGCACCCGGCCTCCGACGTGATCCCGGGCTTCGAGCACCTCGACCCGGGCACCCCCTTCCTGCAGGTGCAGGGCCGCGTTGAGCCCGGCCAGACCCGCACCGACGACAATGACGTCTGAACCGGTGTGGCGCCTCATCGGAACCACCGAGGGCCCGGCAAGGGGCTGCCACCGAGCGCAGCTCCCGGCTGGCCGGGCCTTCCCGACAGGCAGCAGTTGGAGGGGCAGAGGTCGTGGCTCGGTCCGTGCCGGCCGAGTGCGATGCGCTCGGAGCCTGGCTCGGAGCGCTCCTGGAGAAGATCGCAGACCATGGCGACGAACGCCGGGTGGGTTCCGACCGTCCCCGCGCGGACGAGGTTGATTCCGGCTGCATCAGCCGCGTTCTTGGCTTCCTGGTCGAGATCCAGGGTTACCTCAAGGTGATCGCAGACAAAACCGATCGGGGCAACCACGACGTCCTGCTCACCGCGATCCTTTTCCTCCACTACGGCATCACAGATGTCGGGGCCGAGCCATCGTTCGCCGCCGTAACGCGCGTTGTTGCTCTGGTACACGAGCCTCCACCGGCGGGAGTTTCGGTCGCCCAGTGAGAGGCTCACCAGCCTGCATGCTTCGCGCAACTGGGCGACGTAGGGTGCGGCTCGGGCGGCCGCCTCGGGCAGACTGTGCGCGGTGAACAGGATCGGCGTTCGGGACCGCCGCTCCGCCGGGATCTCCGCGAGTGCGGAGTGCACCCGGTCGGCGAACGCCTTGAGGAAGCCCGGATGGTTGTAGCCGTACCGAAGCCGGTCGATGGCTGGCGCCTGCTCCAGCCCGTTTGTAGCATCGTGCAGATCCTCGCGGTAGCGCCGGCAGCCGTTGTAGGAACTGAACATGCTCGTGACGAAGGCGGCGCTCCGACCGATCCCGTCTGCCGCCATCGTCCGAAGGGTGTCGGACAGGAAGGGATGCCAGTTGCGGTTTCCCAGGTAAACGGGCAGCTCAAATTCGCGCCGCGCGAGTTCCTCCTCTACCGCCGCAACCAGATTCCGGGTGTGCGCAGCGATGGGACTGACGCCACCGAATCTCGCATACCGGTCGGCGACCTTGCGGCGTGCAGCCTCAGGCAGTGTCAATCCGCGGAGCACGTTGTCGAGGAACGGCTCCACGTCCGCCATCCCTTCCGGCCCGCCGAACGAAACGATCAGGAGGGCGTCGTACCGCCTAGCAGTCGGATCGGCGAACGGCGCTTCACTCACTCCGGAGAACCGTCCGGAATCGCACCGCGGCCCTGCCAGGCGACACGCCCCACAAAGAACGGTCCCAGGCTGTCCAGGTACTGTGAGGTCTGCTCGGTGCCGCGCATGGCCTGCACCACGGCGGACAGGGGGTGCAGCTCCGCGCCAACGAGCCCCACGATGAAGTCGTTGTCGTGTTTGTCGAGACCGTGGCAGGCGAGCCGGATGTCGTGGGCCAACCCGGCCGATCCGAAGCGGTGCCCGAGCGTTCCGTGTTCAGCGAGGATCTGTCGCTGATGGCCTGCGTCCAGCGCCGCAAAGCCCTTGGTGCGCTGGAGCGGGTACCAGACCGCCCACCGCAGGGCCGGGTCAGTGATCCGCTCGATCGGGCGGCTGAAGAGCACGTGCTCGAGATCCGATTCGTAACCGATCGCGTAGGTGCGGCCGAACATCTCGAACTCTTCCTTGCGCGCGAGGTTCGCGAACGGCTCGCGGTTCAACAGGACGCGGAGGTCGTCCACGAAGTAGTCCGGATCTTCGTTCACCACCGCCAGCCCGACGCCGGTCGGGTCACCAACCTCAAGGTACAAGGCCCCCACCACGCCGGCGGCCGTGAGTGCGTCGATCACCGGGGCGGGATCCGAGCAGCCCCCGTAGGCCGTGAACCGCATGAACAGACGCCGATCAAGAGAGATCGGCGTCGCACCTCGCCTTCCCTTTTCGCTGATGTCGATGGGCTCTGGACCACTCTGATGTTCCGGATCATGCCCGTGCTGCTCCGTCATGGAACCCTCCGCTCCAGAAGTACTGGGGTGGGCGCGGTCGATTGGTTGGCCTCGTACGAGCGACGCCTGGTCGGGTTTCGGCCGTTTCGACACTTCCCGCCCGCCAAGATCAGCGCTGCCGGCTCTCGGTCAATGTGCCTCGCCATGCACGGTCTCCACAAGCGCCGCGACGCTTTCGACCGGGGTGTTCGGCAGCACCCCGTGGCCGAGGTTGACGATATGGCCACGTGCGCGCACCTGGTTCAGGAGAGTCTTCGCTGCCGTCCGGGTGGGTCCGGGACCTGCGGTCAGGATGGCCGGATCGAGGTTGCCCTGCACGGCCCGCCGGTCACCGTGGCGGTCCTGTAATGCCCGGAGATTAATCCGCCAGTCCACGGCCAGCCCCTCCGCCGGCAGCTCGGCGTAGGCCTCGACGAGATGAGGGGCGTTGTTCACGAAAAGGATTCGCTTGATCCCGGCGTCGCCGACCGCGTCCAGCATGGACTCGAGATGCGGCCTGACGAGACGTTGCCAGGCAGTACGCGGTAACAGGCCGGCCCACGAATCGAATATCTGTACCGCGTTGGCGCCGGCTTGACCCTGACGGATCAGGTAGTTCGCCATGAGGCGGGAAAGACGGGCCAGCAGCCGCTCGAGCGCCTGGGGCTCAGCCGCTGCGAACGCGCGGAGAAGGGGGAAATCCTTGACGCCCCGGCCCTCGACGAGATAGGCCGCCAGGGTCCAGGGGGCGCCGCAGAATCCTAGGAGTGCCGTGTCGGCAGGCAGATCTCGGCGGACAAGCCCGATCGCCTCGATGACTTCGGGCGCCGCCTCCGCCACGTCGGCATCCGGCAGGGCCGCCACGTCGGCAGCACTCCGGATCGGTTCCGCCACGACCGGCCCCGGGGCGAAATCGAACTCGATGCCCAGGGCCGGGAGCGGGCTCATGATGTCGGCGAAGATAATTGCCGCATCCAGCGGAAATCGCCGGATCGGCTGCAAAGTGACTTCGGCTGCGAGATCGGCGCTGCCCGCCAGTTCCTTGAAGCTATGCTGCTCGCGGAGCTTCCGGTACTCGGGCAGGTAGCGCCCGGCCTGGCGGTTGATCCACAGCGGGCGCCGTGCCGTCGACTCACGCGCAAGCGCACGGTCCAGCAGCGTGCGCGAGTCTGCGCCCCCTTGCGGAGTCGCGGCCACAGCCGACGAGACGCCGGATCCCTTCATGAAGACCGCGGTCCGCTGCGGGTTGGCCCCGAAACCTGCTCGTCGGCTATGACAGCGGGGCTCACAGCCACCGCTCCCGGAGTGCGTCACGGCAATGGTAGGTGATGATCACGTCGGCGCCGGCCCGGGCGATCGCCAGCAGGTTTTCCCGCACCACCCGGGCCTCGTCCAGCCAACCCCGTTCCACCGCCGCCTTGACGGCGGAATATTCGCCGGAGACGTTGTAGGCGGCGAGCGGCTTGGCCGAGGCCGCGCGCACGGCCGCGATCACGTCCAGGTACGGAAGCGCCGGCTTCACCATGAGCATGTCCGCGCTCTCCTGCTCGTCCAGTTCCGCTTCGCGGATCGCCTCCAGCACATTGCGGCTGTCCATCTGGTAGCCCTGCCGGTCACCTTCCGACGGAGCGGAATCGGCAGCCTCGCGGAAAGGCCCGTAGTAGGCCGAGGCGTACTTCGCCGTATAGGCGAGAATGGCTACTCCTTGGCGGCCGTCGGCATCGAGCGCATCGCGAATCGCGCCGACGCGCCCGTCCATCATGTCCGACGGGGCGACGACGTCGGCCCCGGCGCGGGCATGGCTGAGCGCCGTTTCGACGAGGGGCCGGAGAGAACGGTCGTTGTCTACTTCGCCTCCCTCGATCAATCCGCAGTGGCCGTGGTCGGTATAGGCGCAGAGACAGACATCCGTCATCACGACCAGATCGTCTCCGAATGCATCTTTCAGGCGCGCGACGGCCCGCTGAACGGCGCCTTCGTCATCGGCTGCCGCCTGCCCGTCCGGAGCCTTGGTTCCGGGAGCCGGCTGACCGAAGAGCAGCACGGTGCGAATTCCGAGGGCGAGGTCGGCTTCCACCTGGGGAAGTAGCCGGTCCACCCCCATGCAGGCGATGCCGGGCATGGCGGACACGGGCTCTTCAGCCCCGTCCGTCGGCAGAACGAAGTGTGGCAGCACGAACTGGCTGGGGACGATGTGGGTTTCGGCTACCAGGTTCCGCATGGCGCGGCTCCGCCGCAGGCGCCTCGGCCGGTCGCGGCCCGGAAGTGTGATCTTCAGTTCGCGCAATGCAGTGCCTCCATCAGTCCCGGCAGCCCGGGCTGCGGCGCCTCTCTCGTCACGTCAAGTCTGGCGGCGCGTGCCGCTCGGGTCGTCGACGGGCCGATCGTGAAGATATCTAGGGTTGTATCCAAACGTACCTGATTGCAGAAACCCGTGACGGCCGATGGGCTGGCAAGGAACACGTTGCGCGCACTGAGTTTCGAGGCGGCTAGCCTTTGGTGAAGGCGGGGGAGAGGGGAAGTTCGATAGAGCTCAGCGCGCACGCAGGCATGCCCGGAGATTTCGAGAGCGTCCTCGAGGGCTCGTCCGGCGTTCTCGGCGATCGCGATCAGCACCCGGTCGTCGGGCGCGAGGCGCGGTACCAGCTCGGCTGCCAGCGCGGCGGCGGTCCGGCCGGTTCCGGCCAGGTCGACGCGGCCAAGGCGCGCCCGCGCCTCCTCGGCCGTGACGGGCCCGACAGCCGCCACGTGGATGCCACCAAGGGGCAGCGAGTGCGGCGGAAACAGGCGCGCAAATGCCGCCACGCCGCGTTTTGACGTGAATGCGATCCATCTGGCGCGCGGCACTTCCCGCGCCAGCTGCTCGCGCAGCACTGAAGTCGTGATGTCTTCACATTGGATGCAGGGAAAGATGACCGGCACCGCCCCGAGCGTTTCGATTTCCGTGGCCCATTCGGCACAGCCTTCCCGGGTTCGCGTGAGAAGGATTCGATCGCGGGGAAGCGGCTTCATCAGAGTATCTCGGCCGGAGTATCGCGCGGAGCTTTGGACAGATTGCCATCATGATGGCGCGCTTCGAGGCACCGCATTTCCAATTCTCGCCTAGCAGGAAGTCGACGGGGTGCCGCTTCGCGTAGAGTTCAACAGCCTCCACAGATCGTCAGCCACGGCCAAAGGCTCGGCGCCGTGGCGCGTTTCCACCGATATGTGGCCCTTCCGCTCCAGCATCGCGTGCATGACGCATTTACTATCGCTGGAGTCGCAGTACGCCCCGAACGCCAGTTCGCAGCCGCCTTCCAGCCGAGCCAGCAGCAGTCGCTCGGCATCGATGGCATTGCGGGTGGCCGAATGGTCGAGCGGAGCCAGCGCTTCGCGCACATCTGCGCGGTCTCGCCGGCATTGCAGAGCCAGCGCGCCCTGGGCAGGCGCAGGCACGAATCGTTCCGGATCCAGGCGCTCGACGGTAATGCGTTCAGACCTGAAGACCGTTAGTTCGTCTGGTCCGCTGGTTTGGAGACGCTCAAGGCCGGCCGCCGCCAGCACGATCGCGTCATAACCACCTTCCTGAAGGCGTCGAATGCGTGTGGGCACGTTGCCCCGAAGAGGCTCGGGCCTGAGGTCTGCGCGGAGATGATTGAGCCATGCCTGCCGGCGCACAGAAGAAGTTCCCACCCGCGCTCCTTCGGGTAACGGCAGGATTCCGTTGCCGCGGTCCACGAGCTCGGTGCGAATGAGCAGGCAGTCCGCGGCATCGATCCGTGGCGGTACGGCCGCGATGGCGAGCTCGTCTGGGCCGTTTGTGGGGACATCCTTGTATGAGTGCACGGCAAGATCGATGGACCCTGTAGCCAGGGCCTGATTGATTTCCCGCACGAAGACGCCTTGGGGTCCGATGGATGCGAACACGGGTGCCCTCGAGCGGTCGCCGGCAGTGATGATCGGCACCAGTTCGGTGGTGTGACCGGCTGCGACGAGCTGTTCTGCGATGCTCTCAGACTGGGTACGCGCCAAGTGGGAGTTGCGTGTGCCGATGCGCAGCCTCATCCGCTTCTCCCCTCGGGTGCCGAAATGACTCACCCCAGCCGGAGACGCTGACAGCGCGCGTCCCCATCTGCGCGGAGGTCGCAAAGGACTACCTTAACGACCGCTAGATTGGTGATCCGCCGGTATCCGTCTGCCGGGCCAGTACGAGCCGCACTGCCGGGTCGCGTCTGCTCCCGGGCCAACAGCGTTCAGCATTGCTGGCTCGCTAGCCTGCTACGGCGGAACATGTCGAACTATATGATCTTCTTCGATACATGGACGTGACATGTCGAGGAACTCAACATATCCGCGAACCGCGTCGACAAGAGCACGATACAGCGCCATGACCTTTGATCCTGATCGTCCTTTCGATGAACTTCCGAATTTGCCACCGGCTTCGGAAACTGAGACAAAGGCCATTCCTCGCAGCTGCAGGGCCGCCTGCACGGCGCCAGCAGAGCTTTGGAACATCGGGAAGCTCATCCCGAACCAATCACTGCTGATCAACTCGATCCCGATGCTCGAAGCTCAGGCGAGATCGGAGATCGAAGATCGAAGACATTGTCACGACGACGGACCGACTGTTGCACTTTGTCGACGACGCAACAGGTCAAGCGGGCCCTGCCACCCACCGTCCGGAGATGTCGGACATGGGGGCAGGATGTCAATGGCGCGTGGTGGCTCGAGGCAACTGGGTGAGGGCCGTTGCCTTGCCCCAGCGAAGTGGGACGGCGCGATGGCATTCCTGATTCGATGGGCGCTGGTGGCCTTTCTCGTTCCGTGGCCCGCGCGCGCCGACATTGCCGGGCACCCCACGGCCCTGGATGGAGACACCTTGCAGATCGGCGCGGAGCGCATCCGTCTGCACGGCATCGATGCGCCGGAACGGCGACAGACGTGCTCCGTCCGAGGGGAGCCGTGGGACTGCGGGGCGGAAGCGACGCGGGCGCTCGTCGCGTTCATTGCTGACCGTCGCGTGGCGTGCACAGCAACCGACACGGATCGCTATGGCCGGACGGTGGCTGTCTGCAGGTCTGGCGGCGCTGACTTGAACGCGTGGATGGTCGCCCAAGGATGGGCGCTTGCGTATCGGCGTTACGCTGTGGACTACGTCCATCAGGAGGCCGCGGCGCAGGCTGCACGGCGCGGCGTCTGGCGCGGCGAATTCGTTGCGCCGTGGGAGTGGCGTCGGGGAAAGCGGCTTGCCGGCACCGGAGAGGTTCTCACGAAACCGCAGACGGGATGCCGGATCAAGGGCAATATCAGCCGCAGCGGCGAACGGATTTACCACGTGCCCGGTGGACGGTTCTATGCGCGTACGCGCATCGATGCGGCGAAGGGGGAACGCTGGTTCTGCTCGGAGCAGGAGGCGCTGTCTGCCGGTTGGCGTGCGCCGCGGTAATCGGCGGCCGAGCAGTTTCCGGCGTCCTGTCGCCGGCCCCCCGAGGACGGTCATTCCCGGCTGGCTGGCGGATCAGGTGCCGGGCCGAACCGAGGCTTATCCGTTCCTTGCATTAGCGCCTGAATATGGCATCGTTTGCGCGTGTGCAGACCTAGGTGGCCTACCGGCACCTCACCGTTTTCGTTGTCCTGAACGGTCATTAGGTCGTCTCGCGGACGGGCGTGTACCGCCAATTGCCGAAACCTGCTTGCGCGCTCTGTCCGGGCCGAAGCAGGACGCCCGCGGCACGGACGGCCCACCGCCGCGGCGACGGGAAACCGCGACATGGACTACCAGCAGTTTTTTTCCGATCGGATCTCCGATCTGAAGGCGGAAGGCCGGTACCGCGTGTTCGCCGACCTGGAGCGGCAGGCAGGGCGGTTCCCGCAGGCGGTCAGGCGTACGGGCAGTGTTGTCGACCCCGTAACGGTGTGGTGTTCCAACGACTACCTCGGGATGGGGCAGCACGACGTTGTCCGGTCGGCGATGCGGACGGCGATCGACGAGGTTGGCGCCGGGGCTGGCGGGACCCGCAACATTTCGGGAACGACCCACCGCCACGTGTTGCTGGAGAAGGAGCTTGCCGACCTGCACGAGCGGGAGGCGGCACTCCTGTTCACTTCCGGTTACGTGGCGAACGAGGCAACGCTGTCCACCATCGGGCGTCACTTGCCGGGGTGCATCCTGTTTTCCGACGAAGCCAATCACGCCTCGATGATCGCCGGCGTCCGGCACGCCATGACCGAGAAGTGCATCTTTCGCCACAACGATCCGGAGGACCTTGAGGAGAAGCTGCGGGCGGCTGATCCGGACCGCCCGAAGGTGATCGCCTTCGAGTCGGTGTATTCGATGGATGGCGACATCGCGCCAATCGGGGCGTTCTGCGACCTGGCCGCCAAGTACGGGGCCATGACCTATCTCGATGAGGTGCACGCCGTCGGCATGTACGGGCCGCGCGGTGCCGGAGTGGCGGCCCGTGACGGCGCGATGCGCCACATCACGGTCATCCAGGGAACGCTGGCCAAGGCGTTCGGTGTGGTCGGTGGATACATCGCCGCTTCGGCCGAGGCGGTGGATTTCATCCGCTCGTACGCCCCGGGATTCATCTTCACGACGGCGCTGCCGCCGGCGGTCGCGGCCGGTGCCCTGGCAAGCGTACGGCACCTGAAGGCGAGCGATGCCGAGCGCGAGCTCCATCGGGAGCGCGTCGCGACGTTGAAGCGTGCGCTCGCAGAATCGGGCCTGCCCGTCATGCCGTCGGATTCGCACATCGTGCCGGTACTGGTCGGTGATCCGGTTGTTTGCAAGCGGGTGACGGACGTGCTGCTCGACCGTTACAAGATCTACGTGCAGCCCATCAACTATCCCACCGTGGCGCGGGGCACCGAGCGATTGCGCCTCACGCCGACGCCGCTCCATAGCGATGCCGACATCGCGGCCCTGGTATCCGCCCTGCAGGCCGTGTGGCAGGAGCTCACGATCAGCGTCTGAATCTGGGCGGCCTGGCCGCCGCGTCCATACCCGACGGCCTGTCCCGAGACCGTCTCAGACGCCGCCGAGCGCCTGGTCGAGATCGCGGAGGAGGTCGTCCACGGTCTCCAGTCCGACCGAGAGTCGGACCACGTCCGGGCCGGCGCCAGCTGCGATCTTCTGGTCATCCGTCAGCTGGTTGTGCGTGGTGGAGGCGGGATGGATGATCAGGCTCCGTGTGTCGCCGATGTTGGCCAGGTGCGAGAAGATCTGGACGTGCTCGACCAGTCGAACGCCGGCTTCGTAGCCGCCGCGCACGCCGAAGGTGAAGACCGCGCCCGGTCCCTTGGAGAAGTACTTCTCGGCTAGGTCTGCATACGGACTGGAAGGCAGCCCGGCGTAGCTCACCCACGCCACGGCCGGGTGCTGTTCAAGGTATTCGGCGACGGCCTGCGCGTTGGCCACGTGCCGCTCCATTCGGAGCGGCAGCGTCTCGATGCCGGTGAGGATGTGGAAGGCGTTCTGCGGCGCGAGCGCCGGGCCCAGGTCGCGGAGCGCGTCGGCCCGGACCTTCATGGTGTAGGCGAAGTCGCCGAAGGTCTCGGCGAAACGAAGCCCGTGATAGGACGGCGTGGGTTCGGTCATCGCCGGGAACCGATCGCTCGCGAACCAGTCGAACTTCCCGGATTCCACCACGACGCCCCCCAGGGAGCTGCCGTGCCCGCCCATGAACTTGGTCAGCGAGTGGACGACGATGTCGGCGCCGTACTCGAACGGGCGATGCAACCACGGAGTCGCCATGGTGTTGTCAACGATCAGCGGGATCCCGTGCTCGTGCGCGATGGCGGCCATTCGCTCCACGTCGACGATGATCCCGCCGGGGTTGGCGAGGCTTTCCACGAACAGGCACTTGGTCCGCTCGGTGATCGCTGCCCGGACGGCGGCCTCGTCGCCGGGATCGGCAAAGGCGACCTGCCAGCCGAACCGCCGGAAGGTGTGCGTGAACTGGGTGATCGAACCACCGTAGAGGTACCGGCTGGCGACGAACTCGTCGCCGGATTGCATCAGCGGATAGAGCGCGAGCTGCTGGGCGGCATGTCCGGACGCGCAGGCGACCGCGCCGCGGCCGCCTTCGAGGTTGGCCACGCGTTCCTCCAGGACGGACACCGTCGGATTGGTGATGCGTCCGTAGATGAACCCGAAATCCTGGAGGTTGAACAGCGACTGGGCGTGGTCGACATCGTCGAATACGAAGCCCACCGATTGGTAAATCGGCGTCGTTCGGGCCCCGGTGGCGGGGTCGGGTGCGGCGCCGGCGTGCACGGCACGGGTCTCGAAGCCGAATTCCAGCGGCGCTTCCGAGTCGATCATGTCAATTTGGTCCGCGTTCTGAGCGGCCGTCGCCGGTTGGAAAACAGCCCTGAGTTGATGCCGCCCCAGCCGAGTTCGCCGTACAGGCGCCCGCATTCGATCTTGGGACAACGGTTCATGATCACGTTGAGCCCGGCTGCCTCGGCCCGGGCGGCAGCCTCGTCGTTCCGGATCCCGAGCTGCATCCAGACAGTCTTGGCGCCGATGCGGATCGCGGAGTCGGTGATCACGCCGGCCTCTTCGGAACGGCGGAAGATGTCGACCATGTCGACGGGAACGTCGATCGATTCGAGGTCCGCCACGACTGTTTCGCCGAGCAGGTCGGTCCCGGCTGCCGGCGGGTTAACCGGAATAACGCGGAAGCCGCGCTCACGGAGGTACTTGTAGGCGAAATAGCTCGGTCGGCGAACGTTGGTGCTGGCCCCGACCATCGCAATGACGCGTGTCCGTTCGAGGATCCCGCGCAGGTAGGAGTCGGAGTAGGGGATCGGTTCCAAGGCGGGTTCAGTTCCCGGTCCAGACCGGGGTACGCTTGGACAGGAATGCGTCGATTCCCTCCTCGGCGTCCCGCGCCAGCATGTTTTGCGTCATGACTTCGCTGGCGTAGGCATAGGCCTCGTCGATGGGTAGCTCGGCCTGCCGGTAGAACGCCTCCTTGCCGATCCGCAGGGTCAGGGGCGATTTCCCGGCGATCGTGCGGGCGAGTTCCATCACCGTGTCGTCGAGGTCTTCCGCGTCGACGACGCGATTGACCAGACCGAACGCGCGCGCCGTGTCGGGATCGATCATCTCTCCGGTCAGCAGCATCTCCATGGACTGCTTGCGGCCGACCGCGCGCGACAGGGCGACCATGGGCGTCGAGCAGAAAAGACCGATATTGACCCCAGGCGTCGCAAAACGTGCTGCACGCGACGCCACCACCAGATCGCAGGAGGCCACCAGCTGGCAGCCGGCGGCGGTGGCGATGCCTGCGACCTTGGCGATCACCGGGCGCGGATGGCGCGTGACCGACAGCATCAGCCGGCTGCACTCCGCGAACAGTTTCTCGTAGGCCTCCCGGTTCGGATCGGCCCGGATTTCGCGCAGATCGTGACCGGCGCAGAATGCTGGTCCGGAGCCTTCGAGGACGAGAACCTTCACGCTCTCGTCCTGCGCGGTGGCGTCGAGTTGCGCCTGCAGATGGAACATCAGTTCGCTGGACAGGGCGTTCCGGGCCTCCGGACGATTCAGCGTGAGCACGCACACGCCGTCGTCATCGCGCCTCACGAGCATCTGGGCGGTTCGCACCCGTTCCGCCGTTGCAACCATGGCCTGGCTCCGGGGGAGTTGATCGGAGCACAGTATATGGGCTCGGTGGCCGCCGGTGCGGGCCTGCGATGCCCGTGTGCGGGGGCCCGGGCTCAGGTGCCTTCGTCCCTCGGGGCCGTTCGTCCCCGACCGGGGTGTGGGCCCGGCGACCGGTAGCGCGCGTAGGCGCGCCCGTCGTCGACATCGGCCAAGGTGTTGGAAAGGACCAGCACGCGCGCGCGCGGCCCGGCGGAGCGCACGGTGTCCGCGAGGGCGGCCGGTGTCGACCAGCGCACGTTCAGCATGATCGTGCCCGCCCGACGCCGGTTGGCAAAACCCGCGAGCCAGTACCCACCGTCAGCGGCCGGGCCGAAGACGAAGTCGTGGCGGTGTAGGGCCGCCGCGGCGATTCGGAGGTGACGGGGCTCCAGGTCGGGGATGTCGGTGCCGACGATCAGGACCGGGCCCGGCTGGCTGGCGGCGGTCCTCCGCATGCGCATGCCAAGATCGCCCGGACCCTGGGGAATGGCCGGAACGCGAAACGTCCGGGCCATGACTGTGGAGGCGTGATCCGGCGTGACGGCGAGCACTGTGCGCCACGAGCGATGCGGTACCAGGCGGCGGAGCAGCCGGGTGAGTGTTGCGCGGTAGAACCGCCGGGCTTCCACCTTGCCGATATCGGCGGCCAGCCGTGTTTTCACGGTTCCCAGCACCGGCTGGCGGGCGAACACCAGGACGGTCGGTCGGCGTTTTGTCCGCGCCGGGCCTGCCAGGCTTGGCGAAGCGCCGATGCGCATCCCAACCCGGCGGCGGGTGCGCGCGTGCATTGGTCTTGACGAAGCCACGGCCAGCGTGTTCGGATGCGCAGGGAATCCTCAGTCGGAAGTTCACGACCGGCCGACTCTAGCGGCGGACCAGGTCTCGATCAGCGGTCGGCGCCGAACCGAGGGCCGGGACGGGCGGGAACATCCCGGGGCCGGAAGTGGTCGTCGTCGTGCAGCCCGGCCGCCAGCGATCACACGTTCGCCCCGCTCCGGGCTGACATTTCGTTGGAAACCGCTAGCTTCCGCGCAAATGGCGGAAGCATGCCGTCGCGTGGCCGCGCACCGCAGCCGGGTTGGAGGAAAGCGAAATGACGTACAGGAAACCGCTGATCGCTGTGCTGCTTGCGACCGGCTTGATCGGTGTTGCGGGTTGCGCTGCCCCGCTGCCCGTCCAGCCGGATTCGAAGCCGGCCTCGGCGGCGCTGACGTTCGATGCCTTCCACGGCGAGGGCGCGGCCTGCTACGACCGTGCCAGCCAGCCGCACACGGCGGTCGTCGACAGCCACCTCCACTTCCGCCCGTTTGGTGGTCCGGCGCTCCCGTTCGAGGAGGTCCTGCAGTACCTCGAGGACACCGGCGTCCTGTTCGCCAACGTGTACGGGATCGGGCAGATGCTGCCGGTGAACTCGCCCTGCACCTACTACCTCGACTGCATCGGCACGCTGGTGAGCCCGACGATGAAGAACGACTTCGTGAACGCCATGAACGTCATCACGAAGGGTTCCGATGCGGTCCATCTCACGATGTCCATGACCTTCCCCGACCTGGAGAAGCCCGAATCGGTGCTCACCGGTATGCGGATTCTTGACCGTGAATTCCCCGGTGTCTTCAGCTGGATGGGCGAGGTCAACCTGGTCAAACAGGCGCTGTTCGGGAATTTCCACCAGGCGGTGCCCCTCGTGACCATTGCCCGCTGGGTGCCGTTCATGGCAGTGCTGCGCGCGCGCGGCATGCCGCTGGCGATCCATTCGGACCTCGGCAACGACGCCGATCCGACCCGGTATCTGACGTGGATCGAGGAGGTGCTGCGCCTGTATCCCGACAACAAGATCATCTGGATGCATCTCGGTATGTCGCGCGAACTCGTGGCCATCGATCCCGCCAGACACATCGGGATTCTCCAGTCGCTGCTTGACCGCTATCCCAATCTGATGGTGGATATCTCGTGGCGCGTCATCGACGACAACGTGTTCTCCGACCCGGCGATTCGGGACCAGTACATCCCGTTCCTGAACGCCTACTCGGACCGCGTGCTGCCCGGCACGGATTTCGTGGCGTCCGCCAACAAGAATTTCGGCATCTACCAGACGGAACTCGACGTCACCAGCCGCATTCTCGGTTATCTCGACGATGAAGCGTTCCGCAACATTGCCCTTGGGGAGAACTACTTCCGGCTGCTGGAGCTTGACTACGTGGCGCCGCCGATCTGTGCGTCGTCGTCCTGAGGGACAGGTCGGACTGCCGGGGGGCACGAAGCACCCTGGTTCCGAATCGGAGGGCATGGGATTTCACGGGAGGGTGAACGACCGCAGCGTGCCCGTCGTGCCGGGCTCGTGGTGGGCTCGATCGCTGCTGCTAGTGGTCGGGACGGCCGCGGCCGTCACCGCCTTCGTGCCCTGGACCGGCGTTCGCGCCGAGGGCCCGGGACCGGACTACGAGCTCGGTGAGATTTTTGTCATCGGCTCGCGGCGCGCGGTCCGCTCGCCCGCCGACACACCTGCGCCGGTGGATCTGATCGCGGGCGAGGATCTCCTTGACCAGGCGCGCGGCGACGACGCCGACCAACTGCGAACCCTGATCCCTTCGTACAACGTATCGACGCAGCCTATCAGCGAGGCCGCCACCCTCGTGCGGCCGGTACATCTGCGGGGCTTGACGCCCGACCAGACCCTGGTGTTCGTCAACGGAAAACGCCGGCACCGGGCTGCGCCGATTCAGTTCAGCGCGGGCAGCAGTACCGCCCTGGGCACCCAGGGGGCCGACGTCAGCGTGATCCCGGCTGTTGCGCTCGATCGGGCGGAAATCCTTCGCGACAGCGCCTCCGCCCAGTACGGGTCGGACGCAATTGCAGGCGTCATCAACCTGGTGCTGAAGGACCGACCCGACGGCGGCGTCGTTGAAACCCAGTGGGGCCCGTACCTACGCCGGTGACGGCGACGAGTACCAGATCTCCGGGAACGTCGGCCTGCCGCAGGGCGGAAGCGGCTTCGCCAACCTCAGCGCCGAGTGGCGCCAGGCCGGCCCGACGTCTCGCAGCGTGCAGCGCCACGACGTGGCGGCGCTGGTCGCCGCCGGCAATCCCCACGTCCGTCGCCCCCATGCGCAGGTCTGGGGCAGGCCCGACATCTCCGACGACTGGAAGCTGCTGTTCAATCTCGGCATCGAGCGGCCTGGCGGCGCGACCGTGTATGCGTTCGGGAACCATGCCCGGCGCGTGGGCACAGGAGGCTGGTTCTTTCGCCATCCCGACACCCGGCGCGGCGTCTACGTGTCGTCGTCCGGTGACCGCCTGGTGCACGATCGCGATTCCGGCGATGATCTCGACTGCGCGGCACTACCCGACCCGCTGCCGCTGGCGGCGACCGAGGCGTGCTTTGAGTTCCGCCACCTTTTGCCAGGCGGTTTCACCCCCCAGTTCACCGGCACCACGAGCGATGTGGCCGGTACCTTCGGCGTCCGGGGGATGCTTGGCAGCGACGGATCGTACGATTTGAGCTTTGCCGCCGGCCGGAACCGCTTCGAGTATTTCGTCGCCGACACGGTCAATCCCAGCTTGCTGTGGGCCACGCCGACGGCCTTCGATCTCGGTGCGTACGTGCAGACCGAGCAGGTCGCGAATCTCGACTTGTCCTGGCCTGTCGAAGGCGCGGCCTTCGCCTCCCCGCTGTTTGCCGCCGCAGGCGCAGAATGGCGCCGGGAGTCCTTCGCGATCGAGGTCGGTGACGACGCCTCATGGGAGCGCGGCCCGGGAGTCGCACAGGGCTTCGATGTGGGTGCCAACGGATTCCAGGGCTTTTCCCCCGTCTCGGCCGGCGAATGGAGCCAGTCGAGCTACGGCGTCTATCTCGATCTGGAGGCGGATGTCCGCCCGGACCTGACTCTCGCGGTAAGGGGTCGGGCCGAACGCCACCACGCATTCGGCGGCACGACGGACCTGATGACTTCGGTCCTGTACCGGCTAACCGATGGGTTCGGCGTGCGCGGGGCGGTGGGCACGGGCTTCCGGGCACCTACCGTCGGACAGCAGAACGTGCGCAAGACTTCGACGATCCTGACCGACGGCCGGTTGCGGGAAGACGCGACGATTCCCCCGACTTGCCCGGAAGCGGTGCTCCTGGGCGGCCAACCGCTCGGATCGGAGGAGTCGCTGACGGTGACCGGTGGGCTTGTCGCCGGGTTCGGGCCGCTGACACTGACGGCTGACTACTTTGCCATTGATCTCCGTGACCGGCTGGCGCTGTCGAAGCCGCCGCGGTTCAGCGAGGCTGACTGGGCCGCCGTCGGCGCGTCCGGTTGCCTGCCGGCCGGGCAAGTGGAGCGAGTCCGATACTTCGGGAACTTCACCCGCACCCGCACGCGCGGCGTCGATCTTGTGGCCGACGTCGATGTCCCGGCTGCCACCGCGATCGTGGGCGGCGGCGAAACCGCATTCGTTTTCGCCGGAAACTGGACCGCGACCCAGGTCGTGGAGCACGACCCCGCCACTCTCGGCGAGCGGGAGATCGTGGAGATCGAGGACGGGTTTCCCCGCTGCCGGTTCAATGCGACCGTCCGTCACCGGCGCGAGCGGTGGAGTGGTTATGTGCGCCTCAACTACTTCGGCCCCTACACGGAGTTTCACGGCGGCGTGACGCGCCGGTTCCGGCCCGGTGCGGAAGTCACGCTGGACGTGGAGGCGAGCTACCGGACGCCGGCCGGGCTGGTACTCAGCGTCGGCGCCGAGAACCTTCTCGACGCGTACCCGGACGTCAATCCCTGGGCTCGTGTCTGGGGGGCGAAATACCCCGAATCATCGCCGATGGGCTTCCGGGGAGGCTTCTACTACGCCCGGGTCCGCTACGCGTTCTGACGGACGGGCCCGCACTGCATGCCTCCAGGGGCCGGCCCGTCAGGACGGCGTCGCGGCTACTCGCCGTTGCCGTTCCGCACGAGAAACATCCCCACCGAGCCCAAGAGGAGCGGCAGCGTCGCGTCGATCAGGATCCAGACCAGTGAAACGGTGTCCGCTCCTACCGCGGCGAACGCCGGCGAGAGAAGGTTGAACCAGTTCCATAGCATCAGGATGCCGACGGACACGAAGCCGAAGAATTGCGTGTTGGCGACCAGAAACTCTCGCGTGACCGGCCCGCTGTCCCCTTCGCCGTCCACCCGGCGTTTGCGCGCGTAACTAAAGACCAGGCCCAGCGCGATCCCCAGGACCATGATGGGATCGAGAATGGCCCAGAGGGGGCTGTAGGGCTGCGTGTCGCTGGAAGTGTGATAGAGCGGTTCGGCGACCGTGTGGATGGCCACCACGACCGCGAGCGCAAGCAGAAACACTCCGCAGATTCGATTGAGCATGGAAGGCCTCCCATAGCGTGACGCGCCTGCCACGATAGCAAGCCGGGGACTACGTCGGCGGGCGCGCAGAACCGGTCGAGGCGACGGTTTCGTACAGTTTCAGGATGCGTGCCGGGGGCATGCCCGCGAACCAGAGGGTCAGGCACAGGCCGTTCCGCAGGCTCCGCCTGAGCCAGCCATCGCGCCGGTAGCGGTCCGCCGAGGTGCGGATCACGCTGCCCAGGAGGCGGAGCTTGCGCCAGCCGATGCGGCGCACGATGTCCACGTCTTCCATGATCGGCAGGTCACGAAAGCCGCCTATTTCGTCGAGCAGTGTGCGGGAGATCAGGAGGCCCTGGTCACCGTACGGGAGCGCCAGCAGCCGGGTGCGCAGATTGGCGAGGGCCGCGGTCCTGCGGGCCGGCCACGAATCTTCATCGAACGCGAGCTTGAAGCACGCAGCCCGGTGCCGGTTTTCCGGGGCAGCGACAAAGGCCCGGACCGCCTCGGCCCACTCTGCGGGCAACGACGAGTCCGCATGGAGGACGAGGAGCCACGCACGTGACGCCAGGGCACAGCCTGCCCGGATCTGGGTGCCGCGCCCCCGCGGCGCCCTGGCGAATCGGGCACCGTGCGATCGGGCGCGGGCCGCCGTGGCGGCCTGATCGCGCGACTGGCCGTCGATCACGCAGACCTCGCCGGCCACGGGTACCACCGATCGGAGCAACGGCTCCAGCGTCCCCGAGGACTCGAAGGTCGGGATCACGACGGAGAGGTCCGCGATCGGCTCGGCGGTCGGTTGGCGGTCGGCCGGCACGATATCCTCCTCGCCAGAGAATCCATCCCGCTCCTCGGCCCGGCCGGGGTGGCGTGTACCCGGGCGCGGGAAGCCCGGCCGGAGTGCTGGATTGTGCCAGCTTGCCGGCCGACAGGGTGCTGGCGTTCGAACTCCACGGGGACGTTCTGCCGGTGCCTGCACGCGCTTGGCGCGGAGCGGGCCGCGCGTGCGTTCACGTGGGCTCCCGGACCTGTCCCGTTGCGTCCGATTGGCAGGCCTTGCCCCGGTATGTTCTTTATTTGATCGTTTAATGATGCCATGTGTGGTATGATGTCGGGATGAACAAGCGCGTGTCGGATGGAGGAATCCGGTTCGCGCCGCCGGACGATTCGCCCGGGCGGCGGCGCGGTCGCGGGGCAGTCAGCAACCGCAGCGGGCGCTTCGAGGCGCATGTCCGCGAAGTCGACGCGCTCGCGCTCGCCGACTGCCCGCCGCCTCCGTCCGTCGAGACGACGGTTCAGATCAGCGAAACCCGGACCGGACTGACGTGGAACCGGTCGCCGGACATCGGCTTCGATCGCTCGGTGAATCCCTACCAGGGCTGCGAGCACGGCTGCATCTACTGCTACGCCCGTCCGACCCACGCCTACCTCGGGCTGTCCCCCGGCATCGATTTCGAAACCCGGATCTTTGCCAAGGAGGCGACACCGGAGCGTCTGTGCGAGACGTTTGCCCAAAGCGGTTACCAGCCGGCGCCGATCGCGCTCGGGGCCAACACCGATCCGTACCAGCCGACGGAGCAGAAGCTGCAGCTCACGCGCCGTATTCTGGAATGCCTGCTGGAACACCGGCACCCGGTCAGTATCGTCACCAAGTCGGCGCGCGTGCTCCGCGATCTGGATCTGCTCGAGGAACTGGCCGCCATGAAGCTGGTCCGCGTGCTGGTGTCGATCACCACGCTGGACCATCGTCTGGCCAACCGCATGGAACCGCGGGCCAGCACGCCGGCAAGACGGCTCGAAGCCGTGGCGCGACTGCACGATGCCGGCGTGCCTACCGTTGTGATGAATGCTCCGGTCATCCCGGGCCTCACCGACATGGAGATCGAGCGTCTGGTGGCCGCAGCGGCCGACGCCGGAGCCGAGTCGGTGCGCTACGTTCTGCTGCGGCTGCCAGGCGAAGTGGCGGAGTTGTTCGAGGAGTGGCTCCATACGCATGTTCCCGGCGCGGCCAAGCGGGTTCTCGCGCTGGTTCGCGAAACGCGCGGGGGAGCTCTGTACCAGCCGGAATTCGGTCTTCGGCAGCGCGGCAGCGGCCCATACGCGGACCTGATCCGAACCCGTTTCCAGGCGGCGGTACGGCGCCACGGTCTGGACGCCCGGATGCCGGAACTGGATACGAGTCGGTTCCGTCCGAACCCGGCGCAGGGAGAGCTTGCACTTACGTGACGGTCGCGCTGCTCGCGAGCACGAGGTCGGCCGCGAGTCCGACAAACCACACCAACGCAGCGCGATGGGCGCCGCGGAAGGCGATCCAACATGACGCGGCGTTTTTCAGGTCGACGGTGGCGGTGTACCAAGCGGACACGACGCCGAAACCCGCGAGTCCCAGCCATGCCGCGGGGCCGGCCCCGGCGACCGCGAGGGCAACTGCAAACACGGCCACGGCGACGAGGTAGGCCCCTGCCACGAACCAGCGACCCTGACGACCGAGCCGCACGGCCGCCGAACGGATCCCCGTTGACATATCGTCGGCACGGTCCTGGTAGGCGTACAGGGTGTCGTAGCCGATCGTCCAGAGGATGCAGCCGGCATAGAGCGTCAGGGCCCCAGCCGTCGGCCAACTGCCGGTGGCGGCCGACCAGCCGACCAGGGCTCCCCAGTTGAAGGTGAGCCCGAGCCAGACCTGCGGCCACCAGGTGAATCGCTTTGCCAGCGGGTAGAGCAGCACCAGCGGCAGCGAACCGGGCACCAGCCACACGGCAGCGCTCGGCAGCAGCAGTAGGAGAGATGCGGCTGCGATCACGTGAACCGCGATGAACGCATATGCCGTACCCGTCCCGATTCGGCCGGCGGCCAGGGGCCGGTCACGGGTGCGCGCCACCGACGCGTCCAGCTCGCGGTCGATGAGATCGTTCCACGCGCAGCCGCCCGCGCGGGCGAGTGCGGCACCGGTCAGCAGGATGACGCAGAGCACGGCAAGTTCGGCTGGAGCCGGCCGGGCCAGCGCAACCGCCCATGCGCACGGCCAGGCCAGCAGCCAGATCCCGATGGGACGATCGTACCGGCCGAGGGCCACGAGGTCGGTCAGCAGCGTGGTGCGGCGGCGATTTGCGGGAGCCATGGGCGCATGGGTAGGCGGCTGGCGGACGTGGTGCAACCGGCCGGCCGGAGGGCCATCCTTCGTGATCGTGGCCAGCCTTCTTGCCAGCGTGCAAGGCGCGCGGCCGGATGGCAGATCTTTGCGTGGTCGAGCGACCGGGAGGACGACGATGAAACAGCTGCGAGAGACGGGCGGCAGCTGGTTGCTGTGCACCCCCACGCCCGAGTCGGTGCCGGCACTTGGATACGTTACCGAGTGGGGGGTTGAGCGAATCATCTGCGTCACCGCTTCCACGGGAACCGTTCCGCTGCTGGACCTCGCCTCGGCCCAGCACGCCGTCGGGGAAGCGGGGCAGCGGAGTTCTCGCGCTGGCCTGCCCGAAATCGGCCCCTGGACGTCACTGCCCACGGCGCTCGGAGCAGTGCGCGAAGCCGATCGGACCCTGTTCGTATTGGACGAATTGCAAGAGGGTCCGGACTTGGCCGAAGCCTGCCGCGGGCTGCCGGCCGGCAGGATCGCTCTCCTGGTCGGACCACGATCCGGATTCGGATCGCCGGAACGAGCCGTGCTCCGAGCAGCGAAGCCCGCGGCGCGTCACATCTCGCTGGGCCCGCGGCAGTTCTCGCCGGAGGCGGCGGCCTGCGCGGCCGTGGTGGTCGTGCAGTACCTTACGGAACTGGCGCCCGACGGCTGATCCTGCCGCCGGCGCGGCGACATGACCGGGCCAGCTTCCGCCTGTCCTTGCCCGTTGGCCCAAAAGCGCAATACTGCGCCGAGTTGGCGCAGCGATTTTGCTCAGTCCCGGCGACGCCGGGCGCGTTTGAACTTCCCGACCCGCAGGAATCTATGGTCGAAACGCCTTCGCCCGCTCCGGCGGTCGGCCATGTTCGGGAGCTTGTCGAGTGGCTCGAAGCGGGCTGCAAGGCGCCGGCAGACTGGCGGATCGGTACCGAGCACGAGAAATTCGTGTATGTCGCGGCGCGCTGCGCGCGCGCGCCCTACGACAGCCCTGCCGGGATCCGGGCGGTGCTGGACCAGTTGGCGGCCGGCGGGTGGGAGCGCGTCGAAGAGAGGGGGCGAGTGGTCGGACTGCGCAAGGGCCGGCAGTCCGTCACGCTGGAGCCCGGCGGTCAACTGGAGCTTTCCGGGGCGCCGCTCGCGACCCTGCACGAGACGTGCGACGAGATCAACGACCATCTTTACGAGCTCCGGGCCATCGGCGACGCCCTCGGGCTCTTTTTCGTCGGGATCGGATCGGACCCGGTGACGCCGGTGGACCGCGTCCCGCTCATGCCGAAGGGGCGCTACGGGATCATGCGGCGGTACATGCCGACCCGTGGTGCGCTCGGTCTCGAGATGATGATGAACACGGCGACGGTGCAGGTGAACCTCGACTATTCGGACGAGCGCGACATGGTCCGGAAATTTCGTACGGCCCTGGCACTGCAGCCCATTCTGGCCGCCTTGCTCGCCAATTCTCCGTTCCGGGAGGGCCATTCGTCCGGGTACCTGAGCTGGCGCAGCCACGCCTGGTCGGACACGGACCCCGACCGCTGCGGGATTCCCGAATTCGTGTTCGAGGACGGCATGGGATTCGAGCGCTGGACCGACTACGCGCTCGATGTGCCCATGTACTTCGTGTACCGGGACGGGCGCTACATCGACGTCGCCGGGATTCCGTTCCGCCGATTCCTGGCGGGACAGCTGGACCCGCTGCCGGGGGAACGGCCCACCCTGCAGGACTGGGAAGACCACCTCACGACCATCTTTACCGAAACCCGGCTCAAGCGGTTCCTCGAGATGCGCAGCGCCGATGCCGGACCGTGGAAGCGACTGTGTGCCCTGCCCGCACTTTGGACCGGTGTGTTGTACGACGCGACGGCCCTCGACGAGGCCGAGGAGCTGGTCCGGGCGTGGGGTCCGGATGATCGAGGGAACTTGTTTCTCGAGGCCCCGCGGCGTGGACTGGATCTCGATGTCGCCGGGCGGCCGCTGCTAGCGGTGGCGGCCGAACTGGTCGAAATCGCCCGCGGCGGACTGAAGCGGCGGGCACGCCTGAACCCAGCGGGCGACGACGAGAGTGGTTTTCTTGACGTCCTGACGACCATCGTGGAACGGGGCAGCACGCCCGCCGAGAAGCTTCTCGATACGTGGCGTTCGCGCGGGCAGGATGGGCTGGATCGGCTCCTGGTGGACGAGGCCTACTGACGCAGCGCCAGCGGCCGCCCGCCGCGGCAGTCGCGCGGCGGCATGACTTTGCTATTGTGAGAGCGAAACTGATGGTGCTCGCTTGGCAGTGGCCAGGTGACGCCTGTGGGCTTCGCGCGCCATTGCCCGTTGGCGCATTGCCCGCTCCCTGTTCGTCCGCGCACTCCGCCGCGCCGGGCGACTTCCCGCAGTTTCTGACCCGGTCCTGCGGCAGCTGCTGTTCGGGTACCGATGTCGGGCCTGCGCCGCTTGGCGCCCGGATTGCCGGGCCGGGCTGCGTCGGCACAACAAGGTTGACGTCCGAGGATTGCTGATGCATCGACGATTCCTCGCCAAGGCGCCGGTTCGGCAAGGGCTGTACGACCCCGCGAACGAGCACGATTCGTGTGGGATCGGCTTTGTTGCCGATCTCAAGGGCCGACCGAGTGCGGCAATCATCGCGCAGGGCCTCGAGCTCGTGGTCAACCTCACGCACCGGGGTGCGGTCGGCGCGGATCCGACCGTCGGGGACGGTGTCGGACTGCTGATGCAGGTGCCGGACGCCCTGTTCCGCGCGGTGGCTGCGGATTCGGGCTTTGCGCTCCCGGACCGACCCTACGGGGTCGGGCAAATTTTCCTCCCGCGCGACAGTGCGGCGCGGGAGCGATGCGAACGCGAGACTGAGGCCGCCCTGCGGCGCAATGGCCTGACGGTATTCGGGTGGCGCGACGTGCCGGTCGACCGATCCGTGCTGTCGGATGTCATTCGGGCCGGCGAACCGCTGCCCCGGCAGGTGTTTGCCGGCCTGAGCGGTGACGGTGATCAGGACTCGCTCGAACGGCGGCTGTTCGTCGCGCGCAAGCAGCTCAGCAACACCGTGCGGACGTTCGGTCCGGACTGCGACAGCTTCTATGTCGTCTCGATGTCGTCGCGGACCATCTGTTACAAGGGGATGATGCTGCCGGACGCGCTGGGTCCCTACTACCGGGACCTCCAGGATCCGCGCACAGCCAGTGCGTTGGCGCTCGTCCACCAGCGGTTCTCGACCAATACCTTCCCCTCGTGGAAGCTGGCGCAGCCGTTCCGGATGCTGTGCCACAACGGCGAGATCAATACCGTGCGCGGGAACTGCAACTGGATGGCCGCGCGGCGGCACGCGCTGCGTTCCCGGCTCCTGGGCCCGGACCTGGAGACGATCTGGCCGCTCATCTCTGAAGGTCAGTCCGATTCGGCCTGCCTCGACAATGCGCTCGAGTTCCTGCTCGCTGGCGGCTACTCGCTGAGTCACGCGCTCGCGTTGCTGGTGCCCGAGGCTTGGCAGGGGCACCCCGGGATGTCATCGGGCCGTCGGGCGTTCTACGAACGCCATGCTGTGCTCATGGAGCCTTGGGACGGTCCGGCCGCGCTCGCGTTCACCGATGGCCGACAGATCGGCGGCCTGCTCGATCGCAATGGCCTGCGGCCGTCGCGTTACGTGGTCACCCGGGACGATCGCGTGATTCTCGCGTCCGAGGCCGGCGTCCTCGCGATTCCCGAGCGGGACATCGTCGCCAGCCATCGGCTCGAACCTGGCCGCATCCTGCTGCTCGACCTCGAGGAGGGCAGGATCGTTGGCAACGACGAGGTGAAGGATTCCCTTGCCGGGATGGCCAACTGGGCGGCAGAGGTGGCAGCGACCACGCTGCGGCTGTCGGAACTCCCGGTCGGAATCCCCCCGGGCGCCACCAACGTGGCCCGCCTGGACCGGCAGCAGGCCTTCGGCTACACCCAAGAGGATCTCACCTTCCTGATGATGCCGATGGCGGCCACCGGGGCGGAAGCGGTGGGATCGATGGGCACCGACACCCCGCTCGCGGCGCTTTCGGGGCGCGCGAAGCTCTTGTACCAGTACTTCAAGCAAAATTTCGCGCAGGTGACGAATCCCGCGATCGATCCCATTCGGGAACAGATGGTGATGTCGCTGATCACCTTCGTCGGCCCGCGCCCCAACCTCCTCGGCCTCGGAGAGCCGGACACGACGCGGCGGATTCGCCTGGAGCAGCCGATCTTGACCGACGCCGAACTGGCCCGGATCACGGCGCTGGGCGCCACCAACGAGACCGGTCTCCGGGTCGCAGTGCTCGACATGACGTTCGATGCGGCCGCCGGCGAAGGCGGCCTTGCCGCCGCCGTCGCCGAACTCCGGCGCGAAGCGGAAGAGCAGGTGCGGGCCGGCATCACCGTGCTGGTGCTCTCCGACCGGGCGACCGGGTCCGACCGCACTCCGGTGCCGGCGCTGCTCGCGACGAGTGCCGTGCACAGTCACCTGATCCGCTGCGGCCTTCGGACCTCGACGGGTCTCGTCGTCGAGACCGGCGAGGCGCGCGAGGTGCATCACTTCTGCGTTCTGGCCGGCTACGGCGCCGAGGCGATCAATCCGTATCTCGCGTTCGAGACGTTGACCGGAGTGTGCGACCTGCTGCCTGGCGAGGTTTCGGCCGAGGCAGCCGCGGCGGCCTACATCGGCGCGGTCGGCAAGGGCATCCTCAAGGTGATGTCGAAGATGGGGATCTCGACCTATCAGTCCTACTGCGGGGCCCAGATCTTCGACGCCGTGGGGCTGGCGAGCGGCTTCGTAGACGAGTACTTCCCGGGCACGGCCACCGCAGTGGAAGGCGTGGACCTGCCGGTGATCGCGGCCGAAACGGTGGCGCGCCACCGGGATGCGTTCGGCGATGCGGCGGTGCTCCGCGACGCGCTGGAGGCGGGGGGCGAGTACGCGTTCCGCCTACGCGGCGAGGAGCACATGTGGACTCCCGACACCGTCGCGGACCTTCAGCACGCGGTGCGGACCGATGCGCAGGAGCGGTACGACGCGTTCTCGGCCGCGGCCAACAGCCAGGCGGAGCGGGCCAGGACACTGCGCGGCCTGTTCACGTTCCGGCCCGCCCGCGCGATCCCGCTCGAGAAGGTCGAGCCTGCCGCCCAGATCGTCAAGCGATTCGCCACCGGCGCCATGTCGTTCGGGTCGATTTCGCGCGAGGCCCACACCACGCTGGCCATCGCCATGAACCGCCTTGGCGGCAAGTCGAACACGGGTGAGGGCGGTGAGGAAGCCGACCGGTTCGTGGTCCGGCCCAACGGCGACTCGATGCGTTCGGCGATCAAGCAGGTCGCGTCCGGGCGCTTCGGGGTGACCACCGAGTACCTGGTCAACGCCGACGATATCCAGATCAAGATCGCCCAGGGTGCGAAGCCCGGCGAGGGCGGTCAGTTGCCCGGCCACAAGGTCGACGCGGTGATCGCGAAGGTCCGGCATTCGACCCCGGGCGTGGGGCTGATCTCACCGCCACCGCACCACGACATCTATTCGATCGAGGATCTCGCGCAGTTGATCTTCGACCTCAAGAACGTCAATCCGGAGGCACGGATCAGCGTGAAGCTGGTGGCCGAGGTGGGGGTCGGCACTGTGGCAGCCGGAGTCTCCAAGGCCCGGGCCGATCACGTGACGATCGCGGGCTACGACGGCGGAACGGGCGCCAGTCCGCTCACGTCCATCAAGCACGCCGGGTCGCCCTGGGAGATCGGTCTCGCCGAGACCCAGCAGACGCTGGTCCTCAACGGCCTGCGCGGCCGCATCGCCGTGCAGGTCGACGGTGGCCTGAAGACCGGACGCGACGTCGTGATCGGGGCCATCCTGGGGGCCGACGAATTCGGGTTCTCCACCGCGCCGCTCATCGCGGCCGGGTGCGTGATGATGAGGAAGTGCCACCTGAACACCTGTCCGGTAGGAATTGCAACCCAGAATCCCGTTCTTCGCCGCCGCTTCACTGGCACCCCCGAGCACGTGATCCGGTACTTCTGGTTCGTGGCCGAGGAGGTGCGCCGGCTCATGGCCCAGCTCGGCGTCCCGACGTTCAATGAGCTGATCGGCCGCACGGACCTGCTCGATACGGCCCGTGCACTCGATCATTGGAAGTCAAACGGCTTCGATTTCACGCGGCTCTTCCACCGGCCCGACGTGGAATCGGAGATCGCCCGCTGGAACGCCGAGACCCAGGTTCATCTGCTCGACGACATCCTTGACCGGCGAATCTTGGCGGCGGCGGCCGACACGATCGAACACGGGACCCCGGCCGAACTCCAGTTTCCCATTCGGAACACGGACCGCACGACCGGCGCCATGCTGTCCGGCCGGATTGCCGCCAAGCATGGGCACGCCGGCATGCGGGAGAACACGCTGTCGGTCCGGTTCCGGGGCACCGCCGGGCAGAGCTTTGGAGCCTTCCTCGCGCGCGGCGTGGCGTTCGAGCTGCAGGGGGACACGAACGACTACACGGGGAAAGGGCTCTCCGGCGGCCGGCTCGCGATCTATCCCGCGCCCGAGAGCGGCGTGGTGCCCGAGGAGAGCATTGTGGTGGGGAACACGGTGCTGTACGGCGCGGTCGAGGGCGAGTGCTACTTCCGCGGTATCGCCGGCGAGCGGTTTGCGGTCCGCAACTCCGGCGCCGTCGCCGTCGTCGAAGGTGTCGGCGACCACGGCTGCGAGTACATGACCGGCGGCGTGGTGGTCTGCCTCGGGAAGACAGGATGGAATTTTGCGGCGGGGATGTCCGGCGGGCTCGCCTACGTGCTTGACGACGACGGTGTGTTCGCCGACCGCTGCAACCAGAGCATGGTGGAACTCGGGCCGGTCCCACGCGATTCCGGCACGGCCCTGACCGACGGTAATGGCCTGGAACTGGGTCCCGTGCTCGCTGACATGCTGGCCGACGATGAACATCGGCTGTACACGCTGATCGCCCGCCATCGGCACTTCACGAACAGCGCACGCGCGGCTCGCCTGCTGGCCAATTGGGACGGAGTGATCGGCCGGTTCGTCAAGGTCCTCCCGGTCGACTTCCGGGCAGCCCTGACGCAGGCGCGGGCGGCAGCGCAAGTGGCGGCCGGGGCGCAGCCGGCGGAACGTCTCTGACATGGGAAAGGTTACCGGGTTCCTCGAGTTCGAGCGGCGCGAGCGGGACTACCGGCCGGTCGCGGAGCGGATCGGGCACTTCCGCGAGTTCGTGGAGCCGCTCGTGGACAGCGACCTGCAGGTGCAGGGCGGGCGGTGCATGGACTGCGGGATCCCGTACTGCCACCAGGGATGCCCGGTCAACAACATCATTCCCGACTGGAACGATCTCGTGTACCGGGGCGATTGGAAGCGGGCGCTGGCCGTTCTGCACTCGACCAACAATTTCCCCGAGTTCACGGGGCGGATCTGTCCGGCCCCGTGCGAGGAGGCGTGCACCCTCAATCTCCAGGACGTGCCCGTCACCATCAAGACGATCGAGTGCGCGATTGCTGACCGCGCCTGGAGCGAGGGCTGGATCGAGCCGCAGCCGGCCATCATCCGGACCGGGCGGACCGTGGCGATCGTGGGTTCAGGACCGGCCGGACTGGCCGCTGCCCAGCAGCTCGCGAGAGCCGGGCACGCGGTGACCGTCTTCGAGAAGAACGAGCGGCCGGGGGGGCTGCTTCGCTACGGCATCCCCGACTTCAAGATGGAGAAATCCCATATCGACCGCCGGGTCGAGCAGATGGAGGCAGAAGGCGTCACCTTCCGCTGCGGCATGCACGTGGGATACGACGAGGCCGCGTCCGCGCTGGCCAAGACGTTCGACGCGGTCCTGCTGGCAGGTGGTGCGGAGCACCCGCGCGACCTGGAGGTGCCAGGACGCGATCTCGACGGCGTGCACTTCGCGATGGAATTTCTGATGCAGCAGAACCGCCGCGTCGGGGGCGGTCCCCGTGGCGACCAACCGGACATCCTTGCCGGGGGGCGCCGCGTCATCGTCATCGGGGGTGGTGACACCGGGTCGGACTGCATCGGCACCTCGTTTCGCCAGGGTGCGTCCTCGGTGACGCAGCTCGAGATTCTCCCGATGCCGCCGGAGCACCCCGACAAGGGTGCGACGTGGCCGCACTGGCCGCTGCGACTGCGCACGTCGTCGTCGCAGGCCGAGGGTGCGGGGCGCGACTGGTCCGTCCAGACACGCGCATTGGCCGGCGCTGACGGGCGGGTCCGGAGCCTGCAGTGCGTGCGGGTGGATGAGCGCTTTCAACCGGTGGCCGGGACCGAGTTCGAGCTCGAGACCGACCTCGTGCTGTTGGCCATGGGCTTTCTCGGCCCGGTGCAGAAGGGCATGCTTGAGGAACTGGACGTCGACCTCGACGCGCGCGGCAACGTCAAGGCAGATACCGAGAGCTACCGGAGTTCGATCGCAAACGTGTTCGCGGCGGGCGACATGCGCCGCGGGCAATCGCTGGTGGTTTGGGCCATTCGCGAGGGACGACAGGCGGCCCGGTCGATCGACCAGTTCTTGATGGGGCGCACCGACCTGCCGAGGTAACGCGGCCAGGGCGATTCCCGCTCACTGGCCCGTTTGCGCGCCGCGGGCGGGCGGTCACGCAGCTGTGACCCGGCGTGACGGCGGTAGTTGTTGCCCGATCTGCATCGCCTACAAGGGCCATCGGAATGAAGGGCAGCCACGCTAGAGTCACGCGCCGAACGGTGCTGCCGCTGGTCGGCACTGGCATCGCCGTTTTCGTTGGGGTGTGCACGGTGCTTTATCTGCTGCAGGAGCAGCTGATCTTTCTACGGACGCCCCTGGCGGACGGCGATCGCCGCGCCGTTGACCTCCTACCAAACACCGAAGAGATCGAGATCACGGCGGCCGACGGTACCCGACTTCACGGCTGGCTCCGACACCCGACCGATGACACGCTGGTTCGTGGCCTAGTCCTCTATTTCGGCGGAAACGCAGAGGAGGTATCCGGTCAGATGCACGACGCGGAAATGCTGGCGCCGTGGTCGTTCGCCGCCATCAACTACCGCGGATACGGGCTCAGTGAAGGGCGCCCAAGCGAGGCGTCGCTCGTCGCCGACGCCCGGGTCATCTATGACTGGTTTGCACAGTTGGACGGAATCGATCCGAACCGGATCGTAGTCTTTGGGCGCAGTCTCGGCACCGGCGTCGCGGTGCAGCTCGCTGCCAGCCGTCCGGTGCATGCAGCGGTCCTTGTCTCCCCGTTCGACAGTCTCCGCAGCATCGCGCGGAGCCAGTACCCGTTGATCCCGGTGTCCCTGCTGCTCAAACACCCATTCGATTCGCTGGCGCGCGTGCCTACCATCCACGCACCTGCGCTGGTGCTGGCGGGTGCCGACGATCGACTGGTTCCGCCCCGGCTGTCACGGCGCCTGTACGACGCATGGGCCGGCGCGAAGCGATGGATCAGCATCCCGGACGCGGATCACAACGACCTCCACGTACAGCCGGGCTACTGGCCCGCAATCCGCGCGTTCTTGAACGCACCATCGTCCGAGCATTGATTCATCATCCGCTTCGTGGGGAGCGGGGGATGCTGTTAAGGCCGATGCTCCTCCCGGGTACTCGCTGCAGACCGGACGTGGGCGGGTACGGCTCCTATAGTGCGCGGTCGGACCGCCCGCCGCGGCAGGAGCCGGCCCTGATGGTACGCGGGATGTCGTCCCGCCGGCGCGTGCACGGGTCCCGGGCGGCGAGGCATGCACGACTGAAAGGAACCCGGCATGGCAACGAAGGAATTCGAGGGGAAGACGGCGCTGGTCACGGGTGGATCCCGCGGGATCGGCCGAGCGACCTGCGTGCGGCTGGCTCAGGAAGGCGCCCGGGTCGCCATCAACTATGTCGGCCGGGAAGACGCCGCCGAGGAGACTCGTCGGCTGGTGGAAACGGAGGGGGTGGCTGCGATGACCGTCCGGGCCGACGTGTCCGACCCGGCGCAGGTTGAGGCCATGGTGGAGTCGGTTGAATCGGACCTTGGGCCGGTCGATCTTCTGGTCGCCAATGCCGGGATTGCGGATTCGGTTCCGCATACGAAGCTCACATACGACATCTGGAAGCGGACCATGGCCGTCAACGTGGACGGAGTATTCCTGTCCGTCATGGCGGTCAAGGACGGCATGCTGGAGCGCGGGTACGGGCGGATCGTGTGCATCGCGTCGATCGCAGGGCTGTTTGGTCGACCGATGATGATTGACTACGCGGTATCCAAGGCGGCAGTCGTCGGCATCGTCCGCAATTTCTCGGGGGCCCTGGCGCCCGCGGTGCGGATCAACGCGGTGGCGCCGGGTCTCACGGACACGGACATGGTGGCGGGTTCAGATCCTGTCTGGCGGCAATCGGTGATCGACAACACCCCGATGCAGCGTATGGGCACGGCCGATGAAATTGCGCAGATGATCCTATTCCAGCTGTCCGACCGGTCGAGTTTCTCCACCGGGCAGACGATGGTCGCGAGCGGGGGGCGCATCACCCTGCCGTAGCGCTGCAGCGGGGCGCCTGATCTACGCCGGGGGTGCGTCAGCCGTTCCCTGGTGGCGGCCGCACGACACCGGGGCGGGGGGGGGTCGGCAGGGTCTACGGATGACGGACGGCGGCGGGACCGCTTGGTGTTCCGGCTGGTTGCGACTGGTCGAGGCGGGCCGGAGGCCTTGTCGGGCAGGCTGCGCGTGCCCGTCGTTGAAAGGGCCCCCGCTCAGTCGACCGGTCAGGTATCAAAGGGCTCGCGCGTGATGCGGTCGCCCTTGCGATAGGTCGTCAGAATGACCGCGACGGCAACGACCGCTAGCCCAAGGAGCACCGTGATAAACACGATGAATTCGCGAACGTGGACCTTTGCGTAGCCCAGATACGCGAGGGCCGCGAGGATTCCGGCCCAGAGCAGCCAGTAGAGGAGAGAGCGCTTCATGGCGACCTGGCCGGCCGCAGGAGCCCCCGCCGCCTGCCCACCACCACGAGAAGGAGGATCACGCCGCCGATGGCCACGAGCCACCACCCCGGCACGCCGGCGATGGTCGCCTGCGGCGGCAGGAACAGCAGTCCGCCGGTGAGCACCAGCACGATGCGAAGTGCGGCCGATAACGATCCCCGGTACCAGCCTTCTAGCGCCAGCGACAGGGCCCAGACCCCGGCAAGGACAAACGGCAACGACACGGCGGTCATCCAGATCGGTCCTTCCAGGACCAGCGAGGGGTTGTACACGAACGCGAACGGCACCAGATATTTCGCGATCCCGATCCGGGCGGATTCGACGGCGGTCGCCATGGGTGGTGCGCCGGCCACTGCCGCCGCCGCGAAGGATGCAAGGGCCACGGGCGGCGTGATGGAGGAGACGACTCCGAAGTACAGTGCAAAGAAGTGGGCGGCGATGGGCACGACGCCGATTTCGATGAGGGCGGGCACAACCAGGGCCGCGACGGTGATGTAGACAGCGGTCGTGGTCATGCCCATGCCGAGGATGATCGCACCGACGGCGGTGAGGAGCAGCAGGATCGGCAGGCTACCCCCGGCGAGATCGATCACTGAGTAGGTGAACTTGAGTCCGAGCCCCGACGTGAAGATCGAGCCGATGATGATTCCGGCACAGGCGCAGGCGATGGTCACCGGCACCGTGTTCCGCACCCCGGTCTCCAGGGCCGCGAACAGGTCAACGGCAGTCATGGCGGTGTCGCGTCGGAGGAAGCTCAGGCCGACGAGCGCGACGATCGACCAGAAGGCCGCGAGCATCGGCGTGTAGCCAGCGAACAGGAGGCTGAGGAGGACCCCGAGGGCCAGCAGCAGGTGCCAGCCTCGCGCGAGGACATGGCGGAACCTGGGCAACTGGTCGCGGCTGATGCGGCCGATCCCGTGCTTCTCGGCCTCCAGGTGCACCATGAAGTACACGGTCGTGTAGTAGAGAGCCGTCGGGATGATGGCGGCGACGATCACCCAGAGGTAGCTGATATGCAGAAACTCGGCGACCAGGAAGGCAGCGGCGCCCATGATCGGCGGCGTGATCTGGCCGCCGGACGATGCGCAGGCCTCGACCGCGCCGGCGAACCGGGGGCGGTAGCCGAGCTGCTTCATGAGGGGAATCGTGAAGGGGCCGGTGGTGACGACGTTGGCGACCGCCGAGCCGGAGACGGTCCCGAGGCAGCTGCTCGCCACGACGGACGCCTTGGCGGGACCGCCGATCCGGTGGCCGGTGAGCGACACCGCAAAATCGATGAAGAACCGGCCGGCGCCCGAGCGCAACAGGATGGCACCAAAGAGGATGAAGAGGAGGATGTACGTGGAGGCGACGTAGATGGGGATCCCGAAGATCCCTTCGGTGCGCATGAAGACGAAGTCGATGAACTTGCGGTACGAGGTAGGCGGCCCGTAGAGGAAGCCTGGGAAGTGCTGGGTGAACAGCGCGTGCGCGACGAAGAAACCGGCCACCGCCACCATGGCGAGCCCCACCATCCGTCGGGTTGCCTCAAGCACCAGGACCACCATCAGGGTGCCGACGGCTATGTCGGTATCGGTGATGTCGCCCTGGCGCATCAGGAACGCCTCGAGGTCGAACAGGGTGTAGACCTGCACGAAGATCCCGAGCGCGGCGAGCGCCATGTCGGCGGCGAACCCTGCCATCCGGCGAGCGTTTCCCGGGTCACCCGGCACCAAGACTGGATCGAGCGGCGAGGCGCGCCCGAGCGGCCGCAGGAGGAACGCGAGGACCAGCATGACCACCAGATGGGTCGAGCGGAACGCCCGCGATTCCGGGGTTCCGAACAGCGCGCAGAAGAGATGAAACAGTGCTAGCGCGATGCTGAGCGCGGCGACGGTGCAGGCCACGGTCCGAGTGACATCGACCCCAGGGAGCCGAAGCGCCCGCTCGAGCAGCGAGAGGTTATCCGGGCCGGAGCGTGCCTGTCCGCTCATGGTCCGCCGGCCCTGCTAGGGGAGCAGGCCGTGTTCCGCGTAGTAGCGGGCCGCCCCCGGGTGGAGCGGGATGATGGCGGCCTGCAGGGCGTTTTCCCGGCGAGAGTTTTTCCAGGTCGGGCTGACGGCGACCAAATCGTCGTGGCGCTCCCAGAGCAGCCGGGTCACCCCGTAGACCACGTCGTCCGGCACGTCCTTGTGGACGATCAGGACGGTCGTGGCGCCGATGGTCGGCACGTCGCCGGAGAGGTTCTCGTAGGCGTCCTGCGGGATCACGCTTTCGACGTATCCGGGATTTTCGGCGAGGAAGCGCGTGCGGATGTCGTCCTCGACCGGCAGGAACCGGATGCCCACGCTGAAGTTGAGATCGATGAACGATGCCTGCGGGACACTGGTGAGGCCGGAAAAAGCGTCGATGTGCCCGTCGCGCATCAGTGCCACCGAATCGCTGTACGACACATGGTGGACCGTCCCGCCGCTCGCGCGGACTTCGTCCACCCCAAATCCGTAGTACGAGAGGAGCAGTTCCATAGCCTCGAAGCCGGACCAGCGGGCCTTGCCGGGGCTGATGTTGCGGTCCCGGAGATCGGCGTATGACCCGATATCGGAATCGGCGGGGACGGCCGTCTGCAGGGCGGCGGGATATAGCGTCGCGACAAACCGGAGGTTTGGGTGCTCTTTGCCGGACCGGTCGACGCCTGTGAAGGCGCGGTAGACGGTGTGCCCGTAGCTGAAGCCGATTTCGGCGTCGCCGCGATTGACGTCCTGCACGTTGGCCCCGCCGCCGCCCGGCGCGTTCGAGGTCACCACGCTATCCAGGTTGGTTCCGACAATCTCCATGAGCTTGGCCCCCAGTGGGTACCAGTTCCCGCCGGCCGGGCCCGACACCATGCGCAGGAACGCGTCGGCCGCCGTTGCGGGGCCGGATGCGGCCACCGTACCTAGGAGAAGGAGGGAAGCGAGGAAACGGGCCATGGGAGCAGGACCTTCCGGTTCGGGGGAGCGATGCTCGCGCAGACCGCGGGCGAGTGCAAGCTACGCGGTTTCCGCTGCGCTTGCCGGACACCCGTCCATGGAAAGTTCATGGAAAACGAAGGGCTCGTGTGGTAGACACCTATGTTGGCTGTGGTATCGCCATCTGGGCCATTTCCGTCCCGGCCCCCACGGCGCCCGGGCGCGCGACCACGGATCCGGGTCAGGGTTTTGCGGGCCAGTGCCAATCGCGCTCCTGCAGGGCTCCCGTCCCTGCAGTCATCGTCCCCCTTTGCAAGACGTACCGACAATGGCCGGAATACCCGTTGCGAACACGTTTCCGAGGCTGCTGCAGGCCAACGCCGAGCACTCGGGGAATCTGCCTGCCTACCGCGAAAAGGAATTCGGAATCTGGCAGACCTGGACATGGTCCGAGGTCAACGAGGCAGTGCGGTTCCTGGCGCTCGGCCTCCGCTCGCTCGGGCTCGAACGTGGCGACCGGTTCGCGATCATCGGGGATAACCGGCCGCCCCTTTACTGGTCATTCACGGCGGGCCAGTCGATCGGTGCGATTCCGGTCCCGTGCTATCAGGATTCGGTCGCCGACGAGATCGCCTACGTCTGCGAGCATGCAGGCGTCCGGGTCGCGGTGGTCGAGGATCAGGAGCAGGTCGACAAGCTCATCGAGGTCCGCGACCGACTCCCCGAACTGCGGGCGATCGTGTACACCGACCCCCGCGGTCTCGAACGGTACGACGAGGTCGAGGGGCTGGTCGGTGTCGAGACGGTCGTCGAGGCCGGGCGGGGTCTGCACGGGCGGGACCCCGAGGACTACGAGCGCGAGGTGGCCCGGGGGCGCCCCACGGACATCGCCGCCATTCTCTACACGTCAGGCACTACCGGCCGCCCCAAGGGCGTGCTGCTCACGCACACCAACCTGATCGAGCCGGCTCGCCGCGCGGTCAAGTTTGACGACCTGACCCGGCGTGACGAGGTGTTGGCCTACCTGCCGATGGCGTGGGTGGGCGATTTCGTGTTTTCGATCGCACAGTGCCAGATCGCCGGGTTCTGCGTGAACTGCCCCGAGTCCCCGGAGACGGTGTTGACCGATCTTCGCGAAATCGGGCCGACCTACTTCTTCGCACCACCGCGCATCTTCGAGAACATGCTGACTTCGCTCATGGTCCGCATGGAAAACGCCGCCCTGGTCAAGCGTCGGCTGTTTGCCTTCTTCCTCGGCGTGGCCCAGCGCGTCGGCTGCGACATTCTGGACGGCAAGCGCGTGCACCCGCTCCAGCGACTGCTGTATGCAGTGGGGAACCTGCTGATCTATGCGCCGCTTCGCGACGTGCTCGGACTCGGCCGCATCCGGGTCGCCTACACCGCTGGCGAGGCCATCGGCCCCGACGTGTTCCGTTTCTTCCGTTCGCTCGGGATCAATCTTAAGCAGCTGTACGGCCAGACCGAAGCCTCGGTCTACGTGACGATCCAGGCCGACACGGAAGCGCGGGCCGACACGGTCGGCTCCAGATTCCCGGGCGTCGAGGTCAGGATCCAGGACCAGGAGGTCCAGTTCCGGGGCGACGGCGTGTTCCAGGGCTACTACCGGGACGAGGCGGCAACGGCCAAGACCATGACGGAGGACGGCTTCGTGCGGACCGGGGACGCCGGGTACTTCGACGAGGCCGGGCACCTGCGTATCGTCGACCGGTCCAAGGATGTCGGCGCCCTCACGGATGGCACGCTCTTCGCGCCCAAGTTCATCGAGAACAAGCTGAAGTTCCACGCGTGGATCCGCGAGGCCGTGGCCTTCGGGCACGAGCGCGACATGGTCTGCTGCATGATCAATATCGATCTTGAGGCGGTTGGCGACTGGGCCGAGCGCCGGGGCATCGCGTACTCCGGCTACGCCGACCTGGCCCGCCAGGAAGAGGTCTACGAGCTGGTGCGCGGCGCGATCGGCGACGTGAACGCAGACCTCGCC
The DNA here is from genome assembly GCA_021296265.1 of Alphaproteobacteria bacterium. Lineage (GTDB taxonomy): Bacteria > Pseudomonadota > Alphaproteobacteria > TMED109 > TMED109 > VXPW01. Next base: position 24,126 of record JAGWAT010000004.1, on the reverse strand, counting down.
AAGGACCCCGCGCTGCGCGGGTCCCAGATCCGGCGCTTCCTCATTCTCCACAAGGAGCTGGACGCTGACGACGGCGAACTGACCCGGACCCGGAAGGTGCGACGCACCGTGATCGGGCAGAACTACGGCGAACTGGTGGAAGCCCTTTATTCGGGCCGTGACTCGTGCCGCGTGGCGGCCGAGGTCACGTTCGAGGATGGGCGTCGCGGCACGATCGAGGCCGACGTGAAGATCTGGGACGTGGATGCGGCCGCGCCGATGGCGGCGGCCGCATGAAACGGGAGATCGGCGGCGGCCGTCCGATTGCCGAGCTCGAAAACATCCATCTTTCGTTCGGCGGCCTGCAGGCGCTGCAGGATGTGAGCGTGGCGGTCAAGCCGCGCGAACGGCTCGCGATCATCGGACCGAACGGCGCAGGCAAGAGTTCGCTCTTCAACATCATCAGCGGCATCTACACCCCGTCGTCCGGGACCATCCGGCACAAGGGCGAGGTGCGCCCGTCGCGCATGAGACCCTACGAGGTCGCCCGCCTCGGCATCGCCCGGACCTTTCAGAACATCGCGCTGTTCTCCGGCATGACCGCCCTCGACAACATCATGACTGGGCGCAACAGCCTGATGCGCCGCGGCGTCCTCGGCGAGGCCCTGCAGCTGCCATGGGCGCGCCGGCAGGAAATCGAGCACCGCCGCCGGGCCGAGGAGATCATCGATTTCCTCGAGATTCCCTCGGTCCGACGGACCCCCGTCGGCGAGCTTCCTTACGGGATGCAAAAGCGCGTCGAGCTCGGTCGCGCCCTAGCGGCGGAGCCGGAACTCCTGCTGCTCGACGAACCGATGGCCGGCATGAACCTCGAAGAGAAGGAGGACATGTGCAGGTTCATCCTGGACGTGAACGAGATTCACGGGACGACCTTGATTCTCGTCGAGCACGACATGGGGGTCGTGATGGACATCTCTGACCGGGTGGCCGTATTCGACTACGGTCGCAAGATCGCCGACTCCGCACCCGACGACGTGCGCCGCGACCAAGCGGTGATCGACGCGTACCTCGGGACTGCGCACGAGCACTGACACCGGCGGCGCTATGGACGAACTCTACTTTTTCCTCGAGGTGCTGATCGGCGGCCTTCTTTCGGGCACGATGTACTCGCTCGTCGCCCTGGGTTTCGTATTGATCTACAAGGCGTCGGGCATCTTCAATTTCGCCCAAGGCACTATGGTGCTGTTCGCGGCGCTGACCTTTGTGGGCGTGCTGGAGCTCGGCGCGCCGGCCCTCCTGGCCGCTGTGGTCACCCTCGCGGTGATGGTGGTGCTCGCCTTCGCCGTGGAACGTCTCGTGTTCCGGCACATGGTGAACCAGCCGCAGGTCATCCTGTTCATGGCGACGATCGGTCTCGCCTACTTCCTGGAAGGGCTGGGTCAGACCATCTGGGGGACGGAGGTACACGTTCTCGACCTCGGCATTCCCGACCGGGGCCTCTGGCTCGGTCCGATCCTGGTCAGCCAGTTCGACCTGATCGCCGCCGTTGTCGTCGCCCTCCTGGTGGCTGCACTTGGCGTCTTCTTCCGCACCACCACCATGGGCCGAGCGCTCCGCGGAGTGGCGGATGATCACCAGGCGGCCCTGTCGATCGGTATCCCGCTGCACCACGTATGGGTCGCAGTCTGGTCGGTGGCCGGATTCGTAGCGCTGGTGGCCGGCCTCGTGTGGGGCTCGAAGTTGGGCGTGCAGTTCTCGATCTCGCTGGTCGCCCTCAAGGCGATCCCGGTGATGATCATCGGCGGCTTCACCTCGATCCCGGGCGCGATCGTGGGCGGGCTGATCGTGGGTGCCAGCGAGAAACTGGCCGAGGTGTACATCGGCCCCTTCGTGGGCGGCGGCCTGGAGAACTGGTTCCCGTACATGTTGGCGATGCTCGTCCTGATGGTCCGGCCCGAGGGCCTGTTCGGCGAAAAGATCATCGAGCGCGTGTGAGGATCTGAGCGTGTTTTATCGCGAAACCGGCCAGTACAAGACGACCTACGCGGCCGACCGGGCCATCTTCCCGATCCGCCAGGATCGGGTCGCAATGGCCATCCTCCTGATGATCGCGTTCGTGGCCATCCCGCTCGTCGCGAACGAGTACTGGCTGCGCTCGGTGTTGACGCCGGTGCTGGTGTTCTCGCTGGCGGCGATCGGCCTGAACATCCTGACCGGGTACACCGGGCAGCTCTCTCTGGGAACGGCAGCGTTCATGGCTGTGGGCGCCTTCGCGGCCTACAACCTCGAGGTTCGCGTGCCGGAGGTGCCGTTCCTGGTCTCGTTCGTGGTGGCCGGGCTCGCTGCGGCCGGCGTCGGGATCCTGTTCGGGCTCCCGTCGCTCCGGATCAAGGGTTTCTACCTGGCCGTCGCCACGCTGGCGGCGCAGTTTTTCATTGAGTGGCTCTTTACGCACGTTCCCTGGTTCACGAATTACTCGACCTCGGGGGTGATCACCGCCCCGCCCATGACCCTCCTCGGCTTCAGTTTCGAGAGCGCGGAATCGCGCTACCTGCTCACGCTCTGCATCGTCGTCGTGATGGCCGTCATGGCCAAGAACATGGTGCGGAGCGAGCTCGGCCGGGCCTGGATGGCGGTACGGGACATGGACATCGCGGCCGAGGCCATCGGCATCAACCTGATGAAGACGAAGCTCACGGCGTTCGCGGTCAGCTCGTTCTACTGCGGGGTCGCGGGTGCCCTCTGGGCATACGTCTACCTCGGCACCGTCGAACCGCAGGCCTTCGATGTGCTGCGGTCGTTCGAGATCCTCTTCATGGTGATCATCGGCGGGCTCGGCAGCATCCTCGGCTCGTTCCTTGGTGCGGGATTCATCGTGCTGCTGCCGATCTTCATCGCCAATGCGAGCGGGGTCTTCGGCGATGCGCTCTCGGCCGAAACGATCGCGCACCTCGAGTTCGTCATCTTCGGCGGCCTGATCATCGTGTTCCTGGTCGTTGAGCCACTTGGCCTCGCCCGCCTATGGCAGATCGTCAAGGAGAAGCTCAGGCTCTGGCCGTTCCCCTACTGATCCAGCAATTCCGGAGAAACCCATGCAGAAACACTTCATCGCTGCCTTGGCTGCCTTGGTCCTCGCCCTGCCGGGGTTGGCCGGGGCGCAAGAACAGTCCGGCGACGGGGGCGAACAGTTCGTGCCCGTCACCAGCTACCGGACCGGACCGTACGCCGTTTCAGGGATTCCGTTCATGGACGGCTTCATCGACTACCTGAAGATGGTCAACGCGCGCGACGGCGGCATCGAGGGAGTGCGCATCACGTGGGAGGAGTGCGAGACGGCGTACAAGCCCGACCGCTTCGTCGAGTGCTACGAACGCCTGAAGAACCGCGGCGAACGCGGCGCCTCGGTGTTCAACCCGCTGGGGACGCCGCTGACCTACGCGGTGATCGACCGGCTGCCGGCAGACAAGATGCCGCTGATCACGTTGGGATACGGCCGGACCGATGCGAGCGACGGGCGAGTCTTTCCGTACGTCTTCCCGCTCCTCGTCAACTACTGGAGCCAGAGCACTGCCAAGATCCGCTACATCGCCGGCCTCGAGGGCGGCCATGAGCATCTGAAGGGGCTGAAGATTGCCAACGTTCACCACGATTCGGCCTACGGCAAGGAGACCGGTCCGGTGCTGGCCAGACAGGCCGAGGAGTACGGCTTCGAGGTCGATCACTTCCCGGTCGTGCACCCCGGCATCGATCAGAAGGCGGTCTGGCTCAACGTGCGCCGGTACCGGCCCGACTACGTGATCCTTCGCGGCTGGGGCGTCATGAACCAGACCGCCCTGAAGGAGGCCGCCCGAATCGGGCTGCCGGCGGAAAAGATCATCGGCGTGTGGTGGTCGTGCGCCGAGCAGGACACGGTGCCGGCCGGTGACGCGGCGATCGGCTACACCTGCTCCACGTTCCATGGCAACGGCACCGACTTCCCGCTGATCCAGGACATCCTCCTGCATGTCCATGAAGCCGGGAACGCCACCGGACCCGTCGAGTATGTCGGGACTGCTTCCTACAACCGAGGGGTCATCAACGCCTTCGTGACGGTCGAGGCCATTCGCACCGGCATGGGCAGGTACGGCGCCCGGGCGCTGAGCGGGGAAGAGGTGCGCTGGGGGATCGAGAACCTGGATCTCGACGAGGCGGACATTGCGGCGGCTGGTGCGACGGACCTGGTGCCGCCACTCCGCGTGACCTGCTCCGACCATGAGGGCGGCGGCAAGGTCCTGTTCGTGCGGTGGACCGGAGAGACCTTCGAGCCTGCCTCTGACTGGCTGGAGCCCGACCGCGACCTGGTGCGGGGCATGGTCGAGGAGTCGGCAGCCCAGTACGCGGCGGAGAAGAGCATCACCCCGCGGTCCTGCGACTCCTGATGTCCGGCACCACGGCAGCGGCGGCCCCGGACGACGCGCCGCAGCCGCTGCTGTCTGCCAACAACATCGAGGTCGTGTACAACCGCGTGATTCTCGTCCTCAAGGGGGTTTCCCTGAGCGTGCCCCAAGGCGGGATCACGGCGCTGCTAGGCGCCAATGGCGCGGGCAAGACCACGACGCTGAAGGCGATCTCCCACATTCTCAAGGGTGAGCGGGGCGAAATCACGCGGGGCAGCATCGTGTACGACGGATCAGAAACGGCGTCGTTCACCCCGTCAGACCTTGTCCGGAAGGGCCTCGTGCAGGTCATGGAAGGCCGGCACTGCTTCGAGCACCTGACGGTCGAGGAGAACCTCCTGCTGGGGGCGTACACCCGGCGCGAGAGCCGCGCGGAGCGGCGCGAGCAGCTCGAAAAGACGTACACGTACTTTCCCCGGCTGCGGGACCGTCGGCGTACGCAGGCGGGCTACGTCTCGGGCGGCGAGCAGCAGATGACCGCGATCGGGCGAGCGCTCATGGCGCGCCCCCGGATGATCCTGCTCGACGAGCCGTCCATGGGCTTGGCGCCGCAATTGCTGGCCGAGATCTTCAGTATCGTCGACCGGCTCAACCGGGAGGAGCAGGTGAGCTTCCTCCTAGCCGAGCAGAATACGCACACTGCGCTCAAGCACGCCGACTACGGCTACATCCTGGAAAACGGCCGGGTCGTGATGGAAGGCGCGTCTGAGCAGCTGACCGAGAATTCCGACGTGAAGGAGTTCTATCTCGGCCTCGGAGAATCGGGGAAGAGAGGGTTCCGGGATACCAAGCACTACCGTCGCCGGAAGCGCTGGCTGTCGTAGGGAGCCAGTGGTGACCGCGCGGCGGCGAGACCGGGCGTGCGGCAGCAGAGGCCGATCTCCTGTCGGGCTTGACCGGGGGCCCGACGCAAGTCGGCTTACTGACGCTATATTCGGGAAGCGAGCTGAGTTGGCTTGGAAGGCGCATCCAGCCACCTGACCGAACCTTCTGACATGAGGGGGGTTTGTCTCGGCTTCGGAAATCCGGCAGGAGGGGGATCCGGGATGCCAGGCACGACTGTTGCCGGACACGCCGGCTGGCGTACACACGTGCTTGCGGGCGTGAGCCTGCTTCTCCTGGGACTGCTGCCGGCAGTGCCGGCGCTGGGGCAAGGGCCCACCATCCTGCAGCAGGCGAAGGAGGACGAGCCCGAAGAGGCCACGATCGCGCCGGGCGCGAACTCCTTTCTGGCGACGTACCTGAATGACGAGACACTCCAGTACGTCTTTCCGGGTGCCGATTCGTACGAATTTGTCGAGGGCGATTTTCCGAGCGTTGATGTCTACCGAGGGGGTGAGCGCGTGGGCTACGTCTTCGAGACGTACGATACCGTGCGCGGGCTGGGCTACTCGCGTCGGCCCTTCCACCTCCTGGTCGGCGTGCGGACGGACGGGGTCCTGTCCGGCGTGCGGCTGCTCGCCCACGTCGAGCCGATCGCCATTCTCGGCCGGACCGACGAGGACTTTCACCAGTACCTGACGCAGTACGCGGAAATTGATACCGCGCGCGGAATCAGCATGCGCCTCGGACTGTCGGATTCGGTCCTGGAAGGCGAGGCGATCGCAATGCGCGAAACCGCGGGAGACACGTCGGATCTGGTTCCGGTCGACGCCATCTCGCGGATCACGACCTCGTCGCTCCTGTTCATGGATTCGATCATGCGCGGTGCGCGCAAGGTCATGCGCGACCGGGGGTCGGTCCTCTCGGCCGACGACCTCGGCCGGGTGCTCGATCTCGAGCTCATGCGCGAGCAGCCCTGGGCATCGCTGCTGGAGGACGGCTCGATTGCCGCGCGGACGGTGACGGTCGGGGACCTGGAGGCGGCATTGGCTGGCGACGCCAATACGGCGCTTCCCAGGTCCGTACGGTACGCGGGCGCCGATGAGCCGGTCGCCGAGGTCTATGCGGCGTTTGTCACGCCGGCCGGCATCGGCATCAATATCCTCGACCGCCGCTGGTACGACCAGTACGTGTCCGTGGGCCGGTCGGTGGGAGACGTGGTCGTCTGGGTTGGCTTCCGGGGGCCGATCGGTTTTCGGGACACGCGCGCGACTGCCGCCGCGCCCGACGTCTACGACAAGCTTCGCATTCGCCAGGGCGACCGCACCATCACGCTGACGCCCGCGCTCTTCAAGTCGCTGCCCTTCCACCATATCGCCGAGGCGCCGACCCTCGATGACCAGGGACTGTTCTACTTCGCGCCTGGCACCGGGCCGGATCCAACCCTTCCGTGGACGCTCGAGTACGTGGTCGACGGGGACCTCGCCCGGGGTGCGCCCGAGGACACTGTGCCGGCGTCCGCGATCTTCCCGGTCACCTACACCCTCCCGGCGCGGTACGTGCGCGCCGAACCGCTGCCGTTGCCGCCCGTAGAGACGGCCGCTCTGGCCGCGATCGGCGGCGGGCTGGACTGGCAGGGGATCTGGCAAGACCAGCCCGTGACCGTGGCGCTCGGGTTGGCGACCGCGCTCGCGGTCATCCTGACGCTGGCGTTCCAGCGCCTCATTGTCCGCCACCGCAACCTGTACCGGGTCATCCGAGTCGGCCTCCTCGTGTGGATCGTCGGCTGGCTCGGGATCGTTGCCGGCGGCCAGCTCACGGTGCTCCACCTCATGAACGTGGTCCAGGTGCCGTTCTACGGGGGCGGGTTTGCCGGATTCCTCGCCGAGCCCCTGATCACCATCGTCGGAGTCGCCGCCCTCGTGACCCTGCCGATCTGGGGGCGCTCGCTCTTCTGCGGCTGGCTATGTCCGTACGGGGCCATGCAGGAGCTCCTCGGCCGGCTTGCCCGGACGTTCCGGGTCCGGCGGCCGCGCATCCCGCCGCTTTGGACCAAGCGCCTTTCGGGCGTGAAGTACGGGGTCCTGGCGGTCCTTCTCGTGCTCACGTTCGTGGACTTCGAGTGGGCTGCTTGGGCGGCCGGCATCGAGCCGTTCAAGACTGCGATCACCCTCCGGTTCGACGCCCCGACGGCAGCGGTGCTGTGGGCCGGCGGGCTCCTGATCCTGGCGCTGTTCGTAGAGCGGGCGTTCTGCCGATTCCTGTGCCCGCTGGGCGCCGGTCTCGCAATCCTCGGCCGGATCCGCTTGTTCTCGTTCCTTCGCCGTCGACCCGAATGCGGCAGTCCGTGCCAGGCTTGCGGTCCGGTCTGCCCGACCGGCGCCATCGACCGGTCGGGGAAGATCAACATGAGCGAGTGTTTCTATTGCCTCGACTGCCAGGTCCTGCACGACGACAAGACCCGGTGCCCGCCGCTGGTCGCGCAGATGAAGGCCCGGGCCGCCGCGGAGACTGCCGCGAGGCCCGCCGCCGCGTCGGCCTAGCGGATCGCTGGCGATCGCAGGCAGCCGGTCTGACGAACCGGGCGGGCAGCCGGAAGGGTCGGCAGGTGGCCGGCGCCGACGGCAACGACCGTGATGCGGTCTCGGTCGTGGCCCGGCTGCAGGCGGCGCCGGAGCGCACGTGGGCGGCGATGGTATGTGTTAGATTGCCGAGTGCACATCAGTACTCCAGCAACTTGCCGAAACGCTCATGGCTGGCCATTCGCAATTCAAGAACATCATGTATCGCAAGGGCGCGCAGGACGCCAAGCGATCCAAGATCTTTTCCAAGCTCTCCCGTGAAATCACCGTCGCCGCCCGCTCGGGGCTGCCGGATCCTGACAAGAACCCTCGGCTCCGTACCGCGGTCCTGGCCGCCCGAGCCGAGAACATGCCGAAGGACCGGATCGAGCGGTCCATCCAGAAGGCGCAGGGGCCGGCAGCGGGCAGCGACTACCAGGAGGTCCGGTACGAGGGTCATGCCACCGCTGGGGTCGCGGTCATCGTCGAGGCTTTGACCGACAACCGCAACCGCACGGTCTCGGAGGTGCGTGCAGCGTTCGGCAAGCACGGGGGCACGCTCGGGGAGACCGGAAGCGTCGGCTTCGCGTTTTCACGCCAGGGGGTGATCCGGTACCCGGCCGAGACGGGCGACGCCGATGCCATGCTGGAAGCGGCGGCGGAGGCCGGTGCCGATGACGTGATTTCCGGCGCCGAGATGCACGAGGTACGGACCGAATCGGACACGTTCGGCACGGTCAGGGATGCGCTGATCGAGCTGTTCGGGACCCCGACCAGTGCCCGGCTGGAATGGGTTCCCCAGACGATGGTGCCGGTGAACGAGGATCAGGCACGAACTCTCTTCCGCATGATCGAAGTGCTGGAAGACAACGACGACGTGCAGTCGGTCTCGGCCAACCTGGAGGTGCCGGACGACGTCCTCGAGAAGCTGCGAGAATCCGCCTGACCCTGGAGCGGGCCACGGGGCGCTGACGCGGCGTGCCGGAACCGATGCGTTTGATCGGCCTGGATCCGAGCCTGGTGCAAACCGGTTGGGGGATCATCGACGTGCAGGGAAGGGACCTGTCCTTCGTGGCGTCGGGTGCCATTCGCACGCGTGCGCGGGACAACATGGCGGAACGCCTGGGCGTGATCGATGCCGAGCTCGGCAAGGTACTTGCTTCGCATGCACCCGACGAAGCGGCGCTCGAACAGGTCTTCGGCAATCGCAATCCGCGCTCGACGCTGGCGCTCGGGCAGGCCCGCGGCGCGGTCCTGGTTGCCGTGGCACGCTGCCGTCTACCGCTGCACGAGTACGCCGCGACCACGGTCAAGCAGGCGGTGACCGGGCACGGCCACGCCAGCAAGGAACAGGTCGCCGCGCTCGTGCGGATGCAGCTGCCACGCTCCACAGCCGAGACCCATGATGCGTCGGATGCCCTCGCGGTGGCGATCTGCCATGCCAACCATGCGCGGATGCAGGCGCACACGGCCCGGGTCGGCGGTCGGTCATGATCGCCAAGCTCCGTGGCCTTCTCGACTCGACGGGCGAGGACTGGGCCGTGATCGATGTCGGCGGCGTCGGCTACGAGGTGACGTGTACCCGCCGCACACTGGGATGGTTGATGGAGGCGCAGGCGGACGCGGAGGTGCTGGTGCACACCAGTGCCCGCGACAACGCCGTGGAACTCTTCGGCTTCCGGGACGAGGCTGAGCGAAGCTGGTTCCGGGCGCTCCTTACCGTGCAGGGAATCGGCGCCAAGACGGCGCTCGCCACTCTCGACGCCCTGGGACCCGCGGAACTCGAGCAGGCCGTGGCTGCCGGTGACGTGAAAGCCATTACCCGTGCCCACGGAATTGGCGCGCGCGCTGCCGGCCGCATCGCGGCCGAACTGAGGCACCGCGTGGGGGCCTTGCCGACCGTCGACGAGGACGGGCCGGGCGCCGGCGCGAGCGTCCGTCGCGATGCCGTCGATGCCCTGATAGCGCTCGGGTACAGCCGCGTTGAGGCCGTCGGAGCCCTGTCCAGCATGCAGGCCGAGAATCCGGACGGGAGCGCCGAAGACCTCGTCCGGCTTGCCCTCAGGGCGATCGCCCGGTGACCCCGGAGGAACCTCACGACGGCATGCGGGTCGTGGGTGCCGGGCCGCGGCAGCCCGCGGACCGGGCGCTTCGCCCGACGCGGTTCGATGAATTCATCGGGCAGGAACGCAATCTTCCGAATCTGCGTATTTTCATCCAGGCTGCACGGGCGCGGGAAGAGGCGCTGGACCACGTCCTGCTGCACGGCCCGCCGGGGCTTGGCAAGACCACGCTGGCGCACATCGTCGCGCAGGAACTGGACACCCGCATTCTGGCCACTTCGGGACCGGCGCTGGCGCGTCCCGGGGATCTTGCCGCCATCCTGACCGGGCTCGATGCCCGGGATGTGCTGTTTGTGGACGAAATCCACCGGCTTCCCGTCACCGTCGAGGAAACGCTCTACCCCGCGCTGGAGGATTTCCGGCTCGATATCGTGATCGGCCGCGGTCCGAGCGCGCGGACGATGCGAATTGAGCTGCCGCCCTTCACGCTGGTGGGCGCTACGACGCGGGCGGGGCGCCTTTCAAACCCAATGCGCGAGCGGTTCGGGATCCTGTTTCAGGTCGAATTCTACTCGCCGGAAGAACTGCAGCGCATCGTCAGCCGGGGCGCCGCCCTGCTGGACCTTGAACTCGCCGCCGCCGCGGCGGCGGAAATCGCGAGGCGGGCCCGTGGCACGCCGCGGGTGGCGACCCGCCTCCTGCGGCGCGTTCGGGACTTCGCGACCGTCCGAGGCGTGAACGCAGTGCGGAAGCGCGACGCGGTGTCCGCGCTGGAGCGGCTTCACATCGACGCCGACGGACTGGATGCGATGGATCATCGATATCTCGGCTGCCTGGTCCGCAACTACAACGGTGGCCCAGTCGGGATCGATACCTTGGCCGCCGCGCTGTCGGAGGAGGCCGACACGCTCCAGGACGTGGTGGAGCCATTCCTGCTGCAGACGGGCTTTCTTCAGCGGACGGCGGCCGGCCGCGTCGCGACGGCGCTGGCCTGGGAACGCCTCGGCATCGAGCCACCCATCGCCGGCGGCGCCCTCCCCGGACTGTTCGCCGCGGACGACGTGCCTGAGGCCGGACCTGCCGATGACGAATAAGGCAACGCCATCAAGCGGGTATTTTCGGAATGGTATGCATGTCTTTCCGGTACGGGTCTACTTCGAAGACACCGACACCGGTGGCATCGTCTATCATGCGGACTACCTCCGCTACGCGGAGAGGGCCCGGACGGAGATGTTGCGCTGTCTCGGTATCGAGCACACAGTCGTGCTGGCCGAGCATCAGGTATTCTTTGTCGTTCGCGAGATGCATGTGCAGTTTCACGCTCCGGCCCGCCTCGACGACATGTTAGAAGTGCATACCGGAACGGGCTCCGTGAGCGGGGCCAGGCTTCGGCTTTCGCAAACCATTCGGACCCGGGACGCAGTACTGGTGGAGTTCGCGTTGACCTTGGCGTGCGTGGCTAGGGACGGGCGTCCGCGGCGCTGGCCCGCTCCCGTGGCCGCGACACTCGCCAACTTGACCCGCCGATAATTCCGGACATCTTCTGGCATATGGACGAGATTCTCACGACAGCTGGCGACATCGACCTGACGATTTGGGGTCTGGTCCTGCAGGCCGACCTCGTGGTGAAGGCGGTGCTGGTGGTACTCGTCCTGGCGTCGATCTGGAGCTGGGCGGTGATCATCCAGAAGATCGGCCGGTTGCGGTACCTCAAGCGGAAGGCCAGCCAGTTCGAGCAAACGTTCTGGTCGGGTGGCTCATTGGAGGAACTGCACCGGCATCTCCAGAGTCGTCCCGATCACCCGCTGGCCGCAGTGTTCGTATCCGGCATGAACGAATGGCAGCGGTCGGTCGCGCAGACAGAACGCCAGCGCACGATTGCCGCGGGCCTGAGCGAGCGAATCGGGCAGGTGATGCACGTGACCGTCACCCGGGAAATGGATGCCCTTGAGCGGAACGTGGGCTTTCTGGCGACGGTCGGGTCGACTGCGCCGTTTGTCGGCCTGTTCGGGACGGTTTGGGGAATCATGAACAGTTTCCAGTCGATTGCAGTGAGTCAGGACACGTCACTTGCCGTGGTGGCGCCGGGCATCGCCGAGGCGCTGTTCGCGACGGCGCTCGGACTGCTGGCCGCCATTCCCGCGGTGGTGGCCTACAACAAGATCTCGAGTGATCTCAACCGCTATGCCGCCCGGCTGGAAACGTTTGCGAGCGAGCTGGGCGCGTTGCTGTCACGCCATATTGACGAGAACGAGGCGTGAAGATCGACCCGGTTCAGCACAAGGCGCGCGCCGGTCGAGGCATTCGGGCCCCGATGTCGGAAATCAATGTCACGCCACTGGTTGACGTGATGCTCGTGCTGCTGGTCGTATTCATGATCACCGCGCCCCTGCTGACCACGGGCGTGAGCGTCAACCTGCCGGAGGCGGATGCCGAACCGATCCCGGGCAACGACGAACCCATCGTCGTGACGGTCTTGGCGGATGGGCAGGTCCTGCTGCTCGACACGCCGGTCGAAGTGGGGACCCTGGCCGTGAAGCTGGACGCCATCCAGGGCGCCAGGCCCGACCAGCGGGTCTTTGTTCGAGGCGACCGGGATGTAGACTACGGGCGGATCATGGAAGTGATCGGACTCATTGCGGCGTCGGGTCAACATCGCGTGGCACTCGTGACGGTGCCGCCCGACCCCGACGGGCCCTGACACTGTGGGCCGTAGTGTCGTTCTATCGGTCCTGCTGCACGCCCTCTTCGTGATCCTCGCAGTGGTGGGCCTGCCGACCCTGTCACGCCCGATCGTCTTGCCGCCGTCGATCGATGTGGAGCTCGCACAGGCACTCGAGCCTGCGCTCGAGGCGCCCGAGACCCCGCCGCCGGCAGCAGTTCCACAACGGGAACCGGAACCGAAGGACCCAGCTCCGCCAATGCCACCGCCGCCGGAACCGGTTGCTGCCGTGAGCCCCCCGGAACCCGAGGTGTCCAGGGCACCGCTGGATTCGCCTCCACCTGAACCGGCGCCGGTGGTGGCGCCTCCTCCCGAACCGGCGCCGTCCCGGTCCTCGCCGCTACCGCCTGAACCAGCCGCGCCGGCACCCGCCCCCACGGTTGCCTCTCCGACTCCCATGCCGACTGAGTCCCCGGAACCGCCACCAACGGAAACGGCTCAGGCCGCGCCCGCTCCCGAACCTGCTCCCGCTCCGCCGCCACCACCTTCGCGCTTCGACGACATGCTCCGGGACCTCTCCGAACGGACGCCCGCGCCGCCGGGACCCGAGGAGCCGCCCACGAAACTGGAGGACACGATCGAACAGCTTGCGGCGCTCGAACCTTCGCCCACGCCGCTTACGTCCGAGACCCCGGAACAGCGGTTTACCCGGGCGCGGATTTACGGATTGATTCAGAGACAGATACAGGCCAACTGGCGGCGGCCGCCGGCGCTCCAAGAGGTCGATGACATGGCGGTGATCCTGGAATTCCAACTGCAGCCGGACGGCACCATCCATGATCTGCAGATTTCGGAGACGGAACTGGATCGGGTCGATCGAAACACGCTCCTGCGTCCGCTCCTTGATAGTGCCCAGGCAGCAATTCTCAGGACCGGCAAGATCACCGGGCTGCCGCCAGAGGATTACGCACTGTGGCGGCGCGTGCGGCTAAACTTCCGTCCACAGCGCTAGTCCGCCAGGTACTCCCGATGTCACGCATGTCAGCCTTCCTTCGACGAACCGCAACCTTCGCCTTCCTGCTCGCCATCTGCCATTCCGCGGTGGCGCAGGAAGGGCCACTCGAGATCGATATCACCGAGGGGCGGATCGAACCCGTACCGTTTGCGCTGACGCTCGACGTGGACGGCAATCTCTTGGCGACGGACGCGGGAGACATCGGCGATATGGTCGTGAATGATCTTCAGAGTTCGGCGCTGTTCCGCCAGATTGATCCGGATGCCTACATGCAGCGCGCCGCGGATGCCGCAGAACAGCCACGGTTCCGCGATTGGCGGATCATCGATGCCCAGGTGCTGGTGGCCGGAACGGTTCGCGATGTGGGCGACGGGACGATCGAGGTGGCGGCCCGGGCCTGGGATGTCTATGGCGGTCGGGAGATGATCGGTGTCCGCCTGAACGGTCCTTTGCCGCTGGCACGACGGATGGCGCACGTGCTGGCCGACCGCATCTACTCCCGGGTGACCGGAGAGCCCGGGTATTTCGATACACGCATTCTGTATGTGGCCGAGTCGGGACCGGCGACGGAGCGCGTGAAACGGCTCGCGATCATGGACCAGGATGGAGCCAACCACCGGTATCTCACTGACGGATCACACTTGGTCCTGACGCCGCGCTTCTCGCCCGATGGGAAAGGGGCTCTCTACTTCAGCTACCAGGGCCGCGAACCGAGCATCTTCCGGTACGACCTCGACGCAGGCAGAAGCGAAGCGCTGGGTCAGTTCTCGGGCATGACGTTCGCACCCCGGTTCCACCCGGAGGGATCGGAAGTCGCCATGTCACTGGCGCGCGATGGCGTGACCAACGTCTTCACCCTGGACCTCGAAACTGGCGACCTCAAGCAGCTGACTCGAGGCCGGGCCATCGACACGTCCCCGAGCTACAGCCCTGAGGGCGACCGGATCGTGTTCAGCTCCGACCGTTCGGGGAGACCGCATCTCTTCGTGATGAGTGCAGATGGGGGCGTTGCCCGCCGGATCAGTTTTGGGGGAGGCAGTTATACGACTCCGGTATGGTCGCCGCGCGGGGATTACATTGCGTTCACGAAATCGGTGAAAGGGCGCTTCTACATCGGTCTCATGCATCCGGATGGAACCGGCGAGCGGTTGATCGCGGACGGATTTCTGGTGGAGGGGCCGAGCTGGGCACCCAACGGGCGTCTCCTGGCGTTTGCACGCACCGAACCCAGTCCCGGCACCACCGATACGATACGGATTTACACGATCGACATTACGGGAAACCGCGAGCGCGAACTGCCGACGCCTAACGACGCTTCGGACCCTTCGTGGGGGCCAGATCGGGCGTCCGGGTCATAGAGACGTACTTGGCTGGTGAGCGCCGAGAATCACTCGCTGCACATACGCCATCTTGAATTTGAATTGCAGGGCAGTCCCACGCTCGGCATTAACTCTTGCCATTGATCAGAAGCGTTGTCGGGGCAGTATTGGCTCGCTCCACGCTCAGGCGAGCGCCATGCTGGCATGCCCGGCATCCGGAACCCAGATATGCCCTCCTCATAACCTGAAGGTCATGGGCTCACATCCTACCCCCGCAACCACCGCAAGCTCTTGAACACATTTCTGTTTGTGATGGATTTGTCCTGTCCGCGGCAAGCAGGTTCAGCCGGCTGGCAAACCACTTTCGTCGCAGATCAGCTGTCGTGAAAGGCTGCACGGTGCCTCAGAACTGTGTTCCCGGCCACTTATGCGGGCCGGAACGGGCGCGCCGAGGCGGAGGCGCGGGCTGGAGATCGACAGAAGCTCGAAAACCGTTGGGTCTGCGCTGCCTGAATGCGGAGTGGTGAAGGAACTCTAGGGCAGCAGATCGTCGATATGATCGATACTTTATTCGGGGCTACTGTCGGACAGATGGGGCACAACAAAGACCAGCTGGTTTCTCACCGCGACCAAGACGTTACGAACCACTCGAAACCGTGCACGTTTGCCACCGTACCGGATTCGTGACCGTGGACCTGCTCGCCATTGGCGAAGTCATGGCTGAGATCCGGCACGAGCCAACGGCCGGCTTCCGTGTCGGGTTTGCAGGCGATACGTTCAACACGGCGGTCTATTGCGCCAGGGAATTCGGCCCATTGGCCCGCATTGGCTATTGCACGCGCGTCGGCTGTGATCCCCTGTCCCATGCCTTCCTGAGCGCCGCGAAGGATGAGGGGATCGATGTTTCGCAGGTCGGATTGGATCAGGAACGCAACCTCGGCATCTATACCGTGTCGACCGACAACACTGGCGAATACAGCTTTCACTACTGGCGCAGTAACTCCGCGGCGCGCCTTCTGTTCGCGTCGGGCGAATCCCTCGCTTCCCTGCCGCCCGCAAAGGTTGTCTATCTTTCGGCCATAACGCTGGCCATCCTGCATCCTTCGGCCCGCAGGGGCCTCATCGCGCACTTGCGCGACCTGCGCGGGCGTAGCGCGTGCCATGTCGCCTTTGACTCGAACTACCGGCCGCAACTCTGGGAAAATGCCGAGATCGCACGCCAGTCAGTTCGCGAGATGTGGGAGGTTGCCGACATAGCCCTACCGTCGGTTGACGACGAGATTGCCTTGTTCGGCGATCCCGGCGAGGAGGCCGTATTCGCCCGATTCGCCGCTTCAGACTGGCGGGCCTGCGCCATCAAGCGGGGGGCACTCGGCCCGGTGTCGCCGCGGCTCGCCCGCAGCGCACATCCCGAATTTTCTCCGGCTCCCGATGTAGTCGATACGACCGCGGCGGGAGACAGTTTCAACGGCGGCTATCTGGCGGCGTTCCTCCACGGCGAAGACGAAGGGCGGTGTCTCTTGGCCGGTCACAAGATCGCCTCCCGGGTGGTAGGCGCACGGGGTGCCTTGATTGCGCGCAGCTGAAAGGCTTGTCCAACCCCAGAGGCCAAAGGCCCAGCCGGATCCGTCGCCGTGCAAACCCAGTTTGGATCGAAAACCATGACCGACAATGCATGGAATGTTTGGGCGCGGCTCGGGGAGGCAAGGGTATTGCCTGTCGTCGAACTGGATAGCTGCGAGGTCGCACCGCCTCTTGCAAAAGCGTTATTGGCGGGCGGATTGCCCGTTGCCGAAATCACGTTCCGATCGGAAGCGGCGGCAGATTCGATTAAGACGGTGCGGGAGCAAATTCCGGAAATGCTGGTGGGAGCCGGGACAGTTCTCAATATCGAACAGGTGGAAGCGGCCTATCGAGCCGGTAGTCAATTTGTCGTCACGCCCGGCTTCAATCCCGCAGTCGTTAGGGCCTGCGTCGAGCTGGATCTACCCATCCTTCCCGGCATCAACAATCCAACAGGCGTCGAACAGGCAATGGGCTTCGGCCTTGAGGCCGTCAAGTTCTTTCCGGCCGAGGCCAGCGGCGGCGTGTCGTTCCTGAGAGCACTGTCCGGCCCGTATCCCTCGATCCAGTTCCTGCCAACCGGCGGCATTGGCCCAGACAATCTCGGAAACTATCTGTCGCTGCCCAATGTCCTCGCATGCGGCGGGACTTGGATCGTAAGTCCAGCACTCATTCGGGCATCCAGGTTCGACGAAATCGCACGCCTTGCTGACGAAGCGGTCGCACAGGTCGCCCGCAACAACTGAATCCGCTGCTGGTGCCACGCTTAAGACCTGGCGGATCGATGACCTCCAGGCGGATGAAAGCGCCGGGATTCGTCGGCGTCACTGGCACTCTGATGCCTTCGGTCTCCATTGGTGGCGGCCGTTCAGGTTCAAGTGCATGGTCGAGTCAACCTAGGTGGCCCATCATCACCGCGCCTGCCGTCTTCATCTTGGCGACGCGGGCGGCATCCTCGGGAGATCGTCGTCCGGCGTGGATCGGTGGATCGAACTCGGTGGGCAAGTCTGAAGTGTCGATGATGTCTTTGACGCCGATCGGAATTCCGTGGAGCGGGCTGCCTGGTCTCGTAGCATCGGCCGGGCTTGTGGCGTTCAACGTCAGAGCCTTGTCACGATGCGCCTAGGCTCCGATCCCCGGCTCTCGTTCGTGCATGCGCTCGAGTCAGGACACAACTGTTTGGACCAAAGGGAACCCACCGTTCGCCATTCGGGCTGCTGCATCCTTTGCAGTGAGCTCCTGCAGTTCTCCCATGCCCCGTGGAACCAAATGTGGCGAGTCCGTGATAGCCCTGATGGCGGTTCTGGCGTCCGAAGCGCAGTCTTACAGCCAGACAGGAGTGCCGGCCTCTGAAGAGATGTCCGCCGTCGCCGGGCTGGCGTGGCCACGCGTACGAAACCGAGGCCAGCATGCAGGACTTCGATCCGAAGGCTTTCGGCCCCCCGCGCACCGGGATTGGAAATTTGCAGTGACGACAGAGGCGGCGAAGCTGCCGCGTGCGCCGAAAAGGAACATGCATTCCCATCGACGCACGCGGGCGGTGGTCAGATGCTCAGGCGGGCGGATTCCTCGACCACGGCAAAGCGGACGCAGCATTCGCCCCGGGTCTGGTCCGCGACCCGGCGCCAGGCAATCAGGGCTGCTTCGCGATCCAGGTAGGGGCCCATTACGCGCTCGCTCCCGTTCACGAGCTCGGTGAAGGCGGTATCCGTGTACTTTCCGCCAACGACCCAGAATCTCGTATTCATCGCACGATCTCCCTTGGATTGATGCGCTCTATGCGGCCGCCTTGGCCGGCGCCAGAAACTGAGCGGCTTCCGTCGACTCGCCCAAGGCCGTGGTCGAGGACTGGCCGCCGCCGATCAACCTGCCCACGTTGTCGTAGTAACCGGTGCCCACTTCATGCTGGTGGCGTGTCGCGGTGTAGCCCTGAACCTCTGCCGCGAACTCGGCCTCCTGCAGTTCGGCATATCCGGCCATGCCGCGTTCCCGGTACGCTCTGGCCAGCGAGAACATGCCGTGGTTGAGGGCGTGGAACCCGGCCAGGGTCACGAACTGGTACTTGTAACCCATCGCGCCGAGCTCGCGCTGGAAACGTTCCATGGTGGCCACGTCAAGGTGGGCTGACCAATTGAAGGAGGGGGAACAGTTGTAGGCCAGCATCTTGTCCGGATGGTGTGCATGGATGGCCTCCGCGAAGCGCCGGGCCATGTCCAGGTCGGGCGTCGAGGTCTCCATCCAGAGGAGGTCGGCGTACTCCGCGTAGGCCAAGCCGCGGGCGACGCAGCGCTCGAAGCCTGTGCCCTCCCTCAGCCGGTAGAAGCCCTCCGCAGTACGTTCCCCAGTAAGGAAAGCATGGTCCCGCTCGTCGACGTCGCTCGTGATCAGCTTGGCGCTCTCCGCGTCGGTTCGCGCGAGGATGACGGTGGGTACCCCCATGACGTCAGCGGCGAGGCGGGCGGCCAAGAGATTGCGGATGTGCTGCTGGGTGGGAATGAGGACCTTGCCTCCCAGATGGCCGCACTTCTTCTCGGATGCGAGCTGGTCTTCGATGTGGATGCCCGCGGCGCCGGCTTCGATGTAGGCCCGGGTGATTTCGAACACGTTCAGGACGCCTCCGAAGCCCGCCTCGGCGTCGGCCACGATGGGAACGAACCAGTCGATACCGCCCTCGCCGTCTAGCGACTGGATCTGGTCGGCCCGACGCAGGGTATTGTTGATGCACCGGACGAGTTCGGGCCCGCTGTCGCTCGGGTAGAGGCTCTGATCCGGGTACATCGAACCCGCCTTGTTGTTGTCTGCGGCGACCTGCCAGCCCGACAGGTAGATCGACCGGAGACCGGCCCGCACCATCTGCATGGCCTGGTTGCCGGTGACGGCGCCGAGCGACCGCACGGGTTCGTCGTGTTGCAGTAGCTGCCAGAGGCGCTCAGCGCCTTGGCGGGCGAGGGTGTGCTCAACCCGAACGCTTCCTATGAGCCGCTCGACATCTGTGACCGTGTAGTTCCGGCGAATGCCCGCAAAGCGCCCGGACGGCGCTCGGGTGTG
The DNA here is from genome assembly GCA_021296265.1 of Alphaproteobacteria bacterium. Classification (GTDB taxonomy): domain Bacteria; phylum Pseudomonadota; class Alphaproteobacteria; order TMED109; family TMED109; genus VXPW01. The sequence continues at coordinate 4,658 of JAGWAT010000004.1, read as the reverse complement.
TCGTTCCATTGCTCCCTGCATCGATTGATTCTCCCTTTCCAGCTGCCACTGGAACCGTCGTCTACGGCAAACTTAATTGACAAAAACAGGAACCGTCCATACCTTTCTGAATGTAAAAGGGTCATTGAGTAAATTTTGCAAATTTGTTGTTTGTGAATTAGTAAACGTTGAAAAGAAACGGAGGCACGAACGATGCCTGCGACCGACCGATCCGTAGAGCGAAAAGTGCTGCTAGGGCACAAGATCCGGCGGTTTCGCGAGGATCTCTCCCTCAAGCAGAGCGAGATGGCGGAACAGCTCGAGATCTCACCGAGCTACCTGAATCTCATCGAACACAATCAGCGCCCAGTGACGGTTCAACTCCTGTTCCGTCTCGGACAGGCGTTCGATATCGATCTCAAGGAGTTCGCCGAGGACGATGATGCGCGACTCTATGCGGCCCTCCGGGAAGTTTTCGGCGACCCGCTGTTCGGGGAGCGACCGGTGCGGGAGGCGGACGTCCGGGCCGTTGCCGAAGCAGGTCCCACCGCCGCCGAGGCCGTTCTTCGACTGTACAAGTCGTATCGGGAATTGCGCGAGGACTCCCAGATCCTCGCCGAGCAGGTGGCGAGCCGGGACACGCCGGTCGGGACCGGCGGACCGGTATTTCCCGTCGAGGAAGTCCGCGACTACCTGCAGTCCGAATCCAACCATTTTCCCGAGATCGAAGCGAGCGCGGAAGCCCTCTGGACCGAAGCCTCTCTGGATCAGACGGACGTGTTCGGGGGCCTCTGCAGGTACCTCCAGGATGTTCACGGAATCGCGGTGCGCGTGCTGCCCGCCGACGTGATGCCCGAGACCACGCGCCGCTTCGATTTCCACCGCCGCCGGGTGCTGCTGTCCGAACTACTCGCACCGGCGACGCGCAGCTTTCAACTCGCTGTCCAGGTTGCTCTCTATGCGCGCCGTGACTTGCTCGACCGTCACGTGGAACGGGCCGACCTCTCGAGCCCGGAGGTTGAGCGCCTCTGCCGGCTGTCGCTCGCCAATTACCTCGCGGCCTGCGTCATGATGCCCTACGGGCGCTTTCTCGATGCCTCCAAGACCTTGCGTTACGACATCGAGATCCTGCAGCGCCGTTTTGGTGCCAGCTTCGAGCAGGTCTGCCACCGCCTGACCACCCTCGGCCGGCCCGGTGCCCGCGGAGTGCCGTTCTTCTTCATTCGGGTCGACAACGCCGGCAATGTCTCGAAACGTCTCAGCGGGGGCGGATTCCACTTCGCCCGGTTCGGCGGGACCTGCCCGCGCTGGATCGTGCACGACGCCTTTCGCATGCCGGCACAGATTCGAACCCAGGTCGCCGCTATGCCCGATGGCTCGCGCTTCTTCACGATCGCCCGAACCGTCGACCTGATCGAATCGCGAACCTGGGAACAGCCGCCGCAGTATGCCGTGGGCCTGGGGTGCGACATCCGGGAAGCCGGACAGCTCGTCTACGCGGACGGGCTCGACCTCGGAAATGAACGTGCGGCGACGCTGATCGGCGTCGCCTGCCGTGTCTGCGAGCGCCTCGACTGCCGGCAGCGGGCCCACCCGCCACTCAACTACCGACTGAAAATCGACGAGAACGTGCGGCGGACCACGCCGTTCACCTTTGCACCGGCGTAGGCCGCTTGCCGATTCTTGCTTCGGCGGCACGGCTATCTGCTATCTCTTCAGCGCGACCCTTCGCCCACGCCGCTCCTGACACACTCCCCGCGGCCGGGTGAGCCTCGTTAGCTCCCGCTATGAAGGCCCGGTATTGCGTGTAAAGCGCCGAGGTGGTTCAGGAGGCGGCGCCCGGACGGTCAGCCCAGACTGTTCGCGTCGGCTTCGAGGACGCGGAGTCGTTCGATCAGGAGGTCGAAGCTCGGCGCGTCGGCGCCGACCATGCGGGCGGCGTGCATGGCGTCGTAGTCCGATTGCAGCGCAGGAAGCTGGTCGTTGTCGGGGACGAGACGAAGCTGCCCGTCAAGGCATTGATCGTAGTTTGCGTTGCCGGCATGGAAGAACACCTTCTTGTGCCGGACGACGTCGGCCAGGAGCGCGCGGTCGGAGAGTGCGGCCCGTCCAACATCACGGGCAGCGAGGCAGGTCAGGTCGAACCAGTGCCGGGACAGCCGTTCAGGTCGGTCCGCGAGCCGGCGCCGGTGGCATGCGACATGGACGAGTGTCGCTTTCTCCCGGAAGGTGCGGGCCGGAGAGAGTACCGTGGCGGTCGCGGTGTTTTCGTCGACCTCGTCGTCTTGAATGTATACATCGATCCACTTGGGTTTTCTGCCAGATGCCGCAACGTACAGATTCACTCTGGCCGATCTGTCCGGTGCGTTCCCCGATCCGCCGGGGTGCCCACACCGCTTCCACTGTCACGCCAGGTCTGTGGCCTTCCGCTCGGCCCGGCGGCGGTGGAGCACCGGCTCGGTATAGCCGGAAGGTTGCTCGCGGCCCTGAAAGACAAGCTCGCAGGCGGCCTTGAACGCTGGGCCGTCAAAGGTAGGCGTCATCGGTGTGTACGCTTCATCGTCGGTATTCTGTCGGTCCACCATCCGGGCCATCTTGCGCATGGTCGCCTCCACCTCGTCCTCGGTGCAGATTCCGTGGTGCAGCCAGTTGGCCATGTGCTGACTGGAGATTCGACACGTCGCACGATCCTCCATGAGCCCGACATCGTTGATGTCCGGGACTTTCGAGCAGCCGACACCCTGGTCGACCCAGCGCACGACGTAGCCGAGGATGCCTTGCGCGTTATTTTCCAGTTCGGCGCGGATGTCGTCGGGCGACCAGTTGGGCCGGAGTGCCACCGGGATCGAAAGGATGTTGCCAAGTTCGGCTCGCCCGCGACCGGCAACCGCTTCCTGACGTTTCTCGACATTGACGCGGTGGTAGTGGGTCGCGTGCAGGGTGGCGGCGGTGGGCGACGGCACCCAGGCCGTATCGGCGCCGGCCATCGGGTGTCCGATCTTTTGTTCCAGCATGTTGCTCATGAGGTCGGGCATGGCCCACATGCCCTTGCCGATCTGGGCGCGGCCGCGCAGTCCGCAGGCGATGCCGATATCGACATTCCAGTTTTCGTAGGTGTCGAGCCAGAGGGCTGCCTTCATGTCGGCCTTGCGGATCATCGGCCCGGCTTCCATCGACGTGTGGATTTCGTCGCCCGTGCGGTCCAGGAAACCGGTATTGATGAAGGCGACCCGGTGGCGCGCGGCCCTGATGCACTCCTTCAGGTTGACGGTAGTGCGACGCTCCTCATCCATGATCCCGATCTTGATGCGGTAACGCTCCAGGCCCAGCATGTCCTCGACACGGCCGAACAACGTGTCGGTGAACGCAACTTCCTCCGGTCCGTGCATCTTGGGCTTGACGATGTAGATGGAACCCGCCCGGCTGTTGCCGTGGGCCCGGCTGCCCTTGAGGTCATGGAGCGCGATCAGGCAGGTGAATACGGCGTCGAGAACGCCTTCGGGCGCTTCCTCGCCCTCGCTGTCCAGTACCGCCGGGTTGGTCATCAGGTGACCGACATTGCGGTTGAGCATGAGCGATCGGCCTGGCAGCACGATCTCTCCACCGTCGGCGCCGATGTAGCGGCGGTCGGGGTTGAGCCGGCGCTCCACCGTGCCGCCCGCCTTCTCGAAGTTCGCCGTGAGGTCGCCCTTGATGAGCCCGAGCCAATTGCGATACGCCGACACCTTGTCTTCGGCATCGACAGCGGCGACCGAATCCTCGCAATCCACGATGGTGGTTACGGCTGATTCCAGCACGACGTCCGACACGCCCGCCCGGTCGGTCCGGCCTACCGGATGGGTGCGGTCGATCGCGATTTCGATATGGAGGCTGTTGTGGCGCAGTAGCACCGCGTTCGGCGCGGCCGGATCGCCCTGGTAGCCAACGAAGAGGCCGGGGTCTGCGAGCCCGGTCGCACCGCCCGGTATGCCGGCCGCAAGGGCTCCGTTCTCCACGTGGTAGTCGCGAACATCGCGGTGTGAGCCGGAAGCCAGCGGCACCGCCTCGTCCAGAAAGGCCCGCGTCCAGGCGATGACTTTCTCACCGCGCACCGGGTTGTAGCCGCTGCCCCGGACTGCGTCTCCGTCTTCGGGAATTGCATCGGTTCCGTAGAGCGCGTCGTACAGGCTGCCCCAGCGCGCATTGGCCGCATTGAGGGCATAGCGGGCATTGGTTACCGGTACGACGAGCTGGGGTCCCGCGATATGCGCGATCTCATCGTCGACATGAGAGGTCTCGATGCAGAAGTCAGGCCCTTCGGGCACGAGGTAGCCAATGTCGGTGAGGAACGCCCGATAGGCGTCCGGGTCGACCGGATGCCCGCGGTGGGCCTTATGCCAGGCGTCAATCTCCGCCTGCAGCGCCTCGCGCCGCAGAAGGAGATTGCGGTTCACCGGCGCGAGGTCGTGCAACAGGGCGTCGAAGTCTCGCCAGAACGCATCGCTTGCGAGGTCGAGATCGGGCAAGACCTCGTTTTCGACGAAGTCGTGCAGTTCGACGGCAACTTGGCTTCGTCCCACTCGCACTCTCTCGACCATTGGTTTCTACGCTCCGAATTGCGGGAGTTACCGGTCTATCAAGAACGGCTGCATGCGACAATCGCATGGCTGGCCCGGGAAGGGAACCGGCACCCGAATGGG
>JAGWAT010000051.1 GCA_021296265.1 Alphaproteobacteria bacterium | reverse complement strand
AGAGCCGCAGCACGGGCCGACGATTACGATGACGTCGGCGGGCTGCGCGCGTGGCGCCTCGGGGCCGAGTACCGCCTGAGCGACATCGTCACGCTGCGTGGCTCGTGGAGCTCTGGCGACAGCGCGCCGTCCATGCACCACCTGCACAGCACCGCGGCGCAGGACCATCCCTATGTCCGCTGCGTCCCGGAGAGCGGGCCGCCGCCGCGCACGTGCGACACGGCGAACTACCGGCAGGTGACGCGGCGCACGAGCGGCAACCCCGAGCTCAAGCCGTCGGAATCGGAGAGGCACTCCGTCGGCGCCGAGGCCCGCAGGGGGCCATTCTACCTGGTCGTCGACTGGTACCGGCTCACGACGTCGGATCTGCCGGGGCAGCACGACGCCACCTGGGCGATGCTGAACCACCCCGAATGCCCGCCGGGCGGCGGTAGCGGCTGCATCGAGCGCGCGGCCGGAGACATCACTATCCACGAGAGCTTCGCGAACATCGTCGAGACCGAGATCTCGGGCGTGAACACACGCTTCGGAGCCCGCGTGGAGACCAGTTGGGGCTTCGTCGCAACGCGCGGGTTCTGGCGCTACGTCACCGGGAGCGATGAGCGCATCGCCGGCGAGGAGCAGCCGTATCCGCTCCCACGCAACGCCGTGCGCATTGTGACCTCGGCCGGGCGCGGCAACCTTACCGCCTTCTGGGCCCTGAACTACCGCGACGAGATCGAGAGCCGATGGGACGACGGACGGTTCAGTTCCTGGACCGGCCACGACGTGACACTTGACTGGAGAGAGCCATTGGGGCTCGAAAACATGCGGCTAACCGCGGGCGTGTACAACGTCACCGACGCGAAGCTCTCCACGAACATCGCGAATCCTTCCGAGACCGACGGGCCGCGCGCGGCCGGCTGGGGACGAACCTTCTTCGCAACCCTCAACATGCGGTTCTGAGGCACTGGCCGGACTGGGCGTGCGCGGCGTGCATCGGCCGGGCGGACGTCGGTGTTCACGCCGCCTACGCGTGGGCCACGATTGCGTCGCTGCGGGAGACGGGCAGAATGAATGGGGGCGAGCCCGACCTGCCGAATCGACCGCAGCTGCCTCGGCGAAATCGACCGGCAGCCGCTCCGGCCCGTCACACTGACGTCCAAGAACGATGCCACCTCTGCGCACATGCGCACTCCCGACGCCATTGGTCTGCTGCGTGCACGTTGATGGCAGTGTCCCACCACGTGTCCATCTCGACCAATGCCCCGCTCACGACCGGAGCCTGCAATAGGCAGCGCCAAAACCCAGGCTTCCCGTACGGTGGCCAGCAATCCCCCCGGCAGCGTATCGAGTAAGATTCCGTCGTCCGGATTGCCCCGACGGCAACCGCGCGAGAGCCCCAGCCATGAAGTACGCCGAGACCGTCCTCGATCTCATCGGAGACACCCCGCTGGTCAAGCTGAACCGCATGACCGATGCCCGCATGGCGACCGTGCTCTTGAAGCTCGAAAACTACAATCCGGCCGGTTCCGTCAAGGACCGGATGGCCTGGAACATGGTCCGACGAGCGGAGGAGGCGGGGATTCTCGGTCCCGGCGCAACGCTCGTGGAGAGCACGTCGGGCAACACCGGGCTCGGACTGGCCATGACCGCCGCGGTGCGCGGATATCGCTGCGTCTGCACCATGCCGGACAAGATGAGCAAGGAAAAGGTCGACATGCTCAAGGCATACGGCGCGGAGGTCGTCATCACCCGCACCGACCTGCCCCACGACCATCCGGAGAGCTACGTGGAGGTCGCCAGGCGCATCGCGGCCGACACCCCCGGCGGGTTCTATACCGACCAGTACTTCAACATGCACAACCCCGAGGCACACTACCTGAGCACTGGCCCCGAAATCTGGGAACAGACGGACGGACAACTCGACGCCCTGGTGGGAGGGATCGGCACCGGGGGCACGATCTCGGGAGCGGCGAAGTACCTCAAGGAGCAGGCGGCCGAGGTCGGCCGGAGCCTATTCGTGTCATGCCCAGACCCGGTCGGCAGCATGTACTACGACGCCTTCAACCAGCGCGAGATCCGCGAGCCCGGCATCTATCGGGTCGAAGGCATCGGCCACGACTTCATGGTCGGGACGCTGGACTTCTCGGTCATCGACGAGGTGCTGGAAGTCTCGGACCGGGACTCCTTCCTTGCTGCGCGGGAGCTCGCACGCCGTGAAGGCATCTTCTCCGGCGGCTCCGCCGGCACCGCGCTCCACGGCGCGCTCGACGTCGCCCGCCGCCTCGGCCCCGGCAAGCTCGTCGTCGTGATCATCCCCGATTCGGGCGATCGCTATCTCAGCAAGTGCTACGACGACGAGTGGATGCGCGACATGGGCTTTCTCGGCCCCGAGCAGCGCCTGGGCACGGTGCGCGAACTGCTGGAGTCCAAGCCCAACCACGTCGAATTCGCCCGCGGGGACGAGACCGTCGCATCGGTCGCCAAGCGCATGGCGGACCTCGGCATCTCGCAGATGCCGATCGACCCGGCGGGCGCGGCGGCACCCTTGATGATCATCCACGAGGTCGACCTGCTACAGAGCATCATCAGGGGTGAGTGCACCGCCGACGGCGAGGTCATGCGGGCGGCGAAGCCGATGCATGGCATTGTGCGGCTGGACGACTCGCTGGCGCAGGTGCAGGAGGTCTTCGACGACGAGAACGTCGCGATGGTGGTCGAGGACGCCCACGTCGTCGGTGTGATCTCCAAGATCGACATGGTCGAATTCCTCGCCGCACGCAGCTGAGGCGGCCCGGCGCCGCGGGCATCAGCCCTTCGGACGCTGGAGGAGCAGGACGCACCTCCGGCAGCCGATAGGAGGCTGATCAAACTCATCATGCCCAGAGGGTTTCAATGCGGGCACATCCGCCTGGCTTGGCCGCGAGCATGGCCCACCCGTGACGAGCACATTCTTGGACAGGTTCTGGCAACCCGGCCTGCACACTCATCCCAACCGGCGGAAAACGGGCGACGACGCCGAGCATGAAGCCGTGCGGCGGGCGCTCGAGCCGCTCCAATACGTCCCCCCCGTATTCGCGCTCCCGACAGAAGCGCAGTGCACCGTCGAAACGGTCGAAGCCCGTTTCTCCAGCGTCACGCAGGAAGTCCATCGTGTCGATGGTCACGACGGGACCGATGCACATGCAGGACACGAAGACGAGGGGCACGAGGTGGATGCCGGGGAAGAGGAGCACTCGGAACTGCGGGCGACCTATCGTTTCCACTGCGGTGCCCCGGAGCGGTTGAACCGGAACGACGCCCGCGTCCTCGAGCATCTGCACGACATCGAACAGATCAACGTGCGCGTGGTCACGCCGACGGCACAACTGGCGACGGAACTGCACCCGGGCTCGACCATCGTCGAGCTAGCGCCGTAGCGCGGCGCTACCGCGAGCCGTTTCCTTCGTCACTGAGGCCGATTCCAAACTTGTCCGGTCCGGACAGCCCGCCCGCGGCGGATCGTCGATACCATTCCCGCGGATGCGTTGAGTTCGCTACATGCGATGAAACGGTCGCGACGGCGTATCGACGCGGGAGTGTGGGAGACCGGCGGGAATTCCGTTTCAGCAGGCTGAGAGCGCCATCCCCGCAGAGGGCTTGAGAGCAGAATCTCGGATGGTCGTTGAGATCGACCACGTACGGTTTGCCTGGATCACCGGCCAGCGTGACACCCTCGACATCACACGCATGGAGATCGCCGCGGGGGAAAGGGTCTTTGTCGAAGGCCCAAGCGGCAGTGGCAAGAGCACACTGTTCAGCATGCTGGGCGGGGTCGTGTGCCCGCGGGAGGGAACGGTACGGGTCCTTGGGACAGACATTTCGCGGATGCCGGCGGGCAAGCGGGACCGGTTCTGCGCCGATCACATCGGCTTCGTGTTCCAGATGTTCAATCTGGTGCCCTACCTGTCGTTGATCGACAACGTCGTGCTGCCCTGCCGCTTCTCGCTCCGGCGCTTCGAACGGGCTAGGACGCGGTCCAGATCACCCGAAGCAAAGGCCCATCGGCTGCTCGCCCGCCTCGGTCTCGAACCGACCGAACTGCACGGGGGGCGGACAGTTGCCGAACTTAGCATCGGTCAGCAGCAGCGCGTTGCCATCGCGCGGGGACTTATCGGAGCGCCCGAACTGATTTTGGCGGACGAGCCGACCTCCGCACTCGACGAGGGCACCCGCGAACGTTTCCTCGAGGTCTTGTCCGAAAGTTCGATGAGGTCGGGGCGGCTGCCGGCGTGGCCCTGCTCTACGTCGCATTGCTGGTCGGCCAGCCAATCGTCGCCCGCGAGTTCGGCCTGCATCTGCCGATCACCATGCCTGGACCTGCGGACTGGTGGATCATTTCGGCGGTAGTCGCGGCAGGCACCGCCGCCGGCGCCGTTCCGGCAATCCGCGCCTATCGGCTGTCGCTCGCCGACGGTCTCTCGATGAGGATTTGACCATGCCGACACCACGATCACGGGACACAAGGGCCCTGGCCGCGGTCGCGCTGTTCGCCACCCTAGTGTCGAGCGGCCTCACCTGGGCCGCCCAGGACGAAGCGCGCGAACTCGGATGGGAGGATCTCATCCCCAGCGGCTGGGATCCGCGCGCCGAGCTCGAGGCGCTCGGAGGAGACGCGTTGCAGGACCTTTCCGACGACAGCGAGCAGGCCGGGGACTTGCTTGAGGCCTATCGCGAGGCCGCCCGCTCGGCCCCGGTAGTAAGCGAACTCGATGGCCAGCGGATTCGGATTCCCGGATACATGGTTCCACTCGAATTCGATCACATGACAATCTCGGAATTTCTCCTCGTCCCGTACTTCGGTGCCTGCATTCACGTACCTCCGCCGCCCGCGAACCAAATCGTCTACGTGAAGACGGATGCTTCCTATCCGACGACGAACGTGTTTAAGCCGGTATGGGTCACTGGCGTCATCAGCACGTAGGCACACCTCAACGATGTCGGTGATGCCGGATACAGCATGCAGGCGATGCGCATCGACCTCTATTAGGACAGAGCGTGATCAGCCCTGCTGCCCCATCTCAGGCATCGGCGGCCACGGCGCAGTCGGGACACCGACCAATCACTTCCAGGGTGTGCGCGTGGAGTTGAAAGCCCGACTTCCCGGCCAGTTGCTGCACGATTCGGCGTAACTCGGCCGCGCTCGGCTCAGCGACCACCCCGCACTGCTCGCACACCAGCAACACGGTGCCGTGCCCCTCATCCTGGCTGCTGCAAGCGACGTAGGCGTCTCGGCTCGCGACGCGGTGCACCAGACCCATGGTCTCCAGGAAGGAGAGCGCCCGGTAGATCTGAGCCGGTGCCGGCTTTCGGCCCTTCCAGTCGAATCGCTCCAGGATGTCGTAGGCCCCGGCCAGGCGGTGTTCCGCGAGCAAGAGCTCAAGCACCTGCCGCCGGTTCTCGGTCAGCCGCTCCCGCCGGCCCCGGCAGACTTCCTCTGCCCGAGCGAGGCCAGCCGCGACACACGCGCCGTGGTCATGCCGAGGCGTCGGGAACAGGGACGACCGCTTTGCCATAAGACTCCCTTGACTCGAGGATCCGCCGGCCTCACCGACCGTGGCAATTGGTCGCGAGATTATACGGGTCCTGCGCCGAACAGCCTTTTCCTGAAGGGCGTCGCGCCGTCCCGCGGATTTCGGTCAGCGCGCGATACGCGACTCCCCGCAGCAGGCGGCGCCGCGATCGGGCCGGCGGTGGCGGTGCACCTGACGGTCCGATCGGGACCACGAGCCCGGGTGAGCGTGTTGCTGTCGCAGGCACGGCGGTCGCTTCGCCGAGACTACGGAAGCTGTCAGGATCTGGCTGCACATCTATACTCGTGTAGGTGGCCGGCAAACCGGCCGCAGCCGTAGCCTGCAAGGGCAGCCTTTCACCATCACAGTAGATTAGTAATCAACGCCTTATTAAGTAATACCCATGTCCATCGGAACGGCTAGCCCGCCGCCAGCTTCATGGGCGCCGCCTTTTCCCGGCCGGGATCCAATCCATGACTGACTCGGGACCCATTGTCACGATTTTCGGGGCTGCCGGATTCGTTGGACGTGCAGTCGTCCGGCACTTCGCCCGTGCCGGCTGGCGGGTGCGGGCCGGTACCCGAAGACCTCAGCAAGCCGGGTTCCTCCGGCCGCTCGGCGACCTCGGCCAGGTCGTGCCCGTCAACGCCGATGTCCGTCTGCCCTCGACGCTCTTGCCAGTCGTTCAAGATGCCCAGGCAGTCGTGAATCTTGCGGGAATCCTTTCACCGGCCGGGCAGCAGACGTTCGAGGCCGTGCACGTCGAGGGCGCCGCCAACGCCGCCGGTGCGGCCGCCGCGGCTGGCGCGGCGAGCTTCATCCACGTGTCCGCCATCGGTGCGGATCCGTCGGCCCGATCGCGGTACGCGCGCACCAAGGGACTAGCGGAGCACCGGGCCCAGGAGCGTTTCGGCGGCGCTACGGTGCTGCGGCCGAGCATCGTGTTCGGACCGGAAGACCAGTTCTTCAACCGGTTTGCGGCCGTCATCCGCATCGCACCCGCCATGCCGGTACCCGGCGGAGGCCTGGTCCGTTTGCAGCCGGTCTACGTGGATGATGTGGCTGCGGCCGTGTTCCGGGCAGCCACGACGGGCGATGCGGCCGGACACACATACGAACTGGGCGGCCCGAGAACACGGTCACTGATGGATATCCTCCGCTGGACACGCGAACAGGTGAACCGCCGCTGCCTGCTGGTTCCGGTTCCGTTCACGCTGCTGTGGCCGCAAGCCCTGCTGATGGAATGTCTGCCGAGCCCGCCGCTCACCCGGGATCAGCTGCGCCTCCTGATGACCGACAACGTGGTATCCGGGGACGTGGGCACGCTGTCCGACCTCGACATCGAGCCAACCGCGCACGAAGGGATCGCCCCGGCGTATCTCGAGCGTTTCCGGCCCGGGGGCGCAGCGTCGGGCTAGCCGCGCCCTGGTGCCGGGGCGCCCTGACCCGCGTCCACGATCCCGCGCGACACGCTGGCCGCCCACGGCACCCGGGCACTAGAGTGGCCGCACGATGCGGCGTCAGATCCCGGCGGGGGCTTTCCGTGTGCAACCTGTACTCCAATACGCTGCCGCAGGAGGCGATGCGCCGCCTCTTCAGCGCCGTCGACCGGCTGGGCAACCTGCCGCCGCTGGCAGCCGTCTTTCCCGATGCCGACGTCCCCATCGTCCGGCTCGGGCAAGACGGTCGGCGCGAACTCGTCTCGGCGCGGTGGGGGTGGGCTCGGACGGCCCGTGGCTGGGTGACCAACGCACGGAACCTGGAGCGAAGCTGGGGTGTCCTGCGGAACGTCGAACAGCGTTGCCTGGTTCCGGCGACCGCATTCGCCGAGTACCACCCGACCGCGACCATCCCGGGTGCACGCGGGAGGCCAATCAAGGCCGCAACGTGGTTCCGCCTGACAGGCGCGACGGATCGCCCCCCGTTTGCGTTCCCGGGTTTCTGGCGGCCTTGGGACTGGCACGCCGACGGTCTGCGCAGCGCCTCCGACCTCCGACCGCGAATTCGCCGGCGGGGGTGGGAAGACGCGGGCGATGGTGTTCCTGACCTGTCCCGCCAACGGAGTGGTCCGGCCGATTCACCCAAAGGCGATGCCGGTCGTCCTCCATACCGAGGAGCAATACGAGACGTGGCTGACCGGCGATGCCGCCAACGCGGTGGCGCTCCAGCGACCACTGCCGGATTGCAAGCTGGAGATCGCCTTCATCGGTGCCAAGGCCGATGAGCCCGCCCTACCGGCATCTCCAGGGCCCCTTTTCTGACGGCCTGACGAGCCCGCTCGGACGCGGGCCCGCGTCGGGACGATCAGGCC
>JAGWAT010000023.1 GCA_021296265.1 Alphaproteobacteria bacterium | reverse complement strand
CTAGTCTAGTAGGCGCTTACAGGCAATCATTTTCATTTTTCTTTCCTGTGGACTTTCCAGAACGGATGGTCCGCAATTCTGACTTCGCATCGGCTCAATGCCGGTTTCCAGTTCCACCAACAGTCTCGCGCGAAGAGTAGGTCTGCAGCCCGGACGGCGCTAGGTAGGCGATGTGGCGCCCTGGTCGGGCGGGGGCGCCCGACGGTGCGCCATCCGGAAACAGCCTAGGAACGCCGATTCGGTGAGGGCCCGGGGTCAGGCGGGTAACGGACGCCGCGAAGGGTCCGGCACCCGCAGCAGCAGGAGGGCGCCAATGATCAGGAACGGCAGGACGGTCGCGAGGCCCCACCGCTCGCTGCCCGTGGCGAGGGTGGCCGCGCCGACCAGCCAGGGCCCGACAAACGCGGTGACCTTTCCGGAAAGCGCGTAGAGGCCGAAGGCCTCGGCCTCCTCTCCGGCGGGCGTCAGACGTGCCATCAGGGATCTGCTGGCCGACTGGACGGGACCGAAGAAGACGCCGAGGATCGCGCCGACGACGAGGAACAGGATCTGCGTGCTGATGAGCAGCATGCAGATACTGAGGGCGGTGATCGCCACGAGCCCGATCAGAATCGTCGGTTTCGCACCCAGCGAATCGTCCACGCGACCGAACACGAACGCCCCGATGCCGGCGGTGATGTTGACGAGAATCGCGAACTGGATGACTTCGCTGACCGTCATCCCGATGACGGCTGCGGCATAGATGCCTCCGAACGCGAACACCGTATTGATTCCGTCGGTGTAGATCATGCGCGCGACCAGGTAGCGGCCGACGATCCGCCGCTCCGGGTCCGCAAACATGCCCACGAGATCCCGGTAGAGCTTCTTGACACCCGCTTGAACGGCGGCGGGAGCCGGCATGCGACGGGTCGGGATGTCGCGGGTCCAGAGGAAGAGAGGGAGCGAGAAGAGCGCCATCCAGACCGCGACAAGCGGTCCCGTGATGCGGACATGCTCACCCTGGTCGGGGTCGAGGCCAAGTGGCGGCGGTTCGGCCAGCACGATTCCGAAGAGCGCCAGCACCAGGCAGGCCATGCCACCCAGGTAGCCCGTGGCCCAGGCAGTGCCGGAGATCCGGCCGAGCCGGTCCCGGGGTCCGAGGCCGGGCAGCAGCGCGTTGTAGAACACCAGCCCGAGTTCGAAGGCCACCACGCCGACGCCGGACCACCACAGGATCCAGGTGGCCGAGTGGGGGCCGGGCTCCCCCCACCACAGGAGTCCGGTTGCCACGATCATGACGACGGCGCTGCCGGCGATCCAGGCTTTCCGTCGACCTGTCCGGTCGGCGACGGCGCCCAGGATGGGGCTGATGACAGCAACCACGAACGAGGCGGTTCCGACCATGAAGCCCCAGTCGGCTTGGGCGGCACCGTCGTCCGCAAGGACCGCGCTGGCGAAGTAGGCGGGGATGACGAACGTCAGCACGATCGCGGCGAACGGCGAATTGGCCCAGTCGTAGAGGCACCAGCCGGCGATGCCTGAGCGCGACGCGAAGGGGCGGGTGGATGGCACGAGCTGGTTTCCGGGTTTCGGGTCTGGATCGGGAACGGACGTCACCCTAGCTGGTATCCTTGCGATACGTGCCCGCTCGGGGAGACGGAGCAGTGCCGCGCGAAGCGCGGCCGGGAGTCTGCCATGTCGCGATCGCACAGCGACGCCGACCTGCGCCATCGCCTGCGCGCGGCGGGTGTCCGGTTGACTCGCCAGCGTCTGCTACTGGCCCGGATATTGTTCGCGCGCGGTAACCGGCACGTGACGGCCGAAGTGTTGCGTCACGAAGCCGAGCAGGCTGGCTCTCCGGTCGCGACCGGCACCGTGTACAACACCCTTCACTGCTTTGCCCGGGCCGGTCTGCTCCGTGAGATCACCGTCGATTCGGCCTGCAACTGGTTTGATACCAACACCAAACTCCATCATCATTTTCTGCACCCGGGCACCGGCGAACTCGAAGACATTCCGGAGGAAGGGGTCCGGGTCGCCGGGCTGCCCGACGCGCCCGAGGGAACACGGGTTGCTGCAGTACACGTCCTGGTGCATCTGGAGGAGGATCGCGACCCGAGCTAGCCAGGAGGCAGTTCTTTGTAACAATTCCAAAACAATTGACATCTGCGCGGACGGTATTTACATCGCTGTCAGCCGGCAGCATCCGGTGGAACTCTGGGGGGTGGGGAATGTCCCTGAACGACAGCAAGACCAAGCAGAATCTCGCCGATGCGTTTGCCGGCGAGTCACAGGCGAACCGCCGCTACCTGTACTTCGCCAGCAAGGCGGACGTGGAGGGCTACAACGACGTGGCAGCCGTCTTCCGGTCGACGGCGGAAGGCGAAACCGGCCACGCGTTCGGCCACCTGGAATTCTTGGCCGAAGTCGGGGATCCCGCGACCGGCGAGCCGATCGGCGACACCGCTGCGAACCTCAAATCGGCGATCGCCGGGGAAACCCACGAGTACACCGACATGTACCCCGGCATGGCCCGGACGGCACGCGAGGAAGGCTTTGACGAGATCGCCGACTGGTTCGAGACGCTCGCGAAGGCCGAGCGTAGTCATGCCGGCCGGTTCCAAAAGGCGCTGGACACCCTCGACGCCTGAAGCACGGCGGCGCCGGCCGAGCGGTGGGCGCCGCTGTCCGGTGCCCCGACAGGAGCATGGCGATGGAAGGCGGCCTCCGGCGGCCACAACGCGAGCCGCTTGGGCTCGATGATCCTGCATTCTGGGACGAAGCCGCCCTGGACGCCGAAATGCGGCGCCAGTTCGACGTCTGTCACGGGTGTCGACGCTGCTTCAACCTTTGTGACAGCTTCCCCCGCCTGTTTGACCTGATCGACGCAGCCGAGACGATGGAACTCGACTCGGTGTCCTCCAGCGGTTTCCGGGACGTGGTCGGGGCGTGCACGCTCTGCGACATGTGCTTCATGGTGAGCTGCCCCTATGTCCCGCCGCACGAGTTCCGGATCGACTTTCCCCGTTTGATGCTCAGGGCCCGTGCCATCGATTTTCGCAAGGGGAACCTGCCGTGGCGGGACCGACAACTGGCCGAGATCGATCGGAACGGTCGGCTCGCCGCATTCGGGGCTGGGATTCTCAACCCACTGCTTCGCCAGCGGCCCGTCCGATTGCTGATGGAATGGTTCGCGGGCATCCACCGTTTGGCGGACCTTCCGCGGTATGTATGGCGTCCGCTGGCCCGCCGGTGGCGCGCACGCCCGCCGGTCGCCGAAGCGGGTCGCCGGCGGAAGGCCGTGGTCTACGCGACGTGCTTCGTGAACTACAACACACCGGCCGTGGGCGAGGCAGCGCTCAGCGTTCTCGAACGCAACGGCGTCGACACCGTCCTCAAGTATCCTCGCTGCTGCGGCATGCCGCAGTACGAGCAGGGTGACGTGGAACGAGTGCGCAATACCGCTATCCGCACCGCCCGCGAGTTCGCGCCCCTGATCGACGAGGGTCGGACTGTTGTCGCGCTGACGCCGAGTTGTGCCCTGATGCTCAAGAGCGAGTGGCCGGCCTTGGCGCCTGCAGACACGGACGTCGGGCGGCTTGCGGCCAACACCCGTGACATCGACGAATACGTCATGGAGATTGCCGACGCCGGCGACCTCGCGCCGGGGTTACGGCCGCTCGAGGGAGGCGTCACGGTCCATCTCGCCTGCCATAGCCGGGCCCAGAATGTCGGCCCGAAGGCCGCCCAGATGCTCAGGTTGATCCCGGAGACCGAGGTGACCGTGGTCGAGCGATGCTCGGGTCACGGAGGAATCTGGGGCATGAAGAAGCGATGGTTTGACACGGCCGTGAAGTACGGCCGCAACGCCGCTAATGCTGCTATCCGGGCCGACCAGCCGCACCTTGCGGCGGCGTGCCCGCTCGCTGGCCTGCACCTGTCGCAGTCGATGCGACTCAAGGGGGTGACCGCGCCGCCGGCCCGTCATCCGATCGAACTGGTCGCGGCTTCCTACCAGCGCGGCACAGAGCAATGACTGCCACCCTGACCTCCGAAGACATCATGGCCCCCGCCGACTACGCGAGGGTGCGCCAGGCGGAGCGGCAACGCATGATCGCGCTCAAGCGGCACCGGCGGATCAGCATCGGTCCCGTCGCGACCGCGTATTTCGAGAATTTCGACACCGTCCGGCACCAGGTGCACGAGATGGTGCACGTCGAGCATGGCGGGCCCGAGCAGGTGCGCGAGGAAATCGGGGCGTACGGCTCCCTGGTGCCGAATGGCCGGGAGCTGGTCGCCACGTTGATGGTGGAGATTGACGACCCGGTGCGCCGCCGGCGGGTTCTCGGTCGCCTGGGCGGATTCGAGGACACGGTTTGGATCGAGGTCGGCGGGCATACCGTCCGGGCCGTTCCCGAAACCGACCTTGACCGCACGACAGCGGACGGCAAGGCATCCTCCGTGCAGTTCCTCCACTTCCCGTTTCCCGGGGAGGCGATCACGGCGTTCTCGGCGGCCGGCGCCCGCGTCACCATCGGGATCGGACACAGCGAGTATCAGCACATGGCCGTGATGCCCGAAGCGATGAGGGCGGCCCTCTCCGCTGATTTCACTCCGGATCCGTAGGACCCCAGAGAGCCGAGCGGGCAATGTAGCCCTTCCATTCTCCGGCCGTGACGCGACACCAGTCTGGACCGCAGGTGTCCAGGAGGTGGACGACGGCACCGGCCCTCACCTCGGCTCGGGCCGGTGCATCTCCGGTAGCGCGTCGGCGCAGCGTCGTGTTCTGCCGGACCAGCGCCGTCCGCCGTGCCGAGAGCAGGCTGTGGTGCATCCAGCCCGACTCGCCGCTCGGCGTGGTGACTTCGCGCCAGTTGTCATAGCGATCGGTGATCCGCACCGGCAGGTTCGGCGCCGTGTACACCCATTCGATCGGAAACCGCCTGCCTGGTCCCGCCCGCAGGTGTGCACGACTGGCGGCGATGCTGCCCCAGACCGGGCCCTCTTCCTGCGCACGTCCCGCCGGGACGACCAGCATCGGGACAAGCGCGAGGATGGCGAGGAGGAGAATTGCGGGCTTCATGAGGCCGTCACCGGACTGGATACCGAGCGCCCGGCCCAAATAGCACGACGGGGGCGCGACGCAAACAATTCTCCACCGATTGCGCGTGCAGGGGTCTGCGCCCGGTCGTGGGCGGCCCGCCGTCACGGGCGTCGGGTCAGCGATCCGTCTTCTCGATGTTCCAGAAGAACTGCACCGGTGACTTGATGAGTCCGCGCAGCGAATCTCGATAGGCGACCGGGTTCGACCACTGGCCGTAGAGTCCGTGGGTCACGATCTCCAGGGCTCGCGCCTGGATGCGCTTGGCGAGGTCGTGACGGTCCAGGGCGTCGGGCGTGCGGGCAAATGCATCACGCAACTGCTCGATCTCGTCATCGCATGGCCAGCCGAACCAGGCCCGTTCACGGCACCCGCCCGAGATCGCGATGTTGGCCACCGGATTGGCAACGTCCACCGCGAGCGCCCAGGTGTGGAACAGGTTCCAGCCACCTTGCGACGGCGGGTCCGTGATGGGCCGCCGGGAGGTCAGGGTGCTCCAGTCCATCGCCTGCAGTTCGACCACGAAGCCGGCGTCGCGCAACGTCTGGGCCGTGACCAGGGACGCGCTGTTGAGGATGGCGATGTCGGTGGGCTGCAGGATGGTCACCGGACTGCCGTCGTAGCCGGCGGCCGCCAGCAGCGCCTTGGCCTTCTCGACATCGTGCCCCAGGAGCGCCTCGCTCCCCACTGCGGATTCATAGGGCGTGCCGCACGCCAGCACGGCCGGGCAGGTGCGGTAGTAGGCCGGGTTTCCGACTGCCGCCCGCATGTAGTGCTCCTGGTCGATGAGCCAGAGGACCGCCTCTCGGACGCGTGGGTCGTCGAAGGGCGGGTGGAGATGGTTCATCCGGAGCCAGCCCTGGACCCCGAGCGGATCGAGATTCTCGACGACGACCCCCGGTGCTGCCTCGAGGATTGGCAGGAGGTCGTGCGGCGGCAACTCGAAGTAATCGACCTCGCCCGCCATCAGCGCGTTCATCGCGGTTGCCGAATCCGGGATGTAATGCCACTCCACCCGGTCCACCTTGGCCGCCTTGGCGCCTGCTGCGAAGGTGGCGGGTTCGGCACGGGGCACGTAATCGGGATTACGGACGTAGACTACCTTCGCCCCGGGCACCCACTCGTCCTTGACGAAGATGAACGGCCCCGAGCCCAGGGCGTCCGGTACCTGTTCGAACGGATCGGTCGCGGCATGCCGTTCCGGCATCATGAACGGGACGTTGGAGCTGATTTTCCCCAGCGATTCCAGCACGAGGCCATACGGCGCGGCCAGTTCGAGCGCAAAGGTCCTGGCGTCGATGACGCGCAGCTCCCGGGTCGCGTCGGCAAGTTTCTGACCCATGCCGTCGCGGGCGCTCCAGCGTCGGATGGAGGCGACGCAGTCGGCTGCGGTCACCGTCGTGCCGTCGTGCCACCGGAGCCCGTCGCGCAGCACAAAGCGCCAAGTCAGGCCGTCGGCGCTGACGGACCAGTGGTCCACCATCTGCGGCTGGACTTCCAGGTTCTCGTCCAGTGCGAACAGGGTGTCGTAGACCATGTAGCCGTGGTTGCGCGTGATGTACGCCGTCGTCCAGATCGGGTCGATGTTCTTCAGGTCGGCATGCGGAACGATCCGCAGGACCGACTCGGACCGCGCGTCGGTTACCGGGAGGCTTGTGAGCAGGACGAGGCAGGCGAGCAGGGCCACCCGCAAGCCGCATCCGGCCGGACGCGGCGCTCCCTGGCGGGCAGCCCGGGCCGTCATCCGTTAGGCGGCGACCTCGCGGTCGCGCCCCTTCGGCCCCAGTTGCTGGAGCCGGAGGGCCCGGCCGGGTCGGGCCCCGGTACCGGCTCCTGCCTGCCAGACCGTTCGGCCGTTCACCATGACCAGGTCGATCCCGGTGGCGGGCCGGGTGGGCGCCTCCCACGTGGAACGGTCGGCGATGGTCCGTGGATCGAAGACGACGAGGTCGGCGTAGGCCCCGGCGCGCAGGACCCCGCGGTCGGTCAGGCCAAACTGGGCCGCGGACAGGCCCGTCATTCGACGGACGGCCTCTTCCAGCGGGAAGAGGCCAACCTCCCGGACGTAGTGGCCGAGCACGCGGGGAAAGGTGCCCCAAAGCCGCGGATGCGGGTGGCTGTCATGCGGGAGGCCATCCGAGCCGATCATGGCGTGCGGGTAGGCCATGACCCGCCGTACATCGGCTTCGTCCATGATGAAATAGATGGCGCCGGCCGGCTGGAGCCGTTCCGCGGCGGCGGCGGCGCTGCAACCCCAGCCGGCCGCGATCTCCGAGAGGTCGCGGCCTGCGGCCTCCGGATGGGCCTTCGACCAGGTGACGATCACGCGGCTCGCATTCATCATGCGGCGGGGGTTCAGCACCGTCGAGCCCGCCACGTAGGGGTAGACATCGAGAGCCACCGGCTGGTGCGTTCGGGCGGCGTCGATCTTCGGCAGGCTTTCGCGCGTCCGCCCGTGATTCGGCGCCCCCGCGCACTTGTGGTGGGAGATCACCACCGGCACGCGTGCCCGGCGGCCGATTTCGAAGGTCTCGTCGAGCGATTCGAGCACGTGTTCGGTCTCGTCGCGCATGTGGGTGGAATGGATGGCGCCGGCCGGCGCCAGCGCCGCGGCGAGTTCGGCGACTTCGTCCGTCGGGGCCGCGTTGGCCGGCGGATAGAACAGCCCCGTGCTCATGCCGACCGCGCCGGCCTCCAGCGAGTCCTCGAGCCGGGCCCGCATCTTGGCGATCTCGCTCGGGGTGGCCGCCCGGTCCAGCTCGTCCATGATCCCCATCCGGAGAGTCGAATGACCGATCTGGGCCACGACATTGACGGCGGACGGTTCACGGTCGAGTGCGTCGAGGTAGTGGGCGAACCGGGCGAAATAGTGCTCGGGCCGGTCGCCGATCAGGTCCGCCGGCGGCGGGGGCGGTTCGGCGGGCGCCAGGGGCGCGAGGCTGATCCCGCAATTTCCGGTGACGACGGTGGTGACTCCCTGACTGACCTTGCAGGACATGGTCGGGTCGCTCAGCACCGCGCGGTCGTCGTGGGTATGGACGTCGATGAAACCCGGGGCCGCCACCCGGCCGGCGACATCCACTTCCGACGCCCCCGTGACGTCAGTCAGGGTGCCGACCGCCGTGATCCGGTCGTCGGTGATGGCGATATCGGCGACGCGGGCCGGGGCTCCCGTGCCATCGATGACGTTCGCGTTCCGAAGCACCCAGTCCGGTTTTGGCGCCGTCGGCATCGGCCGCGGTCAGCCCGCCCGGACGAACTTCTGGAAGGCGTGGCACGGGAGCGGCGCGAAGTGCTCGATTGCCCCTGACGCCGCCACGACCTCGCCCACGTACAGATCACCGCGCGAGTCGGCCCAGATGCCGTGGGGAACGATGAAGTTCCCCGGCAGCAGTGGGTCCTCACCGCCGAGCTGAGCCTGGATATTGCCGTCGAGGTCGCAGATCGTGACCCGCGCGATGGGCGCATGTCCCACCGGAGGGTGCCGCATGAACGGAAAGTGCGGTCGCTCGGGTATCGGAACCGTCCAGCCGAGCTCGGCGATGTAGAGGTTTTCCTGCTCATCCAGAAACAGGTCGTCCGGTCGATTCACCCAGTTCCAACTGTCGAGGTACTCGCCAGTCGGCGAAAAGATCTGAATCCGGGAATTTTCGCGATCGGCGACAAAGACTCGACCGGACCGGTCGACTGCGATCCCGTGCGGGAGGTTGAATTCTCCCGGAGCGCCGCCGGGCCCTCCCCAGGAAGCGACGAGCTCTCCGGTGCCGGTGAAGTGGTGGACCCGTGCATTCCCGTATCCGTCGGCAATGAACAGGTCGCCCGCGCCCGTGACCGCAACATTGGTGACCATGTTGAACGGCCCGCCGGCATGCTGGACCGGGGATTCACCCAGCACAAAGCCGGTGTTCGCGGGCTGGTTCGCCTCGCCAAGCGTCATCAGGAGCTCACCGTCCGTCGTGAACTTCCGGACCGTGTGATCGAAGTTGTCGGCGCACCAGACATGGTCGTTGTGGTCGATGAAGATGCCGTGCGCGCTGGCAAACACGCCCTCGCCCCAGGCGTTGAGAAACTTGCCTTCCTTGTCGAAGACTATGACCGGGTGCGCGCCGCGGTTGAAGACATAGACGCGATCCTTCGAATCGACCGCGACGCCGGCCACCTCGACGAAGGACCAGTTCTCGGGCAGCTGCTCCCAGCCTTCGAGCACCTCGTACTCCAGCTTGTGCGTACCTAGGGACACGCGCTGCTCCAGCTGCACAGGGGAAATCGGCGCACAGCATAACCGAGCGCCCGTGACGAAGGGGCCTGGCCGGCGCCCTTGACGGGCCGCGCCCCGTGCTGGTGTGGGCGTCGTGGCGCCGGCGGCGCGCGCTCAAGGATGCTTCGCGCCGTTCAGGATGCTTCCGCCCGGCCCCGTCCGTGCGGTTCGTCGAAGCCGAGGTCCGGGCCCGCCGGCCCGATCCCGGACGGGTTGATGCTCTCATGGCTTGCGTAGTAGTGGAGCCGGATGTGATCCATGTTCACGGTGTCGGCCACGCCCGGCCACTGGTACAGCTCGCGCGTGTACGCCCAGAGCGCCGGGTAGTCGATCAGGCGCCTGACATTGCACTTGAAATGGCCCACGTAGACCGGATCGAAGCGGACCAGCGTCGCGAACAGCCGCCAGTCGGCTTCGGTGATGCGGTCGCCGGCCAGATAGCGCCGTGCAGACAGCAGGTGCTCAAGACGGTCGAGTTCGGCGAACAGGTTCGCCACCGCGTCGTCATACGCTGCCTGCGAGGTCGCGAAGCCCGCCTTGTAGACGCCGTTGTTGACGTGCTCATAGACCGAGGCGTTGATGGCATCGATCGTCGGGCGCAGCCCGGCAGGGTAGAGGTCCAGCCGGTTGCCGGTGAGTGCGTCGAAGGCGCTGTTGAACATCCGGATGATTTCCGAACTTTCGTTGGACACGATCGTGCCCCGCCACCGGTCCCACAACACCGGTACCGTCACGCGCGTCGTCACGTCCGGGGCGGCGGCGCTGTAGACCTGATGAAGGAACCGGTGGCCGAGCACGGTATCGCCGGTGGCACCCGGATGGGCCGCCGACAGCATCCAGCCATGGCTCTTCATGAGTGGATGCACGACATCGACAGTGATGTGCCGGTCAAGCCCCTTGAGCTTCCGGACGATGAGCGTGCGATGCGCCCAGGGACAGGCCAGCGAGACGTAGAGATGATACCGCCGGCTCTCGGCCGCGAAGCCGCCCTCGCCGGAGGGCCCGGCCGACCCGTCCGGCGTGATCCAGTTCCGAAAGCTCGTTTCGCGGCGCCGGAATGCGCCGTTCGGATCCGCCGGTCGGAACTGCTCGTCTTGCCAGACGCCGTTCACCAGAAGTCCCATGGTCGTTCCCTTCAACCGGAATCGCCGTGGCCGCAGGGATCGGCCCGCGTCTAGGTGAACATCAACTGGGCGCCGGCGCCGTCGCCCGACAGCAGCGAGAACAGGCCGCCCACTTCGATGCCGGAACGCGAGACCAGCTGTTCAGGCGATAGTCCGCGCGCGCGCAGGCCCATTTCGCAGACGATCAGCCGCACGCCCAGCTCCCGGCACGCCCCCAGCAATTCCTCGAAACCTGCGACACCCCTTTCCCGCAGCGCCGTGTCGGCGTCAAGCGCGCTGCCGTCGGCCGACTGTAGGCCGTGCCAGCCGCTGTCCCGCTGGAGCGCCACGCACGCATCCATCGTGAAGAACAGCGTGACGTCGCGGTCCGCGGCGGCGGCGGCGGCGGCGGCGGCGAGGGTGAACCGCACCCGCTCGTAGTCGCCCGAGTGCAGAATGCAGATCAGGGAGCGCTCAGCCGGCGGCATGGACCGAGAGGTCGGTGATGGTGGGCCGCGTTCCACAGACGGGACAGTCGGGGTCCGGGCGCACCCGCACCTTCCGGGACTCGCCGTCCAGCGCATCGATGAGAACCAGCCAGCCGGCGAGGCTGGTGCCGATCCCCAGGATTTCCTTGATGACCTCGATGGCCTGGAACGAACCGGCCTGCCCGGCGAGGGCACCGAATACGCCGCCCTGGGCGCACGTGGGCACGGTCCCGGGGGGCGGCGGTCCGGGGAACAGACACCGGTAGCAGGGGTGTTCGGCGGCGTAGCCCTTCCAGGTCGCCAACTGCGCCTCGAACCGGAGCAGTGCCGCCGAGACGAGCGGCTTGCCGGCCAGTACGCACGCGTCGTTCACGAGGAAACGGGTGGCGAAATTGTCGCTGCCGTCGGCGATCACGTCGTACTCGGCGACAAGTCCGGCCGCATTGGCGGGTTCGAAGCGTTGCTCGTGCGGCTCGAGCGTGATGGTCGGGTTGATCCGGCGCGCGGCCGCAGCGGCGCTCACGGCCTTCGGGGTCCCGAGGTCCGCCGTGCCATGGGCGATTTGGCGCTGAAGGTTCGAGAGGTCGACCGCATCGTCGTCGACGATGCCGATGCGCCCGACTCCGGCTGCCGCCAGGTACAGCACCAGTGGCGACCCGAGGCCCCCGGCACCGACCACCAGGACGCTGGCCGTGAGCAGGCGTTGCTGCCCGCTGCCGCCCACCTGCGGCAGCACGATGTGGCGGGCGTAGCGCTGGATCTGGTCCTCGGTGAAATCGGCGCCTGTCATACCGTCGGCTGCCCGGTGCCGGTCGACCCGAAGCCGCCACCGCCCCGATCGGTCACGGACAGCTGCCCGACTTCCTCGAACCGGACCGGGGTCAACTGCTGGATCACGAGTTGCGCGACGCGGGCGCCGCGTTCGATAACGTGCGGATCGGGCCCGTGGTTGATCAGGATTACTGCGACTTCGCCGCGGTAATCGGCATCGATCGTGCCGGGACTGTTAAGCACCGTGATCCCATGGCGGCGGGCCAGTCCCGACCGAGGCCGTACCTGTCCCTCGAAGCCCTCGGGGATTTCCAGGGCCAGTCCAGTCGGCACCACCACAGACGCCCCGGCGGCCAGCGTGACGGGTTCCGGGACAGCCGCCGGGAGATCGAAACCGGAACTTCCCGCGGTCATCCTGGCCGGCAGTCCGGCGACCGCGTGCGGGAGGCGGTGGACCCGAACCGTCAGAAGCGAATCGTTTTCCGTCACCGGGTGGCGGCCGGTTCGCCCAGGGCGTCGGCGATGCGTTCGGCGAGCCGGTCGGCCACCTCATCCTTGCTCAGGCGCGGCCACGTCTCGGCCGCGTCGGGGGTTATCAGGTGGACGGTGTTGGCGTCGCCGCCGAACACGTCGCCCGCGCCGGAAACGTCGTTGGCGACGATCCAGTCGCACTGCTTGCGTTCCCGCTTGGCGCGGGCCCGGTCGACGACGTCCCCGGTTTCCGCGGCAAACCCGACGACCAGCCGAGGGCGGCCCGTGGCCGCTTGGGCGAGTTGGGCGAGGATGTCGGGGTTTTCCTCCATCTCGTAGCGGGGCGGCGGCCCGTCACAGCGCGAGAGCTTCTGCGTCCGCACGGACTTGACTTTCCAGTCGGCAACCGCGGCCACGCAGACGGCGATGTCGGCGGGCAGCGCCTGCTGGCAGGCGGCGAGCATTTCTTCGGCGGTTTCCACTTCGGTGAGGATGGCCACCGGCGGTCGCGGCTGGGCGCTCGGGCCGGTCACCAGGGTCACCTCGGCGCCACGCCGGGCGAGAGCGGCGGCAATGGCGTGGCCCTGCTTGCCGGACGAGCGGTTGCCGAAGTAACGGACGGGGTCGATCGGTTCGATGGTGGGCCCGCTGGTTACTAGAGCCCGGACGTTGTGGAGGGGTTTCGGCTGCGCCAGCACAGCCTCGACCGCGCCAACGATGTCGACGGGCTCTGCCATCCGGCCCGGCCCCTCTTCGCCGCAGGCAAGGTCGCCCGAACCCGGATCGATGAAGCGAATACCGTCGCTGCGCAGCCGCGCCACGTTCCGTTGTGTCGCCGGGTGCGCCCACATCTGCACGTTCATCGCCGGCGCCACCAGCACCGGAGCGGTGGTGGCAAGCAGCACGGTGGTCGCCAGGTCGTCGGCCAGGCCGGCGGCCATCTTCGCGAGAAAGTCGGCGGTTGCCGGGGCCACCACCACCACGTCGGCGTCACGGGCCAGCCGGATGTGCCCCATCTCGCTTTCGTCGGTAAGCGAGAACAGCTCCTGGTAGACCTTCTCGCCGGACAGGGCCGCCAGGGACAGGGGCGTGACCATCTCGCTCCCGCCGTGGGTGAGGATGGAACGGACCCGCGCACCCCGCTCGCGCAGCCGACGGACGAGGTCGAGACTCTTGTAGGCGGCAATGCCGCCGGTCACGATCAGCAGGATGCGGGGAGGTTTAGCCATGGGTACCAAGGACCTGCGTCGTTCGGCACGGCCGGCAGCGCGGGCCGGGCGCCGACGCGTTGCACGATGACGGCGAATCCGGTCGCAGGACCTGAAGCATACGGGAATTCGACGCGCCCGTGGGTCGGTACGCAGTCCCGACGCGGCGCGCCGCTCGGGTTTCTCAGGTTTCCTCGAGGAGCAGCGGCAGTTCCATGTGCATGTCGTCGATCAGCTCGATCGGATAGTCGCCCGTGAAGCAGGCGGCGCAGTAGGGCATGCGCCGGCCGTTGGGCCGCTGACCGTGGACTGCCTCGAACAGGCTCTCGAGCCGGACGAACCGGAGGCTGTCGGCTCCGATCTTGGCAGCGATCTCGTTCTCGTCCAGATGCGCCGCGATGAGTTCATTGCGCTTCGGCGTGTCCACGCCGTAGTAGCACGGGTGCGTGGTCGGCGGACTCGCGATCCGCATGTGCACCTCGCGGGCACCGTTCGTGCGGAGCATCTCCACGATTTTCGTCGACGTCGTGCCACGCACGATGCTGTCGTCCACCAGCACTACCCGCTTGCCGCCGACCGCGTGAGCGTTCACGTTGTGCTTGAGACGGACGCCGAGATGCCGGATTTCGTCGGTCGGCTCGATGAAGGTGCGGCCGACGTAGTGGTTGCGGATGATGCCGAGTTCGAAGGGCAGCCCGGCCTGGTCGGCGTAGCCGAGCCCGGCCGGGACGCCGGAATCGGGCACCGGCACGACGATGTCGGCGTCGGCGGGCGCATCCCGTGCCAGGAGCCGGCCGATCTGCTGGCGGACGGCATACACGTTCTTGTCTTCAACCACGCTGTCGGGGCGGGCGAAGTAGATGTATTCGAAGATGCAAAACGTCCGTGGCGCCTTGCCGAGGGCCGCGGGAAGGCTGCGCACGCCATCGCGGTCGATATGCACAATTTCGCCGGGCGCCACGGACCGCTTGAACGTCGCTCCGATGATGTCGAGCGCGCAGGTTTCCGAGGCGAGCACGGTCTGGCCGTGCAACTCGCCTAGGACCAGGGGTCGGACGCCGTTGGGATCGCGCGCGCCAATTATCCCCGTTTCCGAGAGTGCGATCAGCGAGTAGGCCCCTTCGACTTGGTGAAGGGCCTCGATCAGGCGGTCGAGAAATGTCGGTCCGCTGGCCGTCGCGACCAGGTGCACGATCACCTCGGTGTCCATCGTCGACTGGAAGATGCAGCCTCGCTGGACCAGGTTCCGCTTGAGGGTGCGGGCATTGGTGAGGTTGCCGTTGTGGGCGATGGCGACGCCGCCCTGCGCGACCTCGGCGAAGATGGGCTGGACGTCCCGCAGTTGGGTCTTGGCGCCGCTGGTGGAATATCGGTTGTGGCCGATCGACGCATTGCCCGGCAGCATGCCGATGACCTTGTCCGAGCCGAACGCGTCGCCGACTCGGCCCTGCGCCCGGTGGGCGAAGAACTGGGTGCCGTCGAAGCTGACGATGCCGGCCGCCTCCTGACCGCGGTGCTGGAGGGCGTGCAGTCCGAGCGCGGTAATCGCCGCCGCGTTCTCCGTGCCGAACACGCCGAAGATGCCGCACTCTTCGCGGAAGCCGTCGAAGGGTGTCGGGAATCCAGCCTTGGATTTGCGGGTCATGGCTGGCCGTCTCCTTCGCCGCTGCCGGATTCGATCTGGATCAGCCGGTCGAATTCCCGGCGGTCCTGGCCGGGGTAGCCGACTTCCCCCTGCGGTTCGGTCGTGTCGGACGTGGGCGTCTCCATGCGCCGGAGGAGGTCGGCCGCGTCCGCGGCGTCCCCCTCGGAGCAGCTGTGGTTGACCATCAGGGCCGGGCCGGGGACCAGCACTGCGAGCATGTGTGCACCGTACAGTACCACGGGCAGGGTCCGGGCCCCGCGCACGAATTGCGGGCAGTCGGTGAAGACTAGGCCCGATGCGAACAACGCGATGTAAAGGGCCGAGATGATCACGATGCCGCGAACCGCCCCGAAGATGAAACCGAGCGCCCGGTCCAGCGGAGCGAGCACGCTGGCGGCAATTGCGCTCGCGAGCGGGACGATGGCAAACGTGAGGATCACGATCGAGGCCACGAAGATCCCGAGCGCACCGATGCCGCGGGCGATGACCGAATCGCCCACCAGCGGCATCATCAGGCCGCCGGCCCAGTCCAGCAGCCACAGCGATGCCAGGCCCGACACGATCCAGGCGGCGAGCGACAGCGCGCTCTGCACGAACCCGCGCGCATACGCCATCGCGCCCGAAAACAGCACCGTGCCCACGACGGCGAGGTCGGCGACCGTCATGCCGAGGGGTCTCCGGTCACTGGGCCGTCGGCGCTGCCGTGCACGAATTGCTCGACGTGGGCCGAGCCACTCCGGTCGAGCTCGGCCACCGGGCCTTCCCAGACGATGCGCCCCCCGTGCAGCATGGCGACGCGGTTCGCGATCTGGCGCGCACTGGCGAGATCATGGGTGATCGTGACCGTGGTGGCCTGGAGGCGCGTGACGCAGTCCTCGATCAGTCGATTGATGGTGGCGGCGGTGATCGGATCGAGGCCCGAGGTCGGTTCGTCGAAGAACAGGAACTCCGGATCGGCAGCGACGGCGCGCGCGATCGCCGCGCGCTTCTGCATGCCGCCCGACAGCTCGGAGGGGAAGAGATTGGCGGCGCGTTCGTCGAGCCCGACCTCGGCGAGCTTGGCACACGCGAGCTCGTACGCCTCGGCCCGCCGCATCGTGCCGGTATGGAACAGCGCGAACGCGACGTTCTCCCAGATCGGGAGGGAATCGAACAGCGCGCCGCCCTGGAAGAGGACCCCCGATCGCCGCATCAGCGCCCGGGGGCCGTTGGACGGCAGCGCGTCCCGTGGAGTGCCGGCGAACCGTACCGTGCCCGCGTCCAGGGGCAGGAGCCCGAGGGCGCACTTGAAGCTCACGGACTTCCCGGTGCCTGAAGTGCCGATGACGGCCAGGGAGTCACCCGTCATCGCGGTCAGGTCCATGCCGTCGAGGACGGTCTTTCCCCCAAAGCGCTTGACCAGTCCGCGGAGCTCGATGGCTGGGGTTTGGGCCGACCCGGTCATCGGGAGAAGAACGCCTCGGTGATGAGGTAGTTGGCGACCAGGATGAGGGCTGAGGCCGACATGACCGCGTTGGTCGTGGCCCGCCCGACTCCGCGTGCGCCGCCCTCGGAGTGGAAGCCGTGGTAGCTCCCCATCAGGACGATCAGGAAGCCGAATACGGCCGCCTTCACGAGGCCGGACACCACATCCAGCGTCTGGAGACTCTCCAGGCAGCGGTTCAGGAAGATTCCGGGTTCGAACCCTAGCTTTCCAACACTGATGAGGAAGCCGCCCATGGTGCCGATGACATCCGCGATCAGCACCAGCGGCGGGAGCGCCAGGACGCCGGCCAGCAGGCGCGGGGCCACCAGGTACTGCAGCGGGTTGGCGGACAGCGTGACCAGGGCGTCGAGCTGATCGGTCACTCGCATGGTGCCGGTCTCGGCGGCGATCGAGGCGCTCACCCGCCCCGCGACCATCAGGGCGGTGAGCACCGGGCCGAGTTCGCGTGTCAGGGACACGACGAGCACCGACGGGATCGCGCTCTCCGCCGCGAACCGGCTGAAGCCGGTGTAGCTCTGCAGCGCCAGCACCATGCCCGTGAAGATCGCGGTCAGGCCGACGATCGGGAGCGAGTAGTAGCCGATTTCGAGGAACTGGCGGCCGGCCTGCCGCAGGAAGTACGGTGGTCGGACAGCCGCGACGACCGCTTCGGCGGTGAACAGGGCCACGCGCCCGGTGGCGGCCAGGAATTCGAGCACCACGCGCCCGATCGGCGCTAACGGATTGGGCCAGCCCCGCACGCGAGTCAGTCCACGTACAGCCGGGGGACACGGCTGCCCAGGCGGGCGAGGATCTCGTAGCCGATCGTCCCGCCGTGCGCGGCTACGTCGTCCACCGGAACTAAGGGGCCGAGCAGGTCCACGACGGCTCCGGGCTGGGCGACAGGGTCCGGCACGCCGGAAACGTCAACGGTGACCAAATCCATGGAGATTCGCCCCACAACCGGCGCGACATGGCCACCGATCGCGACACGGCCTGCATTCCCGAGGTGTCTCGGGTACCCGTCGGCATAGCCCGCCGACACGGTTGCAATGCGTCGCGCACCCGGGGAAACCCAAGTATGACCGTACCCAACGCCTTCTCCCCGGTCAACGGAGCGCACTTGGTGGATCCGCCCGACCAGGCGGGCGACGGCGGCCATCGGATTGGGGCGCGCGGGCGTGGGATTGATCCCGAACAGCGCGGCCCCGGCCCGGGCCATGTCGAATCGGAAGGCCGCGGGGAGCCAGATTCCCGATGAATTGGCAAGGCTCGCCCGCGCGGCAAACGGCGCCAGTTCCCGGGCCGCCTCGAATCGGGCCAATTGCTCGGCATTGATCGGATGGCCGGGAATCTCCGCCACGGTCAGGTGGCTCATCACGATGCAGATGTCGAGGCCGGATCGGCGGTCAGGTTCAACGCAGAAGGCACGCCAATCGGCTGCTTCGTAACCCAGCCGATTCATTCCCGTGTCGACGTGCACTGCCGCCGCAAGCGGTCGTCCCGCCCGCACTGCCGTCGTGCGGCGGCGTTCGGCATCGCCAGGATGATTCAGGACCGGGATCAGATCGCACTTGGCTGGCAGCGCCGCCCCTCCCGCCAGGACATAGACGGAAGCATCAGGGACAGCCTCGCGCACGCCCGCACCTTCGTCCGGCGTGGCGACAAAAAAGGTGCGGCAGCCCGCCGTCGCCAGCGCTGCCGCGATGCGGGGCGATCCCATCCCATAGGCGCCAGCCTTCACGACTCCGGCGACCTCGCAGCCAGGGCCAGCCCGGTTCCGGAGGGTGCGGAAGTTGGACCGCACGGCGTCCAGATCGACGATCAGGGCGCAACCGGCCCGAGCCAGTGCCGTCTCCAGCGCCGCCTTGCCCGGGGCGGGCTTGCTACTGGTCGGGGTCGTGGAGATCGCTGAAGCGGGTAAAGCGGGGGTCGAAACGGACATCGGCGACACCCTGTCGGCCATGCCGCTGCTTGCTGACGTAGATCTGTGCCAAGTTCAGGGTTTTTTCGAGGCGCGCTCTCCAGCGGTCGTAACGGGATCTGAACTTCGCCTCGTCCTCGTCGTCCCGGCGCTGTGGCTCCTGCTGGCGCAGGTAGTAGTGCTCGCGGTAGATGAACAGTACCACGTCCGCATCCTGCTCGATCGATCCCGAATCACGGAGGTCCTGCAACTGCGGGCGCTTGTCATCGCGGCCCTCCACTTGGCGGCTCAGTTGCGATAGGGCGACCACCGGCACGTTCAGTTCCATCGCAATGGACTTGAGGCCTTGAGAAATTTCGCTGATCTCGTTGACCCGTGAATTCTGGTTTCGCGTCGCGGTCATCAGCTGCAGGTAGTCAACGACGATCAGACGCAGCCCGTGCTCGGTCCGCATCAGGCGTCGCGCCCGGGTCCGGAGTTGCGGAATGGAGATGGCGGGGGTGTCGTCGATAAAGAGACGCAATTCCTCAAGATCCTTGGAAACGTCGATCAATTTGGTGAGATCTCGGTCATTGATTGCGCCGCGCCGAATCGACTCGGAAGAAATGCTGGTTTCGGCAGATAGGATCCGGTTGGCCAGCTGGGTTGCGGCCATTTCCAGCGAAAACACGGCCACGATCCCCTTTTGCTTGCCGCCGCCGTCCTCCCAGGGGATGAAGGACTCGGGCCGGCTTGCGACGCGTGCGAAGTCGGTCGCGAGGGCGGTCTTGCCCATGCCGGGCCTACCGGCAAGGATGATGAGGTCGGACCGATGGAAGCCACCGAGCAGGTCGTCGAGCTCGCTCAGACCAGACGTGACGCCGGAGAGTTTGCCGCCCAGCTGGTAGGCCGCTTCCGCCGCGCGGATGGCATCGGTGAGACCGCTGACGAATGGCTGCGGCCCACCGGGCCCCTTGCCGTGCTCGGAAATTTCGAAGAGCTGCTGCTCGGCGTCCTCGATCTGCGCGGAAGCGGACCTCTCCTCCCGCACGTCCGAGGCGTTGTATTCAATCCGGGACCCGATCTCCATCAGCGACCGGCGCTGGGCCAGATCCAGGATGATCTCACCGTACTGGCGGGCCGCTTCTGGCGGCATCGCGCCGTGCACCAGCCGCTCGAGGTAGTCGTCGACATCCGCGAGGGCCCGGTCGCGCGCGAATTGCGGCTTGAGCGTGACCGCGTCGGCCCGCCGGCCCTGCTGGATGAGGCCGCGGGCCGCCTCGAAGATGCGTCCATGGACCGGGACGTAGAAATGGGAGCCCCGCAGCTGCTCGACGTACTCGAACGCCCGGTCGTTGTGGAGCAAGGTTCCGAGCAGCAGTTCTTCGGCTTCGACGTTGCGCGGCAGTGATCGGTCGCTCGTCTCCGTCCGATCGGGCGGTGCGGATTCGGGCGACGGAATCGGGTGCGGGTCGTCGGGCATCGGGCACAGATTGGTGCATCACCGTGATCCCTGCAAGGGCGGCCGTTGGCGCCCAACAGACAAGCTGGTCGCGCAGTTGGAGCAGTCCGATTGAGGGTTCCGGATCGGGACTCTGACCGTGGTTACGAGGACATCTTGGGCGGTCGACCGAACGCCAGGCCCCGCGTCTGACGATCACACTGCAGACGCTTTCACGGAAACTGACGAGCCCAGCTGTGCCGAGACACCTTGCGATGTCCCGCGAACCCGCCGCTGATCGGGTGTTTGCTGTTCAAATGCTCGGTGGATAGGTTCTTTCGGAGGAACCGATAGACCGCGTCGGCGATGCCGGCCATCAGGTGGTATGCGACGCTGGCAGAGTTCCGACTGTCCAACACCTCTGGGGTCATGAAGCCATGAAATCGATCGGCACGGCGCTAGTCGCTGCTCTTACCTTGACGCTGGGTGCCGCCGCCCTTGCGGGCGAACAGCGGGCAATCCTCACGCTGGAGGCCGCAAAGGTGATCGCGGAGGCGTGTGAGGCCAAGGCCGTGGAGATGGGTTGGCGGCCCGTCATCATTGCCATCTACGACCAGGGCGCCGACCTCAAGTACTTCAGCCGTACCGACGATGCACAGCGGGGAAGTATTCAGGTCGCCATGCTCAAGGGGCAGACGTCGGCGAACTTCCCGCGTTCCACGCGTTCGTTCGGGGAGTTCATTTATAAGGGTGACCGTCCCCACGGCGCCCAGCATGTGCCGGGCCTCGTCATTTTCCCTGGGGGCTTGCCGATCATGACGGCCGACGGTCAGCACGTCGGTGGTGTTGGCGTATCGGGCGCCACGTCAGACCAGGACGAAGAGTGCGCGCAAGCGGGACTTGACGCGGCCGCGGAACTGCTGAAGTAGCTGACTCCCGACCGCGCGCCGCGGGCGCGGCATAGGCGCGTCCGGTGGTCGCCGCTCCAGTGCGGCGCGATGACCTGGACGATCGTGCAGCTGGACGGAGCTGTGGGAGAAGGTCCCGCCCGGAGCGCCCCGGGGAGCGGCCACGCAAGACGGCGAGGTTCCCGGCCGCCCGGGCCTTGCCTGCGGTCGGTCGGGCGCTACGTTACCCGCTGGCCGGGCCCTCCGCGAAGTGCCCTCTTCCGAGGGCCGATTTGGCACCTGTCGCCGTCGCCGCCACGGGTAACACCCTTCAGCCAACCGATTGATCGCGATCTTATCTTGGAGTGCCCGGGCCACCGGCGACGATCACGTGCATCAGGGAGCACGACCATGAAACTCTATTTCGACCCCATCACCGTGAACTGCCGCAAGGTGGTCGCCGGCCTCGACTTGATCGGCGCGGGTTATGACGAGGAAATCCTCGACTACTTTGGCGGTGACCACAAGAAGCCCGACTACAAGGCAGTCAACCCGAATGCCGAGTTGCCGGCACTGGTCGACGGCGACCTGGTGCTGTGGGAATCGAACGCGATTCTTGTCTACGCCGCCGAAAAGACAGGGAACCAGGCCGTGTATCCGTCTGACCCCAAGATCCGCGCCGACATCACGCGCTGGCTGCTCTGGGAGTCGAGCAAGTGGTTTGCCGGCTGCTACGTCTTCCTGGTCGAGAACGTCGTCAAGCCGATCCTCGATGACAAGCCGGACCAGTCGGTCCTGGAGAACAGTGCGCCGACATTTCACGCCTTGGCATCGATCCTGGAAGCGCGTCTCAGAGGCCAGGAATGGATCAGCGACGATCACGCCACCATCGCCGACATTGCCGTGGCCGCGCCCATGCACCTGCACGCGGTCCAGAAACTGCCGTTGGAAAACTATCCGGGTATCCGGGCCTGGATGAGCCGGGTAGAGGCGCTGCCGTGCTGGCAGAAGTCGGACCCGGTGCCGCACATTCCGGCGGAGCTGCTCGCCAAGCTGGGCTAGCCGTCGCCGCACCCCGGCCCTTCCGAGGAGCCGGGTTCGGCGTCACCGGCGCACCCGGGGCTCCGGTAGGCGTGACTGCAACGCGGGCTCGCGCCGCTGGCAGTTCGGCCAGGTGCGGATCGACGTTGTCGGTTCCGCTGGGGGCCTCGCCGGTCGCACCCCGAGCCGCCGGGTCTTCGCCCCGGCCGGGATCGCCTAGGCCGCGAGCCGTGCGGTCAGTTTCGTGAGGCAACCGCTCCAGCCGCCCTCGTGCCGGTCGCGCGATTCCGCGTCGGCAAACCGGGAGTGGGTGAGGGTGAGGTGGGTTGTCTGGGCCGATTCCGCCTCGAACTCGACGGTGACCAGCGATTCGACTTCGCTCCCCTCCCATTGCCAGGTGTGCACCAGACGGCGGTTGGGGATGGCTTCGCGGTACACGCCGCGGGTCAGGTGCTGTTCTCCGTCCGGGCCGCGCATCTCGACAAGAAACGTGCCTCCGACCTCGGCCTCTGCAACAGCTCGCACTACTGCAAGTTCGCCGGGCGCGAACCACTGGCGCATCATCTCCGGGTCGGTCCACGCGGCATAAACGGTCTCAATCGGCGCATCGATGGTGCGGTGCAGGGTCAGGGAGATTTCCTGATCGAGCGGTCGGGGTGCTGTCATGACGGGGCTCCTGAAAAGGGTCTGCGAAAGGTACGGCCCGGCGACGGCTACCGCGTCTGGTCCGGTTCGCCGGGCGTTTCTCCGACCAGCGCATCAAGCGCGTTCGGACGTTCCGACCAGAAGCGTTCGTGGAAACCGATCCAGGCGCGGGGACCCGTGAGCGCGGCCGGGTTGATCCGGCATACGCGTTCGCGGCCTCGCGCCTCGCGCGTCACCAGGCCAGCCCGCTCCAGTACCCCGATGTGTTGACACGGTGGCGAAGGAAACAGGAAGAGGCTCGGCGAGACGGCCAACGGTTGCCTCCCCCGCTGCGAGGCGATCGAGGATCGCCCGGCGAGTCGGATCGGAGAGCACTTGGAACACATGATCGAGACTACATTCAACCATAAGGTTGAATGTAGTGACTGCCGGGATCGCTTGCAACCATTCGGCCGGGCCTTCCGGCTGGATTGTTGGCCGGGCGGACGGCGTGCCCGCGGGTCAGTAGCGAGTCGCGGGCTCGTTACTCGTGCGTGCCGTGCGTCTTGGGCAGGCGCTCATGGCAGCGTGACGAAACCGCCGGACGTCACGTACGTCTGTCCTGTGACGAAGTCTGCTGCGTCGCTGAGCAGGAAGTACGTCAATTCAGCTACGTCTTCGGGTTTTCCGGTGCGCCCGGCAGGTGTCGACGAGATGATGCGTTCGCGCATCTCTTCGCTCATGTCCTTGGTCATGTCGGTATCGATCAGGCCAGGTGCCACGCAGTTCACCCGAATGGCCGGTCCCAGCGCCATGGCGCAGCTGCGGGCGAAACTGATGACGGCAGATTTTGAGGTCCCGTACGCGATCAGCCGATCGCGGCGGATGCGGCTCGGAGCAATGCCGTTGATGGAGGAGATGCAGACGATTCGCCCATACTCCTGGGCCAGCATGCGCTCCTTGGCACGCCACACGCAGTGGAACGTGCCGTCCAGGTTGACCGAGAGAATTTGCCGCCACACGTCTGCGGTCATGTCTGCGTTGTCGTCGAAGGATGCGATGCCCGCGTTTGCCACCAGGAGATCGACGGTGCCGCGCTCGGCTTCGATCGCGTCGTACATGGCGCCGGTAGCTTCGGGCGACGAAACGTCGGCTTGAAACAGGCCGCCGCTGCCGCCGTCGGCGGTTATCTGTTCGAGCGTTTCCTCAGCGGCGTCAGAGTTGGCCGCATAGTTGACCGCCACCCAGGCGCCGGCGCGCGCCAGGCGCACGCAGATCGCCCGGCCGATGCCGCGCGAACCTCCTGTTACGAGCGCCGTCCGTCCGGCGAATTCCTTCTGGGTCACGTGCGATCCTCCTTGCCCGTGCGGGGCCCGCAAGTCGAATGTCCTCGGTCTGGTGAGAACGTTCGAGCCTGTTCGCGCCGCCGCTGCGAACAGGCGCACTCAAGTCGTAGGCGCGTGCCGATGCTATTCGAATGAGCCGGTTTTCCAAGGCCAGCCCATTTCGGGGAGCGGGTCCACGACTTCGAAGGACTTGGTCTTGGAATAGGTCCGCCCGTACCGATCAGTAGTCACGATTTCCGCCGTGTGGACGCCGACCGGCAACGATCGTGGGAGATCGGCGCGCCAGAGGTGATTGGACCGGCGGGTCAGCATCCAGGGCTGGAACGGGCCGGCAGCGCCTTGCCAGGACACCCCGCGCCAGGTCGTGAACCCGGCGGTCGTATCGCCGCCTTCGGTGCTTCGGAAGGTGAGCCGGCCCTGCGTCGCCTGTTTCGCAAGTGCCCACGGATCTGCGAACTCGGGCCCGGTCCTCGCCCGCTCGCCGGTGCCGGGCTGTGTCCGCGCCGCCTCGACGGGGTGCCCGTCGTCGATCGACACCGTCACGCGGCTGTCCCGTGACCCGTTCCAGACGTTGACGGCCAGCCACGTCCCACCTTCCAGGTCAGCCACGGTCACCATGTTCGGGTCGCCGAGATCGGAGACCGTGACCGGCGGGATCGTGTCTGACGGCGTCGGGTGTCCGTCGGCAAAGGTGAACAGGGCTTCCGCCCACCGGCGAAACCGGGGCGTGTTGAATGCGGCGTGGACCTGCTCGCCGGGCTCCCGCCCGAACGCGCGATACGTGTCGACGTAGCTTGCGCCGTCGAACGAGAGGACGTAGTAGCCGCGCGGCGCCCCCAGGCGCTGGGTCGCATGCGGGATGCCGTGGTCATCGAGGTCACCGGCCCACCACGATCCCGAGACGGCCCCGGTCACGATCTGATGAAACGGAGCCGGACCCGTGCCCGTTGCCTCGCGCCAACCGGCAAAATGCTCGCCCGGCAGGATCTGCTCGGTCGTGTGCGTATGTCCGGACAGGCCGAGCGCTGGACGATCACCGATGAGGGCGTGGAGTGCGGCAAGGTTGTCAATCTGGTGCTTCCGGGTCGTCGCGTCCGAGTAGCTCACGAACGGAATGTGCGTGTTGAGCACGAGCAATCGATCCTCGGGCACGTGGGCGAGGTCGTTGCGCAGCCAGGTGAGCTGCCGGTCGTGGATCACGGCGTTGTAGGTGGGGGAGGCGTTCGGTGCGCAGAAGGGGTGGTCATCGACGCCGTTGCAGGGATAGCGGACATCGTCAAGCACGACGAAGTGCACCTTCCCGATGTCGAACGAGTAGTACTCCGGGCCCCATTCGCGCCGGAACGTGTCGAACGAATGCGCGTCGCTGGCGGCGTCGAAGTCGAGATCATGGTTGCCGGCAACGTAGTACTGGGGAACTTGGCCTCGAGCGATGATGCGCTTGAACCGGCCGAACAGGGAGAGGTCGTCGCCCATGACGTCGCCCTCGAAGATCAGGCATTCGGTTGTGGCGTTGTCGCGCTCGGCCAGCATCGTCCCGACCGTGTCGCGGACGTAGGAGACTTCCCGGTTCGTGTAGGACTGGGTGTCACCGAAGACCAGGCATTCGAAACGATTGCCAACCGGATCCTTGATCAGCGGAAAATTGATCGCTCCGGGCAGAGGCCCGGTGGGCGCGATGCCGCCGAACCGGAGATCGGGCGACCCTGCGGTCTTGTGGACGTAGTTGAACTGGGGAACCATGTCTGCGCTTACCGGGACGGCGTACCCCGCCGGTTTCGTGATGAACACGTTCATGTCGTCGTACGCTGGGAGCGCATAGGTGCCCGCCGCGTCGGTGCGGACCACCTCCCGGCCGTTCGACACCATTACGCCGGGAACACCGGTTTCGCCGATGTCGAGCCGTGAATTGCGGTTCCGGTCGAGAAACGCCGTGCCGCGCACGACTGGCCCGCCCCCGCCGTCCCGAATGACCTGAACCGAGCCCAGGTAGCTCGCGTCTTTCGCCTCGGCGGTGAATGCCGTGATGGCGCACAGGGTGGCCAGCACGCCCGCCCCCACCGTCCCTGCGTTCCGTAGTTCCATGATCCGGGTCAGTTCGCGTTCGGTTCCGGTGGCTGGCGGCGCAGGTGCGGAAGCGCCCGCCAATACGGCAGACGGGATTCGGCTATTCGGCCGGCAGGTCCACTGGGCCCAGGAGCCCGGCTTCCAGTAGTTCGGGAACGAAGCCGAACATCTCCCTCTTTTCGATGCGATCGGGATACAGGACGCCGTCAAGATGGTCGCATTCGTGCTGCAGGACCCGCGCATGAAATCCGTCGGCCGTCCGATCGATCAACCCGCCCTCCGCATCGTGACCGCGATAGTGAATGCGCGTATGGCGCGGCACCAGACCGCGCATGCCCGGCACGCTGAGACAGCCCTCCCAGTCCTCGTCGAGATCTTCGCCGACCGGCGTAATGACAGGGTTAATCAGGACCGTGAGAGGGACGGCAGGTGCATCCGGGTAGCGGGGATTGCTTTCCACCCCGAAGATCACGACGCGGAGCGGCACCCCGATTTGCGGCGCAGCGATCCCCGCGCCGTCGCAGTCCCGCATGGTGTCGAGCATGTCGCCAACCAGGGTGCCAAGCGCTGGGTCGCTCACATCCCCCACGGGGTCGGCCTTTCGCCGCAACCGCGGATCACCCATCCGGAGGACATCCCGTACCGTCATCGCCGATCCTTTCGTGACGCTTGGTGTGCGTGCTCCTGACGGCACGTCACCCGGTCGCCAATCACAGTGTAATTACTGCCGGCACTTCTAAAATCAATTGACCGCGCGTCGGCGATTCCCGGGCCAACGGGGGTCGGGGCTGGATAGGTGCCGAAACTGTCACGGGTCTGGCCCGATCCGCCACGGGTATCCGCCGTCGCACCAACTGGACACCCGGCCGCTCCGGGAATCCTTTTCCGGGCCCGATGATCCAGAGGCGGGGCCGGTACAACGTACCACGCCCAGGAAGAGCAGCTGCATGGATTCGAACGCCGCCCGGGCGGCCATCTTGGAGGGCACCGCTCCAACCGGCTTGCGTGTCGAAGGCAACCTCAACCTGGTTGGTTGCCTGGACCTGGTGTCGCTCCCCGACAACCTCGACGTCGCCGGAAGCCTGCACCTGAACAGCTGCGCGGGGCTCTCGGTGCTACCGGCAGGCCTGCGTGTGGGTATCTATCTGGACCTGACCGGCTGCACCGGGTTGAAGGGCCTGTCGCGGGACCTGAACGTCGGCGGCAATATCAATATGTCGTATTGCCTGGGGTTGGCTTCGCTTCCTGCCGGATTCCAGGTCAAGGGCAGCCTCAGCATGGCCCATTGTGCCCAACTCACCCAGCTTCCGGCGGGACTGCGGACCGCGCGCCACCTCAACCTGACCCGCTGCACCGGGCTCGAACGCCTCCCTGCTGATCTGGTCGTCGACCGCAACCTGGATCTCACGCATTGCACGAGCCTCCGGAAGCTACCGGCAGCGCTCACAGTGGGCGGCGGCCTCTACCTGAACAATTGCAAGAGACTGATCGAACTTCCCGACGGTCTCCATGTGCATCGCAGCCTGGATCTGACTGGTTGCTCCCGATTGACGGCGCTTCCGCACGGTCTGCGGGTGGACGGGGACCTCGATTTGACAGGTTGTGCACAACTGCGCGAGTTGCCAGCAGATCTGCAGGTTGGAGGCAGACTCGCGATGGACGGGGTTACCGGATTGCGCCCCTAGTTTGCGGCCGTGGAGTAGATTTCGGGCGGCGCAAAATGTTCACTTCATCAATGACCCTGCTGAGGTGCGCCAACGGGCCAGTGCTTCGTGCAGGATGCCTGCTTGTGTCTGCCGGTCCGGGCCGCGTCACCGGCTGAATTCTGCTGGGGTCATTCGCTGAGCAGGACGGCAAGGCGGGGTGCTGCATCCTCGGCAAACGGCTTGACAATTTCTACGCCGTTCAGGCGTTGACCGTCCTGCAGTTCTTCAGTGAGAAGCGCCGAACAGCCGACCTGCCGCGCCGCGGCCCGTAGCATCGCAACCCAAAACGACAGGCCGTGCGCCTCCACTGCGTCCACGGCGGCAAGGATGGCCGCGTGGCCGGTCGAGGTGACCTGGAACCCATCTAGCCAACTTCGCACGGACCTGACTGCGCACGCTGGTGATCAGCCCAGATCGATTGGCCCGCCGTCAAGGTGAGTAATCGGTCCAACCTCCGGGGAGCAGATCACTGATGTGCTATAAGAAAACTGGTTTACTTGATTGTTCG
Source organism: Alphaproteobacteria bacterium (assembly GCA_021296265.1). Classification (GTDB taxonomy): domain Bacteria; phylum Pseudomonadota; class Alphaproteobacteria; order TMED109; family TMED109; genus VXPW01. The sequence continues at coordinate 2,134 of JAGWAT010000023.1, read as the reverse complement.
GGCTCGAATAACCATTTGAACTTGCGTACTGCCTAACGATAGCGCGATGCGCCGGAAGCTAGCGGCGCCATTCCCCGGGCAAAACCACATCCATGTTTCCGCTCCTGCCGCGCCCGGGACGGATCATCTCGGCCCAACCGCGTCACCAACGCTGGTCGGGCCGCAAAGAAGGACATTTGTTGACTAAACCCAAGTTCTCGGACCTCGGCCTAGCCGGTCCGATACAGCGTGCATTGGCCGCCAGAGACCATGTCGTGCCGACACCAATCCAGGCACGCGCCATTCCCGATCTTCTCGCCGGCCGCGATCTAGTGGGCATCGCCCAGACTGGTACAGGCAAGACAGCGGCCTTCGCACTTCCCATTCTCGACCGACTTGCCCGCAATCGCGGCCAGTCCGGTCAGCGCCGGCCACGCGCGCTAGTCCTTGCGCCCACCCGCGAACTCGCGATCCAGATCGGCGAGGAATTCAGCGCCTACGCCAAATACCTCCGTCTACGCCAAACGGTGATTTTCGGTGGTGTCGGGCAGAAGCCCCAAGTCGATGCCCTGCGGCGCGGGGTCGATATTGTGACAGCCACGCCAGGTCGCCTGCTCGACCTTGTGAACCAGCGTCTGCTTGCACTCGACGCGATCGAAGTGTTTGTCCTGGACGAGGCAGACCGCATGCTCGATATGGGCTTTGTGCGCGATGTCCGAAAATTGATCTCGGAATTACCTGCTAGCCGCCAGTCGCTACTGTTCTCGGCCACCATGCCGGCCGAGATTGCCCGTCTGTCTGGCGATATTCTGACCGATCCCGTCCATGTCGAAGTCACGCCTCGAGCCACGCCGGCGGCGCATGTCGAACAGCGTGTCTACCATGTCGGTGCGCAGGGAAAGCGGGCCTTGCTGACCCGTATTCTGGACGATCCGGCGCTGTCGCGGGTTCTGGTGTTTTCGAGGACCAAGCATCGTGCAAACCGGATCGCGCAGCAGCTCGACCAGGCCGGCGTCGACGCCGAAGTGATCCACGGGAACAAATCCCAAGGCGCTCGCCAGCGGGTGCTAAAACGTTTTCGGGCTGGCGAAACCCGTGTCTTGGTGGCAACTGATATCGCAGCGCGCGGCATTGATGTAGACGGCATAAGCCACGTCATCAACTACGAACTGCCCAACGAAGCGGAAAGCTATGTCCACCGAATCGGCCGCACGGCACGGGCTGGTGCCCATGGGTCTGCGTTCTCGTTCTGCGACCCGACAGAACGGAAGTATCTCAACGCCATCGAACGCCTAATCCGTTCCCGACTGACGGTGGTCGGGGACGGTCCCGTGCCCGGCACGCTGAGCCACGCATCCAAGCCCGGAAGAAACGGATATCACTCCCCGCGTAATTCCCGCGACCGGAACCGACGTCGGGGCCGCGCCTCCGCGTTGCAATCGGGTGCATCGGGCTTCGCTTAGGATCGCTCGATCATCGCTTGTACGAACCTGACTACATGACCTGCCCTCTACATGAAGGCTCACTCCAAACGAGAGCGTTCTATGAGACGCGCCCCTGGGTCGCCAGTCCGGCCCTCGCTGCCGATTACTCCAGCAGGGCCTTGAATTCTGCTTGATAGAGGGACTCGTAGCGCTTGTAGAGTTGCAGGACCGCTCGCCCAAACGTGGGGGCGGCACCTGCGAGACCTTCATCGCGTTCGGAGAACCTGGGGTCGAGGATCTCGGCCGGGCTTTCCCAGATTTGCACCGGCTCGATGATGCGGCCCCGGAGGTAGCGAAACCTGTCACGGGTGTCGGCGGGGCGGACCGCATCCCGCAGGACGGGTCAGTGCCCCGGCACGACTATTGTCCAGTCCAGTGCCTCAACTCGGACCAGTTGCTCAGGACATTGGTGAAGGACCCCACCTCAACGTAACCCACGGACGTAGAGGCCAAGGCAGGTCAATCCGTAAGGTTCAGGGAATGTACGAGTTGCACAAGTCCCGGCTGCTCATTGCTCCTTCGCCCGGCCGCCGCGACGCGAGCTTGGCATCGCTCGTCGGCTTCTCTGAAATGCTCTTGGGCCACATGCCGCAAGACTTCAACAGCATCGCGGTGCGCTAATTCGTCCTCAGATTCTGGCTGAAACTGTGGTGCCGCACGGTTTCCCGCGG
>JAGWAT010000022.1 GCA_021296265.1 Alphaproteobacteria bacterium | reverse complement strand
CGTCCCGCCGCCAATGGCCCTTCCATCCAGAACTTGAGCCTGGAGATGTCGGGATCTTCGCGCCGGACCGCCGGCGTCGCTGCAGGGGCGTGGCTTGGCTTTGATCCGCAACGTCGGCAACGCCGGTCCGCATTTGCCGTGCAGTAGTATTCCCCGGCAACTTTGTTCACTACGCTCGGGAACGGCACATGGAAAGGGGAGACAACATGTCCGAGGATGCTCCGAACCGGGCGGCGAAGCTAGGAATTCCCGAATTTCCCCCTGACCCGGCGGACGATTTCGAGTGGGTGCCCGCCACCCGCCAAGTCGCCGGCGACCTATCCGAGCCACCGCTCATCGATTGGCGCACCGCGAGCACCAGCAGGCGCGCATTCCTTCGCGGTGTCGTCTGCTCCGGCGTCGCGGTATCGGCCTCCGCCCACCTCTTCACACTGCGGCCCGGCGAAGCGCGCGCGGCGGTGCGCGGCGTCGAACGCCTGGTAACGCTGCACATCAACGGCAGGGCGCGCCGGGTCGATGTTCCACCCAGCGAGACGCTCGCCCAGACCATCCGGTACCGGCTCGGCCTCACCGGCACCAAGATCGGCTGCAACCGGGCCGAGTGCGGCGCCTGCACGGTCCTGGCGGACGACGTGCCAATCTATTCCTGCTCGACGCTGACCCATCAGGTCCGCGGCAAGGCCATCACGACCGTCGAGGGGGTCGCGGAGCCGGACGGCACGCTGCACCCGGTGCAGCAGGCTTTCATCGACGAACTGGGACCGCAGTGCGGTTTCTGCACGCCAGGCCAAGTGATGTCCGCCGTAGGCCTGCTCAAGAAGAATCCGAACCCCACAGTGGACCAGGCGCGCCGAGCGTTGTCGGGCAACCTCTGCCGCTGCGGCGCCTACCACCATTACCTGGCCGGGGTCATGCACGCAGCCGGGAGGACATAGACCATGGCCTACACGTTGCTCGGCAAGAACTTCACGCCGCCTGACCTCCACGCCAAGGTCACGGGATCCGCAAAATACGCCGAAGACTTCCGCGCCGACGGCATGGTGTTCCTCAAGACCTTCCCCTCGCCCGTCCCGCACGGTCGGGTCACGTCGATCGATGCCGAGGCCCTAAAGCGGATGCCGGGGGTCGTGGGCGTCCTGCTGCCGGACGAAGTCAAACAGCCGTCCGACGCAGGGCATGCGATCCTGACCGACTACCCGGTCTTCGTCGGCCAGCCGATCTTTGCCGTCGCGGCCATGACAGAACAGCAGGCCGAAGACGCGGTCCACGCCGCCAGGGTGGCGATCGACCCGTTGCCGTTCTGCATCGACCCGCTGGAGAGCCTGCGACCGGACGGTCCGAACGCCCATGTCGGCGGCAATGTGGCCAATCGCCAGAACGTCGAACTGCAGGAAATCAAGTGGACCGGCAAGGACTTTGCCAAGGCCGGCGACGACACGCTGCCGATGGGACAGCCTGCGCGGGAATGGTCCTACGGCGACCTCGAAGCCGGCTTCGCCAAGGCGAAGGCCGTTGTGGAGGAGTCCTTTGTGAGCGCAGCGAATGCGCATCACGCGATGGAGCCGCGCTCATGCGCCGCCTACTGGGAGAACGGCAAGTGCCACGTCTGGGGCTCCACCCAGTCGTCGTCATTCGCGGTGCCAAGCCTCGCAAGATATGTCGGAATCGATCCGGCTGACGTCATCCTGATCAGCGAGTACTGCGGCGGCGGCTTCGGGGGCAAGGCGCATTCCTACCCGCTGATGGCCCTGCCGGCCCTGATGTCGAAGCAGCTCAACGGCCGCCCGGTCATGATGCGGGTCAGCCGTGACGAGGAGTTCTACAACGGATCGGCGAGGGCGGGATTTCAGGGCTGGGTCAAGATCGGGTTCGCGGCTGACGGTCGCGTGGTGGCGCTTGACAGTTACATCGTGCAGGACAATGGCTCGACCACCGGGTTCTGGGACTTCCAGAATTTCGGCATGGCCGCGTCGGTGGTACTGCAGCCCGAGGCCATGCGGTTTCGCGGGATTCCCGTACTCACCAACACGCCGCCCAAGGGGGCGCAACGTGGACCAGGCGAGAACCAGACCGCCAATATTTTGGAGCCGCTGCTCGACAAGGGTGCGCGTGCGCTCGGAATCGACCGGCTCGCAATCCGCCTTGCCAACGCGCCGGGCGGCGGGCCGAACGGCACGATCGGCCCCGAACGCCTGCCACTGACCAGCGCCTACTTGCGCGAGGGGCTGGAGCAGGGTGCCGCCGCCTTCGGCTACAGCCAGCGGGTCAAGCGGTCCGGCCGGCAAAGCAACGGCAAGATTAGGTCGGTCGGGATCGGTCAGGCCTATCACGCGGCCGGCTACAACGGCTGGGACGGGATGGTCCGGATCACGCCCGACGGCAAGCTTCACATCCACACCGGGGTCGGCAATCTCGGCACGTATTCCTACGCCGCGACGTCGCGGGTCGCGGCCGAGGTGCTCGGTTACGACTGGAGCAACACCGTCATCGAACGCGGCGGGACGCTGAAGGCGATGCCCTTCAATATCGGCCAGTTCGGCTCCAACACTTCCTTTACCATGACGCGGACGAACTACGCCGCTGCGATGGACGCCAGGCAAAAGCTGCTCGAGATCGGGGCCCTGATGCTGGGCGGCGCCACCGACGACTACGAACTCCGAAATGAGCACGTGGCGGCCAGGGACGGCTCGGCGTCGGTCACCTTTGCCCAGGCAGCGGAGAAGGCCGTTGAGCTTGGCGGCAAGTACGCCGGCCATGCTGTTGACCCCGAGCTCAGGGAGCTGACCAAGGCGGCCGCCCGGATGATCGCCGGTACCGGGCTGATCGGCGTCGCGAAGGACAAGCTCCCCAAGAATGGGATCGTTCCCGCCCTGGCCGCCGCATTCATCGAGATCGAACTTGATGTGGAGACGGGCAAGGTCGACATCGTGGACTACCTCGGCACTGCCGATGTCGGGCAGGTCCTGCATCCCCAAGGGCTCGATGCGCAGATTAGGGGCGGGGCGGTCATGGGCTTCGGCCTCGCCGCGACCGAGCGCTACATCTACGATCCCGCCTACGCCCGGCCCAATGCCAAGGGCTACTATCAGGCCAAGCCTCCCACCTACCTCGACGTGCCGGCAGAGCTCGCCACGCTCGCCGTTGAGGGAGCGCACGACCCGCAAAATCCGGTCGGGGCCAAGGGGATCGGTGAACCGGTCCAAGGGGCGGCGTCCTCGGCTTACCTGAGTGCCGTCGCCGATGCGCTGGGCGGTCACACGTTCAATCGGGTCCCGGTCGTCGCGGACATGATCATCAACGCCGCCGCAGACCTGCCGCAGTCGCATTTGCCGCTGCAGATAAACTGTCAGTGACGGGGGGGACGGGGGCAGACCGATGACCGACTACATGCATGCATTTGACCTCTATGTTCCCGCCAGCCTGGAGGACGCGGCGCGGTTGCTGGACGAGCACGGGACGAACGCCTGGATCGTCGCCGGCGGCAAGGACAGCTTCGACTGGTTCAAGGACCGCCACAGGCAACCGCAGGCGGTGATCGACATCAGCGGCCTCGAGGAACTCCACGGCATCCGGGACCACGGCGGCCACATTTCGATCGGTGCGGCGACCACCCTGACCGAGATCGAGGAAAGCGAGCTGCTGCGCGAGCATTTCCCAGTGCTTACGCAAGCGGCTGCCCAGGTAGCGAGTCCGCAGATCCGCAACGCCGGTACCATCGGCGGCAATGTTTCCCAGGACGCGCGCTGCACCTACTACCGCGATGGGTTCCCCTGCTACCGGGCCGGCGGCGACGCCTGCTATGCCAATACGCCGACGGCGATGAACCGGGAGCACGCCCTGTTCGGAGTCTCCCGCTGCGTCGCCGTCACCCCGTCTGACACGGCACCGGCGCTGGTCGCGCTGGAAGCCGAGATGGTGATTTCCCGCAACGGGGTCCTGCAAACCGTGCCGAGCGAGGCGTACTTCGTGGGGCCCGACATCGACATCACCCGGATGACCGTCCTTAAGGAGGGTGACATCCTGGTTGCGGTCCATATCCCCAAGACATGGGCTGGCGCCCGGTCCTATTTCGAGAAGATCGCCGATCGCCAGACTTGGGACTTTGCTCTGGTCAACATCGCCCTTGTGGCCAAGACCGAGGGCACCCAGGTGGTCGCCGCACGCATTGCCTGCGGTGGCGTGCAATGCACACCGAGACGGCTGGCCGAGGTCGAGGATCTGGTACAAGGCGAGACGGTCGGTCCGGACCTGGAGACGCTGGCCCGGCGGGTTGCCGCACGCGGTGCCAAGGCCCTCAACTACAACCAGTTCAAGATCCCCTTGATTGAGAATCTGGCGGCACGCGCCATCCGGTCACTCGCCTGAGGCGGGTGCCAAGGCGTGCAACCGGTCGATCAGGCCAGATGCTGGAGCATGGCGGGTGAGCAGCACTGACGCGGTCCGCCCGCAAATCGAGCGAATCGAAGAATCCTATGAGTTTATGCTCGCCTACGCCGCGCAGGGGCGTAGCGATGAAGGCGCTGGTCCCGATGGCGCCCACATTCGAACCTTTCTGGCGCAGTTCGACACGGCGGTGGCCGCCATCGATGCAAGGCTGGATACCCTTCCCGGCGCTGACGGCGAGGCTGGAGCCGTGCTCGCGGCACTGCGGGCGGATTCCGTGGTCGTCCGATCGGCTCTCCGCACGATTCTGGCGCGTGAACAGATCACATCCGAGGTGATCGACAACGCAAACGGCCTGATCGTGATCCGCTCCTACCTGACCGGTCTTTTCTTCCTCGACAAAGCGTTACTGCCATAGCGCGGACTTCGCCGGCCCGGGCGATCCTGCTGCCACGCGCGAATGGTGGCCTGCTCCAGCCGACGAAGATCCCGCGGCACGGGTTGCCTGTCCTGTCCCAGTGGCAAGGTGCGGGAGGGCCGGGGTGTCAGCCCGAACCGAAGCCAAGGAAAGTGCCCGTTGCGGTCGGCCCGTGACGAGGGGCGAGCCGGTCGTGGCTAGCAGGAGCCCGTCCCAGCCTCCGGTTCTCGCGGCGGGACCCATTCGCCGAACCGACGCACGAGTGCGTGGTCGACTTCGGCCATGGAAGCATCGACACCTACCCGGCGCAACGATGTCACGTCCGCATCCCGGATGCCGCAGGGGACGATGGCCTCGTAGTGGGAGAGGTCGGGGTCCACATTCAGCGAGACCCCGTGGAACGTCACCCCCCGCCGGACGCGAACGCCGACAGCCGCGATCTTCGCGTACTGTCCACTTGCGTCCTGCACCCACACGCCGATTCTTCCGGCCAGCGTCTTGCCGCGGACGCCAAAGTCCTTCAGCACCGCGATGATCCAGGACTCGAGCCCGCTGACGTACGCCCGGACATCCCTGCCGCGGCGCCGCAGATCCAGCATCACGTAGGCGATCCGTTGGCCCGGACCGTGATAGGTGACGCGTCCACCGCGCCCGGTCGCGTACACCGGCAGCTTGACCGTCTCCAGGATCTCCGTCTGGTCGGCGCTGGTGCCGAGCGTGTAGAGGGGCGGATGTTCCGCCAGCCACACGCATTCCCCGCCCGTACCATCGAGAATGCGTCCGACCTGTTCCTCCATGCTGCTGAGCGCCTCCGGGTACCCGACGGCCTCGGGACTGTGCCTCCAGGTGATGCCGTCGGTGGCGTGAAGCATGGCGTCCGACCTCGCGAGCAGATGATCAGGGAAACAGCCTAGACGTGCCAGGAGCATATGGCGACGGGCGCGTGCCGGCAGCGCATTACCGCCGGCCCGCACGGGTCCCGGAGCCTTGGAACCCGCTGCTCGCCACGATAGATTGTTGGCACCGATTTCAGCGCCAAATGTCCCGACGGAATTGCCATGGTGGGAGGGATTGATGCCCGAATCCCAAGCCACCGCTACCGCGGAGGAACTGCGCCTTGAGCTGATATCGCGGCTGGCCGACGCCGGTGCGGAACCGTCGGCGTCGGATCTTGCGTACCTTCAGTCCAGCCATCCCGCGGATCTCGCTGACATCATCGAACAGTTGCCGTCGGAGTTCCGGCACCGGGTCGTGCACCTGCTGGATGAGAACCTTCCGGCCGGCACGCTGGCGTCACTGTCGCGCCGGGTCCTGGCCGGGGTCGTCGCGGCGATCGACCCGGGACTGCTGGCCCGGCTTGCCGGAGAGCTCGAGACGGACGACGCTGCGTACGTCCTCGAGTGCCTCGACGAATCCCGCCGCGCCGGGCTCCTTGCGAACATGCCGGCGAGCGAAGCGGAACTGGCGCGCCAGGCACTGGAGTTCCAGCCCGACAGCGCCGGGCGAATCATGCAGCGCGACTACGTGGCGATCCCGTCGTACTGGACGATTGGCCAGGTCATCGATCACCTGCGCAAATCGCCCGACATTCCGGACGAGTTCTATGCACTGTTCGTGGTCGGCGCCCGGCACACCCCGGTGGGTACCATCCCGCTGCACCGGGCCATGCGGACCCACCGGGACGTGTGCGTGGCCGACATCATGACTCGTGACCCGAAGGTTGTGCAGGTGAGCGCCGACCGGGAGGATGTCGCGTTCCTCTTTGACCAGTACGAGCTCACATCAGCCCCGGTCGTGGATGCGCAGAACCGGCTGATCGGCATGGTGACCGTCGATGACGTAGTCGACGTGATCCAGGAGGAAGCCAGCGAGGACATGATGCGCCTGGCCGGCGTTGGTGCGGAACACGACATCTACACGGCCGCCTTCCAGACGGCCCGCAACCGCTTCAACTGGCTTCTGATCAACTTGTTCACCGCGTTTCTGGCGTCGGCGGCGATCGCGGTGTTTGCCGCCACTATCGAGCAGGTCGTGGCGCTGGCCGTGCTTATGCCGATCGTCGCTTCCATGGGGGGCAACGCAGGCATGCAGACCTTGACGGTGGCGGTCCGCGCCATCGCCACGCGTGAACTGACCCCGGCCAATGCGATGCGGGTGCTGGGCAAGGAGGTGCTCGTGGGCACATGCAACGGACTGGCGTTCGCCGTGCTGACCGGGCTCGGGGCCGGCGTATGGTTCTCGAGCGTGCCGATCGGTCTCGTGATCGGCGCGGCCATGATCTTCAACATGGTGGTGGCCGGCCTGTTCGGCGCGCTCGTGCCAATGATGCTGGAACGCGCACGGGTCGACCCGGCTCATGGCGCCGCCGTCATTCTGACCACCGTCACGGACGTCGTGGGATTCTTTGCCTTCCTGGGGCTGGCACAGCTCACCCTGCTGTAAGGACGCAATACATGGTTCTGATGCTTTCGAACGCACCCGCCAGCTTCAATTTCAACCTCGGTGAAACCGCGGACATGCTGCGAACCAGCGTGCACGGGTTCGCGGCCCGGGAGATCGCGCCGCGCGCTGCCGAAATCGACACGTCCAATGCCTTTCCGGACGACCTGTGGGAGAAGATGGGGGCAATGGGGCTGCTCGGCGTGACGGTTGAGGAGGAATACGGCGGCTCCGGCCTCGGCTACCTCGAGCATGTCGTGGCCATGGAGGAGGTCAGCCGGGCGTCGGCGTCCGTGGGCCTCAGCTACGGCGCCCATTCCAACCTCTGCGTGAACCAGATCCGCCTCAACGGAACGCCGGCGCAGCGGGCACGCCACCTGCCGGGCCTGGTCACAGGTACGCATGTCGGCGCGCTCGCCATGAGCGAGGCTGGTGCGGGCTCGGACGTCGTGGGGATGCAGACGCGGGCCGAGCGAAAGGGGGACCGCTACGTCCTCAACGGTTCGAAGTCGTGGATCACGAACGGCCCAGATGCCGACATCGTGGTCGTGTATGCGCGCACCCGCCCGGGTCCGGGGGCCCGAGGGGTCACTGCGTTTCTCGTGGAGCGCGGGTTCAAGGGCTTCGGCCGCGCCCCCAAGCTCGACAAGCTGGGCATGCGTGGCTCGAACACCGGGGAGCTCGTTTTCGAGAACTGCGAGGTCCCCGTGGAAAACGTGCTGGGTGCTGTCGACGAGGGGATCGCGGTCCTGATGAGCGGGCTCGACTACGAACGGATCGTGCTGGCGGGCGGTCCGCTCGGCGTGATGCAGGCGTGCTGGGATCTCGTCGTCCCCTACGTACACGACCGCAAGCAGTTCGGTCAGCCGATCGGCTCGTTCCAGCTGATGCAGGGGAAGCTTGCCGACATGTACACCACGATGAACGCGTGCCGCAGCTATGGCTACGCGGTGGCGCAGGCGTGTGACCGGGGCGAGGCCACCCGCAAGGATGCAGCCGGGGTAATCCTGTACACGGCCGAGCGGGCGACCTGGATGGCCCTGCAGACCGTGCAGGTGCTCGGGGGAAACGGCTATACCAACGAGTACCCGGCCGGTCGGCTCATGCGGGACGCGAAGCTCTACGAGATCGGGGCGGGGACCAGCGAGATCCGGCGGATGCTGATCGGGCGCGAGATCTTCGAGGAATCCGCCTGATGGCGGACCGGTCCCGGGCCGTGCACGCGCTGCTGGCGGGCACGTTGCTGGCGGCCGTGGCCGCAGCGGCGCTGGCGCAGGAATCCGAAGGGGTTTCGCCGTTCCCGATCGCGCCGCTGCTTGGTGACGGGGGCTCCCCGCCCCCCGCCACGGCGGGTGGTGACCCTGACGGCGTCGGCCCGTTCCCGCTCCCTGGGGTTGGCCCGGCGCCCGGCGGCGAGATCCCTGGTACGACCGTCCGCCCGGGCGGGGAGGGCAGCCGTGGTCGCGCGTCGACCGAACGGGAGGTCGGCGTGCCGCCGTTCCCCTATGATCCCGAAGCGCGTGGCGGTTCGGCACGCAAGTGCGTGCAGGGCTGCATCGACCAGCGTTCGAAGTGTGCGCGGACCGGCGAACCCACTCGGCGATGCGAGGGCGACTTCGTCCTCTGTGCCAGGGACTGTGTGCTTGCGCCCGGTCCGGCTGACTTCCGGCCGCCCGGCAATTGACCCAACCGCGGGGCGAATCCCTGCATCAAGACCGAAACGGAGATTACCGTCATGATCGAAGACCCGATTGTCGTCGCCGGGATGGCGCGCACCCCCATGGGGAGCTTTCAGGGATCCCTGCAGGCCGTCACGGCACCCGAGCTCGGGAGCGTCGCGATCCGTGGGGCTCTGGCGCGGGCGGGCGTGCCCGGCGAGGACGTAGGCGAGGTATTCATGGGATGCGTCCTGCCGGCGGGTCAGCGCCAGGCACCGGCGCGCCAGGCCGCCATCGGCGCCGGCATTCCCGTCGACGCTGGCGCAACGACCATCAACAAGATGTGCGGATCGGGCATGCGGGCGGCCATGTTCGCCCATGATGCGCTGGCGGCCGGCAACGCGGACGTGGTGGTCGCGGGCGGCCTCGAGAGCATGTCGAACGCGCCGTACGTGCTACCGAAGGCCCGCGCCGGACTGCGGATGGGGCACGCAGAGCTGCAGGACCACATGTTCGTCGACGGGCTCGAAGACGCCTACGAACCCGGCAAGCTGATGGGGCACTTCGCGGAGGCGACCGCCCAGAAGTACCAATTCACCCGCGCCGAGCAGGACGAGTTCGCGATCCGCTCGCTGACGCGGGCGCGCACGGCCAACGAAGATGGCACCTTCAAGGACGAAATGGTCCCGGTGACCGTAAAGTCGCGCAAGGGTGAGACCGTGGTGGCACGGGACGAACAGCCGTTTTCGGCCGACATTGGGAAGATTCCCTCCCTGCGCCCGGCCTTCAGCAAGGACGGGACGGTGACCGCCGCCAACTCGAGTTCAATCTCTGACGGTGCCGCAGCCCTCGTGCTGATGCGGGAATCGGAGGCGGAACGCCGGGGTCTCACGCCCCTCGCCAGGATCGTGGCGCAGGCGACACACAGCCAGGAGCCCGCCTGGTTCACGACGGCACCGCCGCCGGCCATCCGGAAGGTCCTGGACAAGGCCGGCTGGGAAGCCGACGAGGTCGATCTCTACGAAGTCAACGAGGCCTTCGCTGTCGTGACCATGGTGGCCATGCGCGAATTCCAGCTCTCGCCCGAGAAGGTGAACGTGCACGGCGGTGCCTGTGCGCTCGGTCACCCCGTGGGGGCATCCGGTGCCCGCATCATGGCCACCCTGATCGTGGCCCTGCGCAAGTACGGGCTGCGCAAGGGGATCGCGTCGCTGTGCATTGGCGGAGGCGAAGCGACCGCCATGGCGCTGGAGCTCGTCCACTAGCCGCCCGACGCCGCCAGCCATGACCGCAGTGGTAAGCCGCCTTGACGTCCAGGGGGGCGCGTACCAGGCCAACTGGACCCGGATGCGGGCGCTGGTGGAGGAACTCCGCACCCGCCTCTCGACGGTCCAGGAGGGCGGCGGCGCCCGCGCGCGGGAACGCCACATCGCGCGCGGGAAGCTGCTGCCGCGCGAGCGGATCGATCGGCTGCTCGATGCCGGGGCGCCGTTCCTCGAGCTTTCCCCTCTGGCGGCTTGCGACCTGTACGACGGCGAGGCGCCGGGGGCCGGAATCATCACCGGTATCGGGCCGGTTGCCGGCCGGGCCTGCATGCTGATCGTGAACGACGCGACGGTGAAGGGTGGCACGTACTACCCCATCACGGTGAAGAAGCACTTGCGCGCGCAGGACATCGCCGCCGAGAACGCACTACCGTGCATCTACCTGGTGGATTCCGGTGGCGCGTACCTGCCACTGCAGGACGAGGTCTTTCCGGACCGTGACCACTTCGGGCGGAGCTTCTACAACCAGGCGCGGATGTCGGCGCGGGGAGTCCCGCAGATCTCGGTTGTCATGGGATCGTGTACGGCGGGCGGCGCCTACGTGCCCGCCATGTCCGACGAATCGATCATCGTGTCAGGGCAGGGGACGATCTTTCTGGGCGGGCCGCCGCTCGTGGAGGCAGCCACCGGGGAGGTCGTGACCGCCGAGGAGCTCGGCGGCGCCGACGTGCACGGCCGGCGCTCCGGTCTGGTCGACCATGTGGCGGCCGACGATGCCCATGCGCTGGCGCTCGTCCGCCAGGCGATCGGCCACCTCGGCGGCGAGAGCGTTGCCGAGGACGACGTTCCGCCGGACCCACCCGAGTACGATCCGGAGGAGCTGTACGGTCTCGTCCCCATCGATCCGCGTGAACCCTGGGATGTCCGCGAGGTGATTGCCCGGATCGTCGACGGCAGCCGATTCGACGAGTTCAAGCCGCTCTACGGGTCCACGCTGGTGTGCGGTTTTGCCCACATCTGGAAGCGCCCGGTTGGAATCCTTGGCAACAATGGGGTCCTCTTTTCCGAATCTTCCCGGAAGGGGGCGCATTTCATCCAACTCTGCGAGCGTCGCGGGATTCCGCTGCTGTTCCTGCAGAACATCACCGGTTTCATGGTCGGGGCCAGCTACGAGGCCCGGGGTATCGCGAAGGACGGCGCCAAGCTCGTGACCGCAGTGGCCACCTCCAGCGTGCCCCGGCTCACGGTCATCATTGGCGGATCCTTCGGCGCCGGGAACTACGGGATGTGTGGACGGGCCTACGGTCCCCGGTTTCTCTGGACTTGGCCGAACGCCCGCATTTCCGTCATGGGCGGGGAACAGGCGGCACACGTCCTGTCCGTAGTTCGGCGGAACGCGATGGCCAGCCGGGGGGAGGACTGGCCGGACGTCGAACAGGAAGAGTTCCGCAGCAGCATCCGCGACCAGTATGAGCGGCAAGGAAACCCCTACCACGCGACCGCCCGGTTGTGGGATGACGGCATCATCGACCCACTCGAGACGCGGCGGGTACTGGGGCTGGCCCTCCGGATCGTGGCGTCCGATCCCGACCCGCACCAGCGGTTCGGTGTGTTTCGGATGTAGGCCCATGGCGGCGGGAGCATCAGGAGAGGCCGTCCGCCGCGCGGTCGATGCGCGCGGCGTCGCGCGCGTTGAGATCGCTCGCGAGCGGGTCCGGAATGCGCTCGACGAGGCGACGATCAAAGAGCTTGCAGGGGCCTTTGCCGCGCTCGCCCGTGACCCGGCCGTGCGCGTGCTGGTCGTGACCGGGCGCGGGCCCGCGTTCTGCGCTGGGGCCGACCTCCGTTGGATGCGGCGGAGCGCCGGGATGAGCGTCGAGGAGAACGTCCGCGATTCAGAGCAGTTCGCGTCCATGCTGGAAGCGCTGGCGGAGTTTCCATGCCCGACGATCGCACAGGTCCAGGGGGCGGCGTACGGCGGTGGACTGGGCCTGGTCGCAGCGGCCGACATTGCGGTGGCAGCGGCTTCGGCGCGCTTCGCCCTCTCTGAGGTCCGGCTCGGGCTCGAGCCCGCGATGATTGCCCCGTACGTTGCGGGGGCCATCGGGCCGCGCGAATTTCGCCAGCGGGCCCTGACCGGTAGCCCCTTCGGCGCGGACGAGGCTCTGCGGCTCGGGCTCGTGAGCCAGGTGACGGATGATGAGGGTCTCGCTGCCGCGGTTGATGTACTCGTGACGGAGCTGCTCAAGGGCGGACCGGAGGCGCAGCGGCACATCAAGGATCTCACCAGGTCGATCGCGGGGCGCGTCCGGGACGGCGCCCTCCGGACAGAGCTCGCAACCCGGATCTCGATGCGTCGTGCCGGCCGGGAGGGGCAGGAAGGGGCGGCGGCATTTCTGGAGCGGCGCGCGCCGGACTGGATGGCCTGACGCTAGTGTTCGAACGCATCCTGATTGCCAACCGCGGCGAGATCGCGGCACGGATTGCGCGTACCTGTCGTCGCATGGGCATGACCGCCATCGGCGTGACGTCGTGGGCGGACCGCGATGCGCTGCACGCGCGCGCTATGGATGCCGCCTTTCCGCTCGGACCGTCCGCCTCGCATCTCAGCTACCTGGCGGCGGACCGCCTGCTCGACGTTGCGCGACGGGCGGGAGTGGACGCAGTGCATCCTGGCTACGGCTTTCTATCCGAGAACGCAGACTTCGCCGAGGCCTGCGGCGAGGCGGGATTCCGATGGATCGGGCCCGCACCGGACGCCATCCGGTTGATGGGTGACAAGCATGCGGCGCGGGTCCGGATGAAGGATGTCGGCGTGCCGGTGCTCCCGGGATTTGCAGTGGCAGAGACCGTCGACGTACCCGGCCTGTGCCGGGCCATCGGCTACCCCGTGCTCGTCAAGGCGGTGGCCGGCGGTGGCGGCCGTGGACTGCGACGCGTTGACACGGAAGCCGATCTGAACGACGCGCTCCGCTCCGCGGCGCGCGAGGCGGAGGCTGCCTTTGCCGACGACCGTCTTCTGGTCGAGAAGCTGGTGACCGGAGCCCGCCACGTCGAGGTGCAGGTGCTCGCGGATGGCCATGGCCACACCGTCCACCTGTTCGAGCGGGACTGTTCTCTGCAGCGCCGCCACCAGAAGGTGATCGAGGAGGCCCCAGCCCCGAGGCTCGACCCAGCGGTGCGGGCCGGGCTTAGCGAGGCAGCCTGCAAGGCCGCCACCGTCATTGGTTACGAGAACGCGGGCACGGTCGAGTTCCTGCTTGGAGACGATGGTCGGTTCTATTTCATAGAAATGAACACCCGCCTGCAGGTCGAGCATCCGGTCACGGAAGGCGTAACGGGGCTCGATCTCGTCGAATGGCAGATCCGGATTGCCGCTGGCGAATCGCTCGATTTCACGCAGTCGGACATCCGGCTGCGCGGCCACGCTATCGAGGCACGGGTGTGTGCGGAAGACCCGGCGCATGAATTTCGTCCGCAGCCGGGCCCGGTCCTGGAGGTCCGCTGGCCGGCGGGGGAGGGCATCCGGGTCGACGCCGGCGTCGCCTCGGGCGATCGCGTACCATCGCACTATGACTCCCTGATCGCCAAAGTGGTGGCGTTCGGGGAAGATCGCGAGCAGGCCTGCTCGCGGCTTGTGACGGCACTGCGCGAGACGCGTTGCGCGGGCCCGGCCACAAACCTGTCCCTTCTCATCGGCTGCCTCGAGGACTCCGAGTTTCGGGCAGGCCGGATCGACACCAGCTTCATTCCGGCGCGACTGGAGGCCCTCATCGGTCCGGCGGCCGCGCCGGACGACGAGATGTTTGCATTTGCGGCCCTGGCGGTGGTGGCCCGGACGGCCACCCCGGCTGCGGGGGATCCATGGCGGGCGGCCGACAGCTGGCGCGGGGGAGGCCGCAACCAGCGGACGGTGCGACTCTCCTGCCATGGCAGAAGCGCGGAGGTGCACATCGAACCCGCCGGGGTCGGGACCTGGACCGCTCGGATCGGCGGCCGCAAACTGCCTCTGGCGGGCGCCCTCGACGAAGGCGGAGTACTTGACATCCGAGCCGGCGACATCGCTGTGTCTGTCCCGGTGTGCGTCGGTGATTCGCGTGTCTGGCTGTTTCTGGAGACGGGGATGCGTGTCTTCGAACTGCTGGACCGTACGTCAAAGGGTGCGACCGGTCCCGGCGACGCCGCCGATTTTGCCTCGCCGATGCCCGGGCGCGTGACTGACATCTTGGTCGAGCCAGGTTCCCTCGTGGCTGCCGGCGCCACGCTGTTGGTGATCGAGGCGATGAAGATCGAGCATCGCATCGAGGCACCGAGCGCGGGGCGGGTTACGGCGCTTTGCTGCGAACTGGGCGCATGGATCAGCGAAGGCGAGCCCCTGGTGGAATTTACGCCGGAGGTCACTTGAGCTGACGGCAGGCCGGCTCGGAGATCGCCCCGCTGCAAGAGACGGCCGGGGAGCGCGTGGCTTAACTGCCGGGTGGCGTCCTCGCCCGAAAGCCGGAAAGACGGGGACCACCGGAACCGAATTCGGAATGTGTCGCCGAGGGTGTCAGTAAGTTAGGTCGGTACGGCCCGGCGCCGGGATCACAGCAAGCCAGTGACCAGAATCCGGCGGAACACCGGGTGGTCTCTCGTGTCGCGGAGCCGGCGGGTAACCGATGTGGGCCGGGTGCCGCGCGCAGGGCCGGGCGCATATCTGGAAGCCGTGCGCCACTCAGAGGGAGTATCGAGTAGGCTGATGCACGGCTTCCAATCGTGATATTATCACATTACAAACCCCCTGTCGATCGACGACTTCGGCCACGTTGACACGACCCGTACTTGCGGGACGGGGTGACAGGGTGGGCAGGCAAGTAGATGTGCCCGATCACAGAGGGTGATGACGGGCGATGGGGACCGATCGCAGCCCCTCAGTCGCGGCGGCGGTTTGCAACGTGGCCCTGGCTCATCAGGCCGCGGTAGATCTCGTCATCGCCGATCACGCCGACGAGCCGGCTCTCTTCCATGAGCAGGACCGGTCGGCCGGTGCAGTGCCGAAGCTCGATCGCCGCACGCATTGGCAGGTCGGGAGTTGCCGCACAGATCGCACTGCCGGTGAGCGTCGCCGTGTCCATCTCGGGTGAGTAGTGCCGGATCGTCGCAGGCGCCGGCTCGATGCTGGCCTCGTCGGGCCCGCCGTTGGCTTTGAGTTTCAGCCGGTTGAGGCCCGACCAGTCGAGCCGCAACGTATCGCCGTCGCGCCGAACGTCGGCGACCGGTGTCATCAGGGAGCGGCAGCGCAGCACGTTGAGCGCGTCCATGTGGGCGATGAACTCGGCGACGTAGGCATTGGCAGGATTGAGGACGATCGCCTCGGGCTCGCCGAACTGCACGATCCGGCCGGCCTCCATGATTGCGATGTGCTGGCCGAGCTTGAGCGCTTCATTGAGGTCGTGGCTGACGAACAGGATCGTCTTGTTGAGCCGCTGCTGGAGATCGAGCAGCTCGTCCTGCAGGTGCTCCCGGATCAGCGGATCAAGTGCCGAGAACGGTTCGTCCATCAGGAGGATGTCGGAATCCGTCGCGAGTGCTCGGGCAAGACCGACGCGCTGTTGCATGCCGCCGGACAGTTCATGCACATACCGGTTGGCCCAGCGGTCGAGATCAACGAGCTCAAGTTGCTTCTGGACGATGGCATTGCGCTCGGTCCGGTCTCCGCCGCGCAACTCGAGTCCGAGGCTGACGTTTTCGTGGACGGTGCGCCACGGCAGCAGCGCAAACTGCTGGAACACCATGGCGATACGTTCCATGCGCATGCGCCGTAACGTGGCGGCGTCGCAGCCGGTCATGTCGAGCGGTGCGTCGCCGTCCCGCACCCACACTTCGCCGCGGGTGACGCGGCACAGGCCGTTGACGGCCCGCAGCAGAGTCGACTTCCCGGAGCCCGACAACCCCATCAGTACGCAGATCTCGCCCCGCTGCACGCTGAGCGATGCGCCCGCGACACCGACGACCGAGCCAGTGGTGTCCTGGATTTCCTGACGGCCTGCGCCCCGATCAAGCAGTTGCAGTGCGGTGGGCACGTCGCCCCCAAACAGGATGTCGACATCCTTCAGGTCAATCGCGTGAATGGCTCAGCTCCGCTGGGTGCCGCCGCCACGCGGCTTACACATGCGGTCAAGGAGGAAGGCCACGATGACGATTGCCAGCCCAGCCTCGAAGCCCTTGGCGATGTTCACCGTGTTCAGCGCGCGCAAGACCGGAACACCTAGGCCCGGAGCGCCGACCATCGCCGCGATGACGACCATCGACAGGCTCAGCATGATGCATTGGGTCACGCCGGCCATGATGGTCGGGAGAGCGTGCGGCAGTTCCACCTTCCACAGGAGTTGGCGCCGTGTGGCACCGAACGCCTCACCGGCTTCGATCAGCGGCCGCGGCACGCCGGAGACACCGAGATGCGTCAGTCGGATCGGCGCCGGGATGGCGAAGATGACAGTCGAGATCAAACCCGGTACCACGCCCAGCCCGAACATGATCATGGTCGGGATCAGATAGACAAAGGTCGGAATCGTTTGCATCAGGTCGAGCACGGGGCGGATGGCGTTGTAGAGCCATGGCCGGTGTGCTGCTGCAATACCGACCGGCACGCCGAAGGTGATGCAGATGATGGTGGAGAAGAGGATGAGCGTCAGTGTCTGGATCGTGGTTTCCCAGTAGCCCAAATTGATCACCAGCAACAACAACAGCACGACTGCGGTGACCAGCTTCCAGGACCGGTGCAGCCAGAACGCGAACCCGGCGAGTACCAGCACCAGCGCCAGCGAAGGCACGGCCAGCAGCAGGCTGGCCACACCCTCGATCAGAAATCTCAGGATCTCGGACAGATAGTCGAAGAACCAGGCCCCGTGGTCGAGCAAGAAGTCCGCGAAGGACTTGATCCACTTGCCGAGCGGGATCTTCTGGTCAGTCAACCAGTTCAAGAACTACCCCGCCGCGCTGTCCGTCCCGCCCGTTCGATGGGGCGGGGCGGAATCGGCTCTAGAGACCTAAGCTCGCCTGTACGGCAGCCAGACCGTCATCACCGCTCAGGGTTGTCACGCCGGCGAGCCAGCCCCCCAGGATCCCCGGGTTGCTCTTGAGCCATGCAGTCGCGGCCGCCAGCGGCTCCTCGCCGCCCTCGAGGATCGCGCTCATGATCTCGTTTTCCATCGCCAGCGTGAAAGTCAGGTTGGTCAGCAGCTTGCCGACGTTCGGGCACTCTTCAACGTAGCCTTTCCGGGTATTCGTGAAGACCTCCGCACCGCCGAAATTGGGGCCGAAAATGTCATCTCCGCCAGCGAGATAGGTCATCTCGTACTTGGCGTTCATCGGGTGAGGCTCCCACCCTAGGAACACGATCCACTCGTCCCTGCGGTTCGCCCGGTCTACCTGGGCGAGCATGCCCTGCTCGCTGGATTCCACCACTTCGAAGCCGCTCAAGCCGAAAGTGTCTTCGTCAATCATGGCCTGGATCAACCGGTTGCCATCATTGCCCGGCTCGATGCCGTAAATCTTGCCTTCGAGCTCTGCACTGAATTGGGCAATGTCGCCGAATCCTGTGATGCCTCCATCGGCCGCCAACTTGTTGACCGCCAGGGTGTACTTCGCACCGGTCAGGTTCATCGCGACCACCTCGACCGAGCCTTCGTCCCGATAGGGCGCGATATCGGCTTCCATGGTCGGCATCCAGTTGCCGAGGAAGACATCGATATCGCCGTTCTTGAGGCTGGTGTAAGTGACCGGAACCGAGAGTACTGTTGCTGTTGGCTCGTACCCGAGCGCCGCGAGGACCACCGAGGTCGCCGCCGTCGTCGAGGTAATGTCGGTCCACCCGACATCGGAGAACCGGACGGTTTTGCAGGAATCGGGATCCGCCGCCCAGGCGGCGGACGAGAACAGCAGGGCCGAAACCGCTCCGAGCACCGTCATGCGCAAGTATCGAGTCATTGCCGTCAGCTCCCGATAGGGCGTCACATCTGCACCATTTTCAAGGAATGGCGCTCGTTAGGGCTACCATGACGGCCATACCGCTGCAAGCGCGGGGACGGCGGGAACAAGCGTATGAGCGCCGGGCAGACCTTCGATTACGTCATCGTGGGCGCCGGGTCGGCGGGGTGTGTGCTTGCCAATCGGCTGACCGAGGACGGTGCGGCGCGCGTGCTGCTGGTCGAGGCTGGCGGCAGCGACCGGAGCATCTTCCTCCAGATGCCGACCGGTCTTGCCATCGCTATGACCCATCCGCGCTACGGCTGGCACTACTGGACCGAGCCGGAGCCCCATCTCGGCGGTCGGCGCCTGCACTGTCCACGTGGTCGGGTGCTCGGTGGCTCCTCCTCGGTCAATGGCATGGCCTACGTCCGCGGGAACGCCCTGGACTACGACGCCTGGGCTGCCGGCGGTGCTGCGGGCTGGTCCTATGCCGAGGTGCTGCCGTACTTCCGGAAGGCCGAGAGCTTTAGCGGCGGAGGCGACGAGTACCGGGGTGACTCCGGCCCGCTCCACACCGCGCGCGGGCGCATGGCTAATCCGCTCTACCGTGCGTTCATCGAGGCGGGCGAGCAGGCCGGCTATGCCCGTACCGCCGACATGAATGGTTTTCGGCAGGAAGGTTTCGGGCCGATGGACATGACGGTTCATCGGGGCCGGCGCTGGAGTACGGCGAACGCCTATCTGCGCCCGGTGGTCGGACGGGCTAACCTGGCTGTCGCGACCCGGGCGCTTGTGACTCGCCTGCTGCTCGAGGGCCGGCGGGTCAGAGGACTCGAATACTGGCAGGGCGGCGCGGCCCGTAGCGTCGAGGCAAGGCGCGCGGTGATCCTGAGTACCGGGCCGATCAACACGCCGCAGCTGCTGATGCTGGCGGGTATCGGCCCGGCCGGGCACCTGCGCGAGCACGGGATCGATGTGATTCACGACTTGCCGGGCGTGGGCGGAAACCTCCAGGATCATTTGGAACTCTACATCCAGCAGGCGTGCACCCGGCCGGTCACGCTCCATGCCGCTACCGGGTTGCTGTCCAAGGCGCTGATCGGCGTTTGTTGGATTACGTGCAAGACCGGGCTCGGCGCCACCAACCATTTCGAATCCGGTGGTTTCATCCGCTCAAGACCGGGTGTCCGCTGGCCCGACATCCAGTATCACTTCCTTCCACTGGCGGCTTCCTACGACATGCAGCAACAGATCCGCCAACACGGCTACCAGGCCCATGCCGGCCCCATGCGCTCGAAATCGCGTGGGACGGTGCGCTTGGCCTCAGCGGACCCCAGAGATCCGCCGCGAATCCGTTTCAACTACATGAGCCACACCGACGACTGGGCCGAGATGCGGGCCTGCGTCCGGCTCACGCGGGAGATCTTCGCCCAACCGGCCTTCGACCCCTATCGCGGCGAGGAGCTGGCGCCCGGACATGCGGTCGAGAACGATGCCGACATCGACGCCTTCGTGCGGCAGACGGTCCAGAGCGCCTACCATCCCTGCGGCACCTGCAAGATGGGGACGGACCGGATGGCAGTGGTCGACCCCGAAGGCCAGGTGCGCGGCATCGAGGGGCTCCGCGTTGTCGATAGTTCGATCATGCCGACCATCACTACCGGCAATCTCAATGCGCCGACCATCATGATCGCCGAGAAGGCCGCCGATGCGATCCGTGGCCGCCAGCCGTTACCAGCCTCCAAGGCCTCTTTCTACGACACGCCCGACTGGAAAACCACGCAGCGCTGAATGAGAAGCACGCCGCCGTTCAGCGAACGGCATACGCGCCCCTATCTGAACTCAGCGCGTACCAGTTCCCAGCTTCCCTCCAACGGCCCGTAGCCGTTGTCCTCGGTGCGGCCCCATTCGGCCTTGACGACGGCCCCGACTTGGGGCGAATACCAGCTGACTTCGTACCAGTCGTCGTGTTGGGTTCGGATGGTGCCGACCTTGAAGACCATGTACCACCCAGCCGGAACGGTGACTTCCTCATACGCCAGGACCTCGTAGTCAGACCAGTACTCGCCGCTCCAGTCCGGATGCAGCACCCGGTCCTCCCAGTGCGGCTGCGAGCGCCACCGGTTGCCAACCTGAAGCGGCCACTCAAAGCGGGCGGCGTAAGGCTTGTTCTCGCCAAGGATCTCGCCGTTGGCCATGCACCCTGCCCAGTTCTGTGTCTGCGAGTCCCAGAGGACGTGCGTCTCGCCATCACAGGCCCCGCCCGGGTCCGAAGAAGGGGTTGCGTGTTCGTAGACGTCGAGGATTCGACCATCCCGCTCGATCTTTTGCACCATGGTGTCGGTCGAGACAGCCGTGTCACCGTTCACCGCGAGATTGCCAACGAACGTGGTGCCGATCCCGTACGCCGAAGGGGCCTTCGCGACCGGGCCCTCCTTCTTCATCGGCGCATCGGCGGGGGCGGACGTTGCCGCGGTATCAGCGGGTGGCTGCTGCTGATTGCAGGCGGCGAGAGCAAGCGAGAACATTGCGATCAGGGCAATTCGTAACACTTTGGGATTCCCTGTGGCGTCTGGTTATGCGACGGGGGCCGCAAGTGTCCAAACTCTACCGGTTGGGCTAGGGCCAGGCCAAAAGATCGGCACGGAGGTCGGTTACTGCAGCGGCAGGCGTAGCACGTGCCGGCCTGGCGTCAGGGCCGGTTCACAAGGAGCAGAAAAGGGGAACCCAACCAGGATGCGGACGGCAGTCGTACGGCTGCCGGCGCAGTAGCGCGAAACACCAGGGGACCGCAGCCTCATGTTCTTGCCTCACGAGGAGCCAGACTGCGGGCGCCTGCCTCTGCATGGAGCCCTACCGTACGATCGCCCTGAATCTCCATTGTCGCACCGGAGATCATGATGCACGCGCCTATTGTCGTTCCTGCTGTCGTCGGCACCATCTGCTTCGGCGGTTGCACACGGACCGAGGGCGTGACTATCCCCGATACGGAGGCGGCGGGATTTCCGGCCGTCCCGGAGAGACGACGGGCCATTGGCAGCGTCGGTCAGCCTGGCTGTAGGTATTCCAGTGCCGCATCCTGAAGCCAGTGCAGCGCGTAGTCGGAGAAACTCCGGGCCACGGTGATCTCGTACAGGCGCTGTTCACCGGGCCGGTGCAACAGTACCGGCACCTTCGCAAGCAGGCTACGGGCGCACCGGCCGGCCGGAAAGCGGCCCGGACCAAGGTCCAGGGTCATTCCTTTCGCCAGCACATCGAGCGAGCGCGGTCCCGAGACCGACAAGGTGACATGGCCGTCGCCGACGGCCACCACCGAGCCGTGGAGGTCGGCAAGGGCATTCCCGAGCTGCACGGTGGTCTCAGCCTCCGCCGCCGCTGCGACCTCGATCAGCCATTCGTCGGGGCCGAGCCAGAGGACAACGGCCTCGGCTTCCGACCGGCCGGTGTTGGCCACGGGCGGTGGCTCCGCTCCGACGACGCCAGCGACCCCTGCTGTGAAGGCAGGATCCCCGGCATCGCCGCGCAGGTTGATGCGTCCCCGAGGGGGGCAAAGGGTCACGGTGACGGCGGGGCCGTCTCTGACCACGCGATCAGCCATGGAGGCGCAATCCTTCGGGATCGTAAAACCGCGGGTCGCAGATTTCGGCGCGGGCCGTGCGGCCCTCCAGCGGCACGTGAACCGTGGCAGATTCCCGGTCGCGGCCGCCCTTGACCAGTGCCAGCGCGATGGAGCGGCGCAGGGCTCCGCTCCAGTAGCTCGAGGTGACGTGACCGATCATGGTTTCCGGCGGTCCGGACGGGGCCGTCGGCAGGATTTGCGCCCCTTCGGGCAACACCAGCTCAGGATCCTCGGTCCGGAGCCCCACCAGGCGCTTGCGCAGCGGATCAAGCATCGCACTCCGCGCTAGTGACCGGCGGCCGATGAAGTCCTTCTTCGTGCTCAGGATCCACTGCATTCCGAGATCGATGGGCGTCACGGTCCCGTCCGTTTCCTGACCGACCATGAGGTAGCCCTTTTCGGCCCGGAGAACGTGCATGGCCTCGGTTCCGAAAGGCGTGACGGCGTAGTCTGGACCGCTCCGAAGCAAAACTGCCCAGAGTTCAAGGCCGTGGCGGGCTGGCACGCTGATCTCGTAGGCAAGCTCACCCGAATAGCTGATCCGGAATACCCGTGCCGGAAAACCAGCCACGTGCCCGCCGCGCCAGGACATGAAGGGGAAGGCCTCGGCACTGACATCGATGTCGCTGGTGAGCCCGGTCAGGATGGCGCGGGCCTTCGGACCCGCCAACGCAACCGTGGCGAACTGTTCGGTGACCGACGTCAGATAGACGTCGAGTTCGGGCCACTCCGTTTGCAGCCACTCCTCCAGCCAGGCCAGCACACGCGACGCGTTGCCGGTAGTCGTGGTCATCAAGAAGCGGTCCTCGGCGAGCCGCGCAGTGACTCCGTCATCGAGGACCATGCCGTCTTCCCCCAGCATCAGGCCGTACCGGCAACGGCCCACCTCGAGACCGCCCCAGGCATTGGTGTAGACCCGGTTCAGGAACCTCACGGCGTCAGGACCGCTCAGCACGATCTTGCCGAGCGTGGTCGCGTCCATGATGCCGGCCGCGCGCCGTACCGCCATGCACTCGCGCGCGACCGCGTCGTGTTTGGTCTCGCTAGCCAGCGGGTAATAGAAAGGTCGTTTCCACTGGCCAACGTCCTCGAAGACGGCCCCGGTTTCCGCGTGCCAGGCATGCATCGGCGTCTGGCGGACCGGGTCCGCCAGAGGACCGACATCGCGGCCTGCGATCGCGCCGAACGTCACGGGGTCGTAGGGCGGTCGGAAGGTGGTCGTCCCGACCGCCGGGAGCGGCACGCCGAGCGATCCGGCGAGAATGGCGATCCCTGGCACATTGCCGGTCTTGCCCTGGTCAGTGCCCATTCCGAGGGTGGTGTAGCGCTTCAGGTGTTCGACCGACTGGTAGCCTTCGGAGACTGCCAGCGAGATATCGGCCGCGGTCACGTCGTTCTGGAAATCCACGAACTGCCTGACTTCACCCGATCGGTTTCGGGCCGGAATCGGCCAGTGTGCATCGACAGTGGACGCCGTCGGTTCCGATGCGGCAGGCACGTCGCCCTTGCCCGCATCTTGGCCCTGCACGATGCAGGAAGCCGTCTCGGCAACCCCGTTCATCGCGCCGGCGCACAGTACGTGCTGGCGCGAGCCGTCCGGCAGGAAGGCGCCGAGCATTTCGTCGTAACGCAATTTCCCGCCGGACTGCGAGAACAGGTGCACGGCCGGGCTCCAACCCCCCGACATCAGGACCAGATCGCAATGCAAAGCGCGTACTGGCCCCGTGAGCGAGCCGTCGAGGCCGATACCGGCGACATGCACGGCCTGCACCCGCCGGCGGCCATTGGTGTCGACGACAGCGTGGCCACGCAGGATGTTCAGGCCTGCCGCTGCAGCGGCTTCTGCGGCCGGGCCAACCGGAACCGCTCGGAGATCGGCGACCGCAGCGATCTCGACGCCGTTGCGATGAAGATCGAGCGCCGCCTCGTAAGCGCTGTCGTTGTTGGTCACCACCACCGCGCGCCGTCCGGGGAGGACAGCGAAGCGGTTGACGTAAGCCCGCGCCGAGCCTGCCAGCATCACCCCGGGTCGGTCGTTGTTGGCAAATACCAGCGGCCGCTCCAGGGCCCCGGTGGCCAACACGACCCTGCTGGTGCGGATGCGCCACAGCCGCTGGCGCGGGAGGTGAGCAGGTGCGCCGGGACCGAGGTGGTCGGTGACCCGTTCCACGGCAATCAGGAAATTGTGATCGAAATATCCAGTGACCGTGGTGCGCGTGAACATCCGCACGTTCGTCATCGACTGCAGCTCGGCGATGGTGTCGCCGAGCCAGCTGGTGCCCGTCACGTCCCCGTCCGAGGCCACGTCCGGAAGGGAGCCGCCCGGTTGGCCGCGCTCGTCAGCCAGGATGACGCTGGCGCCGCTGCGCCCCGCCGTTACCGCGGCGGCCAGTCCGGCCGGTCCTGCACCGATGATCAGGACGTCGCAATGCGCGTTCGTGCGCTCGTACCGGTCAGGGTCCGCGCCTTCGGGCGCGCGCCCCATGCCCGCCATCCGTCGGATCAGCCGTTCGTAGACATGCCAGCCGCCCTGCGGCCACATGAACGTCTTGTAGTAAAACCCCGCCGGAACCAGGCGGTGGACGGCATCGATGAGCGCGCCGGCATCGAACCGCACGCCCGGCCAGCAGTTGACGCTGGCTGCGGAGAGGCCGTTGTAGAGCTCGATCCGGGTGGCCCTGAGGTTGGGGATGCTCCGGTTCCCGGCCTCCAGCTGCACCAGCGCGTTCGGCTCCTCCGTGCCGGCGGTGAGGATTCCGCGCGGCCGGTGGTACTTGAAGCTGCGGCCAACCAGATGCACGCCGTTCGCAAGCAGGGCCGAGGCCAGCGTGTCTCCCGAATACCCTGTCAGCCGCCGGCCGTTGAAGGAGAAGGTCAGCGGTCGCGTCCGGTCGATGACGCCGCCTTCGGCCAGCCGGTACGGCTGGGAGGTCACGACGAGTTTCCGTCGCGGTCGTCGGGAGGAGCTTCGCCCATTCGATAGACGGAGACGATGTCGTGCGTTGCGGTATCCCGTTCCATGTTGAACCAGCGCCCGCAGCCGTGGGTGTGGCACCAGCGCTCGCGGTGCCGGCCCTTCGGGTTGGTGCGCATGAACAGGTAGTCGGCCCATTCCGGATCACTGAGCGCGTCGGGGTCGGCCGGCCTCAAGATGTGGGCCTCGCCACCGCAGGTGAACTCGCTTTCGTCGCGCTGGCCACACCAGGGGCAGGAAATCAGAAGCATGGTGCCCTCAATGCGCCACCGCAGCGGCGCCGTGCTCGTCAATCAGCGCGCCGGTGCTGAAGCGCTCCAGGGTGAAGGGGGCATTCAGCGCGTGCGGCCGGTCCTGCGCGATGGTGTGGGCGAACGCCCAGCCCGAACCCGGGGTCGCCTTGAAACCGCCGGTGCCCCAGCCGCAATTGATGTAGAGACCCTCGACGGGAGTCTTGCCCACGATGGGACTCGCGTCCGGACAAACGTCGACGATGCCGCCCCACTGGCGCAGCATGCGAAGCCGCGAGAAACTGGGAAACAACTCCAGCAGCGCCCCCATTTGACCTTCAATGATCTGAAAGCTGCCGCGCTGGGCATACGAGTTGTAACCGTCGATGCCGGCGCCAATGACGAGCTCGCCCTTGTCGGACTGGCTGAGGTAGACGTGAACGGTGTTCGACATCACGACGCTGTTGAGAACTGGCTTGATCGGTTCCGACACCATCGCCTGCAGCGGGTGACTCTCGATGGGAAGCCGCAGGCCCGCCATGGCGGCAAGGACGCTTGAATGTCCGGCCGCGACGAGGCCCACCTTCCTCGCCGCGATGGTGCCGCGCGACGTCCGGAGGCCGCGCACGCGACTGTTCACCACATCGAGCCCGGTCACTTCGCAGTTCTGGACGATGTCCACGCCGCGCGCGTCGGCGGCGCGGGCAAATCCCCAAGCGACCGCGTCGTGGCGCGCCACCCCGCCGCGCCGCTGGAGGGATGCGCCGAGGATGGGGTACCGCACTTGCCTTGAGATATTGATGACCGGAACTTCCGCCTTCACGCCCTGCGGGTCCAGCATCTCCGAATCGATTCCGTTCAGGCGGATTGCCCGCACCCGCCGGGACATCTCCTTGAGGTCATGTTCGTTGTGGGCGAGGTTCAGGACTCCGCGCTGGCTCAGCATGATGTTGAAGTTCAGCTCCCGGCTGAGGCCTTCATAGAGCTGCAGGGCCTTCTCGTAGAGGTGTGCGCTCTCGTCCCAGAGGTAATTGGAACGGATGATCGTGGTATTGCGCCCCGTGTTGCCGCCGCCGAGCCAGCCTTTCTCAAGGACCGCAATGTTGCTGACACCGTGCTCCTTGGCCAGGTAGTAGGCGGTCGCCAGCCCGTGGCCGCCGCCGCCCACGATCACCACGTCATAGGCGGGGCGGGGGTCGGGGCTGCGCCAGGCCCGTGGCCAGTTCGGGCGATAGGCAAGGGCGTTGCGGGCGAGTCTGAAGATCGAGTAGCGGGTCATCGCCGCCGTTTCCCTGGAAGCTCGGGGTGCTTCAGCCGCAACGCGGGGGCGGGCGGGGCGGCGTCACGGATCAATACGCCGCATCCCGCCCTTCCGCCCTCGCGATCTCCCGAGCGTTCGGATTGACCGAGGGGCGGAACGGCATGTCCACGACCGTACCGTCAACCGGTTGCCCGGGAGTCGTCGAGTACGCGTCGGGCAGCCAGACCTTCACGGCGGTGCCCAGAGCCGCCATCGCGCACGGGACGTAGCCCATCGCGATGTTGGATCCGAGTTCCGGCGAGTACCAGGGCGACGTGACGTAGCCCACCGGCTTGCCGGCATCGGTCGCTGAAATCAGCCAGAAATCGGGTGCGTAGTCTTCGATCGGCTGACCGCCGAGCACCAGTCCCACCAGTGTCAGCTTGTACGGTGGTGTGCCTGCCTCGACGAGGGAGCGAACTTCTTCCAGCCGAGCCTTGCCGATGTAGTCGGCTGTCTTGGCGCGGGGCACCTGGTAGCCGAGATTGCACTGGAATGGCAGGGTCTCGGCATCCAGGTCCTGGCCCCACGACAAGATGCCCGCGGCGATCCTGCGCTGATGGCCCGGCGCGATGACCTGGAGGCGGTGCGCCTTGCCCGCCTCCTGGATCGCCCCCCAAAGTTTCTCGGCGTGCAGCGTGGTGTCGCGCAAATAGAACTCGTAGCCCTTCTCGCCGCTGAACCCGGTCTGGGACACCACGACGTTGCACCCGGCGACCCGGGCCTCCATGAGACCGTACGACGGCAACTCGCGGACCTCGTCGCCGATCAAGTCGGCCATCAGGTCGGCCGACTTCGGTCCCTGGATCTGCAACGGGCAGACATCGATTTCATCGATCTCGACGTTGGCCTTGATGCCGACGTTCACGCCCTGCAACCAGAACATGATGTCGGAGTCCGACAGGCTGAACCAGAACTCGTCTTCCGACAGCCGCAGCAGGACCGGATCATTGAGAATGCCGCCCTTCTCGTTGCACAGGATCACGTACTTGCCGTTCATCGGTCGAATCCTGGTGGCGTCCCGCGTGATCACGTAGTTGACGAAAGCCTCGGCATCGGGGCCCGCGACGCGGATCTGGCGTTCCACGGCGACGTTCCAGAGGGTCACATGATTGACCAGCGCGTCGTGTTCGGCCGTGGCGCCGCCATCTTCCGGCCGGATGTACCCGCGCGGGTGATAGATCCGGTTGTACACCGTGGCTCGCCAGCAGCCGGCCTCATGCGAAAGATGCCAATAGGGGGACTTCCGCACACGCGTCGAAATCAGCAACTCCACGGGCGTCGGGCCAGACTGCCGCAGATTGATCGGTACCTTGCGGTCGGATTGATCGACCGAGTCCTGATAGTTCACCATGATCGGAGCCCTTTCCAGCGACGTGCGGCGGCACCGTGGGCCCGACTGCAAAATTGCCGGGCGGAGGACCCGAAAGCGAGGACCCGAACGCCAGCGGTCCAAGCGGCGAATGCTACCTTTGCCGGTGAGAATCGCGCAATCACCATCGCCGGCCGGGTCGAGCCGGCCGGCGGCTGGGAACGCCGTCGCGCAGGCGCCGGAGCCGCCCACATGACAGGCCTCGGAGTGACGATCGAGCAGCCACTGGCCGGGATGCCCTCCGGCCGCCGCCACGCGACAGGGCGCGTGCCGCTCGGGTGATCCGGGGATGGTTGTGCCGTAGCTTCTGTGCAAAGGTGCGTCGGGACGTGCGTCGGGACAGGGGAAGACCGTGAAGACATCGGCGAGGGTGGTGGTGGTTGGCGGCGGAGTCGTTGGCGTATCAACGCTTTATCACCTTGCCCGCAAGGGCTGGTCGGAGGTGGTGCTGTGCGAACGCACGGAACTGACCGCCGGTTCGACGTGGCATGCCGCCGGTCTCTTGCCGCTGTTCAACATGAGCTACAGCGTCGGTCAGCTCCACAAGTACTCGGTGGACCTCTACAAGACCCTGCTGGGTGAAACCGGCCAGGACGTGAGCTTTCACGTCACGGGCAACCTGCGGCTTGCGACCAACGAGGAACGAATGGACGAGTACCGCAAGTACTGCGGTACCGCCAACACAATCGGGGTCCCGTTCAAGATCATCACGCCGGACGATGTCGCCTCACTGTGGCCGCTGTGCAACACCGAGGGCCTGGTCGGCGCGCTCTACCATCCCGATGACGGGCACATTGCGCCGGCGGACGTCACTCAGGCACTCGCGATCGGCGCTCGCAACCACGGCGCCGAGATCTACCAGCACACCTCGGTCACCGCGCTTGAACGGAAATCCAGCGGCGAATGGCTGGTCAGGACCCCCGGGGGCGACATCACGTGCGAGCACGTGGTGTGCGCGACCGGGAACTACAGCTGGCATACCAGCCGGATGCTCGGGGTCTACATCCCGGCGATCCCGGTGGAGCACCAGTACATCGTCACCGATGCCGTGCCGGAGCTCGTGGAACGGCACGCGCAAGGACTGCCGGAAATGGCCGTGCTGCGCGAATCGGACGCGTCCTATTATCTGCGCGAGGAGCGCCAGGGATACATCCTGGGTCCCTACGAGAAGGGAGCCCCGGCACGGTTCTGGGATGGAGTTCCGGAACGTTTCGAGCGCGATCTGTTTCCCGGTGATCTCGATCGCCTGATGCCGCACGTGGAGGCGGCGATCAACCGGGTGCCGAGCTTTGAGCGTGCCGGTATCAAGGACATTGTCAACGGTCCGATTGCGTACACGCCGGACGGCAGCCCGCTGGTCGGTCCGGCGTGGGACCTACGGAACGTCTGGCTGAACGAGGGTCACAGCTTCGGGATCACGGCGGCAGGCGGCGCCGGCTGGCAACTTGCGGAATGGATTGTCGAAGGCCAGCCATCGATCGACATGATGGATGTCGACCCGCGACGCTTCGGGGAATATGCCAACCGACCGTACGTAAAGACCAAGAACGAAGAAGCCTACGAACACGTTTTCATCATTCACTATCCGGATGAAGAGCGCCCGGCCGCGCGCCCGGCCAAGACCAGCCCGATCCATGACCTGCTCGACGGCATGGGGGCGGTCTGGGGTCAGCGCTACGGCTGGGAGCGACCGAACTGGTTCGCGCCGGCCGGCGTCGAGCGCGCGGACGTGTGGAGCTTCCGGCGCACCAACTACTTCCCGCACGTGGCCAGGGAACATCGCAACGTTCGCGAGAATGTCGGGCTCATCGACATTACGAGTTTCTCGAAGTTCCGGATTTCAGGGCCGGGGGCGGAGGCCTGGCTGGACCGGCTCGTGTGCCGCCGGCTGCCCCGCGCCGCTGGGCGCATCCACCTGTCCCATGCGCTCACCGCCCGGGGCGGCGTGCGCTCCGAGTTCACGATCATGCGGGACGACGACGAGAGCTTTTACATCGTCAGTTCCGGCGCGGCCGAACGTTTCGACGGCGACTACTTGGCGAAGAATCTGCCTGCCGACGGCAGTGTCCGGCTCGATAACCTCACGACTTCACATGCCACCCTGGTCATCGCCGGCCCCAATGCGCGCGCGGTGCTGTCAAAGATCACGGAAGCCGATCTCGACAACAACGCCTTCCCGTGGCTGACCGGCCAGCACACGCACGTTGGGCTCGCGCCCGTGCGCCTGATGCGCATCAATTTCGTCGGCGAGCTCGGCTGGGAAATCCACCACCCGATCGAATACCAGCGACATATCTTCCTGAAGCTGCTGCGGGCGGGGTCCGAGTACGAGATCGGTCAGTGCGGCATGCGCGCGATGGATTCGCTCCGGATCGAGAAGTCGTACCGCATGTGGGCGCAGGACCTCACGCGCGAATACACGATCCTGGAAGCCGGGCTTGGCCGGTTTGCCGCCATCGACAAGGGCGACTTCATCGGCCGCGAGGCCCTGGTTCGCCAGCAGGCGGATGGCGTGCCGCGCCATTTCGTCACGGTCGAGGTGGGCGACGTCGATGATGCCGACCCCATTGGCAACGAACCGCTGTGGCAGGGAGGCAGCATGATCGGGCGCGCGACGGCGGGCGCCTACGGGCATTTCACCGGAAAGTCGCTTGCACTGGGCTACGTGGATCAGGGACAAGGAGCCGTCGGCACCGAAATGGAGATCGAAGTACTGGGGAGACGGCATCCGGCCCGGGTGATACCCGATTCTCCGCATGATCCCGAGAACGAGCGCTTGCGGGCGTAAGCGCGC
>JAGWAT010000021.1:30976-31570 GCA_021296265.1 Alphaproteobacteria bacterium | reverse complement strand
TATCTCCTGTCCAGCTTTGATTCGCTGGAGAACGGGCGCGGCTGTGTGTTTTTCACAGAAGTTCCACTGGCTATCCACAGGTTGGGCATGGTCATGCGCAGGCCGCCCGGGCATCCCACACGCCTTCCTCGGGCCGTGCGCTCCATGTACTCGCTCGTTCGCCGCCTGAAGGCAGCGACCAGGCCAATCAGGGCCAGTGGTTAGCGGCCGGGCGAAATTCGGAACAGTCGCAGCACGGCCCCGGGGAAGCACATCAAGTGACGACCGAATGAACACCATGCACCGGCCGATTCCTTACCTCGGGCCCCCACTCATTGACCGAACGGGAACCCTTGCCGTGAAGTGTCCGGATCGTGACCGCCGACTATCGACATCAACAGTCGGATTCTGCCGTCCTCGTGATTCCAATATGATTCCCACCCCACACGTTCTTTGCACAGCCCGTCAAGCGGTCATCCAGTAAATCAGTTGTTTCATAATTGATACTTCTGGTGAGCCCGCAGGGATTCGAACCCTGGACCTACTGATTAAAAGTCAGTTGCTCTACCGACTGAGCTACAGGCTCGCGACCAGTGTCAGTATATCCGTCCCCTC
>JAGWAT010000021.1:0-30867 GCA_021296265.1 Alphaproteobacteria bacterium | reverse complement strand
CCCCAAACCGTGTACTGCCCATCAAGAAAACGGGCCTTGTCAAAGACAATGAAGAACTGGCTGTCCGCGCTGTTCGGATCGCTTGCTCGCGCCATCGACACCGTCCCCCGGATATGGGGGTGATTCGAGAATTCAGCCGCGATGTTCTGACCGGATCCTCCCGTGCCGTTACCCTGCGGATCACCGGTCTGCGCCATGAAACCGTCAATAACCCGATGGAACGTAAGCCCGTCGTAGAATCCCGATGTCACCAGTTCGCTGATCCGGGCGACGTGATTTGGGGCAAGGTCGGGCCGGAGCTTGATCACGACCGTTCCATCCTTGAGCTCCATGTGAATCCGGTCATGGCCTTCGGCCTGCGCCGTGGCCGCCACGGAAAGACCCAACAGGGCAACACCGCCCGCGACAAGTGAAGTGGGAAGAGTCCAGGGCATGGAAAGAGTTCCTTATGAAGATTGCTGAATCCGGCCCTCGATGCGGGTCAGGATCCGAGGTGACACAAATCCGGAAATGTCCCCTCCAAGGAGACAGATTTCCTTGACCAGGCGCGACGCGATGAACTGGTGACGCTCACTCGCCATGAGAAACACCGTTTCTATATCGGGCCGAAGCCGCGCGTTCATCCCAGCCATCTGAAATTCGTAGTCGAAGTCCGTCACGGCGCGGAGTCCGCGCACAATAATCGATCCGCCGACTTCGTCGACAAATTTGGTCAGCAGGATGGCGAACGTCTGCACCTCGGCTTTCGCTTCGAGCTTTCCCGCCATCGCTTCGATCTCATCGCGAACCATCTCCGCGCGCTCATCTGGCGTAAACAGGGGCCGCTTGTCGACGTTGTAGGCGACCCCGATGACCAGGCGGTCACAGATACGTGTCGCCCGCTGGATAATGTCGAGATGTCCGGTCGTGACCGGGTCGAAGGTTCCCGGATAAACGGCAACACGCTCGGCCATCAGGAAATCCCGCCTGGTTCGCCGCCCGCGTCGTCCGGCATAGGGTCAGGCTGCACCATGCTGAGACCTTCGTCATCCTCTGACGCATCGAGCCGCGTCACCGACACGACTTTCTCGCTGTCGTCGAGACGCAGAACAAGAACGCCTTGAGCGCCACGTCCGGCCACCCGAATATCGCTTACCGGGCAGCGGATGATGCGCCCAAGGTCCGTCACCAGCATCACCTCGTCGGTCTCGGCCACGGGGAAGCATCCGACGGCGGAACCGTTGCGCCCCTCCGTCTGGATGTTGATCACACCCTGCCCTCCCCGTCCCGCGGATCGGTACTCGTGCGACGAGGTTCGCTTGCCAAATCCCCGCTCGGTAATCGACAACACGAACACTTCCTCCGCGGCCAGTTGTTTCAAGACCGCGGTTGCTGGCGGGTCGGCATGCTCTTCGTTCCGTCGGAGAGCAACGGTATAGCGCAAGTACCGTTGCCGAAGCTCCGGCGGGGCATCGGTGTGTGGCAGAACCGACATGCCGATGACCTCATCGTCCTCGCCGAGACGGATGCCGCGGACCCCGCGTGACTCCCGCCCCACGAAGACTCTCACTTCTCTGATGGGAAAGCGGATGGCCCTGCCCTGCCGGGTCGCCAGCATGAGGTCTTTGTCGGGCCCGACCTCCGCCACACCCACCAGCGCATCCCCTGGATCAAGCTTCATGGCGATCTTGCCGTTCACATTGATCGATGCGAAATCCGATATCCGGTTGCGGCGTACGTATCCCGCACGAGTCGCAAACACGAGTTCGGAAGCTGCTCCCTCCTCCGCCGCTTCGGAACGCTGTGGCAGCATGGTCGTGATCTGCTCTTCGCCGTCGATGCGCAGCACGTTCACGATCGGCCGGCCCCGTGCCGGCGGTGTGCCCAACGGCAGGTCGTACACTTTTCGGCGGTGGACGATCCCGTGGGATGTGAAGAACAGCACAGGGTCATGAGTACTCGCCGTGAACACGTGCGTAACGAAGTCATCGTCCTTCACCGCCATGGCGGAGCGGCCCTTCCCGCCCCGCCGCTGCGAACGATACGCGGCCAGTTCGGTGCGCTTCACGTATCCGTCCCGCGTAAGGGTCACCACCATGTCCTCACGTTCGATCAGGTCGTCGCGATCGGCATCCTCGTCACCATCGACGATTTCGGTCCGGCGCGGCGTGCCGAACTGATCACGGACTTGCACCAGTTCATTGCGCAGGATTTCCAGTAGACGCGGGCGGGAGCGAAGCGTTTCCAAGTAGCCATCAATTTCCGTTGCCTTTTCGCGAAGCTCGTTACCGATCTTCTCCCGCTCGAGCCCCGTTAACCGGTGGAGCTGCAGGTCCAGGATGGCCTTGGCCTGACGCTCGCTGAGTTCGCAGGTGCCGTCCGCCGCCACCCCCCTGCCAGGTTCCGCGATGAGCTCCAGATAGGGTTCGATCTCCGCTGCCGGCCACGACCGCCCAATGAGCTTCTTGCGCGCTTCGGCGGCGTCCGTCGCCGCCCGGATCAACGCCACTACGGCGTCGAGGTTGGCGACCGCGATCACGAGACCAAGCAATACGTGCGCCTGTGCACGGGCCTTCTTGAGAAGGAACAGGGTTCGCTTGGTGATCACGCTCTCGCGGAACGAGAGAAATGCCTCGAGCAGCTGCTTTAGATCGAGGCACTCGGGCTTTCCATCGTGGAGGGCGAGTGCATTGATGCCGAACGACGTCTGCAGACTGGTGAACTTGTACAACTGGTTAAGCACGACGGCTGCGGTCGTGCCGCGCTTCAGCTCGACCACAACGCGCAGGCCGTCACGGTCAGATTCGTCGCGAAGCCCGCTTACCCCCTCGATGTCCTTGCTGCGCACGCGATCCGCGATCTGTTCAATCATGCGGGCCTTGATGACCTGAAAGGGGATTTCACTGATGATGATGGTCGAACGATCTTTCCCCCGCTCCTCCACCGTCGTCCGACCGCGCATGACCACCCGACCACGGCCAGTCCGGTAGCCCTCGAGGATGCCGCGCCGGCCGATAATCAGGCCACCTGTCGGAAAGTCCGGCCCCGGGATGCACCGGCTGAGGTCCTGAACCGAAAGGGTCGGATCGTCAATCAGAGCCAGACAGGCCGAAATCACCTCGCCCAGGTTGTGCGGCGGCAGGTTCGTCGCCATGCCGACGGCAATCCCGCCTGTTCCGTTCACCAGTAGGTTGGGAAAGCGGGCCGGCAGGACTGAGGGTTCGGACGCCGAGGCATCGTAATTGTCTTGGAACTCAACGGTCTCAAAATCGATATCTTCCAGCATCGTTGCGGCAGGTCGCGCCATCCGCACCTCGGTATAGCGCATGGCCGCGGGAGGATCGCCGTCGATCGAACCGAAATTCCCCTGGCCATCAATCAGTTCGAGTCGCATCGAGAAGTCCTGCGCCATCCGCACCATGGCGTCGTAGATCGCGCTGTCACCGTGCGGGTGGTACTTCCCCATCACGTCGCCGACCACCCGCGCCGACTTGCGGTACGGCCGGTTCCATCCGTACCCGTTCTCGTACATCGCGTAGAGAATGCGCCGGTGCACCGGCTTCAGGCCGTCACGCGCGTCAGGCAGCGCCCGGCTCACGATCACGCTCATGGCGTAATCGAGATACGACCGGCGCATCTCGTCGACGATCGTGATCGTCGCGACGGCTTCTCTGGGCGGCACGCCCGGTCCGGAAGTGGCTTCAGAAGTCATAGGTCAGTAGCCGGAATTGCTCGCAACGAGATGGAACGGGCCCGGGACCGGGCCGCGAATCAGGCACTTAGAATGGTACTTCTTCGTCGTAGTCCGTGTCTTGTGAATGGTCCGCCTGCACGCGCGACGGATACGTCTCCCGGCCCCGTCCTGCTCCCGAATCGTCGCGGCTCTCGTCGTACCGCCGATCGTTGAGCACGATGATGCGGCTGCCAAAGCGCTGCAGCGCAATCTCGGTGGTGAACCGGTCATAACCTGAAGGATCCTGCCAGCGGCGGGTTTGCAGCTGCCCTTCGAGGTAGACCCGGGTTCCCTTGAAGACCCGGTCATCGACGATATCGATCAGCATCGGGTTGAACACCACAATCCGGTGCCATTCGGTGCGTTCACGCTGCTCCCCGGTCTGCTTGTCACGCCAACGTTCCTCTGTGGCGATCGAAAAATTGGCCACCCGTCCACCGTTTGGCAGCTCGCGGATTTCCGGATCACGTCCCACATTCCCCAATAGGATCACCTTGTTAACACTCATCACCATGTAACGATTCCTTGATTCAGTTCTGAACACCCTATCCTGAGCGGGAAGCCTGTGATCCCAACGATACGATTCCTCTCGAAAATATACACGATCCGGTCCTGCCGCACTGCATCGTCGCCCTATGGCGGCGGTGATCCCGAACACGGATAGACGCCCTGGGGACTAGAATGGCCACGCTTCCGGAGCGGACTTCCTCCATGGCTGTACGCAAGATCGATCCGCCGCGCTCGGCCCGGTCCGCCGCGACGTTGTCGTCGCCGGACGCGGCCACCTCGGTCGGCGGCGTGCACGGTGTGCTGTCCGTCCGCGGTGCCCGCACGCATAACCTGAAATCCGTCGACGTCACGATCCCGCGCGGTCGCCTTGTCGTGATCACCGGTCTCTCCGGTTCCGGGAAATCTTCGCTGGCGTTCGACACGGTCTACGCGGAGGGCCAGCGACGGTACGTGGAAAGCCTGTCGGCCTACGCAAGACAGTTCCTCGAGATGGTCGAGAAGCCGGACGTCGACCAAATCGAGGGTCTGTCGCCGGCTATTGCGGTCGATCAGAAGAACGTTTCGCACAATCCGCGCTCGACCGTCGGCACCGTCACCGAAATTCAGGACTATCTCAGGCTGCTGTTCGCCCGGGTCGGCGTGCCATATTCCCCCGCCACCGGCCTGCCCATCACCAGCCAGACGGTTACGCAGATGGTCGACGCCATGATGGCGCATCCGCCCGGGACCCGCCTCCTGCTCCTCAGCCCCGTGGTCCGCAATCGCAAGGGCGAGTTCAGGAAGGACCTGGAGGACCTCCTGCGGCAGGGTTTCCAGCGGGTCAAGATCGACGGGGTTCTGCACGAGACCCACGACCCCCCGGCACTCGACCGACACCGCAATCACGACATCGAGGTGGTGGTGGACCGGATCGTGATCCGCGAGGATCTCGAGGCGCGTCTTGCCGACAGCGCCGAGACGGCCCTTCGGTTATCCGACGGCCTGCTGATCACCGAAGATGCCGATTCCTCGGAACGCGTGACCTTTTCAGCCCGCTTCGCCTGCCCGGTGTCCGGTTTCACCATCGATGAGATCGAGCCCCGGCTGTTTTCGTTCAACAGTCCGGCGGGATGGTGCAATCGATGCGGCGGTCTCGGCGTCGTCGAGTTCTTCGATCCCGACCTCATCATTCCCAACCCGAAACTGACGCTGAAGGGCGGTGCGATCGAACCATGGGAAGTACCGCCGTCGGGCTACTACCTGCAGGCGCTCGAAGGGCTTGCGCAGCACTTCGGTTTCTCACTCGATCGGCCCTGGCGCCGCCTGCCGAAGTCCGTGCAGGAGATGGTCCTCCACGGATCGGG
This sequence comes from Alphaproteobacteria bacterium, assembly GCA_021296265.1. GTDB lineage: Bacteria > Pseudomonadota > Alphaproteobacteria > TMED109 > TMED109 > VXPW01. Next base: position 25,302 of record JAGWAT010000021.1, on the reverse strand, counting down.
TACCACCGATGTGGCCATCCGCTACGGTGAGCAGGACGAGGCCCACACGCTGACACGCCCGTTCCCTGGCGTCATCCCGTCGCTCGAGAAGCGCTGGCAGGAAGCTCCTGAGTCATCCGTGCGGGAACAGCTCGGCGGCTACCGTGCCAAGGTCCGCTGCAGCGTCTGCGACGGCCATCGGCTGCGCACCGAGGCGCTGGCCGTCCGGATCGGTGACTGGCACATCGGCACCGTCTCGGAGATGACGATCGCCGACGCGAAGGCGTGGGTCGAACGGGAACTGCCAGCCACCCTGGACGCGCAGAGCCGGACCATCGCCGAGCGCACCTTGCGTGAACTATCTCTCCGGCTCGGCTTCCTCGTCGACGTCGGGCTGGAATACCTGACCCTGGCCCGCGGCTCAGCCACGCTCTCGGGCGGAGAGACACAACGGATCCGCTTGGCCTCGCAGATCGGATCCGGACTCACGGGCGTCCTCTACGTCCTGGATGAGCCCTCGATCGGTCTCCACCAGAAGGACAACGCCCGCCTGCTCGAGACGCTCAAGAATCTCCGGGACCTGGGTAACACGGTGCTGGTCGTCGAGCACGACGAGGATTCCATCGAGGCCGCCGACTTCGTGGTGGACATGGGACCGGGCGCCGGCGAGACCGGCGGCAAGATCGTCGCCACCGGTACCCCCCGGGAGCTGAAGGCGCATCAGGAGAGCCTGACCGCCCAGTACCTGAGTGGTGCGCGCGTGATTCCCGTGCCGGACACCCGCCGCGCACCGATCCCGGAGCGCACGCTTGCGCTGCGTGGAATCGACACCAACAACCTGCAGAACATCGATGTCGATATTCCGGCCGGCCTTCTGATCTGCGTCACCGGAGTCTCGGGAAGTGGCAAGTCGAGCTTGATCCTCGACACGCTCCATCCGCTACTTCGGACCTCCCTCGCCCACCCGGAGCGCCAGAACGACCGTATCCAGGGATCTTGGCTGTTCGACAAGGTCATCGACATCGATCAATCGCCGATCGGCCGGACCCCGCGATCGAATCCGGCCACCTACACAGGCGCGTTCGGGCCCATTCGCGAGTGGTACACCCAGCTGCCCGAAGCGCGTGCGCGGGGCTATCGGCCCGGCCGCTTCTCGTTCAACGTCAAGGGAGGGCGTTGCGAAGCGTGCCAGGGTGACGGCGTGATCAAGATCGAAATGCACTTCCTGGCCCCGGTCTATGTCACCTGCCAGGCTTGCAAGGGCCGGCGGTACAACCGGGAGACTCTCGAAATCCGCTATCGGGACCGATCCATCGCCGATGTGTTGGACATGGATGTGACGTCGGCTGCTCGCTTCTTCGCCGCGCTTCCGGCGATTCGGGACAAGCTGGAGACCCTCCGACGGGTCGGGCTCGGCTACATCCGGCTCGGACAGCGCGCTACCACCCTGTCGGGGGGCGAGGCCCAGCGCGTCAAGCTGTCGAAGGAACTCTCGAGGCGCGCGACCGGCCGGACCCTCTACCTGCTCGATGAACCCACGACAGGCCTCCATTTCGAGGATGTCCGAACCCTTCTCGACGTCCTGCACGCCCTCGTCGAGCAGGGCAATACGGTCCTGGTCATCGAGCATCATTTAGACGTGATCAAACAGGCAGACTGGATCATCGACCTCGGCCCGGAGGGCGGCGCCGGCGGCGGCCGGGTCATCGCCCAAGGACCGCCGGAGATCGTGACCCAGGTACCCGAGAGCTACACGGGCCAGTTTCTGCGGACGAAGCTCACGCAGCTCTAAACCCCGGCGTCGGGACCTGCGTGGCCGGGGCTCCCGCCCGCCCCTACGGCATCAGGACGGAGCAGGGGCACCGCCGGCCTCCTCGCCCGGGGACCACCCGGCCGGAAGCAACCCCGCGACGACCTCCCTGCCCTCCATCGCAAGGACATTCCAGGTCCGGCACGCTGCTCCGGTAGCCATCACGTCGGGCTCGAACCCGTGCGTGCGGCACCAATCGAGGAATGTCATGTCGGGAACGAGCCGTATCCGTCCCGTTCCGACCAGGACGATTCCAGGCGGCCGAAATTCCACGAGGAGCTCACGGGCGGCCTTTACGCTCAGCCCGAATTCAGAAACCTCCGCCCAGGGAAGTGCTTCGGCCACGCGGAGGATGACCGGTCCCTCGTGACGGTTTCCCGAGATCGTGAAGCCGCCCGGGCCATAGCTGTCTACCCGGACGAGCGTTCCGTCGTCCTCAAGCCGCCCTTTCACCTTCGGCCTTTGGCCCCGTAGTCTCTGTACCGCGGCGGACACCGAAGGTCAGGAGCAGCGGCGCTGCAAGGAAAATCGACGAATAAGTGCCGACGGTAATCCCCCAAATCATCGCGAAACTGAAGTCCTGCACCACCGGTCCGCCCAGCACGATCAGGGCTCCCAGGGCCATGATCGTGGTCACCGTGGTGTTGACTGTCCGAGAGAGGGTCTCGTTGATGCTCCGGTTAAGGACCAATTCGAGGTCGGTCTTCTTGTATTTTCTTAGGTTTTCGCGGATCCGGTCGTACACCACGACGGTGTCGTTCATCGAGTAGCCGACGATCAGAAGCAGCGCGGCCACCGTGGCCACGTTGAACTCGAGCCCCGTCAGCGAGAACACCCCGATCGTGAGCAGCACGTCGTGGACCAGCGCCCCGACCGCACCCCACGCAAAGGCCATCTCGAAGCGGAACATGATGTAGAGGAGCATCGCCACCACAGCGAGGAGCACGGCGATGGCGCCACCGCGCAGCAGATCCTGGCTGACCGTAGGACCAACGAATTCCACCCGCCGATACTCGACGGCATCGCCGAACGTGGACGCCAGGTGGGCCCGGGCCGTCTCGACGGCGGCCTGCTGGGCCTCGTCGCCGCCAGGCTGTCGCTCGATCCGCACCAAGAAATCAGTCTCCTCGCCGAATTCCTGGATGGCGACTTCGCCCAAGCCCGCCCCCTCGAACGCGCTGCGTACCTCCGTGACCTGCGGAACTTCCGGGATCCGGACCTCGATCAGGATGCCGCCGCGGAAGTCAATTCCGAAGTTGAGGCCAATGGCGGCGAACAGCACGGCGGATACCACGATCGCCGCGACCGACCCGACCATCGCATGCCGGCGCCAGCGAATGATCTGGAGCGTCGTGTCGTCGGGAATCAGCCGCAAGCGCATCATGGTGGGTCTCTCAGACGTTCAGGACCTTGGGGCGGGCGCGGCTGAGCCACCCCAGCACCAGCAGGCGACTGATGATCAGCGAACAGAACATGGTCGTGAATACCCCGACCGCCAGCGTCACCGCGAACCCGCGAATCGGTCCCGAGCCCATCTGGAAGAGCACCAGCGCCGCGATCAGCGTGGTCACGTTCGCGTCGATGATGGCGCGGAGCGCCTGACGGTAACCGGTATCGATCGCGGACACGGGCGATCGCCCGCGCCGGGTCTCCTCCCGGATGCGCTCGAAGATCAGCACGTTGGCATCGACCGCCATCCCGATGGTCAGAGCGATGCCGGCGATGCCTGGCAGGGTCAGGGTCGCACCCAGCGCCGAAAGGATCCCGAGAAGGAGCGCGATGTTCACTGCCAGCGCGATATCGGCTGCGATTCCGAACAGGCCGTAGACCGCGACCATGTAGATGATCACCAGCAGCAGCGCGACCTGGCCGGCGAGGGTTCCGGCGGCGATCGAATCCCGGCCGAGGCTCGGGCCCACGGTCCGCTCCTCCAGGATCACCAGTGGCGCCGGCAGCGCGCCTGCTCGGAGCAGCAGCGCCAAGTCGCTCGCCGTTTCGAACGTAAAGTTCCCCGAGATCTGCCCGTTACCTCCCGGTATCGGCTCGCGAATCACGGGGGCACTGATGACGCGACCGTCGAGCACGATCGCGAATCGCCGGCCCACGTTCTCGGTCGTCAGGTCGCCGAACCGGCGCGCTCCGGCCGCGTCGAACCGGATGGTCACGACCGGCTGGTTGTTCTGATCGATGACCGGCGCGGCCCCCACCAGGTTGTCACCGCTCACCCCGACCCGCCGGCGCACCACGATGGGAATCCCCTGCTCGGTCCCGTCGTCTTCGTAGAGGAGCTCTGACCCTGGCGGCACGCGCCCCGCGATCGCCTCCGGTATCGAGGCCGTCTCATCGACCATTCGGAAGTTCATCTTCGCTGTCTGGCCGAGGAGCCGCTTGATCCGCTCGGGATCATCGACCCCCGGGAGTTGCACGAGAATCCGGTCTTCGCCCTGACGCTGAATCGTGGGTTCGTTCGTCCCCGTCTCGTCAATCCGCCGGCGGATCACCTCCTGCGACTGTGACAGCGCCGATATCCGGAGTTCCTTCTCGGCGTCGGCATCCAGTCGAAACGTGAGCCGTCCGCCGCCATCCACCTCGATGTCGAGGGTCTCGTCGGCTTCCTCGGCGAGTTCCAGCGCCTGTTCGGCCTGGGCCGGATCCGTCAACGTCAATCCGCCGGCAAGCTGCTCGACACCAATGCCCGTGTACCCGATTTCGGCGGCCCGGAACCGGGTTCGGATCTCGTCGAGCACCGATTCGAGCCGTTCGGCCAGAACCACGTCCGAATCGACGCGCAGCAGGAGATGTGACCCGCCCTGCAGATCTAGGCCGAGGCGAACCGGGTTCCCCGGTAGCCACGACGCTGTCGAGGACAGGAAATTCGGCGCCGAGTACACCACGGCGAACACCACGGCGATAGCGGCGATGACGATTTGCCAGCGCGGTACGTGGGTCACGCCGGGCTCCCCCGTGACACGCGGCGCATGCCGTTCAAGACTTGGCTGGTGGCTGGTTCTGGCCGGAGGCCGAAGCACCGCCCTTCGGCAGCACCTGGGACAGCGTATCGCGCACCACCTTCACGGTGATGTCAGGTGCGATCTCGACCGAAATGGTCTGGTCGTCGTCGATGTACGTCACGCGTCCCTTCACTCCGCCCGCCGTCACCACCTGGTCCCCACGCTTCACGGCGGCGACCATCGCCTTGTGTTCCTTCAGGCGCTTCTGCTGCGGCCGGATGAGCAGGAAATAAAAAACGGCGAAAATCAGGACCAGCGGCAATAGCTGGATCAAAAAGGAGCTTCCGCCATCAGCGGACGCGCCTTGGGCGAACGCCGGCGCGATGAGCATGTGCGAACACTCCTGAACGGAAGGCGCAGACTATACAGGCGCGGCCGGTTCGCCTGCAACCGTACACGGCCCGAACCGGTGCCCCGGCATTCGGATATGCTCAGGCTCCAAAGTTGGCCTTGGACCTGCTCAGAGGATGTTTCCCGGCGCCGCCCGCGCGCGCTGTACGGGCCGCAGATTTCCACGCAAGCCGATTTTCCGGGACACGGACATTGGACAAGACAGCATCTCAGGAGCAGCTCCTCCAGCGGGTCGCCGACGCACTCGAGCGGCTGGCGCCGCCCCCTGAATTGGCGGTGCCCGAGACCGACGCGGACGCCTTCCTCTGGGACGGGAAAGCGCATTGTCTGCGACCGGTTCCGGAAGTGAACCGGATCCCGCTGGAACTGCTCCGCGGGATCGATCGGGTCCGGTCCATCCTCCTGGAGAACACCCGCCGCTTTGCCGACGGCTTTCCAGCCAACAATGCGCTGTTGTGGGGCGCCCGCGGAACCGGGAAGAGCTCACTGGTGAAGGCGGTGCACGCAGCCGTCAACGCCGAACGGACCCGCGAACCGCTTCGGTTGGTGGAGATCGCGCGTGAGGACATCGAGACGCTGCCCGCGCTGCTCCAGGCCCTGCGGCCCCGGCCCGAACGCTACGTGCTGTTTTGTGACGACCTGTCCTTCGAGGCAGGCGATGCCTCTTACCGGTCGCTCAAGGCCATGTTGGAGGGCGGCGTGGAGGGGCGCCCTTCGAACACGCTCTTCTACGCGACGTCCAACCGGCGCCACCTGATGGCCCGCGCCATGATCGAGAACGAACGCTCAACCTCGATCAGTCCTTCGGAAACGGTCGAGGAAAAAGTTTCCATGAGTGATCGTTTCGGCCTGTGGCTCGGTTTTCACTCGTGTTCCCAGAACGACTATCTGGAAATCATTGCGGCCTATGCCGACTATTTCGGGCTGCCAGCGGACGATTCGCTTCGCGTCGCGGCGCTGGAATGGTCCGTCACCCGGGGGGCCCGCTCCGGCCGGGTGGCCTGGCAGTTCATCCAGGACCGGGCCGGGCAGCTGAAGATCACGATTCCGTGACGCCGTTATTTGCCGAGGTGCTTGAGAGGGTCGACCGGCCGTCCCTTCCCGGTCCGTAGTTCGAAGTGTACCTGCGGGCCCGGTACGTTTCCGGTCTGGCCCACCTGCGCGATCATCTGTCCCTGGCGAACCCGATCGCCGCGCGCGACCCTGAGTTCCTGGTTGTGCGCGTACGCCGACATCCATCCGTCTTCATGCCTGATCAGGACCAGGTTGCCGTAGGCCTGCAACTCATTGCCAGCGTACGCCACGGTGCCGTCCGCCGTGGCGCGCACCGGAGATCCCGCCGGTGCCGCAATGTTGATGCCGTCGTTCTTGAGCCCGCCCGACTTCGTGCCGAAGCGCGATGCGATCTGGCCATCGGCCGGCCAGAGGAACTTGCTGCTGCCGGCGATCTGAGGGGTCGGTGCAGGGGCCGGCAGTGGGGCCCGCGCAGCCGCGACCGGCTCGGGGGCTGCGACCGCATCCGGAACCCCGCCACCGGCGGGCGCGGGCGCGGCGGGGACGTCCGACGGGGTCTCTTCGGCGGCAGGCGCCGCCGGCACCGCAACAATTGCGCCGGGGATTGCTGCTGGAGCCGGTTCCTCGTCAGCGGTGATCTCGACCTCGACGAGGATCGTCCCTTCCTCCGGGCAATGGCGCGCGCGGATCTGCCGCGGTATGCGCAGGTCCTGTCCGACCGACAAACGATAGGGGCGTTTCAGCCTGTTCAGCTGCACCAGCGACCAGAGGTCGACACCATGGCAACGAGCAATTCTCGTCGCCGTATCTCCTTGCACCACCGTGTACGTCAGTGGCGGCGGCAGGTGTAGGACATCGCCGGGATAGATCGTGTAGGGGGGCTCGGCGCCGTTGATCTCGATGAGCGCCCGCGTTGACACGCCGTGGGCCTCGGCAATCTCGGAATAGGTGTCGCCACGCGAGACGATCACGGTTCCGGGCGCCGCGTCTTGCGCACCAGTCGGTGCAGCCGGGCGCTCCTCCGTACTCACCGGGTCGGGCTGACTGGACACCAGGGGCGCCGGCGGCGCGTTCCGGGCACACCCGGCCAGCAGCAGCGCCGCCAGGCCAAGGACGATGCCGCGGCCGATCACAGCCTGCCGGCTAGGCAACGGCATGGTGCGGCTGAGAGGACTCGAACCTCCACGGGGTTGCCCCCACTGGCACCTGAAGCCAGCGCGTCTGCCAATTCCGCCACAGCCGCCTGCACGCCGCACCCGGTCGATGGTGCGGCCGAGAGGACTCGAACCTCCACGGAGTTTCCTCCACAGCGCCCTCAACGCTGCGCGTCTACCAGTTCCGCCACGGCCGCAGGCCCGCCCGAACCTAGGCAATGACCACTGCACCGTCAACCTGCCAATCCTCTGAAAACGATGCACGATTCGCCTCGGCGAATTCTACCACCGGTTCTCGGCGGGCAGAAGCTATCAGGCGCCGGACGACCGTAACACGTCACCCGAGTAGCCTCGGCCCCGTTTCCTTACGCGTCCGCCCCCCGCCGTCCGTGGAGCGCGATCGGCGCCGCATCGTGAAAATCCACGCTCAGCCATGATCGAAGGCTATGTTTCGACAAGTTCTCGGACAAAGCGGTAACTATCTAATAGTCAACGTGGTTCAGGATTCATTTTGTGGGGCGGAAAGCCCCCCTGACCTCGAGGCGGTCAGACAGCACCCCCGGCCCTTTTTCACTCGCAGGCAAAATACGCCATCGAGAGCGAGTCGTCCGCGCCAGCGGTGCAGGTCGCACCATCCGGAGCTGGACGGCTGACCACTGCAAAAGCCCCGTTGGGCAACTCGTACTCGCAGACCAGTTCGCCCTGGCGGACGTACAGCTTGGGCAATCCCACTGTCCGTTCGCCTTCGCCGCGGCGGATATTCAGATCCCAGCTCGCCTCCGTCCCCGCGGCGAGCTGGCCATCGGAATAGTGGAACCGATACAGCACCTGGCCCGGGCAGTCGATTCGCGTGGCCGCCGCGGCCCCGGAAATGGCCGCTGTCAGCACCCCGGCAGCGGTCAATAACACGAAAGTGAGCCGAGCCCGATCATTCATCAAGCAACTCCACGTTTGTCATTCGGTACAGGGAACCCTCGACCGTGTCGTCGGCGATGTCGAAACGTCCCTCGACCACCACCGCACGCAGCAGGAACCCGATGGGCTCGTTACTGGTCAGCTCAATCAGACTTTCCCGCGTGATCGGCAAGCAGAACGGGCAGTGTGGTGACGTCTCCATCAGGAACTGGCGGTCGCCGGACGTGCTTAGCGGCAGCAGAAATCCAACCGCCTTGACGGTCTCACCCTCCTGCTCCAGCACTTCCTCGGGAACCACTACGCGCGTGCGCTCGCCTTCGAATCGAACTTCCGCCTGCCCAAGTGATCGCCAAGAGAGGGCGCCCTCGACGTCCGGCACCGGAAAGAGATTGCTCTGGTCCTGCTGAGCGAGTGCCGAATGGGATGTCATCACGGCCAGTGCACATCCCGTCGCCACGATCAGCCAACGCCGATGCTTCATCTGTCAACCTTTCCAAAATGCGAGCAAAACGATGCTGGAAACCGGGGTCAAACCCGGTCTCCAGCATCAGTGCAGCCTCAGTAGGCGGCGATCGGGTTACCCGGAGCGCCGGTGGCGCCCACGAGCTTCAGCGGAGCCCACGAGAACAGGAACTCGTACGCCTGGTCCTCGCCCAGCTGCTTGAGGTCAAGGTTCTCAAACAGGTAGATCCCGCGGCGCACCGACAGGTTCATGTGGCAGTACGCCCAATCTTTCACCTCGGCGAAGGGAGTCGGCCAGTCGCCCTGCCCGGCGAAGTCGTACGGCTCGATGCCCCAGTTGTCGGCGCCCAGCATCGCGATCTTTTTGCCCGCGAGATGGTCGCAAACTTCGGGGGCCACTCCGGGGCCACCCGCATTGAAGGCCGCGTTGTTGGCCATCGCATCGCCGGTGGGGAGGTTGTGGTTGTCGCGCCAGATGTCGTTCCAGCCGGTCCGGAAGAGCACCACGTCGCCCTGGCCGGCATCCTCGATGCCCTGCGCCGCCAGCGCCGCGTTGTAGTCATCCATGCTGATCGGGTAGCCGATCGGCAGGTTTCCGCCCTTCAGCGCCACGAGATCGATCAGGATGCCGCGTGTGAAGAAGGACCCAACGTTCTCGGTTCCGTTCTTCTTGAGGCCATACGGACCGCCGACGTCCTCAAGCCGGGCGCCGTTGTAGAGATAGTTGCCGTCCTTCCAACCTTCCTGTCCCTCGACCTTGATCATGGGGTGGGCCAGGGAGTCGAACTGCGTGCCGACCTGGCCGATGTTGGCCGTCATCAGTTCGTCCATGAACGTCTGCCGGTAGCCGTCACCCGACCAGGCCAGATCGTGCGTGGGGAGACCGCCGCCCGGGATCGTGAGGGACAACACACGTCCCGGGAACAACGGGGTGGTGTTGTGGTAGGGCATACCCAAGGTGGCGACCCGACCGCTCTTGACGAGCATCGCGGCTGCCATGCGCTTCTCAGGTGAGATCCAGTTCGTGGCACCCGCTTCGTCGTCCGGTCCGAACTCGCTGGGCCACCAGCTCTCATCAACCGGATTGTTACCTGCGTGGGCCGACGCCACAAACATGAATGCTGCCGCGATGGGCAACAACACTCGAAGTTTCATGTGATTTCCTCCATCAGGGGGCCGTCGGAAGTATCCAACGGAGGTTTCCCGGACCGTTACCATATAACACCTTGTCGAGAAAGGAATGGATTCCGGAATAGGCGCGCACGCTGATCTCGGCCGTTGCCCCGGCCGGGCAATTCAGTTCAATCTGTAGCGTCAGCGCATCCGGCACCGGACGCGACGGCGGCGCGTGCCGCCGCCAAGCGCGCGATCGGTACGCGGTACGGGGAGCAGGACACATAGTCGAGGCCCCAGACGTGGCAGTGCGCAACAGACGCCGGGTCACCCCCGTGCTCCCCGCAGATTCCGAGCTTCAGGCCCGGACGCGTGGCCCGTCCGCGTTCCGCAGCAATCTGGATGAGCTCGCCCACCCCTTCGGCGTCGAGCGATACGAACGGATCCACCGCAAACACCCCTGCATCCAGGTACCTGGCGAGGAAACGACCGGCGTCGTCTCGGCTGATCCCGAACGTTGTCTGGGTGAGGTCGTTCGTCCCGAAACTGAAGAACTCGGCGCTCTCCGCGATTGACCCGGCGGCAAGGGCCGCCCGCGGCAGCTCGATCATTGTCCCGACCGTGTAGCTGGGCGTCCACCCGGTAGCAGCCGTCACCGCCTCGGCCACGTGCGTGATGCGGCTCCGCAATACATTGACTTCCGCCCGGCTGAACACCAGCGGAAGCATGATCTCGAGCTCGACCGGTGCGTCGGCGGTTTCGTGCAGGGCCTCGAAGATCGCCTGCACCTGCATGTCGTAGATCTCAGGGTAGGAGATCCCGAGGCGAGCCCCCCGGTGGCCCAACATGGGGTTAGCTTCCGCAAGCTCGGTGGCGCGACGGCGCAGGGCCTCGGCATCGAGTCCGGCCCGGGCCGCAACCTCGTCAAGCTCATCCGTGTTGGCCGGCAGAAACTCGTGGAGGGGCGGGTCGAGCAGCCGGATGGTCACTGGCCAACCCGCCATGATGCGAAAGAGTTCGACGAAGTCCTGACGCTGCATTGGCGCGATCCGCGCCAACGCCGCCCGTCGCTCCTCGGTGTTCTCCGCCATAATCATCTGCCGCATAGCAAGAATGCGCTCGCCGTCAAAGAACATGTGCTCCGTTCGGCACAACCCGATCCCCTCGGCGCCGAACCGTCGCGCTGTTTCCGCATCGGCGGGCGTCTCGGCATTGGCACGGATCCGCAGCTTCCGGATGCCGTCTGCCCAACCCATGAGCTCGTGAAACGCGTCCGGCAGCTCGGGATCGATCGTCGGCACCTTGCCGAGCATCACCGCGCCCGTCGAACCATCGATGGTAATCAGATCGCCCTCGGCGAAACTGCACGACAGTGCCTTGGCCGAGCGCGTGGCGTGGCTGATCACGAGCTCGCCGGCACCCACCACGCACGGACGTCCCATGCCGCGCGCCACGACGGCGGCGTGGCTCGTTTGCCCACCCCGATTGGTGAGTATTCCCCGCGCAGCGTGCATGCCGTGGATATCCTCCGGGCTCGTCTCCGAGCGCACGAGGATGACGTCTTCACCGCCACTGCCCCGACGTTCCGCCGCGTCGGCGCTGAAGACCGCGATGCCGGAGGCCGCGCCAGGCGAAGCAGGCAGCCCGCGCACGATCACGCGGGTATGTGCGGCCGGATCGAGCGTGGGGTGCAGGAGCTGATCCAGCCGCTCGGGCTCGATCCGCCGAATGGCCTCCGCGCGGCTGATGACGCCCTGATTCGCCAGATCAACCGCGATTCGAAGCGCGGCCTTGGTGGAGCGCTTGCCGTTCCGGGTTTGGAGAATCCAGAGCTTGCCCTTCTGGACCGTGAACTCGATGTCCTGCATGTCGCGGTAGTGTGTTTCCAGCCGCGTGAACGCCGCCGTGAGCTCGGCGTAGACCGCAGGCATCGCCACCTCCATCGGCGGGGCTTCCGCATCCACGCCGCCGGCGACGGTTAGGGGTCGCGGCGTCCGAATCCCCGCCACCACGTCCTCACCCTGAGCGTTCGGCAGGAATTCCCCGTAGTAGGAAGCCTCGCCAGTCGAGGGATCCCGCGTAAAGGCGACGCCCGTGCACGAATCCTCACCCATGTTGCCGAAAACCATCGCCTGCACGTTCACCGCCGTGCCGCCAGCATGGTCGAGCCCGTGGAGTTCACGGTAGGTGACGGCCCGCGCATTGCCCCAACTCCGAAACACTGCCCCGACCGCTCCCCACAACTGTGCGCGCGGGTCGTCCGGGAACGACGTCCCGGATTGCTCCAAGACCAGCGCGCGATAGCGTTCAATCACGGCCAGCCAGTCGCCGGCGGACAGGTCGGTATCCAGCTCCACGCCCTTGGCGAACTTGACCTCGTCGAGAACGTCTTCAAACATTCGATGTGAGATGCCCAGCACAACATTCCCGTACATCTGAATGAAACGCCGGTGGCTGTCGGCAGCGAATCGCGCGTCGCCGCTGGACGCCGCCAGACCTTCGCGGGTGGCGTCGTTCAATCCCAGATTCAGCACCGTATCGAGCATGCCGGGCATCGACGCTGCGGCACCGGAACGGACCGACACCAACAGCGGGCGAACCGGGTCGCCGAAGCCGGTGTCGGTCATCGCCTCCACAGACTCGAGCGCCCGCTCGACTTCTTGCTCCAAGCCCTCGGGGTACGAGCCGTCATGCGCCTGGCAATGACTGCAGACGGCAGTGGTGATGGTAAAGCCGGGCGGCACCGGGAGCCCGAGACCGTTCATCTCTGCGAGATTCGCACCCTTCCCGCCAAGGAGATCGCGCAAGTCGGCGTGTCCGTCGGCCTGACCGCCGCCAAACCGGTACACGTGTCTAGTCATGACGGCTGGACTCTTTGCCCTCGAGTTTCGAAAAGTCTGCCGCCTGCGCAATGGTGTCCTCCAGGGACGCCAGCAACCTGAGACGGTTTGCCCGCTGACCGGCATCTTCGGCATTCACGCGCACCGCCTCGAAGAACCGGTCGATGGGCTCGCGCAAGTGCGACAGGGTCTCGAGCGCACCCAGAAAATCGTCGTCCTGGATGCATCGGAGGGCCTCCTCCCCGCGTACCTGCATGGCACTGTGCAGGTCGCGTTCCTCCGGTTCGGAGAACAGCCGGGTGTCGATCTGACCGTCCATGGCCGAGCGGTCCCTTCGGGATTCGATCTTCACGATGTTGGCGGCACGCCGGTACAGGGCCTGCAGGGCCGTTCCTTCCGGCGTTGCGAGGAACTCGGACAGGTGGGATACGCGTTCCGCCAGGCCGGGCAGGTCCCGGAACACGCCGGAACCGGCTTCCAGCGTTGCCGCAACATGGTCATGACGCCCGCCAGCCGTCCGCAGATGGACCCGAAGACGCTCCCGCAGGAAATCCCGCAGATCTTGCCGGTCCTTCCCGAACTCCGATGCCGTGAGTTCCCGGCTGCCACCGTTCGCATGCACGGTCAGGGCATGTTGCAGGAGATCATCGACGGACAGCCGGACATCGTTCTCGAGGGCGATTCGAATCAGCCCGAGCGCCGCCCGGCGGAGCGCCAGCGGATCCCCTGACCCGCTCGGCCGCTCCCCCTTCCAGAAGAAGCCCACCAGCGTGTCGAGCTTGTCCACGAGGGCCACGAGTGCCGCCACCGGCGCGCGCGGGCACCGGTCGTGCGGGCCGAGCGGACGATAGTGCTCGGAGATCGCCTCGCTCACTGCCGGCTCGAGGCCCTCGGCGTCCGCGAGATGCCCTCCGACGATGCCCTGGAGTTCGGGAAACTCGCCGACCAGGTCCGTGGTGAGGTCGGCCTTCGCAAGGCGCGCAGCTTGGCCGGCCACCTCTTCCCGGTCCCATCCGAGCGCTTGGCACAGCCGCCGAGCCAGTGTTTCGAGACGCCGGGCCTTGTCAGCCATCGACCCGAGCTTCGCGTGAAACACGACGTCCTCGAGCTGCTGCAGCCGGTCCACCAGTGGGGTCTTCCGGTCCCCCTCCCAAAAGAACGCCGCATCCTGCAGACGCGCCCGCAGTACCCGCTCGTTGCCAGCCACCACGGCTGCGCCCCCGTCGCTCGTCTCGACGTCAGCCACCATGAGGAAGGCGGGCGCCGGCGCCCCGTCACCGCGGGTGAGCGGCAGATAGCGCTGATGCCGCCGCATCGTCGTCGTCAGCACTTCCGCCGGGAGCTTCAGGAACGACCCGTCGAACCGGCCCAGGAGCACGACCGGCCATTCCGTGAGGCCCGCAAGTTCCTCCAGCAGGGCCTCGTCGGCCGCGATGGCGAAGCCGGCGCGGGCGGCGAGCACACGCCCGTCATGGAGAATGCGCTGGCGGCGTGCCCCGGGGTCGAGGATCACCCGACCCGCCAGGAGCCGCTCCGCGTAGCCCGCGAACTCGCTGACGGGGAACGCCTCCGGCGCGTGGAACGGGTGGGCCGAGGTTTCGACACCAGCTTCAGTCCCGCCGAGACGAAAGGACACCGTTTCTCCCGCGAACAGGCACAAGATCCCCCGCAGCGGGCGGACCCAACGGAACTCGCCGTCACCCCAGCGCATGGATTTCTGCCAGGGCAGCCGGCTCACCACCGCCGGAAGCACATCCTGAAGCAAGCGCTGCGCGGGCACGGATGGCTCTTCGCGCACCGCAAAATAGAACTGCCCCTTCGGTAGTTCCCGGACTTCGAGGTCATCGCGGTCAACCCCGTTGGCCCGGCAAAATCCGTCAACGGCCGTATCGGGGGCGCCCACGCGCGGACCGCGGCGCTCGATGCGTGACGCGGGGCGGACGTCCGGCAGATCCGCCACGCGCACCGTGATCCGCCGGGGCGTCGACCAAGAAGCGATGGTGCCCGGAGGAAGTCCGGCGTCCGACAGCGCAGTTGCCAGTGACTGCCCCAGCGCCTCAGCAGCAGGCCGCTGCGCTCCGGCCGGGATTTCCTCGGACCGCAGTTCCAGCAGCAGTTCAGGCATCTGGAGAATCGACTGTGGAACGAGTCGCCAATCGCACCCACTGCTCGCAGCAGGCGGCCGCCATGGCGCGGACCCGGAGAATGTAGTCAGCCCGGACCGCGACCCCGATTGCGCCCCGCGCATCCAGTTGGTTGAAGGTGTGCGAGGCGCGGATGCACTGCTCGTACGCCGGTAGGACCAAGCCGGCGGTCAGCAAGGCCCTGCACTCTTCCTCGGAATCGTCGAAGCGCCGCGTCAGCTTGTTGGAATCGACCGAATCAAAGTTGTAGGCGGACTGCTGACGTTCGTTCTCGTGAAACACGTCGCCATATGTCACACCTTCCTGGTTCCAGCGGAGCGCGTACACGTCGTCGACACCCTGTACGTACATCGCGAGCCGCTCCATTCCGTAGGTGATCTCACCGGTGACCGGACGGCAATCCAAGCCGCCAACCTGCTGAAAATACGTGTATTGTGTGACTTCCATGCCATCACACCACACTTCCCAGCCCAAGCCCCACGCGCCGAGTGTCGGACTCTCCCAGTCGTCCTCGACGAACCGGATGTCATGAACCAAAGGATCGATTCCGAGCGCCGCGAGGCTGCCGAGGTAGCGCTCTTGCATGTCCAGCGGCGATGGCTTGAGCACGACCTGCAGCTGGTAGTAGTGCTGAAGTCGGTTCGGATTGTCACCGTAGCGGCCATCGGACGGCCGTCGGCAGGGCTGGACGTAGACGGCCTTCCACGGGTCCGGGCCCAGCGCCCGGAGCGTGGTTGCCGGGTGAAAGGTCCCGGCACCGACTTCCATGTCGAGCGGCTGCAGCACCACGCAGCCGTGGGCGGCCCAGTAGTCCTGCAGGGTCGCAATCAGGCCCTGGAACGAGGAGTCACGCGTCTGCACGGAGCCATCCCCGAACGGGCGACAAAGAACGCGCAACCTACGAAGGCGACACTGATGCGGTCAAGCCGCCGGATGCGGGCAATCGCTGCGCTCACATGCCGTGGGGGATTCTCTTGGCACAAAACTGCCGCAGGTCGCGCACTCGGTGGTCTCGACGCTGCCCGAGCGTTCCCGCGATCGACGCTGCCGAACGCTTCGTCGAACCGCCGCTTCCGCCGCTTTCTCGATTTCCTCGCGCCGGCTCGTGCGGCGCTCGATCAGTTTGAAGCCGTACCAGACGACCAGTAGCAGGACCAACAGGAGCAAGAGCTTGGGGAGGCTAAATCCGAACACGGCTCAGGTCTCCGAACGTGGTGCCGCCCGTCGCGTTCCTGCGGCCCCCGGAATTCTACAGGCCATAGCGCGCATACAGGGCTCGTTCCTCGAGTTCATCCAGCAGGCCGGCAGCGAGGGCAGCGCCGCGGTGTGCACCGAGAGGCGAACGGAACCATCGGCGCTTCGGGGTGAAGTCCCGGACCCTGACATTGTCGCCGAAACGGTCGCGCAGGACAGTTCCCATGTCCCCGAGCGCGTCCACCAGCCCGAGGTTCAGGGCGCCGCGGCCGCTCCAAACCGCCGCGCTGAACACCTGCTCCGGGTCGTTCTTCAGCCGGGCGCCGCGCCGTTCCTGAACGTGTTCCAGGAAATCGGTCCGAATGTCCTTGAGCACGGCCTGCAAAACGGCGACATCCTCCTCGCGTACCGGTGAGAACGGGTCCATCATGCCCTTGTGCTTACCCTCAGCGTAGACCCGCCGCTCGACACCGAAGCGTTCAAGGAGCTGTGGAAATCCGAACCCCGCGTTGATCACGCCGATGCTGCCGACCACCGACGATGACAAGGCGAAGATCTCGTCCGCCGCACATGCCAGCCAGTACCCGCCCGAGGCGGCGATGTCCTCGACGAAGGCGAGGACCGGCAGGTCATGCTTCGCCGCGAGGTGCCGCACCTCGCGGGAGATCAGGCCGCACTGAACCGGCGACCCACCAGGCGAATTGATCGCCAGGGCAACGGCTTTCGCGCCCCGGGCCGAGAACGCGCGCCGAAGCACGGGAACGATCCCGGTCGCCGTCACCGCTTCCGGGCCCACGGGACGGGCCCGCATACCGACCACGCCGGCCAGGCGCACCAGAGGAACGGTCGGCGTCCGGCGACGCCAAAACGGCAGCGAAATAGGCATGCGGGCAACCTATCGCAGTGGCATAGGCGCGTCCATTGCGGGCGTGGTCCATCATCTGCATCCCGCCATGGCGGCTAGCGGTCTTCGCTGAGCTCCTCGCCTGCCGAGCGGAGAATCGTCCGGGCCCGGTCGGCATCCTCGTCCGTCACCATCAGCCGCCGTGGCAGGATTCCGATGCTGCCTTCCGTGATGCTCATGTGTCCGTCAAAGACAAAGGTCTCGATGCCTTCCTCGCCGAGGACCGCACGGATGTACTCCAGGCGGACCACGTCGTTCGTTCGCAGTAATTCCTGCAACTTCGTCTCCGGGCCTCAAGCGCGCCGACCCCGCGGTTCCGTCCCGCAGCATGGCACAAGCACGTTCACGGCTGTCACGACGACCGAGGCGATCGGACGCGTGACCGGTACCACCCTATGGATTCACGATCCTTCGGCTGGATTCCGGTTCCGGGCCCGGTCCCGCCGGCCGTAGCCGGCAGAGAATCGCGGCCACGTCGACCACGGTGGCCTTCGGCTTCCACACCGTACGGACCGGGCCCGGCGCAATTTCGTGTGAATTCCCTTACGCACGGGTACTGGCAGGCCGTCGAGCGGATTGTTCGACAAACGCGCCTTCTGATAGGGTGCTGTGACTTGTGAACAGGCGGAGTTCCTTCCCATGTACCGACGTGGTCTTACCCTCCTGACGGCCTGCACTGCCCTCCTCGTTACCGCCGGCGTGGCGCGCGCAGGCGATTACGACCCGATGCGCTCGGCTTTGTGGGCAGACATGCAAGGCGAGTTCCTTGGGGACGGGCCGGTGAAGTACGACTACCAGGTCCGGCTGATCATTCCACGCACGGTTGAGGATGCGTTCAGCGTCCCCGTGGTCGTCGAATTGTCCGAGCGTGTCCAGCCAGTCCAGGAAGTGGTCGTGATCGCGGAAAACAATCCCATCCAGACCGCTGCTCGGATGTTTCCACGGCGGGCGATTCGCTCGGTCGGGATGAACATTCGCCTGGAACAGAGCACACCGGTCCGTGCCGCCGCCCGTGATGCCGACGGCGTATGGCATGTCGCAAGCGTACGGGTGGAGGTCATGAATCCCGGTGGCTGTACTGCCGCCGGCGGAGCAGGGAGTGCGGAAAATCCGGTCGGCACAATCGCGATGAAGCGCTTCCGGCGGCCCAATAGCGCCACCCGCCTCAAGGTACGCATCACCCATCCCATGGATACCGGGCTCGTGACGGACACGGAGGGTGCCGTTGTCCCGGCCTACTACGTCGACACCGTGACCCTCTCTGACGCCGCAGGCCCGATCGCCGACCTTGTCACCTCGGCGGCGCTTGCCACCAACCCGAATTTCTACTTCGATTTGCCCGACCGCCTGCAAACCGTCCGCGTCACTGCGTCCGATTCCAAGGGCCTCACATTCGATCTGCTCGAAGCAGCACGCCGCGGCTCGGGAGGCCAAGGCTAAGCAGCCGAACCGGGTTCGGCGACACTTCGAGCCGGCGCCAGACGGACCTCTTGCGCCAAGCGGCGCTCACGCATGGATGGGAGATTTGCCGTCATGGGCAAATGGATCCGTAACTTCGTTGTGTCGGCTGGGATGCTGGGGTTGTCGGCCAGCCTGGGCGCCGGCACCGGCCTGGCGGCCGGTGGCTCGCCACCCAACGGTCCAATCGATCCGATCGAGACCGGGTCTGACCTCAAGTTTGCCTGCAGCCAGGACATCGAGGGCTCCAAGGACGTGGTCGGCGAGCAGTTCTATCGATGGATGCTGCAGGTCCAATGCCGGGCGGTCGTGGGCGCGATCGTCACGATGATTCAGGCCGGACAGTTCACCCTCGATGAAGCGCCGCGCTGGCAGTGCGTCACGGTCCCGGAGGATCTCGGCGAACTCTCGGAAACGTTCGTGACCTGGGTGGCCCGTCGGCCCCCGCTGATGCGGCAGCCCGCGGCGGTCGCCTTTGTGGAAGCCATCGAACTCAGCGCGCCGTGCTTGGATTCTTGAACTGCCGGCCAAACCCCACTGCACGGCCGGGTCATGATCCGATACGGTAGCTTGCGGACAGTTCCGGACCATGCGCACCTGGGATGCGCCGGGTCGGTGGATTGACCGGACGAGCGGTCGGCCAATAATGACCGCCCGCGGAACAGCAGGACATCCATGAGGAAATCCGAAATGAAGTTGGCGGCTCCCCTATTTGCGCTCGTCATGAGCGCCGGCACGGTGCAGGCGGCGGTGCAGGATTGTCCGGCCGGGCCGGAAGGCAACCTCTGCAAAGCCGAACACGGCGACGTCCACGCCATGTACCTAGTTGGGCGCGAGGCGTATGACGCGGCGCGCGAAAGTGGGAATTTCAGTGAGGCCTACCGGTGGGCCTCCCGCGCCCGGGAGGCCGGTTTTCTGGGCGGCAAGATGCTCTTCAAGATGATCCACCTGCAGGCGGGCCAGGGCGCGCACCATGATTATGTCGAGGCCCACCAATGGATCACCAAGGCACTTGCCGAGGGGGAGGACTACCTGGTGCCCTGGAAACGCCGACTGGAGGCCATTATGACGCCCGAGCAGCTCAAGGCGGCGCTTCGCGCCCAGACTGGCGAATAACCAGGGAACCGGCCCTCGACCCAGCAGACGCGGCGCAGGCCCCGCCCTCGCCGTCCGACTCCGGACGGCAGTGCTACTGCTGTGACACTGCCCGCCTGGGGCCCTCCAACTTCGAGGCCTCCTCGACGGTGATGCGGTTGCCGGCGTCGTCGTAGTAGACGCCCTTGATGTGCTCCACGATGTAGGTCGCGATTCCGGCGATTTCCCGCTTCGACATCGTGCTCTTGAACTCGGGCATGCCGCGGTCGCGAATCCCTACCGTGATGACGTAGACCAAGCCCTCATGCTCCAGCAGCGTGGCGCGCAGGTCCGCCGCGAAGCCGCCGTAGGCGGGTCCGCCGCGCCCATCGGCCTTGTGGCATCGCGCGCACTCGTTCGGAAATTCGGTAAAGACAATCGGTGGCGGGCCTGACCGCCGGGGCTTCTCGTCGGTCGCCATCGCCGGGCCGCCGGAGGCTGCGGAGGCTGCAAGCGCAATCACCGCCGCCGCTGTCAGGCGGACGAGGGTTCGTCCTTGCTGGGTGAAATCGTGCATGTCGTGAAATCCGGCCCGCTGGCGGGACCGGGCCCTATGGCTGACGCTTCTGTGGGACGCTTTGCCGTTCAGGCCAATTGCCGAGACGCGTCACCGCCGGGGGCTGGAACGGCCAGTCGCGTCCAGGGGAACCAAACGAAAGTGTGGGCCGGCCCGCAGGGGCCGGCCCACATCAAAAGGCGCTGATTAGAGCGCGAACACGTACAGGACGTTGCTCGGAACAGCGGTCTTCAACTCGGGAGTCGAGTCGGTGAACCACTGCGGCCAGGCGCCGCCCAGGCCGACCTGAATGGCAATGTACTGCTTGCCGTCGGCCTCGTAAGTCATCGGCGGGGCATTGATCGACGAGCCAGTCTCGAAGCGCCAGAGCTCTTCGAGCGTGGTGTCGTCAAGTGCCACCACTGCACCGTCGGCCGTGCCCGTGAACACCAGCCCGCCGGCCGTCGACAGAACGCCGCCCAGCATCGGGAACTCGGTCTCCCACTTGCGCACGACCACGCCGGTGGAGACGTCGATCGCCGTCACGCTGCCGGTAATCCGGCCTGAGCGCGGGTCGTCGAAGGTGAAGTACGGCGCTCCGCCGAGGAACCACTGACGCGTTGCGGGGTCAAAGTTCGTCGGAGAAACTGCCGCAAACGCCTTGTTGCAGCTCTCGATCACCGGAATGTAGTAGAGGCCGGTGTGCGGGCTGTACGAGGTCGGGGGCCAGTTCTTGCCACCGGTGTGCGCCGGGCAGGAAATGCCTTCGATCTCGCTCCGCGCGCCGACTTCGGTCAGTTCGCCGCGGTGCGCCGCGGTGCCAGGATTGTATTGCTGGACATCCACGTTCGGGTCGTACGAAGTCGGCCGGCCGTTCTCGTCGAGACCGTCCGTCCAGTTCAGCTTCTTGACGAACTGCGTGCCCCAGACGAAGTCACCGGTTGCACGGTCAAGCGCGTAGGCGAAGCCGTTGCGGTTGGCGTGCAGAGTGGCACGCACGAACTGACCGTTGATCACGGTGTCGACGAAGGTGTTCTCCGCGATCGAGTCATAGTCGTACGGGTCGTTCGGCGTGTGCTGGAAGCCCCAGAGGAACTCGCCCGTGGTGGCGTCCACCGCGATCGTGCTGTCCGTCCAGAGGTTGTCGCCGGGACGATACGCGTTGTCCCAGTCCGGGCCCGGGTTGGCGGTGCCCCAGACGATGATGTTCAGCTCGGGATCGTAGGAACCCGTCACCCAGGTCGAGCCGCCGCCGGTCTTCCATGCGCCGTAGTCGTCCTTCCACGTCTCGTGACCAGGCTCACCGGGCCCCGGAATCGTGTGGGTGCGCCAGATTTCCTCGCCCGTGTTGATGTCGAGCGCGGCAATCCAGCCACGGACGCCGAACTCGGCGCCAGCCATACCGGTGACCACCGTGTCCTTAACCACCAGCGGTGCGCCAGTGATGGTCTCGGCGATGCCCGGATCAGCTACCTGGGCTTCCCAGATCAAGCTGCCATCCGTCTTGTTCAATGCGCGGATGCGGCCATCGATGACCGGAGAGATAACCGTGTTGCCGTGCAGCGCGACGCCACGGTTGTTGATGCCGCAGCACAGCACGCTTGGCGCCCAGTCCTTGTCGGCCTCAGGGTCCGACCTCCACACCGTGACCGGCCTACCGCCGCGCACGTCGAGCTTGGTCACCACGCCCCAACCGGTGGTCAGGTAGAGGAAACCGTCTTCAGCGATCGACGTGCCTTCCAGGCCCGCGAACGGAAACACCACCGGGTCCGTTCCACCGCCCTGGATGCTGCCCATGGCGTAGGTGAACGCGACCTTCAGATCGGTGACGTTGTCCTTGTTGATTTCGCGGAGGCCCGAAAATCGGTGGGCCTCATAGTTGCCGTGATGGTTGATCCAGTTTTCCGGCTCGGCTTCGCTGTTGACCAGACGGTCATCGGTAATATTGCCGGCGAGCGCGGTACCGGCGAGCAACGCCGCACCAATTGCTCCAACGGCAAATGGGCGCAGGCCGCCCAATCTTTCGAACCTCATACAGGCTCCTCCCAGTTCGGTGCTGGCCGCAACGTGAAGCCGGCTCCAGAAGACAGAGACGCGTGCACAAGCACCCGCCTTCGTTCCGACCCGGCGCCCCGCCTCGGGCCGCCACATCCACTTGATCCGGTACGTCCCGGATCGGCACCAACCGCCGCTGGTCGGCGTTGGCGTCGACAGATGCTAGCATCGAAGGATTGCACCGGCGAATCCAGTGCGGCTCGCGCCGCAGCCAGATCTCGCGGGCCGATCCGGCTGGACATCGACCGGCGTCCCTGGCTGCAATTTCAACCGCTTCCTTGGCCTTGGCCTGAATTGACCCTTTCTGCAGCGCCTTCCTATGCTGGAAAGGGGCGGTTCCGCGCGTTAGCACGGAGGCGTGGAGGTCGCGTCGTGAATGCAGCGAGCGGAGGCGCATGCCGGTCCGGGCCACCAAGTCTCGCCGCTGTCAGGGCACTGGTCGCTGACGACCTGGCTCGCGTCGATCGCACGATTGATGTGAATCTGGCCAGTTCCGTGGCCCTGATTCCGGAACTGGCAAGACACGTGACGGATGCCGGCGGCAAGCGCATCCGCCCCCTCGTCACCCTGCTCGGTGCCCGCGCCGCGGGGTACGAAGGCGACCGCCACATCGAACTGGCGGCCGTCATCGAATTCATCCACACGGCCACCCTCCTGCATGACGACGTGGTGGACCGCAGCCTCGAACGCCGCGGCCTCCAGTCCGCAAACGCGATCTGGGGAAACGCCGCCAGCGTTCTGGTGGGTGATTTCCTGTTCAGCCAAGCCTTCCGCCTGATGGTGGCCGACGGATCGTTGCCGGTGTTGCAGCTGCTGTCCAACGCCGCCGCAGTCATCGCCCAGGGCGAGGTCCTGCAGCTCGTTACGACCGGGAAGACGGCGACGACGGAGGACGAGTACCTAGAGGTAGTTCGTGCCAAGACCGCCCAGCTGTTCGCGGCCGCGGCCGCTGTCGGCGGCCATTTGGTCGGGTATGACCCGGACGTCCTCGCCGGGCTCGACCGCTATGGCGACCAGGTCGGCACGGCCTTCCAACTCACCGACGACGCGCTGGATTACCTGGGCGAATCTGAGGAGACCGGGAAGCCGACCGGGGGCGATTTCCGCGAAGGCCGGCTGACCTTGCCGGTGATCCTCGCCTATGCGCAGGCCGACCGGAAAGAGCGCGACTTCTGGGAGCGGACGCTGGGAAAAGGACAACAGGCGGCGGGCGATTTCGCCGAAGCGTGCACGATCATTCGCCGCCGGGGCACAATTGCCCAAACCTACCAACGGGCGGTCGCATGCAGCGACAATGCGGTTACCGCTCTCGATGTCCTGCCGCCGAGTCGCTGCCGTGATGCACTTGCGGACCTGGCGCGTTTGGCCTCCAGCCGCAAACACTAGTCGGCCCCAGCCGGCCAACTGCATCGCGATTCGGCCAGCGGCAGGATTGCGTCGGAAGCGTCCGTAGGGCTATATGCTGCGGGCAGCGTGCGGAGTGTAGCTCAGCCTGGTAGAGCACTGTCTTCGGGAGGCAGGGGCCGCTGGTTCGAATCCAGCCACTCCGACCAGACCCAAACGATTTCGTTCGAGGGGGATCGCCTTGCCGCGCCTGGCCGCCAACCTCACCATGCTGTTCACGGACGAACTGCTGCTGGAACGGGCCAACCGGGTGCGGGCTGCCGGCTTTCACGGCATCGAGATCCTGTTCCCGTACGAGTGGCCGGCGTCGGACCTCAAGGCATGGGTCCACGACGCCGGCGTCGAGCTGGTGCTCATCAACGCACCACCGGGCGATTGGAGCCGCGGCGAGCGCGGGCTCGCCGCCCAGCCAGGCCGTGAGGCCGACTTCCGTTCGGACTTCAGCTCCGCACTCGATTACGCCGCGCAACTCGCCTGCCCGCGCATCCATGTCATGGCCGGACTCCGCTCCGACGAAGTCGATGCGTGCGACAGGTGCTTCGTCGACAACTTGCGGCATGCGGCGGACGAGGCGAATCGCTTTGATATCGACATCCTCATCGAACCGCTCAATGACCGCGATGTCCCGGGTTACCATCTGTCGCGGCTCCATCACGCGAAGCAGATCATTGCCACGGTCGCACGTGACAACGTCGGTCTGCAGTTCGACTTCTACCACACGCGCATCATGGAGGGAGACGTCGAAGCAGCCTATGGCGAGTACAGGTCACTGATCCGACATACACAGATTGCCGGACTACCCGGGCGGCACGAGCCTGACGGCGGGGACATCGACGGCCCTGCGGTGCTCCGAATGCTGGATGCCGACGCGTACCCGGGATGGGTGGGCTGCGAGTATCGTCCTCGAAACGCATTCGAAACTGGCTTGGGATGGCTGGCCGATTTTGGCATTGTCGCGCCTGCCAACGGACCCGCGACGTAGTTTCCTTCAATCCGCACTGGACTGACGGCGCGAGACGTCGGCTGGCCCCAAGGCCAGCATTGCGCGCAGTCGACTGTTCGTTGATGTGTTGCAAGCGGCTGTTTAGCCAGAAAACTTGTGATCACTGCGGCAGCGCCCATCGTGCCTGCGACAGGCTCTCACCGAGGGCAGCTCCCTAAGTCGGGTACCCACCCTTTGGTATAGTCGTCATGCGAACGGCAGCGCGGAGCGCCGGGAGTTCGTGCCTACCGCCACATTCTGAGGGAATCTCGTATGGCCCCCATCCTCACTTCTCTTCGTAATACTGTCGTCGCCGGTTTCGTACTGGCTCTCCTGCTTTTCATCTTCTACTACGCGGTGATGGGGTATTCCGCTGATGCGTTCCCCGCCTTCTTCCTCAGATGGCTGCACGTCATCTCGGGCGTGATGTGGATCGGTCTGCTCTGGTACTTCAACTTCGTCCAGATTCCCAGCATGCCGGAGATTCCGGACGACCAGAAACCCGCGATCTCCAAGGTGATCGCCCCCCTTGCGCTGTGCTGGTTCCGCTGGGGCGCCATGGCCACGATCGTGACCGGTCTGATCCTCGCCTGGATGAACGGCTACATCGTGGAAACGCTCACGCTTGGAATCGTCGGCGGAACTTCCTCGCAGACATTGCTCGGCATCGGCATGTGGCTTGGCATCATCATGTGGTTCAACGTCTGGTTCGTGATCTGGCCCAATCAGCAGAAGGCCCTGGGACTCGTGGAAGCCGACGCCGACACCAAGGCCGCGTCAGCACGCACTGCGATGCTGTTTTCGCGAACCAACACCATGCTCTCGGTGCCCATGCTCTTCGCGATGGTGAGCGGCCAGAACCTCTAGCCCGCATCGCTCACC
>JAGWAT010000020.1:39946-42049 GCA_021296265.1 Alphaproteobacteria bacterium | reverse complement strand
CAGAAATGAAAAAGCCCCTGAAAACATCGTTGTTTTCAAGGGCTTTTCGTGGTTGCGGGGGTAGGATTTGAACCTACGACCTTCAGGTTATGAGCCTGACGAGCTACCGGGCTGCTCCACCCCGCGCCAGTGAATGATCCAATTCGACACGTCCACCCAAGGCGTCTGGATGGCCTGGCAGCGACCTACTCTCCCACGCCTTAAGACGCAGTGCCATCGGCGCTGGGGGTTTTCACGACCGAGTTCGGAAAGGGATCGGGTGTTGACTCCCCGCCATAACCACCAGGCCATCGAGACGCCCTGGTTCCTGGATCCTTTGCGAATGTTCGCCAGTGTGCGGACTTGCTCCTGCACACGGAGAAACTCAAGCCAATCGAGCGATTAGTACCGGTTAGCTCCACGCATTACTGCGCTTCCACATCCGGCCTATCAACGTGGTGGTCTGCCACGGCTCTCAGGGAAACCTCGTTTCAAGGCGGGCTTCCCGCTTAGATGCCTTCAGCGGTTATCCCTTCCACACATAGCTACCCAGCGATGCCGCTGGCGCGACAACTGGTACACCAGAGGTGTGTCCATCCCGGTCCTCTCGTACTAGGGACAGCTCCTTTCAAGTTTCCTTCACCCACGGCAGATAGGGACCGAACTGTCTCACGACGTTCTAAACTTTAATCGGCGAACAGCCGAACCCTTGGGACCTGCTTCAGCCCCAGGATGTGATGAGCCGACATCGAGGTGCCAAACACTCCCGTCGATAGGGACTCTTGGGGAGTATCAGCCTGTTATCCCCGGCGTACCTTTTATCCGTTGAGCGATGGCCCTTCCATCCGGGACCACCGGATCACTATGGCCGACTTTCGTCTCTGCTCGAGCCGTCGCTCTCACAGTCAGACAGGCTTGTGCCATTGCACTCCACAGCTGATTTCCGACCAGCCTGAGCCTATCTTTGCGCGCCTCCGTTACTCTTTGGGAGGCGACCGCCCCAGTCAAACTACCCACCATGCAGGGTCCCGGACCCGGATAACGGGCCACGGTTAGATACCAGAAACCGAAAGGGCGGTATTTCAAGGATGTCTCCACGTCAGCTGGCGCCAACGCTTCAAAGACTCCCGCCCTAATACCACTGCAAAGCTGTAGTAAAGGTGCACGGGGTCTTTCCGTCTGACCGCGGGTACTCCGCATCTTCACGGAGAATTCAGTTTCGCTGAGTCGATGATGGAGACAGTGGGGAAGTCGTTGCGCCATTCGTGCAGGTCGGAACTTACCCGACAATGAATTTCGCTACCTTAGGACCGTTATAGTTACGGCCGCCGTTTACCGGGGCTTCGATTCGGAGCTCTCACCCGTCCTCTTAACCTTCCGGCACCGGGCAGGCGTCAGGCCCTATACGTCCTCTTTCGAGTTAGCAGAGCCCTGTGTTTTTAGTAAACAGTCGCCACCCCTGTGTCTGTGCCCCCCACGCCCGGTTGCCCGGATGTGGGGCCTCCTTCTCCCGAAGTTACGGAGGCAATTTGCCGAGTTCCTTCATCATCGTTCTCCCAAGCGCCTTGGTATTCTCTACCAGTCCACCTGTGTCGGTTTGGGTACGGTCTGTACGCCGGGGTTATTTCCCGGAACGCCTTCGCCGCCCGGAGCAATCCAATCAGCCCGGACGACTTACAGCATTCGTCACCTCCGGCAGGCCCAGGAATATTAACCTGGTTCCCATCGACTACGCCTTTCGGCCTCGCCTTAGGGGCCGGCTCACCCTGCGCGGATTAACCTTGCGCAGGAACCCTTGGACTTTCGGCGACAGGGTTTCTCGCCCTGTTTGTCGCTACTCGTGTCAGCATTCTCACTTCCGATACCTCCAGGCTGCCTCGCGACAACCCTTCACAGGCCTACGGAACGCTCCGCTACCGCGCGACTAAGTCGCGCCCGCAGTTTCGGTGCATGGCTTGAGCCCCGGTACATCTTCGGCGCAGGATGGCTTATTTAGACCAGTGAGCTGTTACGCTTTCTTTAAAGGATGGCTGCTTCTAAGCCAACCTCCTGGCTGTTTTGGCCGTCCCACATCCTTTCCCACTTAGCCATGACTTAGGGACCTTAACTGGCGGTCTGGGCTGT
>JAGWAT010000020.1:0-37415 GCA_021296265.1 Alphaproteobacteria bacterium | reverse complement strand
GCTGGATCAGGCTTTCGCCCATTGTCCAATATTCCCCACTGCTGCCTCCCGTAGGAGTCTGGGCCGTGTCTCAGTCCCAATGTGGCTGATCGTCCTCTCAGACCAGCTACCGATCGTCGCCTTGGTGAGCCATTACCTCACCAACAAACTAATCGGACGCGGGCCCATCCAAGAGCGGCCGAAGCCTTTCCCCCGTAGGGCGTATGCGGAATTAGCGGTCGTTTCCAACCGTTTTTCCCCACTCTTGGGCAGGTTCCCACGCGTTACTCACCCGTGCGCCACTGTCCACCGGGCCGAAGCCCGGCTTCTCGTTCGACTTGCATGTGTTAAGCCTGCCGCCAGCGTTCGCTCTGAGCCAGGATCAGACTCTCAGGTTTGAGAGTGGTCCGGATAGGAATCCGGACCCGTGACCCGACACAATGCGTCACGTAGCTTCCGGCATCGATGTGAATCAATGCCGGCCGTCGATGCGCATTGCGTCGGTGTCGTGTTGATCACACAACACGCCGTCGCCTGCGCATCTCTTTTCATCTTCATCTGTCAAAAAGCGCGCGCGATGCCGCGCTGCCCCCGTCTTCCGAGGACAAGACGATCAAGAATGCCTGCGGCCGGCAACCGAGTCAACCCCTTCGCCGCTGGCCAGATTCCGCGGCCCGGGTGGAACCGTTTCGCTCCCTTGGTCCGAGCCGCTATGTTGCCTTACAAATATAGACCGTTCCCGTCACCGGACGGTACCCGGCCTCCCCGTACGATCCGAAAGATTTTTCCCATGCCGATTTCGCTCCGCCCAGCCGTGTTGGCGGCGTTGATCTGCGCGTTTCAAGCGTGCTTCCCGCACGCCGCCCTGGCGGCGGACGCCGTGCGGGTTGCGGTGCTCAAGTTCGGCACCGTGAACTGGGAACTCGATGTCGTCCGGCATCACGGACTCGACAGCCGGCTCGGGCTCGACCTCGAGATTATCCCGCTGACCAACAAGGACGCGACCGCCATCGCCCTGCTGTCGGATGCTGCCGACGTCATCGTCACCGATTGGATCTGGGTCAGCCGCCAGCGCCGTGCCGGCAAGGACTTCACGCTGATCCCATATTCCAACGCCGCGGGCAGCATCATGGCCCATCCGGAGAGCGGCATCGAGACCGTGAACGACCTGTTGGCAGGCGACTGGCGCCTCGGGGT
Source organism: Alphaproteobacteria bacterium (assembly GCA_021296265.1). Classification (GTDB taxonomy): domain Bacteria; phylum Pseudomonadota; class Alphaproteobacteria; order TMED109; family TMED109; genus VXPW01. Next base: position 36,239 of record JAGWAT010000020.1, on the reverse strand, counting down.
CGTGGGTAGCTCGATCGACAAGAGCTGGCTCCTGGTGCGCGCCTACGGCCTGAGAACCGCGGGCCGCGACCTGGCCGAGGCCGCCAAGCTGTCGTTCGGCGCGCCGCCGCTCCTCAACCAGATGCTGCTCCGGGGCGATCTTGATGCGGTACTGACGTTCTGGAACTTCACGGCGCGCCTGCGCGCCCAGGGCATGCACGAGATTCTTCCGGTCACGGACGTCCTGCCGAGCCTCGGCGTCGGTGAGACGCTGCCGCTGATCGGCTACGTCTTCAGCGAGGCCTGGGCGCGCGCCAACCCGGAAGCGCTCGCTGGCTTCCTCGCAGCCACGCACGAGGCGCGCCAGATTCTCGCGGCCGACGACGAGGAATGGGAGCGCATCCGCAAACGGACCGGCGCCAAGAACGACGCCATGCTGCACGCGCTCCGCGATGCGTTCCGCGCCGGCATCCCCGACCCTGACAAGGATTCGAGCGACGCCATTCATCGGGCGTTCGCCGTGCTCGCCGAAATCGGCGGGCGGGCGCTCGTGGGCCGAGATCCTGACATTGCGGACGGCACCCTGTGGCAGTCGGCACCGTAGACGTCGCCGCCACGGCGTGGGGGCGGCTCCGGCGCATCATTGGCAGCCCAGCCGGGCTGCGGATCTTTTCGTTTGTCCTGCTGCTCTCGGTCTGGAGCCTCGCGACCACGGCCGATCCCTCCGGCCAGGTGTTGCCCGCACCCTGGGTCGTGCTCGACACGCTGTGGTACCACCTGAACGAGGAAGGGCTCCTCTTCCATCTCGGCGTCACGCTCTGGCGGGTCGCGGCGGCGTTCTTCGGGGCGATGGTGATCGGCGTGGCGCTCGGGATCCTGATGGGCGCGCGGCGCCGGGCCGACATCGTCCTCGATGGCTGGCACATCCTTTTCCTCAACATGCCGGCACTGGTGCTCATCATCCTCTGCTATGTCTGGTTCGGCCTCACCGAGGTGGCCGCCATCGTCGCGGTGGCCCTCAACAAGATCCCCAACGTCGTGGTCACGGTGCGCGAGGGCACCCGGGCCGTCGACCGGGAACTGCTGGACGTGGCGCGGGTGTTCCGGGTCGACCGGCGGACGACCTTCCTCAGGTTCTTCCTGCCGCAGCTCTACCCTTACGTCATGGCCGCGGCCCGTGGTGGCATCGCCCTGATCTGGAAGATCGTCCTCGTGGTGGAACTGCTGGGACGAAGCAACGGGGTCGGCTTCAAGCTCCACGAGTTCTTCCAGCTGTTCGACATCGCCGCGGTGCTCGCCTACACGCTCGCGTTTGTCGTGATCATGATGGTGATCGAGTACGGGGTCATGGCGCCATTGGAACGGCGGTTCACGCGGTGGCGGTAACCGCGGGCCTCAGCGTTGACATCCGCCGCAAGCGGTTCGCGGGCGATGGCCGGACACCGCCGCACACGGCGATCGAGAACCTGCAGTTCGACGTGCCGGTCGGCCAGTTTTGCTGCCTTCTGGGCCCGTCGGGCTGCGGCAAGACCACCCTGCTCAACATCGCCGCCGGACTCGATCATGACGTCGACGGTTCGGTGGGTATTCCCTCCGACGACACGGGGTCGCGCCCGGCGGTCAGCTACATGTTCCAGACCCCGCGCCTGTTGCCCTGGATGAGCGTGCGTGACAACGTCGACATCGTGCTCGACCCCGGCGCCCGTGCCGAGGGGCACGGCGTCCGGCTGCTGGAGCGGATGGAGCTCGGGAGCTACCTCGATGCCTATCCGACGCGCCTGTCGGGCGGTCAGCGCCGCCGGGTCGCGCTCGCGCGCGCGTTTGCCATCCGACCGGCCCTGCTGCTGCTCGACGAGCCGTTCGTCTCGCTTGACCAGCCGGTCGGCAACCGGCTGCGCGAGATCCTTCTCGACCAGTGGCAGGCCCAGCCCACCACCGTGCTGTTCGTGACCCACGACCTGGACGAGGCTATCTTCCTCGGGGACCGGATCCTGTTCCTGTCGCAACCGCCCTCCCGCGTCGTGCAGGATGTGGCGGTGGACTTGGCCCGGCCACGGACCCCTGGCAGTCCCGCCATCCATGCATTTCGCACCGGTCTTCTGGACCGGCACGGTGGTCTGCTCGCCGGCCTGGCGGGTGCCACGACCGATCCCGGACATTCGACCCCATGACCGCACCTGAACCCGCCGCTGGCAACGATCCGCTTCTCGTGATCGAGGACGTCTCCAAGAGCTACGGCCGCCGGCCGGCTCTCAAGGGCGTCTCGTTTGCCATTCAGCCCGGCCAGTACGTGTCGCTCCTCGGGCCCAACGGTGCCGGGAAGACAACGCTCTTCCAGTTGTTGGCGGGTTTGTTCGTGCCCGACTCCGGCACGGTTCGCGTGCGCGGCTTCGACATGCGCCGCGAAGCCGTCAAAGCGCTCTCCTCGATCGGGTTCGTCTTCCAGCAGGCGACCCTCGATCTCGATCTCACCGTCGGCGAGAATCTCGCCTTCCACGGCCGGCTGCACGGCCTCAGCCGCTCCGAGATCCGCCGGCGCACCGAGCACGAACTCCGCCAGGTCGACCTGGAAGACCGCATCGACGACCGGGCGCGGAGTCTCTCCGGCGGTCAGCGTCGCCGCGTCGAACTCGCCCGCTCGCTCCTGCACGAGCCCAGCATCCTCCTGATGGACGAGCCGACCGTCGGACTCGACCCGCCCAGCCGGAGTGACCTCCTCGAGTACGTGCTCGAACTCAAGCGCGAGCGGTCCATGGCGGTCCTCTGGGCCACCCACCTAGTCGATGAGGCCGAAGTGGCGGACCACGTGATCATGCTGCACCGCGGCGCCATCCGGCAGGCGGGCGAACCGGGTGAACTGGTCAGCCGGGCCGGACTTTCCAACCTTCACGACACGCTGGTACATTTCACGACAAACAGTCAGACCAAGGAGACATCGTGATGCACCGGTGGTCGTTGACGGGGCTTACTGCGCTGATCCTGGCGCTGGGACTGGCGCTCCCGGCGCAAGGCGGCGAGATCTACGTGAGCAACGAGGGCAATGACACGGTGGTCGTACTCGATTCGGAAACGCTCGACATCGAGCACGTGATCGAGACGGGCGGGCGGCCGCGCGACCTCCGCTTCAGCCCCGATGGCAGCAAGCTCTTCATCGCCGCGAGCGAGGCCGACCGCATCGAGGTGCTCGATCTCGAGACCAAGACCATTATCGGCCACATTGAGACCGGGGACGACCCCGAGATCTTCGACATCGATCCCACGGGCGAGATCCTCGTAGTCTCCAACGAGGACGACGCCGAGGCCACGGTCATCGATATTGCGAGCGGCACCATCCGCACGGTCATCGAGGATGTCGGAATTGAGCCGGAGGGGGTGACCTTCACGCCAGACGGCAAGCGGGTGTTCGTCACGGCGGAAGCCACCAACACGGTCGCCGTGATCGATCCCTGGGAAGGCGTCATTCTGGCCGACGTCCTGGTCGGCAACCGGCCCCGGCGCGGCGCATTCACCCCGGACGGCCGCGAGTACTGGGTCACCAACGAACTCGGCGGCAGCGTCAGCATCATCGACGCGGAAACCTTGCAGGTCACCGACACGATCCGCTTCGAGAAGAAGGGGTTGCGCGAGGCCGACATCACGCCTGTGGACCTGGTGATGACGAAGGACGGCACGACCGCCTTCGTGACCCTCGGTCGGGCCTGGCACGTGGCGCGGGTGGATGTCGCGTCCCGGACAGTGGAGACGTACATCCTTGCCGGCAGCCGAGTCTGGGGCGCCGCCCTGACCAGCGATGATTCCAGGCTGGTTGTTACCAACGGTGCCAGCGACGACATTTCTGTGATCGACACCGAGGCGAACCGCGCCACCCGCTCGGTTGCGGTGGGCCGCACGCCGCACACCGTTCGAATCCGGGACTGACGCCGTCGTGACAGTAGCAACGCGCCAGGCCGCCGGCCTGTTGGCGGCACTGCTGCTCTGTTCGGCAGCGGCGGCCGAGGAGCGACCGGAATTCACCTTCGGATATCTCGACCTCTCCGACGACATTCGCTACACGCGCTGGGGCGTCCATCCGGTTGATATCCGATCGGAAACCAACCGCGTCGACTTCCGTCCGAGGGCGGGCGCTGAAATGGGCGTGGCCGATATCCGGGCCTTCGGACGCCGCGCCGGCGTCCAGTTCACGCTGCGGGCGGAGCGGGTGGCCGACGCGGACGGCCTTCCCGCCGCCCTCGAGGCGATCCGGGCCGAGACCGGCGCCTTCGTCTTCCTCATCGATGCGCCTGGAGCGGCGGTCCGCGACGTGGCGGCGGCGACGCTCGACCAAGACGTCATCCTGATCAATGTCTCCGCCGTGGACGACCGTCTGCGCGGGGAGGCCTGTGCCGCCCACCTCCTCCACACCTCTCCCAGCCGCCAGATGCTCGCGGACGCGGCGGCCCAATACCTGGTCGCCCGGGACTGGAACGAGGTACTCGTGCTGCAAGGCCCGCTCGAGGAGGACGCCCGGACGGTCGAGGCGTTCCGGCACGCCGCCAGCACCTACGGGCTCAAGATTGACGAGGAGCGGGCCTTCGTGCTGTCCAACGACCCGCGGATGCGAGACCGCAACGATCTCGACCTCCTGACCGGCCGCGCGGACTACGAAGCAGTCTTCGTCGCCGACATCGACCGGGAGTTCGCCCGCTCCGTCCCCTATTCCACCCAGGATCCCGCCGCGGTGGTCGGGGCCGCGGGACTGCGGCCGACCCCGTGGCACTGGAGCTACCTCCGGCACGGCGCCCCGCAGGTCCATGGCCGCTTTGAGCGGCAGACCGGGCGGCGCATGGAGGGCACTGACTGGGCGGCCTGGGTGGCGATCCGGGCCATCGGCGAGGCCATTGTGCGGACCGCCTCCACCGCCAAGCGAGACCTTCATGCGTATCTGCTTGGACCCGACTTCCGCCTTGATGGCTCGAAGGGGCCGGCGCTGTCGTTCCGCCCCTGGAACGGACAGCTCCGCCAACCGGTTATGCTCGCGACGGAGGACTGGGTGACGGCGGTGGCTCCGCTTGCCGGCTTCATCCACCAGACCAACGATCTCGATACGCTGGGCCGGGACGCGCGAACCAGCGACTGCCGCGAGTTCGCGACCCCAGAGCAACCCTCATGACCGCCAGCCATGCACTCCGTGCCCTCGTCGGACTGACCGCCCGCGAGGTCGTGAAATTCTTCCAGCAGCGCGGCCGCCTGCTGTCGGCGTTTGTCCGGCCGGCGCTCTGGCTGTTCGTGTTCGCGGCCGGGATCGGCTCGACCAAGGGAATCGATCCCGGGATCGTGAGTCCTTACCCGGTGCAGAGCGTCAACTACTTCGAGTACATCGTCCCTGGTCTCATCGGCATGGTCCTGCTGTTCAGCGGGATGCAGTCATCGCTGTCGATGGTGTACGACCGCGAGATGGGCGTCATGCGGCTGCTGTTGACCGCCCCGCTGCCGCGCTGGTACCTGCTGACCGCCAAGCTGTTCGCGGGCACCATGCTGTCGATTCTCCAGGTGTACGTATTCCTGATCGTGTGCCTGCCGTTGATCGGACTGCAGATCAGCCTCAATACCCCATTGCTGGGCTGGGTCTGGATGTTTCCCGCGGCGGTGCTGTTCGGATTGCTGCTGGGGGCCGCCGGCCTGGCGCTGTCCGTCCACATCCGGCAACTCGAGAACTTCGCCGGCACCATGAACTTCGTCATCTTCCCGATGTTCTTCATCTCCAGCGCCCTGTACCCGTTGTGGCGCCTTCTGGAAAACGGCGCCGAGGTGGTCTGGTGGCTGGCCCGGTTCAATCCGTTCACGTACGGCGTCGAGCTCGTGCGCTGGGCCAGCCAGGGCCAGATCCACTGGACCAGCCTTATCGTTACCGTGGCCTGCACGATCGTGTTCCTCTCGGCCGCCGTGCTCGGGTATGACCCGCAGCGCGGCATGCTCCGACGCCGCCCGGGCGGAGGGGGTCCGCCGGCAGGAGGATGAATCCCATGCCTTCCGGTTCACCCGCAGCGAGCGTTGCGGACCTCGTCGGCAACACGCCGCTCATCCGCCTACGGCGCCTCTCCGACGAGACGGGCTGTGAGATCCTCGGCAAGGCCGAGTTCCTGAATCCCGGCCAGTCGGTCAAGGACCGGGCGGCGCTCTGGATCATCCGGGACGCCGAACGGCGCGGCCTGCTGCGCCCGGGCGGCACCATCGTCGAGGGGACGGCCGGAAACACCGGGATCGGCCTGACCGTGATCGGCAGCGCCATGGGATACCGGACGGTGATCGTGATGCCGGAGACGCAGAGCGAGGAGAAGAAGAGCGCCCTCCGCACGATCGGCGCCAGTCTCCGGCTCGTCCCGGCGGTCCCGTACGCGGACCCCGGCAACTACATCCGCTTTTCGGGCCGGCTCGCCGAAGAACTCGCGGCAAACCTGCCGAACGGCGCCGTCTGGGCCAACCAGTTCGACAATCCCGTGAACCGCCAAGCGCACCGGGAATCCACGGCGCCAGAAATCTGGAGGCAGACCGACGGGAAGGTCGATGCGTTCGTGAGCGCCATCGGCACCGGGGGCACGCTGGCGGGCGTCGCCGACGGTCTCAAGGCACGGAATCCCGAGGTGCGGGCGGTGCTCGCAGATCCCATGGGTTCGGGGATGCACGCCTGGGTCCAGACCGGCACCCCGAAGGCGGACGGCACGTCGATCACCGAAGGGATCGGGCAGGGACGAGTGACTGGCAACCTCGAGGATGCGCGCATCGATGACTCGCTGCAGGTGACGGACGAGGAGGCGTTGCGCGCCATCTTCGCGCTGGCGACCGAGGAGGGGCTCCTGCTCGGGGGATCGACCGGCATCAACATCGCGGGCGCCGAGCGGGTCGCTCGCGACCTCGGGCGCGGCCACGTCGTGGTCACCATGCTGTGCGATCACGGAACCCGGTACGCCTCCAAGCTCTTCAATCCGTCCTTCCTGACCGAACGCGGCCTCCCGGTACCGCCATGGCTCGAAGGAGAGTCGTGAGGTGGACGACCGCGCCCCTGCCGCCCCGCTGGTAAACGCGGACTGGCTGCGCGCGGCCTGCAAGCAGCCGGACGTGGTCGTGCTCGACGCGTCCTGGCACATGCCCGCGACCCGGCGCGACGGCGCCGCCGAATTCGAACTCGGCCACATTCCCGGAGCGGCGTTCTTCTCGATCGACGGCATCGCCGACCCGGATTCGCCACTGCCCCACATGGTGCCGAGCGCCGAGGCATTTGCCACCGCCGTCGGAACCCTCGGCGTCGGTACCGGGGACCACGTCGTCTGCTATGCGAGCGACGGAATCGGCACCGCCCCCCGCGCGTGGTGGATGTTCCGGCTGTTCGGCCATGAACGCGTGTCGGTCCTCGACGGGGGCCTGCCGGCCTGGACGACGGCCGGCGGGGGCCTGGTCAAGGGCCCGGCGACAGCGGCACCGCGGATCTTCCGCGGCGCCCTCGATCCGACCCGGATCCGGGACCTCGCGGCGGTCCGCGCCAATCTAGCGACGGCGGCAGAGCTGGTCGTCGATGCCCGCAGTGCCGGACGGTTCGCCGGTGCCGAACCGGAACCGCGGCCCGGCCTGCGCGGCGGCCATGTGCCGGGCAGCGTGAGCCTCCCCTATCAGACCCTGCTCGACGGCCCCCGTATGCTGCCCTCTGACGAGCTGCGGGCGCGGCTGGAGACGGCCGGGGTCACGGGCGACCAGCGACCGGTCTTCACCTGCGGTTCCGGAGTCAGCGCCTGCACTCTCGCCCTCGGCCTCACGCTGACCGGTCGCGACGACTGGGCGGTCTACGACGGCTCGTGGTCCGAGTGGGGAGGGCGTGCGGATGTCCCGGTCGCGTCCTGACGAGCGCGGGCGGCGACCAGCCACCATTCTGGGCCGGGCCGGCCGAAGCCCCCACGACCATCGGGGGGTCGTCAACCCGCCCGTCTACCATGCCTCGACTGTTCTCTTCCGGGATACGGAGGACCTCCGCACCCGCGGCCCGAGGCGACTCGACGACGTCGTCTACGGCCGCTTCGGAACGCCCACGACGTTCGCGTTCGAAGAGGCGATGGCCGCTGCGGAAGGCGGGGCGCGCAGCGTCGCCGTGGGGTCCGGCAAGACAGCCGTAGCGATTGCGCTCACAAGTTTCCTGGCCGCCGGTGATCACCTGTTGATGGTCGATTCCGCGTACGGGCCGACCCGCAGCATGGGATCCGGCTGGCTCGCCCGGTTCGGGGTGCAGACCACCTTCTACGATCCCTGCATCGGCGCCGGAATCGTCGACCTGATCCGCGACAACACGCGCGTGGTGTTCCTCGAATCCCCGGGCTCGCACACGTTCGAGGTCCAGGACGTGCGCGCCATCGCTGCTGCGGCCCACGCACGCGGCTGCACGGTGATCCTCGACAACACGTGGGCAAGCCCGCTGTTCTTTCGACCGTTCGAACACGGAGTCGACGTATCGGTGCAGGCGGCGACGAAGTACGTGTCGGGACATTCCGACGTCATGCTGGGTGTCGTCACGACGACCGCAGACACCCATGCAGTCGTCCGGAGGGCCGCGCAGGAACTGGGGGCCACCGTCGGTCCGGACGACTTGTACCTGGGGCTCCGCGGACTGCGGACGCTCGACGTCCGCCTTCATCGCCACATGGAATCAGGGCTCGCCCTGGCCCGGTGGCTGGCTGCCCGGCCCGAGGTGGAGCGCGTCCTGCACCCGGGCCTCGAGCAGGACCCGGGGTACGCGCTCTGGAAGCGCGACTTTTTAGGCGCCTCCGGGCTCTTTGGCCTGATCCTGCGGCCGGCTCCGCCCGCTGCCTACGATGCCTTCTTGAACGCCTTGCAGCTGTTTGGCATGGGCTACAGCTGGGGCGGGTTCGAGAGCCTCATCGTGCCGTCGATGCTCAAGGGTGCGCGGGAGGTCACGCCCTGGCCGGCGCCCGAACGGACCTTCCGCATCCATGTCGGCCTAGAAGACGTGGCCGACCTCCAGGACGACCTCGAAGCGGGCTTCGCGCGCCTGAAAGGCGAGACGGCATGACCGGCCCTGGCGGTCGGGCGGCAGCATGGGTGCTGGTCGCGGCGCTGGTGTGGGGACCGACAACGGCCGCAGCGATCGAGACTTTCCAGGTCGGCATGGCCGAGATCCAGTCGGGGACCGCCCGGTACCAGTTCCAGGTGGAACTGGCGGTGACCGATGCGCAGCAGCGGCAGGGCCTGATGCACCGGCTCACGCTCGGCGAGAACGAGGGCATGCTCTTCCTGTACACGCCCCCGCGACGCATCCGCATGTGGATGAAGGACACCTACATCCCGCTCGACATGCTGTTCATCCGCCCCGACGGCACCATTGCCGCAATCGCCGAGGACACGATCCCGCTGTCGCTCACCCCGATTGGCCCCGACGTCTACGTGAACGGTGTCCTGGAAGTGCTGGCAGGGACCGCGGAACGCCTCGGCCTGCGTCCGGGGGACCGCGTGCATCATCCCCATTTCGACACCGAACCCGGCCCCGACCGGTGACCACCGAGCCGCGGATCCGCATTCGCGTCCAGCTGGGGGACCTCCCGCTGTTCGGTCCCGGCAAGGCCGCCCTGCTCGGCGCGATCGCGGACGCGGGCTCAATCGCCGGCGCCGCCCGGAACCTCGGCATGTCCTACCGGCGCGCCTGGCTGTTGGTCGACTCGATGAACCGGAACTTCACGGGGCCGCTCGTAACCGCGAGCCCCGGCGGACGCGGCGTTGGCGGCGCCCGGGTCACCGAGCTCGGGCGACGCGTGCTCGCTGCCTACCAGGCCGTGGAAGCCGATGCCGCCCGGGCCGCCGGCAGATCTCTGACCGACCTCCAGACGATGATCGCCGCCGATCCGGGTCCGTCGGTTGCCGGTGAGCCGGAGTAGGACCCGGCGGGGGCCGGCCGCACCACCGCTCCCGCCCCACACGGCCCCCGCCTGATGCCAGCAGCCGGATGCAGCCATGGCCGCCAACCCGGTAGCGGGCGTCCGGCGCGTCCAGCCCTCCGGTCGCCGAGGGTGTCCGGTGGCGGCCCGACCGAGCTTGCAATGCGTTATATCCTGTGGTATATAATACGCGCGCGGCGCCAGCAGCCCAGGGTCGTGTGGATTGCCCGGTGGCTGCCTGCCTGCCTCGCCCTCCTCGGAATGGTTTCGGTCCCGGTCCCCCTTACCCAAGGGGGGCCGGCGGCCGGGCCAGTTGCCGGCGAGGAAATCCTGGTGTTTGCCGCAGCCTCGACCGGCGCCGCTCTCGAAGACGTGGCTGCCGCCTACGCCGCCGCCGGGGGCGGACGCGTGCGCTTCTCCCTGGCCGCGACCAGCGCGCTGGCCCGCCAGGTCGAATCCGGCGCGCCGGCCGATCTGTTCCTGTCGGCCAACGCCCTGTGGATGGACCGCCTCGAGGACGTCGGGCTCCTGGCCGCCGGAAGCCGCAGCTACCTCTTCCGCAACCAGCTGGTGCTGGTGGCCCCGCAGGACACGGAGCTGGAACCCGTGACGGTTGACGCCAAGCTCGATCTCGAAGCGATGCTCGGCGACGGCCGGCTCGCGATCGCCGAACCCGTTGCGGTCCCCGCCGGGATCTATGCGCGCCAAGCCCTCGAGTCGCTCGGCATCTGGGAGCGCCTCCAGGCGCGTACCGCTCCCGCCAGCGATGTCCGGCACGCAGCGCTCCTGGTGCGACGCCACGAAGTGCCCCTCGGGATCATCTACTGGACCGACGCGCGTGCGACCCCGGGGCTCCGGGTACTCGGCACCTTTTCCTCCGAGCTGCACGATCCCGTAGCCTACTGGGTCGCGCAGCTGGCCGATGCACCGGCACCGGCCGCGGCCGCCGCGTTTCGCGCGTTCCTGCAGTCGGACACTGCCAGGACCATCTTTTCCCGCCACGGGTTTGCCCCACCGCCCGATGCCTACTCCCGCTGAGACCGAGGCCCTCCTGCTGTCCCTCCGGGTCGCGGTCTGGAGTGTGCTGGGGAGCCTCCCCCCCGCGATCGCCATCGCCTGGTTGCTGGCGCGGACGCGCTTCCCCGGCCACGCATTGCTGAACGGCCTCCTGCACCTCCCCCTGGTCGTGCCGCCGGTCGTGATCGGCTACCTCCTGCTGGTGTTCCTTGGGCGGCGCGGCCCCGGCGGCGTGTTTCTCGAGAACGTCTTCGGGATCACTCTCGGATTCACCTGGCAGGGGGCCGCAGTCGCCAGCGCGATCGTCGCGTTCCCGCTCATGCTGCGGGCCATACGCCAGTCGATCGAGGCCGTGGACCGGCGCCTCGAGCAAGCGGCACGCACGCTCGGCGCAAGTTCGGCCAATGCGTTCTGCACCGTCACCCTCCCCCTCATCGTGCCGGGCGTGTTCGCCGGCATGGTGCTGAGCTTTGCCCGCTCGCTCGGAGAGTTCGGCGCCACCATCACGTTTGTCTCCAGCATCCCCGGCGAAACCCGGACTCTGCCGTTGGCGCTGTACGCGGCGACCCAGGTACCGGGCGGGGAGCCCCAGGCCACGCGGCTGGTCATCATCTCGGTCGCGCTGGCAATGATCGCCCTTGTGGGCTCCGAGTGGCTGGCCCGCCGCACGCGGCACTATGCGAGCGGCGGGCCATGATCGATATCGCCTTCAACCACCGGCAGGGAGCCTTCTCGCTCGACGTCCGCATGCAGCTGCCGGGCAACGGCGTGACCGGCCTCTTCGGCACCTCCGGTGCCGGCAAGTCGACCGTCGCCGATGTGATCGCCGGCCTGATCCGCCCCGACGGCGGCCGGATCGCCATCGGGGAACGTGTCCAGTTCGACAGCGCGCGGGGCGTGGCGGTGGCCCCGGAACGGCGGCGGATCGGCTACGTCTTTCAGGAGGCTCGGCTCTTCCCGCACATGAACGTCCGGACCAACCTGCGCTTCGGCGCCCGCCGGCGCGGTGGCGCCGGGCCCGGCGCCTTCGACCAAGTGGTCGGCCTGCTGGGACTCGAGCCCCTGCTGGACCGCCGCACGCGGCACCTGTCGGGCGGGGAGGCCCAGCGGGTCGCGATCGGGCGGGCGCTCCTCAGCGATCCCGAACTCCTGATCATGGACGAGCCGTTGTCATCGCTCGATCAGCAGCGCCGTGACGATGTCCTGCCGCACCTGGAGCATCTCGCGGCCGATACGGGCATTCCAATGATCTACATCACCCATTCGATCGAGGAGATCATCCGCCTGGCCGATCACCTTGCCGTCATGGCGAACGGTGCGGTCATCGCCTGCGGCCCCATCCAGGACGTCATGGCGCGCCCGGACGTGCCGGTGCTCAATGACCGGCGGGATGCGGGCACACTCCTGCAGACCACGGTGGCCGGTCACTTCGACGAAGATCACCTGAGCGCATTGCGATTCGGCGAGCACACCCTGCTGGTCCCGCGTACCGAGCGCCCCAAGGGTTCGCCGTTGGCGCTGCGCATCCTGGCCCGTGACGTATCCCTGGCCCTCGAACCCCCGCAACGCTCCAGCGTGATGAATGTCCTGCCCGGCCGGGTGCAGGGCATCCATCCGCGCGGCGACGGCCATGTCGATGTCAGCATCGACACGGGCCAGATCATCCGCGCGCGGATCACGCGCCGCTCGGCCGACGACCTCTCGCTCCGGGCGGGCCTGCACCTCTATGCCCTGGTGAAATCCGTGGCGTTCGCCGAGCGCGATGCATTCCGCCGACACGCGGAGGGAGACCATTGACCACGACGAGTCGTACCGGCGGCGCAATCCTCGCCGACCAGCTCCTGATTCACGGGGTGGACACCGTCTTCGCCGTTCCCGGCGAGAGCTACCTGCCCGTCCTCGACGCGTTCTTCGATCGCCGCGACGCCCTCCGCCTGATCACGTGCCGCCACGAGGCCGGCGCCGCCAACATGGCGGAAGCGGCGGGCAAGCTCACCGGCCGACCCGGGGTCTGCCTGGTGACCCGCGGGCCCGGCGCGTGCCATGCCAGCGTTGGTGTCCACACGGCGCACCAGGATTCTACCCCGCTGCTGCTGCTGGTTGGGCAGGTCGCGCGCGACACCCGAGGCCGCGAGGCTTTCCAGGAAATTGATGTCCGCGACATGTTCCAGGCCCCGATGGCCAAGTGGGCCGTCGAGATCGAGGACACCCGCCGGCTCCCCGAGCTCCTGCACACCGCGTTCCGGACGGCCACGAGCGGACGGCCCGGGCCGGTGGTGGTCGGACTGCCGGAGGACATGCTCCAGGAGTCCGCCGACGCGCTGGATGCGGGACCCTGGACACCTGCCCGCGCCCATCCCGCGCCAGGCGACGTTGACCGGGCTCACCGCCTGCTGGCGGAGGCCGAGCGGCCACTGATTATCGCCGGGGGTGGCAACTGGGCCCTTGCCGGACGGCAGGCCCTGGCGGCCTTGGCGGAGGCAGCCGACGTGCCGGTGGCCGTGTCCTTCCGCCGGCAGGACCTGCTCGACAACGAGCATCCGCACTACGCCGGCGATCTCTCGACGAGCGTGGATCCCCGCCTCGTCCAGCGGGTCAGGGACGCGACGCACCTGCTGGTCCTGGGGGCACGGCTCGGGGAAATGACCACCGGCGGCTACACGACGATCCGGCCAGGTCGCCAACGCGTGCCCCTGGTGCACGTCCATCCCGACCCATTCGAGCTGGGCCGCGTGTTTGTTCCGGAGCTGGCGGTCGCGGCAGATCCCGGCGCGTTCGCCGCGGCTCTTGCGGACCAGGAATTCGCGGCTGCACCGGACCGGCGAGCCTGGCGGGAAGCCGCGCACGCCGACTACCTCAACGCCTCAACGCCGGATGCGTACGCCGCCGAACTCGACATGGGGCAGGTCATGCTGCATCTGCGGGCCAGCATGCCCGCGGACACCGTGATCACGGTGGATGCCGGCAATTTCAGCGGCTGGTCGCAGCGCTTCTGGCGGTTTCGGCATGCCCGCTCCCAGCTCGGACCCACCAGCGGGGCCATGGGGTACAGCGTCCCCGCCGGCGTCGCCGCAAGCATCCTGGCGCCAGGACGCGAGGTGATCAGCTTCGTGGGCGACGGCGGCTTCTTGATGTCGGGCCAGGAGCTCGCGACCGCCGTCCAGCATGGTGCCCGCCCGCTCGTACTCATCGTCAACAACGGCATGTACGGGACGATCCGGATGCACCAGGAGCTCGCGTACCCGGGCCGCACGATCGGTACCGATCTCCGCAATCCCGATTTCGCCGGACTGGCGCGGGTCTACGGCGCCCACGGCGAGCGGGTGACCCGGACCGAACAGTTTCCCGACGCGCTGGCGCGCGCCAGGAAGAGCGGGACCGCAGCGGTCATCGAACTGGTCGTGGATCCCGGCCAGATCACCACCCGGGCGACCCTCGCCGAGCTACGCGCGGCCAAGGCGCGCACGGACTCGCCGGCTCCCCGGCCACCGGGCGCCTGAGATGCTGCGCCGATCGCCGCCGCAGCGGGACGGCCGGTGGAGCGCACCTCCCCGTGGCAACCGCTCCCGTGTAGACTGCCCGCCCGCCTGTCCGCGCCGCGGACAGTACCTGCGGCCGCCGGCGCCCCGGTGAAGGCGGCGCTCCTGCAGGCGGTCGAGGCGCCATCTCCAGATTCGCGAACCCGCAGCGGGAAGCACCCCCATGGCTGACGCCCACTATCGAACTGCACTGGTGACGGGTGCCTCAAGCGGCATCGGCGCTGCCACGGCACGCGCACTCCGCCGCCACGGTCTGGAGGTGATCGCGTGTGCCCGGCGTGAGGACCGCCTGAAGGCCCTCGCGGACGAGATCGGCGCCAGCTACGTCGTCTGCGACCTGCGCAACCAGCAGGCCGTCTACGACGCGCTCGGGGAACTCGAAATCGACGTCCTGGTGAACAACGCGGGAATTGGGCGTGGCTTCACCAGCATCACCAAGGCCAGCCCCGAGGACATCGAGGCCACCGTCGGCCTTAACGTCGTGGGCCTGCTCCATGCCGTCCGCGCGGTCGTGCCCGGGATGATCGAACGGTCCCGCGGGCACATCGTCAACATCGGCTCGGTGGCGGGCCTGCACGGCTGTGCGCCTGTCATCTACGGCGCCAGCAAGGGTGCCGTTCACCTGCTGAGCCAGGACCTCCGGATGGATCTCTCCGGCAGCGGGGTGCGGGTGACCGAGATCTGTCCAGGTCGCGTGATGACCGAGTTCTTCGACGTCGCGTTCGACGACGAGGAGGCCAAGCGGAAATTCACCAGCGGCTTCACCCTGCTCGAGGCTGGAGATGTCGCCGAATGCGTGGTCCACGCGATCAATGCACCCTGGCGCGTCAACATCGCCACGATCGAAGTCATTCCCACCGAACAGGCGATCGGCGGCGTCCAGATCCAGGCGGCGCGCACGGAGACCCGCCCATGAGCCGTACGAACCGTTTCAAGGCCGGCCTCCAGGCCGGTACACCCCAGGTTGGTATGTGGGCCAGCCTCGCGAGTCCGCTCGCGACCGAGGTGCTGGCCGGCGCCGGCCTCGATTTCGTCGTGATCGATTCGGAGCACGCCCCCAACGACGCGGCCGAGATCATCGCCCAGTTGCAGGCGTGCGCCGCGGGCGGCTCGACCCCGGCCGCCGTACGTGCGTGGTGGAACGACCGCGTCGCCATCAAGCGGATTCTCGACAGCGGCGCCGAGACGATCGTGGTGCCTTATGTCCAGACCCCCGACGAAGCGCGGGAAGCCGTGGCGTCGGTGCGGTATCCGCCGGCCGGCGCCCGCGGGGCAGCCGGCGCGACCCGCGCCAATGCGTTCGGCCGCGACGCCGGCTACTGGGGTGAAGCGGACGACCGCATCTGCCTGGTCGCACAGGTGGAGACGGCGGCCGCCGTCGAGGCGGCGAGCGACATCGCCGCGGTGGACGGCGTCGACGTGGTGTTCGTCGGGCCCGGTGATCTCGCGGCCGATCTCGGTGTCATTCACGACCGCCAGCACAGTTCGGTGCGCCGCGCTCTTGAGCGGGCGCTGGCCAAGATCACCGCGGCCGGCAAACCTGCGGGCGTGATGGCCGGCAGCATCCAGGACGCCCGGAACCTCCTCGACATGGGTTTTTCGATGGTCTCGGTCGCCACCGAACTGGTCCATCTGCGGGTCGCCGTGGACAAAGTCGTCAGCGAACTGAAGGACAGCGCATGAAGATCGCATCGGTCGAAGCCGTCACCGTCGACGTTCCCTTCACCCAGGCGGGACCGCCGAGCGGCTTCGGCGGGGAAACCTGGAACACCCTCGCCTGCCTGCTCGTACGGGTCGAAACGGACGACGGGATCGTCGGCTGGGGGGAATGCTTCGGATACAACTGCATTCCGGCCGTTCGGACGGCGCTCGAGACCATGGTCGCACCCCATGCGACGGGACTGCCCGCCGACGACATTGCCGGCACCATGGACCGTCTCCAGGTGATCTTTCACCTGTTCGGGCGCTACGGCGTCACCCTGTTCGCGCTGTCGGGACTGGAAATCGCGCTATGGGACATCGCCGGCAAGCGGGCCGGCAAACCACTCCACGCGCTGCTCGGCGGGACTGGTAGCGATTCACTCCCGTGCTATGCCAGCCTCTTCAAGTACATCGATCCCAAGGTGACCGCGGACGTGTCCGCCGCCGCCCGCGCCGCCGGGTACGGGCGGATCAAGCTGCACGAGGACACGTTGGCGCCGATCCTCGCCGCGCGGGATGCGATCGGAGCCGAGACTCCGCTGATGGTCGATGTCAACTGCAGCTGGCGGGAGGATGATCTCGGGGACCTCGTTGGCCCCCTTAAGGATGCCGACCTGCTCTGGCTCGAGGAGCCGGTCTGGCCGCCCGAGAATTTTCCGCTGCTGGCCAAGACCCGCGACGCCAAGCTGCCCCTGGCATCGGGCGAAAACCTGTGCACCGTTTGGCAGTTCCAGCACATGCTGGAAGCGCGGGCCGTCGACTACACGCAGCCGAGCGTCACCAAGGTCGGGGGCGTCGCGGAATTCGCGGCCGTGTGCGAGGCGACCCACGCCGCCGACACCGCGGTGGCGCCGCATTCCCCGTACTTCGGGCCCGGCTTCCTGGCGAACCTCCACCTGATCGCCACCAAGGCCCCCGAAGCCTACGTGGAACGCCTCTACGTCGACCTCGAGGCGGACCTGTTTGGAGGCCGGACGGTGCCCGACGGGAACGGACGCCTGAAGCTTCCCGACGGACCGGGTCTGGGTTGCGACCCGGACCCCGAGTTGCTCACCCGCTACCGGATCGACTGACCGCGCGCCCGGCCGGCCTACAGGAAGCTGTAGGGATCAACGTCCACCTTGATCCGGACCTGCGCCGGTACCCGGACCGACCCCAGCCAAGTCCGCACGTAGGCCTGCAAGCGCCGGTCGCGGGGGCCGCGCACGAGGAACCGGGCCCGGTACCGGCCGCGGATCCGGCCGAGCGGCGCCGGTGCCGGACCGAACACCTCGACCCCCTCCTGCGGCGGCACGACGCGGGCCAGCGCGCGGCCGAAACGCTCCAGGATCGACTGATCCCGCGCCGTCAGGACCAGAGCCACGAGCCGCCCGAACGGCGGCATCCTCGCGTCCGCCCGGGCCGCCGCCTCCATCTGCAGAAAGCCGGGGCCGTCGCCGCACAGGAACGCCTGCATCACCGGATGCTCCGGCTCCCATGTCTGCATCAGCACGCGCCCGCGCAGGTCGGCGCGGCCGGCCCGCCCGGCGACCTGCGTCAGCAGCTGGTACGTGCGCTCACCGGCCCGGAGATCGGCACCCCCCAGCCCCAGGTCCGCGTCCACCACCCCGACCACCGTCAACCGCGGGAAGTGGTGTCCCTTGGCCGCCATCTGGGTCCCGATAAGGATCCGGGTGGCGCCCGCCTCCATGCTCCGCACCAGCTGCGCCACGTCCGCCGGCCCGCGCATGGTGTCGCTGGTCATCACCGCCGGGTCGACCGCCGGAAACCGGCGGCGCACCTCTGCTTCGATGCGCTCGACACCTGGGCCGCAGGCGGTCAACGAATCCGCGACGCCGCAAGTGGGGCACACCTCGGGTACCGGGATACGGTGGCCACAGTGGTGGCAGGCCAGCACCCCGTTGCGGCGGTGCTCCACCAGCCAGGTCGAGCAGGCGGTGCAACCGATCCGCCCGCCACACGTCCGGCAGACGGTGAGGGGTGCGTATCCCCGGCGGTTGAGAAACAGGAGCGCCTGCTCGTCGCGCTCGAGCGCCGACGCCACCGCATCGACGAGGGGCCCGCTTAGCCACGACCCTGCCTCCGGCCGGTGTTCGCGCAGATCCACCGCTTCGATGTCGGGAAGCTCCGCGTCACCGTACCGACGCGGCAGAGCCAGCGCGTGGTAGCGTCCCTCGAGCGCGTTCACATGCGTCTCGAGCGAAGGCGTGGCAGAGGCCAGGGCGATCGCCGCCCCCTCCTTGGCGGCACGGACGACCGCCATGTCGCGCGCGTTGTAGATCACGCCGTCTTCCTGCTTGTAGGAGGCGTCGTGTTCCTCGTCGACAACGATCAGCCCGAGCGACGGAAAGGGCAGGAACAGGGCGGATCGCGCACCCACGACCACCGGGACCGTCCCGGCGGCCACGCCCCGCCAGGTGCGGCGGCGCTCACCTCCGGGGACGGCGGAATGCCAGCGTGCCGGGGCCGTGCCGAAGCGCGCCTCGAAGCGCGCCAGCCATTGTGGTCCGAGCGCGATCTCGGGGAGGAGGACCAGGACCTGGCGGCCGCTTGCGAGACACGCGGCCACGGCTTCGAAATAGACCTCGGTCTTGCCGGAGCCCGTCACGCCGCCAAGCAGCACCGGCCGGGAATCCCGCGCCTGCACCCGCTGGACGATCGTCTCGGCCGCGTGGCGTTGCGCCGCGCTCAGGTCGGGCCCGGCGCCGGCATGTGACGCACCCGACAGGGTCGCCGCCGCTAGCGGTTCCAGGGCAAGGAAGCCCGCCCTGTGCATCCGCTGAACCGTCGCGGCGCTCACGCGCGCGTCGCGCTGGATCTCGCTTCCGGCAACCGCACTGCCCGCGCCTGCCAGGACGGCAAGCACCCGCTGGCGGGCCGGCGTCAGCCTGGCTCCCTCCGGTCGGAGTTCGGCCAGCCGGTAACCGGTGGCCGCCCGGGCCGGCATGAGGGCATCGGCGACCGGAATCGCCATCTTGAGCACGCTGCCGAGCGGGGCCATCGCATACGAAGCCACCCATCCCAGCAGCTCACGCAGACGGGGCGTCATCGGCGGCAGATCGGAGACGCCAAGCACGTTCCGGAGCTGGCTCTCGGGCACCTCACCCGTGGCGGAGCCCCACACCACGCCCGCCTCGATGCGTTTCCCGAACGGAACCGACACGTAGGTGCCCGCCGGCACTGGGCGGTCGACTCGGTAGTCGAAGGTTCTCGACAATGGCCGGGGCAGCAGGACGGCCACCCGGGCGGCCTGCCGGGCCGACATCAGGGCGCACAGCCTGCGGGTTCCCGGGGCAAGCGATTTGACGCGGCCGAACGGCTAGACTTGGCCAAGACCGCCGGCCTCCGGCACTGATCCGTTCCGGGACGGGAGTGCGCGCATGCAACTGTTCGTCGACACCGCTGACACCGGCCAGATTGCTGAACTTGCCGCCACCGGGCTGGTGGACGGGGTGACGACCAACCCCTCCCTGGTGGCACGAACCGGACGGAACATCAGGAACGTCATCACGGAGATTACCCGACTGGTGCCGGGTCCGGTATCTGCCGAAGTCACGGAGACCTCGTGTGACGGCATGGTGCTGCAGGGTCGCGAGCTTGCCGACATCGCCCCCAATGTCGTGGTCAAGGTGCCGCTGACATGGGACGGGCTCCGCGCCTGCCACATCCTCGCCAGCCAGGACGACCCGATCGACGTCAATGTCACCCTCTGCTTCTCGGCGCCGCAGGCATTGCTGGCAGCGAAGGCGGGTGCGCGGTTCGTCTCCCCATTCGTCGGCCGCCTTGACGACATCGGCCAGAATGGCATGGCGCTGATCCGCGACGTCGTCGACATCTACCGATCCTACCCGCGGACGCTCAAGACCGAAGTCCTGGTGGCGTCGGTTCGGGGGCCCGGACACGTACTGGAAGCGGCCAAGCTGGGCGCCGATGCAGCGACGCTGCCGCCTGGCGTCATCCGGCAGCTGGTCGCGCATCCGCTAACCGACAAGGGTCTCGCCGCATTCCTCGCAGACTGGGAGAAGGCCCAGGCAGCGGCCGGGGGATAGCGCGTCAGGCGGACGGATCCATGCGGTTCCCGGCGTGCCATCCGGCTGGGCCACCCGCGGTCAGTGGGCGGCGGAGCGAGGGCCGCACGCACGGCATCGCTGAGCCGCGATGGCCGGGACTTCGGGGACCCGCAGGGAACTTGAGGCCGCCACCCGCCGCCGGGGCAATCGACTGATGTCGGGACGCGCGAGCCCGATGGACGGCATCGCGGAGCCGGTGGTCGACGGCTTGAGCGGTTACCTGACCCATCTGCATCACGAACGCCGGCTCTCCGACCACACGGTCACCGCGTACCGCCATGACATCACGCGGTTTCTCCGGTTCGTGGTGGAACACACGGGTGAGACCGTCGGCCTGGAGGTGCTGGACACGCTCGCACCCGCGGACTATCGCGCCTGGCTTGCGTACCTGATGCGGCCGCCAAGGCCGCTGGCGCCCGCCAGTGTCGCGCGCGCACGGTCCAGCGTGCTGGGTTTTCTCGTGCATCTCGCCCGCCATCACGGACTCCAACGCGTCAGCCTCCGCACGCTCCGCCCAGCCCGCGTGCCCAAGCGCGCGCCGCGACCGCTCGGAGTCAATCAGGTCCGAGCCGTCATCGATGCATCGGCAGCCCCCGCCGACGGCTGGCAGGCCCTGCGGGACCAGGCCATCCTCCTGCTCCTGTACGGGGCGGGACTCCGCATCAACGAAGCGCTCTCGCTCAATCGATCCGATGTCGGCCGGGGCCGCGAGGTTCTGCACATTCGCGGGAAGGGAGAGAAGGAACGCCTGGTCCCGCTGCTGGCCCCGGTGCGCGAGGGCATCGAACGCTACCTTGCAGCTGCGCGTGACGGGGCCCCCGGCGACCCGCTGTTCCTCGGCGCGCGTGGCCGGCGCCTGGGAGCACGGGCGGTGCAGCGCCGCCTGCAGGAAATCCGCGCGCAGCTGGGACTCCCCGACACGGCCACACCGCACGCGCTCCGGCACAGTTTTGCAACGCACCTGCTCGAAGGGGGCAGCGATCTCCGGGTGCTGCAGGAACTGCTGGGCCACGCCCGCCTTTCCACCACGCAGCGCTATACCGAAGTCGCCGACCCGCAACTGCGCGCGACCTTCGAACGCACGCATCCCAGGGCCAGGCGCTGACCCGAGCACGGCGGCAGACGACCCGAGCCCGCTAGACCGGCCGGCGGCCGGCGCAACGACAGCCGGAGACCGCCCAGGCACCCGGAGCCATAACGACGGACACCGCTCCCGCGCGAACTCATTTGGCGCTATATCCCCCGTCGATCAGCAGGTCGGTGCCCGTCATGAACGACGATTCGTCACACGCCAGGAACACCGCGGCCCGGGCGATCTCCTCCGGGCGGGCGAGCCGGCCCACCGGGTGCACCTGGCCCCACTCGGCTTCCGCTCGCTCCAGCGTCCCGAACCGCCTCGCCAGCCGCCCGGTGGCCGTGCCCCCGGGGGACAGGGCATTGACGCGAATGCCCTCTCCGGCGTGATCGATGGCCATGACCTTCGCCAGCTGCACCAAGGCCCCCTTGGTCGCGCAGTAGGCGGCCTGTCCCCGGTCGGCAACCCGGCCCATCTGCGACGCCAGAAGAATGATCGAGCCGGCTTGCTGCGCCCGCAACCGTGGCAAGGCGTGCTTGCACAGCAGGAATGCGCCCGTGAGATTCACGTCGAGGGCGTCGCGCCAGTCTTCCAGCGACAATGCGTCGACGGTGACCCGCGGCGTTTCCGTCGCGGCATTGGCCACCACGACATCGAGCCGGCCGAACGCAGCGATGGCGGCCGCGACGCCGGCACACACCGAATCGGAATCGCGGACATCGCATGCCCCGGCCAGGGCTCGCCCACCCGCGTCGTTGAGCTCGGCCGCAACCGCCCCGGCGGCGGCAGGATCGACGTCCAGGCATTGCACGGTCGCGCCCTCGCCGGCGAACGCGCGGGCAATGGCAGCACCGATGCCACGCCCTGCTCCGGTGATCACCGCGACCTTGTCCTTAAGGCGTCGCATGGCGTTGGCCCTCGCTTATCTGGTCGTCCCCGACTCACATCCGGCCGCGTCCGAGCCGCCGCCGCAACCGGCGGGCGGTCCTGATCCCTGGCCGAACGCACGGCGCACGAGCGGCGATCGTCTAGGCGTGCAGGGCCTTTCCGTAGGCTGCTGCGGCGGCAGCCTCGCGAACGGATTCGGAAAGCGTCGGGTGCGCGTGGCACGTCAGCGCCAGATCCTCCGCAGACGCCCCCAGCTCGATGGCCAGCACCGCTTCGCCGATCAGCTCCCCGGCCGATGCACCAATCACGTGTACACCGAGAATCCGGTCCGTGTCCGCATGCGAGAGGATCTTCACCATGCCCTCGGTCTGCCCCGTGGTACGGCCGCGTGCATTGGCGGTGAACGGAAAACGCCCCTTCTTGTAGGCCGTCCCCTGCCCCTTGAGTTCGTCTTCCGTGGACCCGACCCAGGCCACCTCGGGTTCCGTGTACACGACCGACGGGATCGCCCCGTAGTTGACGCTGGCCGCGCGGCCGGCGAGCAGTTCGGCCAAGGCATGACCTTCCTGGCTGGCCTTGTGGGCCAGCATGGGCCCTGCGGTGACATCTCCGATCGCGTAAACGCCGGCGACCGATGTCCGATATCGTTCATCCACTTGGATTCGGCCCTGCGCGTCCAGGTCGACACCCGCCGACGCAAGCCCGAGATCCTCGGTCCGCGGTCTCCGGCCGGTCGCGACCAGGACACGGTCAGCCCGCAACGTCTCGGCATCACCGCCGGCAGCGGGCTCCACGCGGAGTGTGACCTCGTGGGCTGACACGCGCGCCGATGTGATCTTCGAACCGAGCCGGAAGGCGAGCCCCTGCCCGGCCAGCGCCCGGTGGAATCGGCGGGCGATCTCCTGATCCATGGCAGGAACGATCCGGTCGAGAAACTCCACCACCGTCACTCTGGAGCCCAGGCGCCGCCAGACCGATCCCAGCTCGAGACCGATGTACCCCGCGCCGACGACGATCAGCGTATCCGGAACTTCTGCAAAGGAGAGCGCGCCCGTCGAGGACACGATCCGGTCCTCATCCACGTCCGCGCCGGCCAGCGGACTGGGATCCGAGCCGCTGGCGATGACGACGTGCTCGGCGGCAAATTCGGCGGCATCCTTCCCGTCGACGATCACGCGGCCGGCGCCGGCCAGTCTCGCCGTGCCCTCGTAGCGGCTGACCCCATACTTCCGGAAGAGCTGATCGATCCCACCGGTGAGCGCACGCACGGCGCCGTCCTTGTTGGCCATCATCGCGGCCAGGTCGAGGTCCACTGGTCCCGTCCGGATGCCGCGGGCACCGAGTCCGCCCGCTTCGGCGAATAGATGCGAGTTGTGGAGAAGGGTCTTGGACGGGATGCAGCCGACGTTCAGGCAGGTACCCCCAAGCGCCGCCCGCGCGTCCACGCAGGCCGCGTCGAGACCGAGCTGGGCGGCCCGGATGGCGGCGACGTAGCCGCCGGGGCCGCCGCCGATCACGATCAGTTCGTGCTTGGGCACGTCAGGTATCGAGCGCGAGCGCGGCCGGCTGCTCGAGCAGGTCGCGAAGATGTACCAGGAACGTCACCGCACCCTTGCCGTCCACGATCCGGTGGTCGTACGACAACGCCAGGTACATCATCGGCCGGATGACCACCTGCCCGGCGCGGGCTACCGGCCGGTCCTGGATCCGGTGCAGGCCGAGAATGCCCGACTGCGGCGGGTTGAGAATCGGTGCCGACATCAGCGAACCGTAGACGCCGCCGTTCGACACCGTGAACGTGCCGCCCTCGAGTTCATGCGCCTCCAGCGCCCCGGCACGGGCGCGTTCACCGAAGCTGCGGATCCCCCGCTCAATATCGGCGAACCCCTTGCGGTCAGCCTCCCGGATTACCGGCACGACGAGTCCCCGGTCGGTATTCACGGCCACCCCGATGTCGTAGAAGTCCTTGTAGACAATATCGGTACCGTCGATCTCGGCGTTCACCTCGGGCACCGCCCGCAGCGCCGACACGCTGGCCTTCACAAAGAACGACATCAGTCCCAGCCGCACCCCGTGTCGCTGTTCGAACGTCGGGCCGCTCGCCTTTCGCAACTCCATCACCGCACCCATGTCGACCTCGTTGTATGTGGTCAGCATGGCGGCCGTGTTTTGTGCTTCCTTCAGACGCTCTGCCAGCCGGCGGCGGAGCCTCGACATCGGAACCCGCCGCGTGATCGCCGGAGCGGGATCGGCCGGGGCCCCTGCCACAAAGCCCGCCCCCGAGGCGGACAAACCGACGGCATCTCCGCCGGGTTCCGGCGCGGACGCAACTGGTGCCGGCGGCTCCGCATCGGGCTCGCGGCCACCCGCTGCGTGGGCCGGACCGGCGGCGGGCGGCGGCACGGAGGCATCGTCAGCCGCTGCGAGCACGTCGGCCTTCAGGATCCGTCCGCCGGGACCCGTTGGCGTGACGGCGGCCGGATCGACCGCGTGCTCGCGCGCCGCCCGGCGTGCCGCCGGGGACAGGGGACGCTCCGGAGCGCCCAGGAACTCCCGGAGATCGTCGGCGGTGATGCGGTCACCCTGACCGCTGCGGCGTACCTGCGCCGGGTCCGGAAGTTCCGGCGATGGCCCCGGTGCCAGCCCCTCGGGCACCGTGGGCGCCGCGGCGCGAGCCTGATCCCCGGCGGGCCCGGACGGGTCCGGGCGGCTCAAGGTGGCGTCCGTAGCCGGATCGTCCCCGACAACATCGGGGACCGGCGCCGCGGCCGCCGCTTCCGGCTCGGAGTCGGCGGCAGGAGCGGTGGGGGCCTCCGGCAGTGGGTCGGCCCGCATCGCGGTCTCCGGGGATTCGCCCAGGGATGCGTCCGCAGCGCCGATCCGGGCGATCACCGTGCCCACCGCGACGTCGTCGCCGTCGCCGGCCGCGATCTCGAGCAGGACACCGTTCTCCGGCGCCTCCACCTCTACCGTCACCTTGTCGGTCTCAAGTTCGACCAGGATCTCGTTCCGAGTCACCGGATCGCCCGGGTTCTTGCGCCAGTTGAGGACCGTGGCTTCGCTGATCGATTCACCCAGGGCGGGAACGACGACGTCGACGGCCATAGCAGATCCCCGTCAATCGGCGGCGGGCGGCACTGTCAGGGCGCGGCGGACGAGATCACGCTGCTCCGACATGTGCGACGCGTAGAGACCGGTTGCCGGTGACGCAGCAGGCGCCCGCCCGACGTACGCTGGCCGCCCGGTCATTTCAGCCTGTTCCATGGCACTGTGGAGGAGGGGGTAGATGTAGGGCCACGCCCCCATGTTGGCGGGCTCTTCCTGGCACCAGACGACCCCGGCCCGCGGTGATTCCCAGAGTACCTCCTTCACCGACTCGAGCGGGAACGGGTAGTACTGCTCGATTCGCACGATCTGGATCGTGTCCCGGGTCCGCCCGTCGCTCTGCTCCCAAGCCGCCAGCAGGTCAAAGTACACCTTCCCCGAACAGAACACGGTCCGCCTGACGTCGGCCGGGTCGGGCCCGTTCGCCTGGCCCAGCACGCGGTGAAAGCTGGACTCAGGTCCGAACGCGGCAAGATCCGAGACCGCGCGCTTGTGCCGGAGCAGCGATTTCGGCGTGAAGATGATGAGGGAACGGCGGAACTTCCGCCGCATCTGGCGCCGCAGCACGTGGAACAGGTTGGCCGGGGTCGTGCAGTTGACCACCTGCAGGTTGTCGTCCGCCGCCAGCTGCAGGAACCGCTCGATCCGGGCCGAGGAATGCTCCGGGCCTTGCCCCTCGTAACCGTGCGGCAGCAGCATCGTGAGACCCGACATGCGCAGCCACTTGGACTGCCCCGAGGAAATAAACTGGTCGATGATGACCTGCGCGCCGTTGGCAAAGTCGCCGAACTGCGCCTCCCAGATCACCAGCGTCTTGGGCGCCGCGAGCGAGTAGCCGTACTCGAAACCCAGGACGCTCGCCTCGGCGAGCGGACTGTCGACGATCTCAAATGCCGCCTGAGTCCCGGAAACCCCGTTCAACGGCACGACCCGGGTTTCATCACGCTGGTCGACCAGTACCGCATGCCGCTGCGAAAACGTACCTCGGCCGCAGTCCTGCCCCGACATCCGGACCGGCACGCCCTCGGCGAGGAGCGATCCGATGGCGAGCATCTCGCCGGTGGCCCAGTCGATATCGCGGCCCCTCTCGATGCATTCAACACGACGGTTCAGCTGCCGGGCGATCTTGCTGTGCACCTCGAATCCTTCGGGCGGAGTCGAGGCTCGTCGCCCGATGTCCTTCAGGCGGACCAGATCCACGCCGGTCTTGCCCCGCCGCGAACCCGGCCCGGCCTCGCCGACGAATCCTTCCCACGCTCCTTCCAGCCAGTCGGCCTTGTTCGGGACGTACGATTCGCTGGCCGAATAGGCTTGGTCCAGACGGTCCTGGCAGGCGGTCACCACGGCGTCCGCCTCGGTCGCCGTGACCACGCCCTCCTTCACCATCTTGCGCGCGTAAATCTCCCGGGTCGTGGGATGCTCGGCGATGCGCTGGTACATGAGGGGCTGCGTGAACGCGGGTTCGTCTCCCTCGTTGTGGCCGAACCGGCGATAGCAGATCATGTCGATGACGACGTCCGACTGGAACTGCTGCCGGTACTCCGTCGCCACCCGGGCGGCGTAGACGACCGCCTCTGGATCATCGCCGTTCACGTGGAAGATGGGCGTCTGCACCATCAGGGCCACATCCGAGCACCAGGGACCCGGCCGATAGTGCACCGGGTTGGTGGTGAAGCCGATCTGGTTGTTGATAATGAAGTGGATCGTCCCCCCGGTGTTGTAGCCTTCCAGCTGCGAGAGCCCGAGGGTCTCCGAAACCAGCCCCTGCCCGGCGAACGCGGCGTCGCCGTGCAGCGTGAGCCCGGCCACCTGCTTCCGCGCCACCTCCCCCGGCAGCATGGACTGCTTGGCGCGAACCTTCCCCACCACCACCGGGTTCACCGCCTCGAGATGGGACGGGTTGGCCGTCAGCGAGAGATGCATGGTCACGTCGCCCATGGTTCGATCGGCCGAGGTGCCGAGATGGTACTTGACGTCGCCCGCGGCATCGATCCCCGGTGGGAGCGCCGGCGCGCCTCGGAACTCGGCGAAGATGGCCTCCAGGGGCTTGTTGAGCACGTTGGCCAGCATGTTCAACCGGCCGCGGTGCGCCATGCCCAGCACGATCTCCTTGAGACCGAGCGCGCCACCCCGCTTGATGATCTGCTCGATCGCCGGGACTATGGCTTCACCGCCTTCCAGGCCGAAGCGCTTGGTGCCCGTGAAGCGGCGGGCCAAGTACCGCTCGAACGTTTCAGCATCCGTCAGGCGTTCGAGAATCGTCCGCTTGCCGAGATCGGTGAAATCCGGGCCGGCATCCTTGTATTCGATGCGGCGCTGGATCCAGGCCTTCCGGTCGGGATCCTGGATGTGCATGAACTGCACGCCGATGGTCCCGGCGTAGGTCTCCTCGAGAATTCGCATGATCTCGCGGAGGGTCGCCCACTCGAGCCCCAGCACGTAATCGATGAAAATCGGCCGGTCGTAGTCCGCCGGCGCAAACCCGTAGCTCGCCGGGTCGAGTTCCGGATGCGGCGTGGCGGGCGCCAGCCCGAGCGGGTCCAGGTTCGCCTGCAGGTTGCCGCGCACGCGAAACGCGCGGATCAGCATGAGGGCGCGGATCGAATCCCGGGTACCCTCCAGCATCGCCGCCGGTGGGCTTCCCACCGGGGACGCCGTCGGAGAGAGCGGCGGGTCCTCCAGCCACTCCACGGCGGACGGCGCCAGGGCGCCGAAGAAGCTCCGCCACGCCGGATCAACCGTTTCGGGGTCGGCCGTAAAGGCCGCATAGAGACGCTGGAGTTCTTTCTGACGCACACCGGAACCTTCGACGATCGTCACGCTGACCCTCTCCTCTAGGCGAACGCGGGCGCCCCGCGCCCGCTAACTGGCAGCGACACGTGCCATGGTCGAACCGATTTCGGCGGGCGAATCCACAACCGAGACCCCGGCCTCGCGAAGCGCCTCGATCTTCGCGTCGGCGCCTCCCGATCCGCCAGCGATGATGGCGCCGGCATGTCCCATCCGGCGGCCGGGCGGCGCCGCCCGGCCGGCAATGAACGCAACGACCGGTTTGTCGCTGCCGGCACTCCGGAGGAACTCGGCGGCTTCTTCCTCCGCCACCCCACCGATCTCGCCGATGAGCACGATCGACCGCGTGGCGTCATCCGCGACGAACGCCTCGAGGACGTCCACGAACGTGGTGCCGGGAACCGGATCACCACCGATGCCCACGCAGGTGGACTGCCCGAGTCCCGCTGCAGTCGTCTGGGCAACCGCTTCATACGTCAGGGTGCCGGAACGCGACACGATGCCGACACTGCCGGGCAGGTGGATGTGCCCCGGCATGATGCCGATCTTGCAGGCCCCCGGGGTGATCACCCCGGGGCAGTTCGGGCCCACCAGTCGGGTGCCCGACCCCTCCAGCACCCGCCGGACCCGCACCATGTCGAGCACGGGGATGCCTTCCGTGATGCACACGGCCAGCGCCACACCGGCATCCGCGGCTTCCAGGATCGCGTCCGCCGCGAACGGCGGCGGCACGTAGATCACGGTCGCGTCGGCACCGGTCTCGGCGACGGCCTCGCGGACCGTATCGAACACCGGCAGCCCGAGGTGCGTGCCGCCCCCCTTGCCCGGCGTCACCCCACCGACCATCCGGGTGCCATAGGCAATCGCCTGTTCCGAATGGAACGTGCCCTGGGCACCCGTGAAGCCCTGACAGATGACCCGGGTCCGGCCGTTCACGAGGATGGCCATCAGGAAACTCCGCCGGTTGCGGCCACGATCTTCCGGGCCGCGTCCCCGAGGTCGCCCGCGGTAGTGATCGCCAGTCCCGACTCGGCCAGGATCCGCGTGCCGAGATCGACATTGGTACCTTCGAGCCGCACGACCAGCGGCACGTGCAGGCTTACCTCCCGCACCGCTCCGACGATGCCCTCGGCGATGGTGTCACAGCGCATGATCCCGCCGAAGATGTTGACCAGCACGGCCTCCACGTCCGGGTCGGAAAGAATGATCTTGAACGCCTGCGAAACCCGCTCCTCGGTGGCGCCGCCGCCGACATCGAGAAAGTTGGCCGGCCGGCCGCCCTCGAACGTGATCAGGTCGAGGGTCGCCATTGCCAGGCCGGCGCCGTTCACCATGCAGCCGATGTTGCCGTCGAGCTTGATATAGCTCAGACCGTAGTTGGTCGCCTCGGTCTCGCGCGCATCCTCCTCGGTTTCGTCGCGCAGTTCGCCGATGTCCGGATGCCGGAACAGCGCGTTGTCGTCGAAGTTCATCTTGGCATCGAGGGCCAGCACCGTGCCGTCCTCAATGACCGCCAGCGGATTGATCTCGACGAGACTGGCATCCGTTGCGAACGCCAGGATCGTCCGCTCGGCGGAGCGGCGCGCGTCCGGCTCGAGGTCCAGCGCGAAGGCGAGCTCGCGCGCCTGGTAGGCCCGCATGCCGACGGCCGGGTCGATGACGACGGTCTGGATCTTGTCCGGCGTCGTCGCCGCCACCTGCTCGATCTCCACACCGCCCTCGGTCGACGCCATGGCGACGTAGCGGCCGCACTTGCGGTCGAGCGTCATCCCGAGGTACCGCTCGGCCGTGATCGAGGCACCTTCCTCGACGTACACCCGGCTGACCTCGGTGCCTTCGGCTCCGGTCTGCGGCGTGACCAGGCGCTTGCCGATCAATTCCTCGGCCGCCGCCGTCACTGCGTCCACTGACCGGGCCACCTTGATTCCGCCCGCCTTGCCGCGGCCGCCGGCATGCACCTGCGCCTTCACGGCCCAGACGCCGCCGCCCAGCGTTTCGGCCGCCGCGCGCGCCTCGGCCGCCGTGTAGGCGATCCGACCGCGCAGGACGGGCACTCCAAATCCGGCCAGGATTTCCTTGGCCTGATACTCGTGAACGTTCACTTCGCGCGCGTTGCCTTCCGCAGTGCCGCCAACAATCCCTTGACTGCTTCGACCGACTTGTCGAACTGCGCGCGCTCCCTAGCGTCAAGCTCGACCTCCACGACCCGTTCGACCCCGCGCGCGCCGATCACCGCCGGGACGCCGACGTACAGTCCGCGCACGCCGTATTCCCCGCGGAGCCATGCAGCGCAGGGAAGCACACGGCGCGAATCATGCAAGTAGGCCTCGGCCATCTCGAGGGCGGCGTGCGCCGGCGCGTAGAAGGCGGACCCCGTCTTGAGCAGATTCACGATCTCGGCACCGCCGTCGCGCGTCCGCTGCACGATCGCGTCGAGGCGTTCCTGCGTCGTCCATTCCATCCGTACTAGTTCCGGGACCGGAATCCCGGCCACGGTCGAATACCGCACCAGCGGCACCATCGTGTCCCCGTGACCGCCCAGCACGAACGCCGAGACGTCGCGTGCAGACACGTCCATCTCCTCGGCGAGGAAGTGCCGAAAGCGGGCGCTGTCGAGCACGCCCGCCATGCCGACCACCTTCCGGTGCGGCAGCCCGCTGGCGCGGCGCAGCTCGAAGACCATCGCATCGAGCGGATTCGTGACGCAGATGACGAACGCGCCCGGACAGTGCGTCTTGATTCCCGCCCCCACGTCCCGCATCACGCGGGCGTTGATCCCCAGGAGGTCGTCCCGACTCATGCCGGGTTTCCGGGGGACGCCAGCCGTCACGATCACCACGTCCGCACCCCGGAGCAGGGTGTACGAACCGCCTCCGACGACAGTGCCGTCGGACCCGGCCACCGGCGTCGACTGCGCGAGGTCGAGCGCCTTCCCCGCCGCCATTCCCTTTTGGATGTCGAACAGCGCAACGTCGCCGAGGTTCCGCAGGTTGGCCAAGTGCGCGAGCGTCCCGCCGATCTGGCCGCCGCCCACCAACGCAATCTTCGCTAGGGCCATGCGGCGCGCTCCCTCTGACTGGCCCGGTATCTGGCGCGCCGGGGAGACTGCTGCCGCCGGCTGTCCGATCAAAGCTTACCAGATTGACCAAGGATGCGAAATACTGGGAGGCCCCTGGCAGGCACTGCAGACGGACCCGGAAACGCAACTGTAGGCGGTAGTTAGTACGCCAATCCGGGGGTCCGGAGGTCGCGGCCAGGCGCCCGCCCGAGCCATCGCCGACGCCCCCGCCGGCGGGCGCCGTCCGGACCGATTGAAGCCGTTCTCCAGATCGGCAATCCCATGCCGCCGGCCGGGCCCGGGCCCGGCCGGGCGAACCCGAGACGGACGATCGCGCGGCCCCTATAGTCGGCGCCCACCGTGTCCCCGATCCCGGCGATGCGCCCGGGCGGCCATCGGAACCCCGCCGCCCGCCCCACTGTTCGAAGAGCCACATGTGCCGTCACGCCGCCTACTTCGGTCCCCCGTGCCGTCTTGACGCCTTCATGACCCGGCCGGCGCACTCGCTCGTGGTCCAGAGTCATGCCGCCCGTGAGTTCGAGCGGGCCCTCGTGTGCGCCGACGGCTACGGCTTCGGCTGGTTCAATGACGACCGGAGTCCCGGCCATTACCGAAGCACGCTCCCAGTCTGGCAGGATCCCAACCTGCTGCCGCTGGCGGGCGCGCTGACACGACCGATCTGGATCGCCAATGTCCGGAGCGCCACACCGCCCCTGCCGGTGCACCACGAGAACACCCACCCGTTTCAGGCTGACGGCCTACTGTTCTCGCACAACGGCTACATCGAGCAATTCCTAGGCACGGTGCGTCCGCGCCTGCGCCAGCTTCTGCCGCCCGGACTTGAGGCGACCATCCAGGGTTCGAGCGATTCCGAGCTCCTGTTCGCACTGGTGCGCCGACAGTGGCAGCTCACGGGCGATGACCTGCCCGGTGCCGTGCGCCAGGCGTTCAAGGTCCTGTCCCATCTGCTTCCACGCGACGCGGATGCGCTGCTGAACGTGATCGCGGCCACGCCGGACCAGATCGTCGCCACCCGTCACGCAGTGGGCCGGCGACCCGCGCCGAGCCTGTACACCGCCGTGCACCACCGCGCGTTCGCCGGCGGCCTGCTGGTGGCCTCGGAACCGTTCGACCAGGACTCGTCCTGGGAACGCGTGCCGTCGGGGTATCTCGTCGTGCTCGCGGACGCCGGCATCGAGACCCAGCCATTGTGAACCCGGCCAACGATCCCTTAGATCGCTGGCACGACCTGCAGCGGGCCCTCCTCGGCGCTGCTGCTGCACAGAGCGATGTCCGCCTGCGCGATCAGGCGCACCCTGACCTCAGCCCGATCGGGTGGCATCTCGAGCACTGTGTGTTCGTCGAATGCGTGTGGATCCGTTCCGCCCTGTTGGCCGATCACGCGATCCGCGAACGTCTCGCGCGACGCTGCCTGCCGGAACTCGCACCGAAGTCCACCCGGGGATGCCTCCTGCCGCCGCGCCCCGAGCTGCTCCGGTGGTCGAACGAGACGATGCAACGCAACCGGTCGCTCCTGTGCGAGGCGCGCGATCCGGACGCGGCGGATCCGCTGCGCGAGGATGACCGCATCCTGCATTTCCTCGTCTCGCATCACGCCCAGCATCTCGAAACCATTCGCACGGCCGTCGGCCGGTTTCGCGTCCCCGGCCGGCCGGCGGTCGGGCCCGGGCGCCCGGGGGCGACCGATGCGGCCACCCGGACGCTGGCGG
Organism: Alphaproteobacteria bacterium; assembly: GCA_021296265.1. Taxonomy (GTDB): domain Bacteria; phylum Pseudomonadota; class Alphaproteobacteria; order TMED109; family TMED109; genus VXPW01. The sequence continues at coordinate 3,376 of JAGWAT010000020.1, read as the reverse complement.
ACGGGGTCGCGCCCGTCGGCAGCGGCGATCCGGCCCGCGCGCACGACAACGAGCTCCCGCGTTCACAGGTCCGGCTACGCGCTTTCCGCATCTCGCAGCAGCCGGTCACCAATCGCGAATGGGAGGCGTTTGTGGTCGCGGGCGGGTACCGAGACCCCCGCTGGTGGACACCGGAAGGCTGGCGTTGGCGGGCGCGGATGGATATCGAGGTACCGGACGCCTGGCAGGGCGCCGGTCCGGGCGACCCCGGCGAATTCGTCGCCGGCGTTAGTCGTCACGAGGCCGGCGCCTATGCCCGGTTTCGCGGTGGACGCCTGCCGCACGAGCACGAATGGGAGACCGCCCGGCGGGCCGGCCTGCTCCATGACACCGGCCGGGTCTGGGAGTGGTGCGCCAATCGCTTCCATCCCTATCCCGGGTTCCGGCCATTCCCCTATCGCGAGTACTCGCTGCCGTGGTTCGACGGGCAACACTTCGTGCTGAAGGGCGGCAGCTGCCTGAGCGAACCCGAAGTCCAGCGCCCCGCGTTCCGCAACTACTACCCGCCTGCGACGCGGCATATCCTGTCCGGCGTCCGGGTGGCCTTTGACGGCAGCGCCTGAGGCGAACTTCGGGTAGCCTGCGGGCCACGGGGCGTAGCGCAGCCTGGTAGCGCACCTGCTTTGGGAGCAGGGGGTCGCGTGTTCAAATCACGCCGCCCCGACCACAGGGAGTCGTCTATGGCGGACGTCCGGATCTACCGTCCAGCGCGGACGGCCATGCAGTCGGGCCTGCGCAAGACTCGTCGCTGGCGCCTGGAATTCCTGGCCCGGGTGCCTCAGAGCGTGGAAACCCTGATGGGCTGGACCGCGTCCAACGACACGGCCGAGCAGGTCACCATGACGTTCCCGAACCGGGCCTCTGCCGTCCGGTTCGCGGAGACACACGGACTGCGGTACGAAATCGCCGACCCGGCCGATCAGCGGCCGGGACAGCAGACCTACGCCGACAATTTCCGGCCCCAATCCCCGATGTGAACCCCCGGGCGCGGCCGTCAGGCAGGCGCCGGTTCACTGGCCACCCCAGCGCCGGTTCCCGTCCGGGGCGGCCCAGATGCGCGACTAACGCCGACCCGGACGAGCCCGCCGGGACTGGAGCACCTAGCATGAGTCGACTTCCCCCCATCACCCTTCGAGAGGCCACCGCCGCTCAACGCGCCGTCTTCGACGTCGTCACCGGCGGTGAGCGCGCACGGCACCACACGCCCGCCACCTTCATCGATTCGCGCGGCGGCCTGGCCGGTCCGTTCAACGCCTGGGCCCATCGCCCGGACCTGGGAGAGGGCGTGCTGGCCCTCGGCGAGCAGCTCCGGTTCCGCGGCAGGTTGCCCGCCGCTGCCCGCGAAATCGCGATCCTGACGGTGGGTGCCACCTGGAGAGCCGAGTTCGAATGGTGGGCCCACGCCCGGATTGCCCGGCAGGAAGGCATCCCCGAAGACATCCTCACGGCCATCCGGAACGGCGAGCCCCCGTCCCTGTCGGATCCGGTCGAGCAGGCCGCATACGACGTGGCCGCAGCCCTCCTGAAGGACGGCAAGGTGGACGAGCACACGTACCGAAGCGCCCGCGCAGTCGTCGGCGACGGCGGACTGGTCGAACTCGTCACACTCGTCGGTTACTACACGCTTGTCTCGTTCATCCTGAACGCGTTCGAGGTGCCGCTCCCCGAAGGGGAAACCGGAGTATTCGCCGACTAGGCCCGGGGACCCGGTGGGGGGCCTCGCCGCCCCCGAGCCGATGCAGCCCCACACGTCACTCCGGCCGCGCGGCGCGGTGCAACCGCTCGGCGCAGCCGGTAGTGTCTAGGTGAGCGCCCTTAGCTCAGGCGGATAGAGCAGCGGTCTTCTAAATCGCAGGTCGCAGGTTCGAGTCCTGCAGGGCGCGCCACCCTAACTTGTTGTATAGATGCAGATGTATGGATCAGTTTCGATCCAGCGAGGTCCCTGTTTGCCCGGCTGGCAAACTATTGGCAAACACTTTGCATATGACGGTCTGACTTTGAATGGCGGCAGTGGCGCACTCGTGGCACCGGCCGCGAGCGTCTGCGGAAAGCGCTTCGGACGGGCCGTGCCCTCTCCCAATCGGCTGTTTGGGGGCGTCAGGCTGTCAGGGACGGTCGAACTGTCGATTGTCAACAAACTATGCGCTCGCGGCCAATCTCGCGCTCACTCGCTCATCAGCGGCGACCGGGTGCGCTCCGCTTGATCGCTTGCCGAGCCGCGGGGTACAAGACGATTTTCGCGGTGAGGCGAGCAAATGACAGAGCAGGCGCTTGGCACGCTCGCGCGGGTGGATTTGCGCGACATTTGGACCACCGAGGCAAACGACTTCACGCCCTGGCTTGCCCGCCCGGAAAACCTCGCCGTGCTCGGGGACACCCTGGGAATCGAACTGGATCTGGAAGCGCAGGAACGGGCGGTGGGTCCCTTCCGGGCCGACATCCTGTGCAAGGACGGCAGGTCCGGAGCGTGGGTCCTGATCGAGAACCAGCTCGAACGGACCGACCACACCCATCTCGGTCAGTTGCTGACCTACGCGTCCGGCCTGGAGGCCGTCACCATTGTCTGGATCGCAGCTCTCTTCACCGAGGAACACCGAGCGACACTGGACTGGCTGAACCGGATCACCGACGAGAGCTTCCGCTTCTTCGCGCTTGAAGTCGAGCTGTGGCGCATCGGAGAATCACCTGCCGCGCCCAAATTCAACGTGGTATCGAAGCCGAACGACTGGTCGCGCTCGGTGGCACGCGCGGCGCGATCCATCGACGATTCGGAGCTGTCCGAAACGCGGTTGATGCAACGGAGCTACTGGGGCGCCCTGAATGCCGCCCTCGATCAGGCACATGGCCGCGTAACGGGCAACCGCAAACCGCAACCCCAGTCCTGGATGGGTTACCCGATCGGCAGGACCGACTTCAATCTCGCGGCCTGTATGGCGATTACCAAGCGCCAGATCCGCGCTGAGCTCTACATCGCGGGGGACACGGCGAAGGCGAGCTTTCACATTCTGCGCGAGCAAGCAGCAGAGATTGAGCAGGGGCTCGGCCATTCCCTCGAATGGGAGGAGTTGCCGACGGGGCGGGACAGCCGGATTGCGGTGTACCTGAACGACCTTGACCCCGCGGACCAGACCGACTGGCCACGGCAACACAGCTGGCTGGCGACGAATCTCAACGCCATGCACCGTGCCTTCGCCAAGCGGGTGAAAGCTCTGAATCCGGATCAATGGCAGCCAACGACCTAGCCAAACCGGAAGATGATCCTGATCAGCCCCGATCGATTGGTCCAGTCGTAATGTTAGTGCCGAGCGGGTACCGCGGCCAAGCCGGCCAGGCGGCG
>JAGWAT010000003.1:206959-241443 GCA_021296265.1 Alphaproteobacteria bacterium | reverse complement strand
AGGGCGATGGACGGGTCGCGCTGCGGTACGTCGACGAGGCCGGCCGCGCGACCGAGGCCGCGAATCCCAACGGCTCCGCTGCGGGGATCGCAGCGATTACGAGCACCAGCCGCCGGATATTCGGCCTGATGCCGCACCCGGAGCGCGTCATCGGTCACGAGCTCGGCGAATCGGACGGCTGCAGATTCTTCACCGCCCTCGCGGACGCCTTGGCGTGAGCGCCGCCATGACCACCGCGGACGACGCCATCGGGCTCGGCCTCTCCGCGGACGAGTACCGGCAGATCCTCGGCCACCTCGGGCGCCCGCCCAACCCGACCGAGCTTGGCGTGTGAGCACTGCTCCTACAAGTCGTCGCGGCGGTGGCTCCGCACGCTTCCGTCGTCCGCCGTTCACGTGGTGCACGGTCCGGGCGAGAACGCAGGCGTCATCGACGTGGGCGACGGCTGGGCCGTCGCGTTCAAGATGGAGAGCCACAACCACCCGTCGTTCATCGAGCCCTACCAGGGAGCCGCGACCGGGGTCGGCGGAATCCTGCGGGATGTCTTCACCATGGGCGCACGGCCCGTGGCGATCCTCAACAGCCTGCGGTTTGGCGCCCCGGATCACCCGAAGACGCGCCATCTGTTGGGCGGCGTGGTCGGCGGAATCGGTGGCTACGGGAACTGCATGGGCATCCCGACCGTCGGCGGCGAATGCACCTTCGATGCCGGCTACAACGGCAACATCCTCGTGAATGCCATGGCCGTGGGGCTGGTCCGGCAGAACCAAATCTTCCTGGCCAATGCCGGCCGGCCCGGCAACCCCGTGGTCTATGTGGGAGCCCGAACCGGGCGCGACGGGATCCACGGGGCCAGCATGGCCTCCGCCGGCTTCTCGGACGGTGCCGAGGTCCGCCGGCCCACCGTCCAGATCGGCGACCCGTTCATGGAGAAGCTGCTGCTGGAAGCCTGTCTCGAGCTGATGGCCACCGGTACCGTCATCGGCATCCAGGACATGGGAGCAGCCGGCCTGACGTCGTCGTCGGTGGAGATGGCGGCGCGTGCCGAGGCCGGGATCCGCCTTCACCTCGAACGTGTACCGGTGCGCGACGCGGCCATGGCTCCGCTGGAGCTCATGCTGTCGGAAAGCCAGGAACGGATGTTGATGACCTTGCGACCGGGAGCCGAAGCAGATGCCGCTGCCGTGTTCCGGAAGTGGGGACTCGATGCCGTCGTGATCGGCGAGGTCACCGACACGGGCCGCCTGGAACTCGCCATGCACGGCACCCCCGTGGCCGACCTACCGATCGCACCCCTGGCAGAGGGGCTGGTCTACGAGCGGCCCGCTACCGATCCGCCGCCGCCGACGCCGGTCGCGGTGCCCGATCAGGACACCGGCATCGACATCCTCCTGGCCCTGATCGGCTCTCCCAACCTGTCATCGCGCACATGGATCTGGGAACAGTACGACCACGGTGTAATGGGCGACACGATCACGCCGCCGGGCTCCGATGCCGCTGTCGTGCGCATCCACGGCACCGATCGGGCGCTTGCCCTCACTGCCGACTGTACCCCGCGGTACTGCGAGGCGAATCCCCGGCTCGGGGCGGTTCAGGCGGTCGCCGAATCGTTCCGCAATCTCACGGCCGCCGGCGCACGCCCCCTCGCCGTCACGGACTGCCTCAACTTCGGCAGTCCTGAGGACCCGGCCGTCATGGGAACATTCAAGGCCACGATCGAGGGCCTCGGGGAAGCCTGCCGCGCGCTGAACATGCCGGTCGTCTCGGGCAATGTTTCCTTCTACAACGAAACCGATGGCCGTCCGATTCCGCCAACCCCCCAGGTCGGCGCCGTCGGACTCGTGGAGCAGGTCGCGCACCGGGGGCGGATCTCGCCGTCGCCCGGCGCCACGGCCCTCCTGATCGGCGACACCGCAGGCCACCTGTCATGTTCACTGTATGCACGTGAACTGCATGGCCTGACCGGCGGCCCCCCGCCCCCCGTCGACCTCGACGCCGAACGGCGGCACGGTGAATGGATCCGTTCGCAGATCGTCGACGGCCTCGCCGACGCCTGCCACGATGTGTCGGACGGCGGGCTGGCCGTCGCCCTTGCGGAAATGTGCTTGGCCTCCGGGGTCGGTGGATCCGTGGAACCACCGGACCAGACGTTGTCACCGGCGCGCTTCTATTTCGCTGAGGACCAGGCGCGGTATCTGCTGGCAGTGCTGCCCGACCAACTAGACGGCATCCTGCGAACGGCATCCGCCGCCGGAATCCCGGCCCGGGTGCTCGGTCGGTTCGGCGGCACCAGACTCCACCTGGCACCGCTCGGCAGCGTGGCAGTTGACACGCTTCGGCGTCGGCACGCAGGATGGTTTCCGTTCTACATGGATGGAACTACCGAGGAGACCGGCTAATGGCGATGGACGCCCAGGAAATCGAGTCGCTGATCCGGGCCGCGCTGCCGGACGCCAGGATCACGATTGAAGATCTTCGCGGCGACGGCGACCACTATGCTGCGCATGTGGTCTCCGAGGCCTTTCGGGGCAAATCCCGGGTCGAACAGCACCAGATGGTTTATGGTGCCTTGCAGGGCCGGATGGGAGGGGTGCTGCACGCGCTCGCGCTCCAGACCGCTCCGCCCGACGACGTCTAACCTCACCGCTGGAGGAGCATTCGATGGACAGTGACATCGCAAACCCGGTTCACGGGAAGATCCAGGCCGAAATCGACACCAACGATGTCGTCCTTTTCATGAAAGGAACGCCGGTATTCCCGCAGTGTGGCTTCTCGGCGATGGTGGTGCAGATCCTTAACCATCTGGAAATCCCCTTCAAGGGAATCGACGTGCTGGCCGACTCCAGCATCCGGGAGGGGATCAAGGAGTTCACGAACTGGCCGACTATCCCGCAGCTCTACGTCAAGGGCGAGTTTGTCGGTGGCTGCGACATCATCCGGGAAATGTATGAAAACAACGAGTTGAAGGATCACGTCACCACCAAGGGCATCGCACCCAAGAGCTGATTCCACGCGCCCTGCCGGCTGTCACTGGCGCCGGTGACCCGGTGACAGCGTTCACGGGCGTGGCCGCGTCGCGCGGGCCCGACCCGACCCAGGCGTTCAACCGGTCATCGTTACAGAGAGGGATGCAAACCGCCCGGACGCATCCTGATCAGGCAGCCGGTCATCGTCGGGAACCGTTCCTCCGCCGAAGCGCACCCCGGTTGGCGCGTCCTACAAGAGGGCCGGTACTCGCGAAGGATGACCCACTCCGTTCCGAACCGTCAGGACCCTGGTGCCCGAGCGCGACTCCGAAACCGGGAGCGGGACGGATGATCCCGCCGCATGCCTGTCCCGTGCGGCACTTCCGCGGTCGGACAGGAAGCGTGCTGACAGCTGGCGGGCAGCAGGTCCGGCTGGCGGCCTCAAGGGCCTGCCGGCTCAGCGGGAGTAGTACTCGATGACCAGCTGCGGGTTCATGCGGACCGGGTATGGCACGTCGTCAATCTTGGGCACGCGCCCGTAGGTCCCCGCGAGCGCCTTCTCGTCAAACCCGATGTAGTCCGGCAGGTCCCGTTCCGGGTCCTGGATCGACTCCAGCATCAGCGGATGCTGGCGGGACCGTTCCCGGATCGACACCACATCCCCTTCCCGACACAGATAGCTCGGGATCGTCACCCGCTTGCCGTTGACCGCTATATGCCCGTGGTTGATCACCTGCCGCGCGGCAAAGACAGTCGGAACGAAATTGAGCCGATACACGATCGCGTCGAGACGGCTTTCCAGCAGGCCAATCAGCTGTTCGCCGGTATCGCCGCGCATCTGGGTCGCCCTTCGGTAGTAACGGCGAAACTGACGCTCGGAAATATTGCCGTAGTACCCCTTGAGCTGCTGCTTGGCCATCAACTGCTCGGCGAAGTTGGACGGCTTGCTCTTGCGGCGCCGACCGTGCTCCCCTGGCCCGTAGTCCCGCTTGTTCACGGGGCTCTTGGGGCGCCCCCACAGATTGCAGCGGAGGCGACGGTCAATCTTATGGTGCGGATGCTTGCGCTTGCTCATGCTTAGCCGGGCTGGTCGCGCCCGGCCTCCGAAAGTGCGGAGAAGGATGCGTCCCGACCCAAGTCGTACGCAGCGCGCACCATACGCGCCAGTGCGCCGCTGTCAAACCGGATCGCCCCGCGACGGGCGGAAGGAACTCAGAATTCCGTGGAGCGTACGCAGTTCCTGATCGCTCAAACGGTTCCGCGTGAAGATGGCGCGCACACTCGCGGCCATGCGCGGTACCTTCTCCGGCGGGTACAGGAAACCGGACTCGGTCAGCATCGCGAGCAGGCGTTGCAGGAAGTACTCGAGATCTTCCCGGGCGGCCGGCGGCGCCAGCGACGAGCTGGGCAGCGCTTCGCCGGCCTGCCCGCTCCGGTGCCACTCGTATCCCATGAGCAGCACCGACATGGCGAGATTCAGTGAGCGGAAGCCGGTCGCCGGGATGGAGACAATTGTGTCCGCCGCGCCGAGTTCGTCGTTGGCGAGGCCGGCGTTTTCCGGCCCGAAGACCAGGCCCGCACGCTCGCCTCTCACGGCCGCCGCACGCAGGCGGGCCGCGGACCCGGCCGGGTCCAGCGTCTCCCACGCCAGCGCGCGGGGGCGCGCTGTCAGCGCGTGCACGGTCTGGAGGTCGCGGATCGCCGCCGGCAGATCGGCGTAGACGTCGACCGTCAGCGCGGCCCGTTCCAGCGCCCCCGACGCCGACGCCGTGGCGGCAGGATCAGGCCAGGCATGCCGCGGCCCCGCCAGCCGCAGCTCGCCGAGGCCGAAATTGGCCATGGCCCGGATCGCCATCCCCACGTTCTCCGGTAGCTGCGAGCGCACCAGCACCACCGCGGGCGGGCGGATATCGGTCATGGGCGTCGCCAGACCGTCCCCGATGGTGTGTCCTCCAGGACCACGCCGGCCTCGGCGAGCTCCTTGCGGATCGCGTCTGCCGCAGCGAAATCGCGCCGCGCCCGCGCTGCGGTGCGCGCTGCAATCTGCGCCTCGATCGACTGATCCGAAGGGCCGCTTCCGGATGCGCCCTGGAACCACGCATGGTCGGAAACTTCCAGCAATCCCAGCATGCGCAGTCCCGCATGCAGGTCTGCGCCCCTGTGCTCGTGCAGGGCGGCGATCGCTCGGGGCGTGTTGAGATCGTCGCCCAGGGCCTCGATCACGGCTGGTGGCGGCACCGCGGCTGGCGGCGCACCGGCCACCGTGCGCCGCCATCGGTCAAGTTGCCGCCGGGCCCGCCGTAACCCGTCTTCCGTGAAATCGATGGGCTGGCGGTAGTGCGTCGACAGCAGGAGCAGACGAAGCGCTTCACCCGGATGGCGATCGAGCAGATCGCGCACCGTGTAGAAGTTCCCGAGCGACTTGGCCATCTTCTCGCCTTCGGACAACAGATAGCCGTTGTGCATCCAGTAGCGGGCGAACTCGGTTCCGGGCTCCGCCGAGCACGACTGCGCGATCTCGTTCTCGTGATGGGGAAACGCGAGGTCGACCCCGCCTCCGTGGATGTCGAACTCAGACCCCAGGTATTCGCGACTCATGGCCGAGCACTCGATGTGCCAGCCGGGCCGGCCGCGGCCCCAGGGACTGTCCCAGCCTGGCAGCGAGGGATCGGAGGGCTTCCAGAGGACGAAATCGGCCGGATCCCGCTTGTACGATTCGACCTCGACCCGTGCACCGGCCCGCTGCTCCCCCCGGTCGCCGCCGGCCAGCCGCCCGTACTGCGCCAGCGAAGGCCGGCCGCCACGTAGGCGTGACCGTGCCCGAGCAGCTCCCCGATCATGCGGATCATCTGCGGAATGTGCTCCGTCGCTCGCGGCTCGACGTCGGGCGGCCGGGCGTTCAGCGCCGCCATGTCCTCCCGGTAGCGCGCCAGGGTCCGCTCGGTGAGGTCGCGAATCGTGATCTGTTCCGCCGCGGCCCGGTCGTTGATCTTGTCGTCCACGTCCGTAACGTTCCGGACGTAGGTCACGCGCGGATACAGGGTGCGCAGGAACCGCACCAGGAGATCGAACACCACGACCGGCCGAGCATTCCCGATATGCGCGTCGTCATAGACGGTCGGGCCACACACGTAGATCCGGACATGCTCCGGATCGCGCGGCACGAACGGTTCGCGCCGGTGCGTAAGCGTGTTGTAGACAGACAGCGACACGGGCCTGCGCAGGGCTAGTCGGTGAAGCGGTTCGTGATCGGGTAGCGTCGGTCCCGGCCGAACGCCCGTGTCGTGATTCGAACCCCCGGGGGCGCCTGACGCCGCTTGTACTCGGCCCGGAGCAGCATGCCCCTGATACGTTTGACCAGTGCTGGATCGAACCCTGCCGCGACGACATCGGCAACCGAATCCTCGTCCTCGACCAGCCGTTCGAGCACCGTGTCCAGTACGTCGTAGGGCGGCAGCGAGTCCTGGTCGGTCTGATCGGGACGGAGCTCGGCCGACGGCGGCTTGGTGATGCTAGCTTCCGGGATGGCCGGTCCCGCCGGACCCAGCAACTCCGGCACGCTGTGGTCGTTCCGCCATCGCGCAAGCGCGTAGGCGGTGGTCTTGTAGACGTCCTTGAGCACCGAGAAACCGCCGTTCATGTCCCCGTACAAGGTGGCATAGCCAACCGACATCTCGCTCTTGTTGCCGGTGGTCAACAGCATGTGCCCCAACTTGTTGGAGAACGCCATCAGGATGGTGCCCCGGAGCCGTGCCTGCAGGTTTTCTTCCGTGGTATCAGACTCCCGTCCGGCGAACGGCTCCCTGAGCAAGTCGCCCAAGGCCTCCACCGCGCCCGCGATCGGCACGGTTTCGAGGCGAATGCCCAGCAGGTCCGCGCTCGCCGCCGCGTCGTCCAGGCTGCCGACCGACGAGTAGGCTGACGGCATGCGCACGCCGATCACGCGCTCGGCCCCCAGCGCGTCAACCGCCACGGCCGCCGACAATGCCGAGTCGATCCCGCCCGACAGGCCAAGCACGACGCCGGGGAACCCGTTCTTCAGCACGTAGTCGCGAAGCCCTGTCACCAGCGCCCGCCAGATCGCCTCCGGTCCCCCCGGTAAGGGCTGGAGGGTCCCGGCCTCGGGTTCCCAGCGATCATCAGCGTGGCGCCGCCAGCGCGTGACGGTCAGATCCGGGCGCCACGAAGGTGCCTGCGCGACGAGTCGCGCATCCCGGTTCAGCACGAACGATGCGCCATCGAATGCCAGCTCGTCCTGGCCGCCCACCTGGTTGACGTACGCCAGCGGCAGGCGGGTCTCGGTAACGCGAGCGACCGCGTGGGCCAAACGCTGGTCGCCCTTCCGGGCATCGAACGGCGATCCATTGATCACGACGAGCAAGTCCGCCCCCGATTCCTGGTGTGTCTCCGCGATGTCCGGGAACCACATGTCCTCGCACACCATCAGTCCGAGGCGCACGCCCCGGAACGCTACCGGGCCCGACGGCGGACCCGGACGAAACACCCGCGCCTCGTCAAAGACACCGTAGTTGGGCAGGTGGTGTTTCAGGCGCTGCGCCCGCACCGTACCCCCGTGGAGCAGGAGCGCCGCGTTGCCGGTCGCGCCGTTGTCCAGCGCTACCGGCGCCCCCAGCACGACCGCCGGGCCCGCATCGTCAATGCTGCCAGCCAGCGACCGGACCGCCTCGCCGGCGGCGGCCACGAAGGCTGGACGCGTGATGAGGTCCTCCGGCGGATACCCCGTCAGCACCAGTTCCGGCAGGACTACCAGATCGACGCCAGCGGCCCGACCCTCCCGCCAGGCATCCAGAATCAGGCGGGAATTGTGTGCGAAATCGCCCACGGTCGGATTGACCTGGGCCATCGCGAGCGAAAACGTCGCCACCGATGCAGCGCTTCAGGCGGCCGGCACCGGCTTGCGGAGCAGGAACTCGCGTCCGACCTTGACCCGCTCCTCGCTGCCGTACCGGACGATGTCGGCGGTAGCATAGGTCTCGGACCAGTCGTCCGGCAGGTACGAGCCGGTGCCGATCAGGTCGACCGGCACCGAGGCGCTTGCCATCACCTTGCACTTGGTGGCACTGAACCCCGAACTCGCCACGATGCGGACCCGCTTCCAGCCGGCATCATCGAGCGCCAGGCGGACATGCCAGAGCGCCGCCGCGCTGACGCCGGTCCCGACGAGCCACCGCAGCTCCTGCTCAGTCCGGTAGGTACGGATCGCGGCCGGCGCGCAGCGGTCGAGAATGTCGTACGAACGGGCGGTGTCGAGCCCCTCGACGAACCGTCCGCCATGGGTGTCGATCCGGAGTGACAGCTCTCCGTTCCGGGCCGGCTCGGCAAACGCCTCGCAGACCGCCAGCCCATCCGTGATCTCCCGGCCGAAGTAGTCCACCAAGACGGTCAGCGGCTCCGTCGGGTACTGATCCGCGAGCATCTGCGCCGCCCGAACCGTCGAGCCGGCGTAGCCGATCAGCGCGTGGGGCATGGTGCCCCGCCCACGGTCCGTGTCCAGCAGCGGCGCCGTTACGTCATTGGCCGTGCCGACAAAGCCCACGGCATTGACTTCGCGCTTGGCCCGTTCCGACCCCACGGAGGCTCCGTAGACCATCAGCTCCTGCATTTCGGCACCGGCACAGTGGCGCGCGTCCATGGCCAGGAAAGCCACCTTCGGGAGGTCGCTGCACATGCTGTACGCGTTGTAGGCGGCAACCGAGGGCGGACCCAGCTTTTGCAGGTAGATGGTTTCGAGATCTACCAGGGCTGAAAACGGCCCCTCGAGGTAGAGGAGCGGTTCTCCCGCCCCGACCCAAGCGCCTTCTTCGTAGCATAGCTCGATGCCGAATTCGACGCCGCGTTCGGCCGCGGCCGCTTCCAGCCACTCGACCGCAAGGCGTGGGCAAAAGAGGACCGGTCGACGCATGAACACCGCGTACGTCACCGGGAGATCGCCGTACTTGCGGACGATCCCGCGCGTGAGCTTGAAGTAGTGGTCCGTGCGCCGAGCCACGTCGTGTTCAAACACAGACATTTCTGCCCCGCGGCTCATCGGCAACAAGTGGAAACGTGCCACAGCGCCTGCGGGGCGGCAACCGAACCTCGGGAGCGTGGAGGATCGCGCCACCGCGTCCTGGTATCACGCCGCCACGGCCTCTCATCGCGCCCCCTGCCCGGCGGCGTCGCCGAAGGGATGGTCAGGCGAACGGGGGTGCGCGACTCGGGACGTGCACCTGCCGCGGGCATTCGATGCCCTATCCTACGCGCCCTCCGCAAAGCGCCCACCACGTCGGGCTGCACACGGTTCGCGGTATGTTGGAGGATGATCGTGTGGCATCAGATGGCTGCGGCGGCGACTAGAAGCGCGGCCAGCATGGCCGGGCCGGGGATTTGGTGTCATGGAGATTGAGACGGCCAGCATTGACTTCGCGCCCATCTTCGCGCTGGACACGAAGCTGAAGCTCCAGTCGCAGATAGAGCTCGCCGGGGCGCAGTGCGCTTACCAGACCTACGGCACGCTGAACGCCGAGCGCTCCAACGCCATCATGGTCTGCCATGGTCTGACCGGCGATCAGTACGTGTCGGGCACCAACCCGCTGACGGGGCGCGCCGGGTGGTGGAACCACCTCGTCGGCCCGGGGCTGGTGCTCGACACCGACCGATACTTCGTGATCTGTGCCAACGTGCTGGGCGGCTGCCTGGGAACGACCGGCCCGTCCACGATCAATCCGGGCACCGGGCAGCCATGGAACATGGATTTCCCCGTCTTCACGGTGGCCGACATGGTGGACCTGCAGGTCCACCTGATCGACGCGCTCGGCGTCGATCAGTTGTTCGCCGTCATTGGCGCCTCGATGGGCGGGATGATGGCGCTCGACTGGGCTGCCCGCCATTCAGAACGGGTCTTCGCAACCATTCCGGTCGCGGCGTCGTGGCGCCACACCGCCCAGAACATCGCCTTCCACGAAGTCGGGCGACGCGCCATCGCAGCCGACGCGAACTGGCACGACGGCGCCTACCGCGAACGCGGCGTCATACCGGAAAAGGGCCTCGCCGCCGCCCGGATGGTGGCCCACATCACCTACCTCTCGGAGACCGCCTTCCAGGAGAAGTTCGGGCGCGACCTGCCGCGCGACAGCAAGCTCTCGTTCGTGCTGGACCCCGAGTTCGAAGTGGAACGGTACCTGGATCACCAGGGCAAGACCTTCGTCAAGCGCTTCGATGCCGCAAGCTACATGTATCTGACCCGGGCGATGGACTACTTCGACCTTGCAGCCCGCCACGACGGCGACCTAGCCGCGGTCTTCAAGGGTGTCGGGACCCGTTTTCTCGTCATATCGTTCACCAGTGACTGGCTGTTCCCGACGGCGGAGTCGCGCACCGTCGTCCGGGCGCTCAACGCCCACGCCGCCGATGTCAGCTTCATCGAGATCCCGGCCGACTACGGACACGACAGCTTCCTGATCGAAAGAGCCACGGACTTTCACGACGTGCTCGAAGGATTCCTGGACGGTTCGGCCCGGCGCCGGGGCCTGAAGCCTTGAGCAAACCACTGCCGCGCCGCGCCGACCTCCGGTTGATCGTGCAGCTCGTGCCCCCAGGCGGACGGGTGCTCGATGTCGGCTGCGGGGATGGAACGCTCCTGCAGACGCTTGAGACCGAAAAGCAGGTCGACGGGCATGGCATCGAGATCCGGAACCACCGGGTGGAGGCCTGCATGCGCAAGGGACTGTCCGTCATCCAAGGCGATGCGGACACGGATCTCCCGGACTTCCCCGACCGCTCCTTCGACTACATCATCCTCAGTCAGGCTCTCCAGAACATGCACCGGCCGCGGGAGGTCCTCGACCAGCTGCTCCGCATCGGCCAGCGCGCCATCGTATCGTTTCCCAACCTCGGTCATTGGCGCGCGCGGCTCACGCTCCTGTGCCGGGGGCGCATGCCGATCGTGGAGACCAGCGACACGCCACGGACCTGGTATGACACGCCCAACATTCACCTCTGCACGATCCGCGATTTCCTGCTGATGTGCGAGACCCTCGGGATCATCGTCGAGGAAGGGCACGCCGTTGGCCGAGACGGCTCGCTCCGGCGGCTAGGGAAAGTTGCCGCCTGGGACACGCTATGGACGCACCAGGCCGTCTACGTGCTGACTCGTCCCTGACGGTCCGCTAGCGGGGGATGAGGAACGGCCGAAGCCGCCTCGCCGTTCGCTCGGTTGGAATCTTCGTCGGCATGTGCAGGCGTTTCAGCCCCTCCGCCAGCACCACGCCGGGAACCGGGAGGCGTAAACGCTCCCACACGGCCGCAACCCGCACGTAGAGCGCCGCAGGCAATGGTGGCGCGTACAGTGCGCCCCACACCTTCTGCGGCTCGAACGCGGCAGCGGCCAGTCGCTGGCGAAGGCCGGCGGCGGTCAGGGGCCGACCTCGCCGGAACGGATTCCTGCCGCACCAGGCCCAGGGCCCAAGTCGGTTGGGAACGGCCAGGAGGACCCGTCCCTCCGGCGCCGTCATACGCCACACCTCGCGCAGGACGGCAGCGCCGTCATGCGCGTTCTCCAAGGTGTGCAGCAGTAGAACCCGATCGAACACGCTGTCGGCGACAGGCAGCGATTCCGGCTCGACCCCGATCCGCAGGCGCGGCGACCCCGCATCAGGCTCCGGTCCTCCGGGATGGAGGCCCACCACGCGTTCCGCGTCGCCGGCAAAGGCTGCAAGCGCAGCACCCGTCGGCCCAAGTACAGCGACCCGAAGCCCGCGGTACTCGCCCCAGCCGGCGTCTGCTGCCGCGGTCAGGAGACGCGCCGTCTCCGATCCCCGCGGCGTCCGGTAGAAGCGAACCGTCGCGTCCGGCGACACCGGTCTGCCCGCTGCGTTCCTACTGCGCCACCTTGAACCCTTCGTCGACCGGTACCTGGTAGCCGTTGACCAGCGCGTTGGTCTCGTTGGCCATCGCGGCCACCGCCAGCAGCTCCCCGATCATCGCTTCACTCGCACCCAGCTTGCGGGCGGCTGCGGTATGCGAATGGACGCAGTACTCGCAGGCGTTGCTCGCGCTCACCGCGAGGTACACGAGCTCCTTGACCAAGGGGTCGAGCGCTCCTTCGCCCATCACCTCCTTGAGCGAATCCCACGTCCGCTTCAGGGTCGGCGGATGGTTGGCGAGCGCCTTCCAGAAGTTGTTGACCCGTTTCAGGTTGCGGGTCTTCATGATGTCGTCGTAGACCGCCCGCACATCGGCCGGCGCATCCTCGTACTCGATCAACGGAACGGTTGCCATGGTAACTGTCCTCGCGCCGGGACCCCGGCTCAGTCGGTCGCCTCGACGGCCGAGCGGAGCGTCGCAAACAGGTGCTCGATCTCCGAGCCGGAGATGATCAGCGGCGGCGAGACGGCAATGACGTCGCCCGTATAGCGCACCAGAACCCCTGCCTCGTAGCAGCGGAGGAACACCTCTCGACCGCGCTCACCGGGGTCGCCGTCCCGGGGTCGCAACTCGATGCCGGCCATGAAACCGAGGTTGCGGACATCCACGACATGCTCGAGTGAATCGAGCGTGTGCGCCGCCTCTTCGAAGGCAGGCGCGCTGCTCGCTGCCCGCTCGAAGATCTGTTCATCGCGGTACAGATCCAGAGTGGCGAGCGCAGCGGCGCAGGCGAGCGGGTGTCCAGAGTACGTGTACCCGTGGAACAGTTCGATCATGTTCTCCGGGCCCGCCATCAGCGCGTCGTGGATTGATTTGCGCACCCCCACCGCCCCCATCGGCACGGTCGCGTTGGTGAGGCCCTTCGCCATGGTCATGAGGTCCGGCTGGACGCCGAACCGTTCCGCGGCAAAGGCCGCGCCGAGGCGTCCGAAGCCGCAGATCACCTCATCGAAGATCAACAGGATTCCATGGTCGTCGCAATGCGCACGGAGACGCTCCAGGTATCCGACCGGCGGGACCAGTACTCCGGTGGAGCCGGCAACCGGCTCGACGATCACGGCGGCGATCCGGTCCGCTCCGTGCCGCTCGATGATTTCCAGCAACCCGTCGGCCCGCTCGGCCCCATGTTCCGGCTGGCCGCGGCTGAAGGCGTTCTGCTCGGGGAGGTGGGTGTCCGGCAGATGGTCGACCGCCGTCAGCAGGTTCGGGAACTGTCGTTGATTCGCCGCGATACCGCCGACCGACAGGCCTCCGAAGCCGACACCATGGTAGCCCCGGTGACGTCCCACCAGAACGGTGCGTTCGGTGTCGCCGCATGCCTGATGGTAGGCCAGCGCGATCTTGAGAGCCGTATCCACCGCTTCCGACCCCGAATTCGTGAAGAACACGTGATCCATGTCGCCGGGAAGGAGTTCCCGCAGGCGGCTGGCGAGCAGGAAGGTCTTCGGGTGACTCATCTGGAAGGCGGTCGCGTAGTCGAGTTCCGCGACCTGGCGCTGAACGGCTTCGACGATTTCCCGCCGGCAGTGGCCGGCGTTGACGGCCCACAGCCCGGCGGAGCCGTCAAGAACCCGCTGTCCATCCGTAGTCCGGTAGTACATCCCTTCGGCGGCCTGGAGCAGCCGGGGGGCACGCTTGAACTGCCGATTCGCCGTGAACGGAAGCCAGCAGGCCTCGAGATCGTTCGGGATAGCCGCTTCCGATGAGGCGGTGCCGGAAAAGGATTGCACAAGCTTGGGGACGATGCTCATGGGAGTTCTCGCAGTGTTGACCTCCTCATTCTAGGGCTCCCGTTCACGTCTGCGCAGATGGCCCGCGCCGAACGGAGACAGCCACGGGCATTCCGGTATGAATTCCATGGCTTACCCCCGTCCGGTGGCGACGGATCGACTCTCCCAGGGGCCCGTTCCGCCGCTTGGGCGACCCGCGCCCAGCGTTCCAGCCTGGTTAACGGCGCTCCGTCATACGACTGCCGCCATACCGCCATCCAGATTGATGGCGGTGCCAGTGATGTAGGCGGCTCGATCGGATACCAGGAAGGCCACCAAGTCCGCGTACTCGGCTTCCTCACCGATGCGGCCGAGCGGCACGCCCGCGGACAGCTCCTCGTAGAGTTCCTCGACGGGCCGTGCGCCGGCGCGACGGACCCATTGCTCGCTCTTCAACAACCCGATGCAGATCGTGTTCACCCGGATCTGGTCCGGCGCGTACTCGTTGGCGAGCGACTTCGTGAGGTTGATGCCGGCGGCACGGGACACACTGGTCGGCAGCGCGCGCGCCTGCGGTACCTTACCACCGACGATAGTCGCGTTGACGATGCTGCCACCACCGCGGGCGCGCATGATCGGCACGACCAGCCGGCAGATGCGCACCGCCCCCATCACCTTCAGATCAAGGTCTTCCCGCCAAGCTTCATCATCCACTTCCTCCAGCGAGGCGGCAGCGGACTTTCCGGCATTGTTGACCGCAATGTCGACACCACCGAACCGGTCAACGGCCGCCTCGACGAACCGTTCGATGTCGGGAGCCTTCGAAACGTCGGCAGGCACGGCCAGAACCTCGGCCCCGGTCGCAGAGGCAATCGATTCGGCGACGGCCCGGAGATGCGGTTCCCGGCGGGCACAAATCGCCACCTTGCACCCTTCCGCCGCCAGTTTTTCCGCCGTGGCCCGGCCCAGCCCATCGCTGGCGCCAGTGATGATCGCAACCCGATCCTTGAGTCCCAGTTCAAGCATTCCGCTCGCTCCTTAGCTGCCGACCTTCCGGCTCGCTCGCGGCCTCCACGACCCGAGCCAGCAGCGAACAGTCCTACCCGAAGAACGGCGACGGCGACAAGAGCGGTGGCATGCCCGGCCATCGTGAAGGGCCCGGGCCAGGATTGGAGACGCCCGTCCCTTCTGGGGCGAGCCGGGTGCATGACGCCCCCTGTGGCCGGGGCACGGGCCCTGCTCGGAGCGGCCGGCCTGAAGCGCGGGTGGTGGTCGACGGCGTTGCTGTGGACAACCGACCGCCGACGTGAACGATGGCATGAAGCCGGACCACAGAAGGGGCGCAACGATGTCAGCGAAGAGAATCATCGAGCTCGAACGGAAAATCGGGGAGCTGACTACCGAGCTAACGGCGCTGCGCCGGGCTAGCCCGGGCACGCCCGTTCCGGACTACACGTTTCAGACGCAGGACGGCGAGACGACGCTTCGCGACCTCTTCGGGGACCACGACAAGCTGCTCGCCATCCACAACATGGGCCAGGGCTGCCGTTATTGCACCCTGTGGGCCGACGGCTTCAACGGCCTGCTGCCGCATCTGGAGTCCGCAGTGGCGGTGGTCCTGGTGTCGAAAGACCCGCCCGAGGTGCAGCGAAGGCTCGCCAATTCGCGCGGCTGGCGGTTCCGACTCGCCTCCCATGGAGGCGGGGAATACATCCGCAAGCAAGGCGTGGTCAAGGGCGGCCACAACGACCCGGGCGCGGTGCTGTACCACCGCAACGGCGATGCGATCCTCCGTAGGAACGCCTGCGTGTTCGGCCCCGGCGACCTGTACTGCGCGATGTGGGGGCTGCTTGGGCTGGCGGGGTTGGACGCGACCGACTGGACGCCCCAATTCAGCTATTGGCGACGCCCCGTGCAGCTCGACGACGGCGGCAGGAACGTGCTCGACTAAGCAAGCGATGCCCTGCGTCTGTCGTAGACCTCACTCACCGGCAGTATGGTTGCAGCAGGTTCGGGATCGAAAGGAAGCCACAGGGCCTCGGATCCGGCCTGCCAGCATCCTGCGTGCCCGTGATTCCGGCCGGACGTGACGGCGATCGTCGATGCGTCCGTGCTGGTCGCAGCGCTGGCCGATTCAGGGCCAACCGGCGTCTGGTCGGGATCCGGCTCGGCGGCCAAGATCTTGATCGGTCCCGAGCTAGTGCTGGTCGAAACGAGCAACATTCTGCGCCGCCTGGAACGAACCGGAGAGCTTTCCCGGCTGGAGGCCACTACCGCCTGTCGTGGTCTGCATCGGCTCGAACTGACATTGTTTCCATTTGCGCCGTTCGCCACACGCGTATGGAAATTGCGGGGCAGCCTCACTGGCCACGACACTTGGTATGTCGCCCTCGCCGAGGCGCTGGGTGGTGCGCTCAACACACTGGACCGGAAACTAGCCAGGGGGGCAACGGGCCCGCGATGCGACGCCATCGTCTCGCCACGGCCGTAGGAAGACGAGTTGCTTCCACGGGCCATGCCGGAGGAACGTGGCTGTGCCCGGCCATCGGACGGTCACCGTCGTTTGCCCAACCGTGCGTCCCAGCACCGATATGCTTGCATGCACGATGCAAGAACGTTGCGCAATGACGGCCCTTCTGGCCCGCGGACAGGGCGCAGCACCCGCACTCGTCGAGCCGGGCCGGGCGGCCCTCACGTACGATGCCCTACGGCAATTGATCGCTACCACCCGTACCGACCTGCACGGGTGCGGGATCGGCAGGGGCATGCGGATCGCGCTTCAGCTCCCGAACGGACCCGTCATGGCAGCGGCATTCCTGGTCGCCAGCGCCACCGGGACAGCCGCGCCGCTCAACCCCGCGCTCCGTCGGGAGGAGTGCGACTTCTACCTCGCTGACACCCGCGCGGCGGCATTGATGGCCGAGGCCGGCGCCGACGGCCCGGCGGTCGCCGCCGCGGAGGCGCTCGGTATTCCGGTCCTGCGCGTGCACGCCGATTCGGCGACGGCCGGCGGGTTTCACGTGGAAGGCCCAACGGGAGCCGCCCCTTCGGACGGGGCACCGGCAATCCCCGACGATGTCGCGCTGCTCCTGCATACGTCGGGCACGACGGCGCGCCCCAAGCTGGTGCCCCTGACTCACGCCAACCTGCAGGCGTCCGCCCGCCACATCGCGACCACCCTCGAGCTCACGCCGGCAGATCGCTGCCTGAACGTGATGCCGCTCTTTCACATTCACGGCCTGGTTGCCTGTCTCGCTGCGCCGCTGGCCGTTGGTGGTTCAGTAGCGGTGTCCCCGGGCTTCGACGCGTTCGCCTTCTTCCGCTGGCTCACCGACGCCGCCCCGAGCTGGTATTCCGCGGTCCCGACAATGCACCAGGCGGTCCTTGCGCGCGCCGCGCGCAACCGTGCGGCCATCAGCACCAGCTCGCTCCGCGTCATCCGCTCGAGCAGCGCATCCCTGCCACCGACGGTGATGGCGGAGCTTGAAGCGACCTTCGGAGTGCCTGTCATCGAGAGCTACGGGATGACCGAGGCGGCCCACCAGATGGCGTCGAACCCGCTGCCGCCGGCCGTCCGGAAACCGGGCTCGGTGGGTCCGGCTGCCGGGCCCGAGGTCGCCATCATGGACCCGGGCGGCAACCTGCTGGGGCATGAATCCGTGGGAGAAGTCGTGATCCGCGGCCCCAACGTCACGGCCGGCTACCTCGAGCGTCCCGAAGCCAACGCCGAAGCGTATACCGACGGCTGGTTCCGGACCGGTGACCTCGGACGTCTCGACCGCGACGGCTACCTCTTCCTCGCGGGGCGGATCAAGGAAATCGTGAACCGCGGCGGCGAAAAGATCAGTCCGCGCGAAGTCGACGAGGCCCTGCTGGCGCATCCCGACGTGGTGCAGGCTGTCGCATTCGCGGTGCCGCACGCCAGGCTCGGCGAGGACCTCGCGGCCGCGGTGGTCGCGGCCGAGGGCGCGGCGCCGGCGCCGGAGGAGCTACGACGGTTCGTTGCGGAGCGCGTGGCGGCGTTCAAGGTTCCGCGGCGGGTGCTGGTCGTCGACGAGATCCCCAAGGGGCCGACCGGCAAGCTGCAGCGCATCGGACTCGCCAAGCAGCTTGGGCTCGCGCCGTGAAGGTTTGCGTATTCGGAGCCGGCGCCATCGGCGGGCTGGTGGGGGCCCGGCTCGCGCGCAACGGGGTGGATGTCTCGCTGATTGCCCGGGGGGCTCATCTCGCGGCGATACGCGAACGGGGCCTGCGCTGCACCGGTATCGACCCCGACGACGATTTCACCGTGCGGCTGCCGGCGACCAGCAACCCGGCGGAACTCGGTGTCCAGGACGTCGTACTTGTGGGCCTGAAGGCGCATTCGGCGGCCGAAGTTGCGGAATCGATGACTCCGCTCCTCGGGCCTGACACCGCCGTGGTGCCGGCCGTCAACGGGTTCCCTTGGTGGTACTTCCACCGCTTCGGTGATCCGTACGAGGGACATCAGGTCCGTGCGGTCGACCCCGTCGGCGCGCAGTGGCGTGCCCTCGGTCCCGGCCGAGTGGTGGGCTGCGTCGTGTATCCCGCGGCCGACCTGCCGGCGCCCGGCCACGTGCGTCATATCGAGGGCAATCGCATGCTGGTCGGTGAACCCGACGGTAGCGTGAGCGATCGCGCCCGCTCCATCGGGCGCATGCTGAGCGAGGCAGGCTTCAAGGCGCCCGTCCGCCGCAACCTTCGCGCCGACGTCTGGATGAAGCTCTGGGGCAACCTGGCATTCAACCCGGTGAGCGCACTCACCGGCGGAACCCTTGCGGAACTGGCCGCCGACCCGCCGGTGCGAGCGGTCATCCGCGCGATGATGCGAGAAGGCGAGCAGGTGGCGAACGCGCTCGGCGTGCGCTTCGCGCTCGATATCGAAACCCGGATCGACGGGGCAGGCGCGGTTGGCGCCCACAAGTCGTCGACGCTGCAGGATTTGGAACAGGGCCGACCCCTCGAGATCGATGCCCTCACGCTCGCGATCTCCGAGGTTGGGCGGCTGGTCGGCGTCGACACGCCGACGATCGACCTGGTCTACGCCCTGGTCCGGCAGCGCGCGGTCACGCAGGGATGCATGCCGGCGTGACGGTCACTGGTCGCCCGCCGACCACCCCGTCCGAGGTTCCGCAGCTCTTCGACCGGCGCGCTGGCCGGCGGCGTCTGGCGCGCTGCGCCCGCTGGGAACCGCCCGACCTGCTCTGCGAACTGGTCGAAGCGCTCCTCGAACGACTCGACGAGCTTCAGGAGTCCTCCGAGGCATGTCTCCTGCTCGGCGCCCGCCACGGTTCAATCGTTCGCCTCGTCCAGCGGCGACACCGCGTCAACGACCTCACCGTCCTCGCGCCGGATCCGGCCTGCCTGGCTAACGCGCCGGGCGCGATCGGGGACGAAGAGTTCCTCCCCTTCGCCGACGAAGCCTTCGATACGGTGTTGGCGCCCCTCGCGCTGCACCGGGTGAACGACCTGCCCGGCACCCTCGTCCAGATCCGCCGTCTCCTCCGTCCCGGCGGGCTGTTCCTTGCGTCGTTGCCAGCGGAGGAAACGCTGTGCGAGCTTCGGGAGGCCCTGCTCGAGGCCGAAGCGGCCGCCACGGGCGGGGCCACGCTCCGGGTGCCGCCGTTCGCGGACGTTCAGACCCTGGGCAACCTGCTGCCTCGCGCTGGCTTCACCATGCCGATCGCCGACATCGACCGGCGACAGCTCGTGTTCGACGGCGTGGGAGCCCTGTTGCGGGCACTGGGCCGCGCCGGCGAGCGCGGCGGCCTGCAGGCGACGGTCAGCAGACGGCTGTCGCGACCGACATTCAGGCAGGCGTGCCGCCTCTACGAAGCGCGGTACCGGCATGCCGGCGGCGGCATCGCGGCGTCGTTCGATCTTGTGACGTTGACGGGTCGCGTGCCACCGGGCCCGACCGCATGATCACGGGCATGGGCGACAACCGGCGGGCGCGGACGGTATCAGGCCGAGAGCAAGACCTTCAGGCACGGAGCCAGCGGCCGGTCGGCGGCCGGCATCGCCAAGGAATCAAGCTCGGCGGCCGACACCCAAGCCAGCTCCTGCAGCTCCCGCGCCTTCGGCTCCCCGTTCCAGCGGCGCAGGACGAACACCGGCATCAGCAGGTGCATAGCCGCGTACCCGTGGCTCGCGAAGGTCAGTGGCTCGAGGTCAGCGGTTTGCGCCCGTAGCCCCAGTTCCTCGCCCAACTCGCGCACCAGCGCGGCTTCCGGCGTTTCGCCTGCTTCCACCTTGCCGCCGGGCAGTTCCCAGAGCCCAGCCATCGGTTTCCCAGGGGGCCGACGCGTCAGCAGCAAGCGCGAGTCCGCATTGACCAGTGCGCCGGCCGCAACCAGTACCAGCGGTCGATCAACTCCGGTAATCGGCATTGATCGCGATGTACCCATGCGTGAGGTCGCAGGTCCACACCGTGGCCTGCTCGGTACCGACGCCGAGGGACACTTCCAGCGAGATCTCTGGCCCCTGCATGTGGCGGGTGACCGGCGCTTCGTCGTAGCCCGCCACAACACTCCCGCCGCGCGCGACCGGAATGCCGCCGATGCTGATTCCGACGCGCTCAGCGTTCACCGGCACCCCGGCCTTGCCCACCGCCATCACGATACGGCCCCAGTTGGCGTCCTCGCCGGCCACGGCCGTCTTCACCAGCGGTGAATTGGCAATCGCAAACGCCACCGCCCGCGCGTGCGCCGGGCGGGCGGCATCCCGGACCGTCACGGTCACCAATTTCGTGGCCCCCTCCCCGTCCCGAACAATCTGGCGCGCGAGATCGCCCATCACGCCTTCCAGCGCTTCCCGGAACGCGTCGAGCCGGGGATCGTCCGCCGATTCGACCGGCGTCTCGGCCGGCGTCCGCCGGGTCGCGAACAGGGCACACGTGTCGCTGGTGGAGGTATCGCTGTCGACGGTGATGGAATTGAACGTGCGATCGGTCAGCGGGCCGAGCAGCTCGTCGAGGACGCTGCCCGGCAGATCCGCGTCGGTGAACACGAAAGCGAGCATGGTGCCCATGTCCGGCGCGATCATCCCGGACCCCTTCGCGATGCCGCCGATGTGCACCGTTCGGCCGTCGATCCGGGTCTCCGCCCCGGCCCCCTTCGGAAACGTGTCCGTGGTCATGATGGCCTCGGCGGCGGCCTCCCACCCGGTATCGCCGGCACCTGATGCGATCGCAGGGATCGCGTCCAGGATTTGCGGCAGCGGCAGCGGCTCGCCGATGACCCCGGTCGAGGCGACGTAGACGTCATGCGCGCGGCAGCCGACGGCGCCCGCGACAGCTTCGGCAGTGGCGCGAACCGCGGCCCGACCCGGCTGGCCCGTGAAGGCGTTGGCGTTACCCGAGTTGACCACAAGGGCCCGGGCCCGCCGACGCCGCCGGATGCGCTTGCACCAGAGCACCGCCGGGGACGCCGTGCGCGACCGGGTCAGCCGGACGGCGGCGCCGGCCGCGCCCGGCAGGCTGGCAATCAGCAGGTCCCGGCGGCCCGGCGTGCGGATGCCGCAGTGGCCGGACGAGAGTACGAGACCGGAGATGTCCGGCAGGTCCGGAAAGCGGGGCGGGGCAAGAGGGGCGCGATCAGACATCACAACAACCGAGCGGGAGCGGGAGCATGGAGCCCGGCCCGGCAACGGGCTTGTGGTCCGAATTCCCTTCCGGGTTCCCGGCCGCCATCGTCTCCCACCGAGCGGGCGCGCATTGTAGGGGCTTCACATGGGCGAGTCAGAAACATGCTACGATCGCAGCGTCCCGCAACGGGTTCGGTTCGGCCCGTTCACGGGTGGGACTAGGCGGAGACATCCGTTTCCCGTGGCGGCGGCAGGATGCGGGCTGACGCCCCGGGCCCGGCGGAGCGCTGCCTCCGCGCGTCGCCGGAACGGTATCGGAAGTCGCCACGGGCGTTCCTATATATAAGTCCCCATCGAAAGCTGTTGCCGGGGCTCGCGCTCCCCCGGAAAGGCCGCCATGCTAGGTGCTGTTGCCCAGCGCATCTTCGGGACACCGAACGAGCGCACACTTCGGAAATACCGCCAGACCGTCGAGTACATCAATACGCTCGAGGCCGAAGCGCAGGCCTGCACGGACGACGCCCTGCGGGCTCGAACGGACCAGTTCCGCGAGCGGCTGGCGGCTGGCGAAACCCTCGACGATCTCCTGCCGGAAGCATTCGCCACCGTCCGTGAGGCGGCTCAGCGGACGCTCGGGCAACGCCCCTTCGACGTGCAGCTCATCGGCGGCATCGTGCTCCACCAGGGCAGCATTGCCGAGATGAAGACCGGGGAGGGCAAGACCCTCGTCGCGACGCTGCCCGCGTACCTCAATGCGCTCGCCGGCAGCGTGCACATCGTGACCGTCAACGACTACCTGGCGCGCCGGGACGCCGGCTGGATGGGTGCGATCTACGCATTCCTCGGTCTCGAGGTCGGCTGCATCGTGCCGGGTCTCGACGACGAGGAGCGCCGGTCCGCCTACCGCGCCGACATCACCTACGGAACGAACAACGAATTCGGGTTCGACTACCTCCGCGACAACATGAAGCACCGGCTGGCTGACATGGTTCAACGGCCGTTTCAGCTGGCCATCGTTGACGAGGTCGACAGCATCCTGATCGACGAGGCCAGGACGCCCCTGATCATTTCCGGCCCGGCCGAGGACACGTCCGAGCTCTATCGCGGCGTCGATCGGGTCATCCCGATGCTCCGGCCCGAAGACCATGACGTCGACGAGAAATCACGGTCTGCGTCGTTCACCGAGACCGGCAGCCAGCACGTGGAAGAGCTCGCCCGGACGGCCGGGCTGATAAAGGAGGGAGGACTCTACGACGCCGATAACGTGAGCGTCCTGCACCACCTCCATCAGGCGTTGCGGGCACATCTCCTGTTCCAGCGGGACCGCGACTACATCGTGCGCAACGGCGAGGTCGTGATCATCGACGAGTTCACCGGGCGGATGATGGAGGGAAGGCGGTACTCGGACGGCCTGCACCAGGCAATCGAGGCCAAGGAGCGGGTTGAGGTCAAGCGCGAGAACCAGACCTTCGCGTCGGTCACGTTCCAGAACTATTTCCGCCTGTACCCGAAGCTCTCCGGCATGACCGGCACGGCCGTGACCGAGGCCAGCGAATTCGGGCAGATCTACGGCGTGGACGTTGTCGAGGTTCCGACCCACCGGACCATGATCCGCGACGACTGCGACGACGAGGTGTACCGGACGGCCGCCGAGAAGTGGCAGGCGATCACCGACGAGATCCGGGCCGCGCGAACCCGCCGGCAGCCGGTCCTGGTCGGCACCACCAGCATCGAGAAGTCCGAGGACCTGTCCAAGCGCCTGACAAAGGCCAAGATCCCGCACCAGGTACTAAACGCCCGCTACCACGAGCGGGAAGCCTCCATTATTGCCCAGGCCGGGGTCCCGGGCACGGTGACCATCGCGACCAACATGGCGGGTCGGGGGACGGACATCCAACTCGGCGGCAATCTGGAGATGCGCCTGGATGCCGCGGTCGACGACGACGGCCACACGGACGATGCGCGGGTGCGCGCAATCCGGGCGGAAATCGAGGCGGCCAAGCAGCAGGCGCTGGCCGGCGGCGGTCTCTACGTGCTCGGAACCGAACGGCACGAGAGCCGCCGCATCGACAACCAGCTCCGGGGCCGCTCGGGCCGTCAGGGTGATCCCGGGATGTCGAAGTTCTTCCTGTCGCTCGAGGATGACCTAATGCGGATCTTTGGCGGCGAGCGGTTGGAAAACATGCTGTCCCGCCTAGGCCTGGAGGAAGGCGAGGCAATCGTCCATCCGTGGGTCAACCGCGCCATCGAGAAGGCTCAGGTGAAGGTCGAGCAGCGCAATTTCGAGATCCGCAAGAACCTGCTGAGGTTCGACGACGTCATGAACGAGCAGCGGAAGGTGATCTACGAGCAGCGGCGTGAACTCATGGAGGGCGGCGATGTCTCCGACACGGTCGTCGACATGCGTCGCGACATCGTCGAGGAACTTCTGGAGCGGTTCGTGCCGCCGAAGGCATACGCCGAGCAGTGGGAAATCGAGCCCCTGACGCGGACCCTCCGTGCGCTCTCGGGCCTGGCACTTCCGGTCGCCGAATGGGCAGCGGCCGAAGGCGCCGACGAAGACACGCTCCGCACCCAGATCAACGAGGCGCTGGACGCGCACATGGCCACCCAGGAGGCCCGGATCGGCACCGATGTCTTTCGCACCCTGGAAAAGCAGTTACTCCTGCAGATCCTCGACAGCCTCTGGAAGGAGCATCTGCAGGCACTGGAGCACCTGCGCCAAGGCATCGGCCTGCGCGCCTACGGCCAGCGTGACCCGCTGAACGAGTACAAGCGCGAAGCCTTCGAGCTCTTCGACCGCATGCTGAATGCCATGCGGCATACGCTCACCCGCATTCTCCTGTCGTTCCCCGTGGAGCAGATGCAGGCGCGCGCGGTTCCGCCATCACCACCGCCCGTGGCCTCTCCTCAGACGGGCCCGGCCCTGGCGCGCGGCGACAGCACGCCCCGTACCCGGCGCCGGGTCGGTCGGAATGACCCTTGCCCCTGCGGCTCGGGACGCAAGTACAAGCACTGCCACGGTCAGACCTAGCCCGGACGGACAGCGGCGAGGATGTAGTTCACCGACACGTCGTCACCGAGCGCCCATCCGCCGCCGAGTGCCCGGTAGTGCAGTCCCCGGATCGCGGTCACCTGCAGACCGGCCACTGTCAGCGGGGCTGCGAACTCGGAGGGGCGGACAAATTTCGAGAACCGGTGCGTGCCCCGGGGCAGCAAACCCAGAACGTACTCGGCCCCGATGATGGCCTTGGCCAGGGCCGCGAGCGTCCGGTTCAGCGTGGATCCGACCAGCACGCCGCCGGGCGCCACGCAGGCCGCCGCCTGGCCTAGGAACGCATCCGGATCCGGAACATGCTCCACGACCTCGAGCGCGGTCACCAGATCGAACCGTTGCCCGCCGGCGGCGAGATCGGCAAGAGCCGCGGCCTGGTAGTCGATCTCCAGCCCCTCCACGGCGGCGTGTCGCCGCGCCGCCTCCAGCTGGGCCGAGGCCGCATCGATCGCCGTGACCCGGGCGCCCATTCGGGCCAGAGGCTCCGCCACCAGGCCGGCCCCGCAGCCGATGTCGAGCGCCCGGACCCCATCGAGGGGGCGGCGCATGCCGCTGTCGACTGCCACCTGATCGCGGATGAAGCCCAGCCGCGCGGGATTCATGGCATGGAGCGGCGCCATCGGGCCCGCAGGGTCCCACCACTCGGCCGCGAGCCGATCGAAACGGGCGATTTCGTCCGGATCGACGGCGGCAGGGGAAGCGTTGGCACGAGCCATGACGGAATCCTCCGGCAACGGTCTTCGCCCCCACCGCGGTGCAGTCTCCCGGCAGGAGTCGAATCCACCGCCGGACTATGCCATTTTCTGCCGGTGCGGCCCTGCCAGCGGACTCGGCCGTCCCTTTGACAACAGTGGCTCGGGCCGCGGAACCCGCGGTGTCCGGCGGGTCCTGCGTAAATGGCGCGCATCGTCTTCAAGTTCGGGGGAACCTCGGTTTCCGACGTGGCACACGTGCAGCGGGCGGCAGCCCGAGTCGCAAGAGCGTTCCGCGCCGGTGACGAGACAGCGGTCGTGGTCTCGGCGATGGCCGGTACGACGGATCAACTGGACCACTGGACCCGCGAGATCGGCACCATGATGGATGCCCGCGAGTACGACACGGTGGTTGCCGCCGGGGAGCAGATCACCGCAGGCCTGATGGCGCTCGCCCTCCAGTCGGAAGGCATGACGGCCCGCTCGTGGCTCGGGTGGCAGCTGCCGATCGAAACCGACGACGCCCATGCGCGCGCGCGCATCCGCCGCATCCGCGCGACCGAGATCGAGGACCGGCTCGCTCGCCGCGAAATCCCGGTGCTGGCGGGATTTCAGGGCGTCACCTCGACCGGCCGCATCACGACCCTCGGACGCGGCGGCTCGGATACTTCCGCGGTCGCCGTCGCCGCCGCGCTCGCCGCCGACCGGTGCGACATCTACACCGACGTCGAGGGGGTCTTCACTGCGGACCCGCGAATCGTGCCCTCGGCGCGCCGAATCGAACGCATCGCCTACGAGGAAATGGTCGAGTTGGCTTCCCTCGGGGCGCGGGTCCTGGAGACGCGGGCCGTCGAGATGGCGATGCGCAACGGCGTGAGTGTCCAGGTACGCTCAAGCTTCCACGACACGCCCGGCACGCTGCTGGTGGACGAGGACGAGATCATGGAACAGGACGCAGTCACCGGCGTCACGTACAGCCGCGACGAAGCGAAGCTGACGCTGACGGGGGTTCACGACAAGCCGGGCGTCTCGGCCAGCATCTTCGGGCCGCTCGCGGCGGAAGGCGTGAACGTCGACATGATCGTGCAGTCGGGTTCGCACGGGGGCGAACGGATCAACTACACCTTTACCGTGGTCCAACGCGACATGGAGCGCGCGGTGCGCGCCATCAAGGATGCCCGGGACCAGATTGGCTTTGATTCGATCGTAGCGGACGCGAACGTGGCCAAGGTCTCGATCGTGGGACTGGGCATGCGCACGCGTCCGGGCGTCGCGCAGACGATGTTCGCGACCCTGGCTGAACGCAACATCAACCTGCAGGTCATCTCCACCTCGGAACTCAAGATCAGCGTGCTCATCGACGAAGCCGCAACCGAGGAAGCCGTTCGTGCGCTCCACGCCGCCTACGGGCTCGATTCGGCGTAGCGCGCGGCCACCGGCGCACAGCCGGTGGATCAGGGGCACAATGGGGCTCCAGCCGTGACCGGCATCGAGCGCTCCGACGCGTCGGGGAGACCATCCATGCCGAAGCCGCCCGAACCACGCCGCCTCCTGGCGCGCGTGCAAAAGATCATGAGCGGCCGCAGGTCAGCGAACGCCCGCCTCCGGCAGGTGGTGCGGGAAGTGGCCGAGGCGATGGGCTCGGATGTGTGCTCCTGCTACCTGCGCCGGGCCGGCAACCTGCTGGAGCTGTTTGCGACCCACGGGCTGAACCGCCGGGCCGTCCACCGGACCCGCCTGCGCCTGGGCGAAGGGCTGGTGGGCGCGGTCGCGGCAGACGGGGAGCCCATGGTGATCGAGGATGCACCGGCGCATCCCCGCTTCGCCTTTCGGCCGGAAACCGGCGAGGAGCCGTTCCATGCGTTCCTGGGCGTGCCGCTGCTGCGCAGCGGACGATCGGTCGGGGTCCTCGTCGTCCAGGGCCGGGAAACCCGCGCCTACGCCGATGCTGATATCGAAACGCTGCAGACCGTTGCCACGGTGCTCGCCGACCTTGTGGGCAGCGCGCGCCTCGTGGACCCGGTCGAGCTGGCGGAGGCCAGCGGGAACGTCATGCTCCCGCGCCGGTTCCAGGGCACGCCGCTCGCGGGAGGAGTCGGACTCGGGCAGGTGGTCCACCACGGCCCGGCGACGGTGTCGCGGAACCCGGTGGCCGAGGATCCCGAGGTCGAGCGGGCACGCCTGCGGACTGCGATCGCGGAGCTGACCGCCGACCTGGACCACATGGCCGCCACCGTCGAATCGAGCGGGGGGCGCGTCGAGCGCGAGATCCTCGACGCTTTCCGACTGTTCGTGGCCAGCTCCGGATGGATCCGGCGCATGCACGAGCACGTCGAAGCGGGCCTGACGGCGGACGGCGCCGTCATCCAGGTGCAGGAGGAGACGCGCGCCCGGATGCTGCACCTGCCGGACGCCTACTTGCGCGAGCGGCTCGCAGACTTCGACGACCTGGCCAACCGCCTGCGGTCCCTGCTGGCCAGCGAGAGCGATCGTGAAGCCTATCCGGACGACCTGGTGGTGGTGGCCCGTGATATTGGGCCGGCCGCCTTGCTGGAGTACGGGATCGAGCGGATCCGCGGACTGGTACTCGAGGGCGGTTCCCCGTCCATGCACGTTTCCATACTCGCGCGCAGCCTCGGCATCCCGGTCGTCGGCCAGGTGCGGGAGGCCACGCTGCACTGCGAAGAAGCCACCCTGCTCGCCTTGAACGGCGACACCGGTGAAGTGTTCATCGACCCGCCGGAAGACGTGCTGGAACAGTTCCGTGGCCTGCTCCTGGCCGGCACCGCCAACGCCGAGTGGCACGAGCGGATCCGACTCTTTCCGGCCGCCACCCTGGACGGGGTGTCGGTGTCGCTCCTGATCAATGCGGGATTTGCCACGGACGCGGACCAGATCGCAACCACGGGCGCCGATGGCATCGGGCTGTACCGCACCGAGCTCTCGTTTCTACTGCAGCGGACGCATCTCGATGCGGACCGCCAGGAAGCGCTCTACAGCGAAGTGCTGCGGCGCGCGGGCGACCATCCGGTGACGTTCCGCACGCTCGATCTGGGCGGTGACAAACGCATTGATTCCCTCGAGACCTACCGGCAGGGGGGCCGCAACCCGGCGCTGGGCTGGCGCGGTGTCCGGACTGCCTTCGATCAGCCGCAGCTCCTGAAGGAACAACTCCGGGCATTGCTCCGGGCGCACGGGGGCCGGCCGATGCGGGTGATGTTTCCGATGGTCGCCAACCGCGCCGATCTCGACCGCGCGCGGGCCGTGCTGAAGCAGGCGGTGGCGGCCCACGAAACTAGCGGCGGCATCCCTCCGACACGCCTTGAGGTCGGGGTCATGATCGAGGTACCGGCGCTGATCTGGCAGGCGGAGTCCGTGCTGCGCGATGTCGATTTCGTTTCGGTCGGAACTAACGACTTCACGGCCTTCCTGTATGCCCGTGACCGTGGCGATCCGGAGCTCACCGAGCGATATCCGTTTCTCTCGGGCCCGCCATTGACTGCGCTCCGGACCCTGGTCAGGAGCGCGCACAGCCGCAACGTCGAGCTGTCGGTCTGTGGCGAGGTGGCCGGCCAGCCGCTGGCCGCCCTGGCGCTGATCGCGATCGGCGTGCGCAGCCTGTCCATGAATCCGGCGTCGGTCGGCCCGGTCAAGACTGCCATCCGGAGCTTTTGGATGGGTAGAGCCGAATCCTATCTGGAGCGCCTCATCCGCACCTCGCCTGGTAATTTCCGGCCCCAGTTTCAGAATTTTGTGCGGGACCACGGCGTTCGCATCTAACGGCCGGCTGCTGTATGCTGGTGCCCTGACACGGGCGGTAACCGCCGACCTGTAGGGCCGCGAACGCTTTTCCCGGCAGCTGCTGCGCGTGCACGTGGGTGATTGGGCGGCGATCGGTCGTTATGCCGGTAAACTACCCTGCCATCGTGGCAAATCAGCTCCAGCTGCGGCTGCCCCGAACCCCTTCGACAGCGACCGAAAACACCCTCGCCGACGCAGGTGAACTGCTGCGGACGACCCGCGAGCAGTTGGGGCTGTCCCTGGTCGAGGTGAACCGGGACCTGCGAATTTCCCGGACGCAGCTCGCCTACATGGAGGCGGGAAAGTTCGAGCGGATCTCCACCGTCCCCGCACTTCGCGACGGCCACGTTCGCACGTACGCGCTCTACCTCGGGCTTGAACTGCAGCCGATCATGGACGCGATCCACAGCCACGCCGTGGATGACACGGCCGCGGAGCACGAGCCCCTTTATCCACCACCGCCTCGCCGCAACCCGCTGTCCTACGTGATGATGGGGGTCTCGCTGGTCATCCTGGTCATCCTGGTCATGGCCTGGGACCGCCTGTCGACGGTGGAGGCCTACTTGCCGGCGGACGGCGTCGAGGCCGCCGGACTTGAATCACCCACGGCCACCGTACCGTCGAGCTCGCTGCAGCGGATAGGGACCCAGAGCGAGTTCAGCGAGTGATTTCTCCCGGCCAGGGAAGCGCGCCGCCCGAACGTCGCCGGTCGCGACCCATCCAAGTCGGCCCGGTGACAGTGGGCGGTGATGCGCCGATCTCCGTGCAATCGATGACCAACACGCCGACGGCAGATGCCGCGGCCACGCTGGCGCAAGTACAGGCACTCGCGTCGGCCGGAGCAGACATTGTCCGGATCTCGTGCCCCGACGAGCCGTCGACGGAAGCACTCCGAACCATCGTCCGGGGATCGCCGGTTCCCATCGTCGCCGACATCCACTTCCACTATCGCCGGGCCATCGAGGCGGCGGAAGCGGGGGCAGCGTGCCTGCGAGTCAATCCCGGAAACATCGGCGGCCGCGCGCGTGTGGCCGAGGTGGTGCACGCCGCCCGCGATCACGGGTGCTCGGTCCGGATCGGCGTCAATGCCGGCTCGCTCGAACGGGACCTGCTGGAACGCTACCGGGAACCCACGGCACCCGCCATGGTGGAAAGTGCGATCCGGCACGCTGCCATGCTGGATGACCAGCAATTCTTCAACTACAAGATCAGTGTCAAGGCTTCGAGCGTCAGGCTCGCGGTCGAGGCCTACCGCGCCCTGGCGAAGGCCACCGACGCGCCGCTGCACCTGGGGATCACCGAGGCCGGGGGCCGTGATGCGGGAGCCGTGCGGTCCGCAGTCGGTCTCGGCATGCTGCTGGCCGACGGCATCGGCGACACCATTCGCGTCTCGCTGTCCGCAGATCCGGTCGAAGAGGTG
This sequence comes from Alphaproteobacteria bacterium, assembly GCA_021296265.1. GTDB lineage: Bacteria > Pseudomonadota > Alphaproteobacteria > TMED109 > TMED109 > VXPW01. The sequence continues at coordinate 211,273 of JAGWAT010000003.1, read as the reverse complement.
CGCGTCGGCAACGAGATCCTCAAGTCACTGGGTCTCCGGCACCGGGGCGTGACGGTCATCGCCTGCCCAAGTTGCGCCCGCCAGCAATTTCCCGTCATCGACACGGTTCGCCGCATCGAGGAACGTCTGCAGCACATCGCGCAGCCGATTACGGTGTCCATTATCGGCTGCGTGGTCAACGGTCCGGGAGAGGCCCGTACCTCCGACGTCGGCGTGACCGGGGGCGGACGCGGGGTGCACCAGATCTACGTCGGCGGCGAGACCCAGGCCCGGTTCCGGGGAAACGACTTCGTTGAGCACGTCGCGCATCTTGTGGAGGAGCGCGCCCGAATTCTCGAAGAACATGCCGCGCAAACCTGAGAGACCGCTGTGGCTAGAGCATTGCGGCCGGTGCGCGGGACCCATGACCTGTTCGGAGACGACAAGCGCCGGTTTGACCATATCGTAGTCACCGCCCGATCCATCGCCGCCGCCTACGGCTATGCGCCGATGGCGACGCCGACGTTCGAATTCACCGAGGTGTTTCGCCGTACGCTGGGCGAGACGTCTGACATCGTCACCAAGGAGATGTACACCTTCGCCTCCGGCTCCGGCGAAGAGGTGACGTTACGGCCGGAAGGCACGGCCCCGGTGGCCCGCGCCCTGGTCTCGGGCGGACGATTGCAGGTATTGCCAGCGCGGCTCTTCTACGACGGGCCGATGTTCCGGCGTGAACGGCCGCAGAAGGGCCGAATGCGCCAATTCCACCAAGTCGGCATCGAACTGATCGGCGAGCCGTCGCCGGTCGGCGATGTGGAGGTGATCGCCGCCGGCGCGCGTCTGCTCAAGGAGCTGGATCTGGCCGACTCAGTTGTGCTGCGCCTCCACACGCTCGGCAACAGCGCCAGCCGCGACCGATACCGGAGCGCGCTCGTCGGATACCTTGACCAGCGGCGGGAAGGCCTGTCCGCTGACTCGCGGCGGCGACTGGACCGCAACCCTTTGCGCGTACTGGATTCGAAGGCCCCGGAAGATCGGCAGGTTGCAAACGAAGCCCCTCGCCTGCTTGATTTTCTTGACCGTGAATCAGCGGATTTCTTCGCAGCGGTGCGGCACCACCTCGACGCGCTGGGCATCAGCTACGAGATCGATCCGATGCTGGTGCGGGGCCTCGACTACTACATGCACACTACTTTCGAGTTCGTGACGGATCGGCTCGGGGCTCAGGGGGCCGTGCTGGCCGGCGGCCGCTACGACGGCCTCACCGAACGGATGGGCGGGCCCGCACTGGCCGGAACTGGCTGGGCCGCGGGGATCGAACGCCTTGCGCTGCTGACCGGCGATGCGCTGCCGGCCGCAACCCGTCCCGTGCTCGTTGCCTGCATCTCCGCCGCGGCAACCGCACAGGCGCTCCTGTGTGCAGAGACCTTGCGCAACATGGGTTTGGCCACCGAACTCGCACTGCAGGGAAGCCTCAAGCGCCAGCTACGGCACGCGGACAGGATCGGAGCCCGGGCCGCGGTGCTGCTGGGGGACCGCGAACTCGAGGCGGGTCTGGCCTTGGTCCGGGATCTGGACACCGGGCAGCAGTCCGAGGTCCCGTTCGCGCTGCTCCCAAATCACTTGTCGGAGATCTCCAGCAATGGGTGAGTCGCGCCTTGAGGATGCGTTCGAACGGATCCTGCTACGCCGGCAGGAGCTCGAAGCGGCCCTCGGCGACTCTGCCCTTGACCACGAGCGCCGGGTGCAGCTCTCGCGCGAGCATGCACAGATCCAGCCGATCGCCGAAAAAATCGATGATTTCACCAGCCTGACCTCGGAGCGCAGCGGGCTCGACGAAATCCTGTCCGACCCGGACACCGATGCAGCTTTGCGCGCGCTTGCCGAAGAGGATCAGGCGCGGATCGAGCGGAGCATTGACGCCTGCGGAAGGGACATTCGCGAACTTCTGGTGCCGGCAGACGAAGCCAACATGCGGGATGTCATTCTTGAGGTTCGCGCCGGCACCGGCGGCGACGAGGCAGCCCTGTTCGCGCGCGATCTCTTCCGCATGTACGAGCGCTACGCGGAAGTCCACAATTGGAAGTTTCGGTTGCTCTCCCTCAGCGAGAATGCCCTCGGGGGGACGCGCGAGGCCATGGCCGAGGTGGTCGGCCGGGGGGCGTACGGCCGACTGCGGCATGAATCCGGTGTGCATCGGGTGCAGCGCGTTCCCACGACCGAGGCGTCCGGACGTATCCACACGTCCGCCGCGACAGTGGCCGTCCTGCCGAAGGCTGAGGACGTCGACGTGGTGATCGCTCCGGGAGACCTGCGGATTGATACCTTCCGCGCCCAGGGCGCCGGCGGACAGCACGTCAACAAGACCGACAGCGCCGTCCGGATCACGCACCTTCCCACCAATACGGTCGTGGTGTGCCAGGACGAGAAGTCCCAGCATCGGAACCGGGAAAAGGCAATGAACGTCCTGCGCGCTCGCCTCTATGAACAGGAGCGTCAAGCGCAGGAGCAGAAACAAGCCGATGCGCGCCGGACCCAGGTCGGCTCCGGAGATCGTTCGGAGCGCGTGCGCACCTACAATTTTCCGCAAGACCGCATCACCGATCACCGGATCGGTCTCACCATGCACCGCATCGAGCAAGTGCTGAGCGGAGAAATGCTGGACACGCTGGTCGAGGCGCTCATGGCGGAAGAGAAACGCCAGCGGTTGGCTGGTGGCGTCTGAACCATCCGGTGAATCTCACGGCTGAGGCGGCGATTCAACGGGCACAGGTTTCGCTGCGGAATGCCGGTGTCGATGGGCCACGGCGCGAGGCGCGATTGCTGGTCGCCCTTGCCACGGGTGCAGAGCGCTCGCTCGCCGCCGACGCTCGGCTGACGCCGGAGGCGCAGGGACGGCTCGCGGCCCTGGTCGCGCGCCGTGCAGCACGGGAGCCGTACGCCTACCTGGCCGAGGAACGGGAATTCATGGGCCTGCGTTTTACCGTTTCCAGAGCCGCCCTGATCCCCAGGCCGGAAACGGAGAGTGTCATCGAGGCGCTTCTTGAGGACCAGCCGGCGCAGCACGTTCTCGATCTGGGCACCGGAACCGGGGCGATGCTGCTGTCGCTTCTGGATCGGTGGCGCGGCGCACGTGGGGTCGGCGTGGACCGTTCGCCGGCCGCGCTGGCCGTCGCCAGACACAACGCGGACGCACTAGGGTTCCGCAGGCGGGCGTTACTGTTGGCTTCCGACTGGGGCAGCGCGCTCCGACCCGACCCGGCCTTCGACCTCGCGGTCTGCAATCCGCCCTACATACCAAGCGACGAGATCGGCGGATTGGATCCTGAGGTGCGCGATTACGAACCCCGTCTCGCGCTGGATGGCGGTTCGGACGGCCTCGATCCCGTGCGTGCGCTGCTGCCCGGGTTGGTCCGGGTCCTAGCACTTGGTGCCCGTGCAGTGTTCGAGACCGACCCACGCCTCTGGGACGGGCTGGCGGAGCTGGTAAGTCAATCCGGCGGCGCCGACATCGCCTGTCTCCAGGACCTGACAGGCCGCCGACGCGGCCTGGTTGCGCGGTTTGCGGGCACCCGTGAGTAAGGCCGCTTCCGGCGTCACTTCCGTCAAGGATTTACGTCTTCATGTATAATGCGGATCAATGGTCCTCGAATCGGTGCTGGCCGCATTGCTGTTGAACGGCCTCGCGAATCCCCGATCGACACATCTTCGCTGAGTGTATGTGCCTCGCGCACGGACCATGCCATCAGACTTCATCCGCCGGACCTAACTGGAGAAGCCCGACCCCACATGTACGATCGATCTAAACCCCCCACCGGCCCACGCCGCCATCGCGGCCGGCCTCAGGCTCGACGCGGCAGTGGTCCAAACCAGACCTTCGAAAGCAATGGTGGCCCCGGCATCAAGGTTCGGGGAACCGCCCGCCAGGTCGCGGAGCGCTATCACGGGCTGGCCCGCGATGCCCTTTCCTCCGGAGACCGCATTGCCGCGGAGAACTTCCTGCAGCACGCCGAGCACTACCAACGCATCCAGGCCACGCTGAACGCCCCAACCCCAACCAACCAGGCGCGGTCCAACGGTCGCGCCGACCGGCGGCACGAAGGGGAATCGCGGCCGCACGGCGACGAGCCGCTTCCGGTCGACGGCCCGTTCCGCTGACCGAGCGGAAGACCGCCGTCCGACCCGTCGGCCGGGCAGCTCCGCAACCGGCCCCATTGACTTGACCGGCGCGAACGGCCGCCGCTCGATGTACTCATCCAGCAAGTCGCGGTGCCGACCGGCAGGGCCGATGGATTGCGAAGCGACGCATTACCCCACACCATTTGTGGCCGTCGC
>JAGWAT010000003.1:138861-206860 GCA_021296265.1 Alphaproteobacteria bacterium | reverse complement strand
TCGCGAAGTCTGCCGCGGCTGCCGGCCGGACCCTACCGCCGGGGCGTGGCCCGAAGTCAGTCCAATGGCCGGGCCCAACTGCCTTGTCGGGGCCCCCTGAAGGCGCAGCATCAGGGCGAACGGCGAACTCGGTCGGACGCGATCTGCCAGAATCGGCGGCGGGCATCAGTCCCAGACCCATGACTTCCCTGCAGGGTCGAGGTTCGGGGACCCGCCTCACAACGAAGCGACTGGCCGGCCCGGAAGCCAGCCGAACATCCTGGCCGGCCAAAGCCATCCGCGTTGCGAACGGGCCAAATCTCCCCATATGAAAGGCGCGGCCCATTGAGGCTGCACCAAGTGCCGCGTGCCGGCACCTGAGGGAAACGCAATATGGATCTTCAGTCGCTAAGCGAGCGCTGCCAAGGTCTCGTGCAGTCGGCGCTGACGCGTGCACGGACGGCAGGCCACCAGTCGTTCATGCCAGAGCACGTGCTGCGGGAGTTGCTGGCGGATCCGAACGGATTGGCCGCCAACATCATGCGAAGCGCCGGTGCTTCCCCGGAAGAGGCGCTGGTGGCATGCGAGGAAAAGCTCGCCGCGCTGCCGGTCGTGGAGGGATCCGGTGCCGGGCATCTCGTGCCGCATCCGGAGACGCTGCGGCTGTTGGAGCATGCCGCGAAGACCGCACGGGCAGCAGGAGATCGCTTCGTCACAGCGGAACGCCTGCTGGACGCTGCGGCCGCGCTCAAGAATTCGTCGGTGGCCCGGATCCTGAACGCAGCCGGCCTCGAGGCCTCGCGCCTGGAAGCGGCGATCGGGCAGCTGCGCAAGGGCCGCACTGCCGACAGCGCCCACGCGGAAAGCAGCTACGACGCGATTCGCCGGTTCACCCGGGACCTGACGAACGAGGCCCGTGAGGGGCGCGTGGACGCGGTGATCGGCCGCGACGAGGAAATCCGGCGCGTGATGCAGATCCTCGCGCGCCGGACCAAGAACAACCCTGTTCTGATCGGCGAGCCGGGTGTCGGAAAAACCGCGATCGTGGAAGGGCTGGCGATGCGGGTGGTCAATGGTGACGTCCCCGAATCCTTGCGCGACGCCCGGATCTATTCACTCGACCTCGGAGCGCTCGTCGCGGGCGCCAAGTACCAGGGCGAATTCGAGGAGCGACTCAAGGCGGTGCTGAACGAAGTCGAGCACGAGACCGGCGTCGTCCTGTTCATCGATGAGATGCACACCCTGATCGGCGCCGGGGCGCCGTCCGGTTCAACGGACGCGTCCAACCTGCTGAAGCCGGCGCTCGCCAGGGGGGTCCTGCACTGCATCGGAGCCACGACGCTCGACGAGTATCGCAAGCACGTGGAAAAGGACGCGGCGCTCGCGCGCCGGTTCCAGCCCGTGTACCTCGCCGCGCCATCCGTCGAGGACACTGTTTCCATTCTGCGCGGCATCAAGGAGAAGTACGACCTCCACCACGGCGTGACGATTTCCGATGCGGCACTCGTTGCAGCCGCGACCCTCTCCGATCGCTACATCAGCGACCGATTCCTGCCGGACAAGGCCATCGACCTGATCGACGAGGCCGCCGCGCGCAAGCGCATGGAAATCGACAGCAAGCCCGAGGCCCTGGACGAGCTCGACCGGCGGATCGTGCAACTGAAAATCGAGCGTGAAGCGCTCCGGAAGGAGACCGATGCCGGCGCGGCTACACGGCTCACGAAACTGGAGGACGAACTCGCGGCACTCGAGGAGGAGGCTTCCGCGCGCAAGGCGGAGTGGCTAGCTGCCAAGGACGTCATGGCCGCCAACCACAGGCTGAAGGAGCAGCTCGACAAGGCTCGATCCGATCTTCAGTTGGCCCACCGGGCCGGCGATTTGGCGCGCGCCGGCGAACTGGCGCACGGGACGATCCCGATACTAGAGGCTAACCTGGCCGAATCCGATCAGGCAGATGCCGGCAGACTCGCCGGGACCGCGGTTCTGGATTCCGATGTCGCCGCGGTCGTCGCGCGCTGGACCGGCATCCCGACGGAGAACCTGCTCGCGAGCGAAGCCGAACGGCTGCTACATCTCGAATCGGTGCTGGAATCCCGAGTCGTGGGGCAAGACGACGCGCTGCGTGCAGTCGCCAGCGCCGTCCGGCGCGCCAAGGCCGGCCTGCAGGACCCCAACCGACCCCTGGGATCGTTTCTCTTCCTGGGACCCACCGGTGTCGGCAAGACAGAGCTTGCCAAGGCGCTTGCGGAATTCCTGTTCAGGGACGAGCGGGCACTGCTCCGTTTCGACATGTCGGAGTACATGGAGAAGCACTCCGTGGCGCGGATGCTTGGGGCGCCGCCCGGGTACGTCGGCTACGAAGACGGGGGCGCGCTGACGGAAGCCGTGCGGCGCCGGCCCTACCAGGTCATCCTGTTCGACGAGATCGAAAAGGCCCACCCGGATATCTTCAATGTGCTGCTCCAGGTGCTCGATGACGGGTGCCTGACTGACAGTCAGGGCCACGTGGTTAACTTCCGCAATACCCTCGTGATCCTGACATCGAATATTGGCGGCGAGTTTCTCGGAAACGAGACGATGGATGAGATGGCCAAGCGGCACGCCGTGATGGAGGAGGTTAGGACCCGGTTCCGGCCGGAATTCCTGAACCGGCTCGACGAGATCATTCAGTTCCGCAGTCTCGCCGCGGAGCACATGGATCGAATCGTCAACATTCAGCTAGACCGTCTCGTTAAGCGCGCATCCCGCCAAGACCTGGCGATCGACGTGACGGAGGATGCGCGGGCATGGCTGGCGAACCGGGGCTACGACCCCGCGTACGGAGCCCGGCCGCTCAAGCGGGTCATTCAGCGCGAAGTGGAAAATCCGCTGGCGGCACTCGTGCTGGCGGGTGGCGTCCGTGCGGGCGGCCCGGTTCGCGTGTCCTGCGACGGCGATTCGCTCCGTCTGCATTAACGGGTTCGGAGCGGGCCGGCCCCACCGACCCGGGACGGCGGCGGCGTCAGTTGAAGGCGGGCCCGCCGTCCGACGAACGGCCCGCCACCCGGGCGACACTCGGGCCGAAATCGTTCCATGCCTGATCGAAGCGGTTACGCTCGCTCAGGAACCGCGCGAGGTTGTCTCCCTCAAGGAACACCGGGCTCGGCAGGTTGATGGTCTGCGGATTGACCTGCTTGTTCCGAAACAGGACCTCATAATGGAGATGCGGACCGGTTGACCGCCCGGTGGAACCGACGCGCCCGATCACTTGCCCCTGCGTCACGCGGCTTCCCCGGCGAAGACCCTTGGCATGTCGGGACAGGTGGGCGTAGGCCGTCTTGTACTCGCTGTTGTGTCGGATTCGGATGTACTTGCCGTACGCTCCGTACCGTCCGATCCGTTCGATCACCCCGTCCCCTGCGGCATAGACGGGCGTACCGGTCGGCGCCGCGAAGTCCATGCCCCTGTGCATGCGGTTGAAGCCCAGGATCGGATGCCGTCGCATGCCGAACCGCGAAGAGATGCGGGCACCGTCGATCGGCGTTCGCATGAGGGCCCTGGCGGCACCCCGGCCCTCGCCGTCGAAATAGCCGGCCGCCGCGTCGACAGGGTCAAAATAGTACAGTGACCGCTTCTCTCCTTGGACAACCATCGCCGCGTACACGATCCGCCCATGGTCGACCATTTCACCGTCGACCACCTGGCCCTCGTACATGACCTCGAATTCATCGCCGGGCTGCAGATCGCGCTGGAAGTCGACTTCGAAGCTGAAGACCCGCACCAGCTGTTCCAGCACCGGGATCGGCAGCCCCATGCGATCGGCGGCCTGGTACAGACTGGTGTCGATAGTGCCGACCGTACGATTGAACACCACGTGAAACGTGCGTTCCACCCGGTAGGTGACGTAGGCATCATCCTCGAGGACCGCCTCGACGCTGCGCAGCGGGTCGAGCTGAATGGCGAACCCCTCCAGAGGCCGGGCCCCGGCCTTGCCGGGACCAACGGCGACGTGAAGATTCTGTCCGATATCGAGAGTACGCGGGTCGAATTCCCCGCTGATGGCCCGCACCGCCTTGTCGACCTGCACCCGATCCGCGCCCGCTGACACCAGAATCCCTGCCAACGTGTCGCCGGATTTGGCCGCGACCTTGAGACGCTCCACGTGGCTGCCTTTGGGAAGGCTGGACTCCGGGCGGACTGGATCGGCGTCCGATGGCGGCTCGAGGTCCAAGTCGGCCGCGTGCGCCTGCTGGGGCTCCGGAGCGAGTGCCGCGAGCTGCGCTTCCGCGTCGACAGTATCCGCCCAGGCAGCGTGGTAGCGCCCACGAGAGTCCCTGAGGACCAGGACGCCCCGTTTCCGTTTGGCCCGGGTTTCCAGAAAAAAGCCCGTTAAAGGCAGGTCCGCTGCCGCGCGCGGAAAGATGAGTTTCTGACCGGGCTGCAGGCGGTCGGCGCGGGCCACTTTCCCGAAGGCGGCTGCGGCGGCATGCGCGTGGGCACGCCGCTCCCCGATGCCCGCCAGCACCGACAGCAGCACATCTCCCGATCGAATGCGGGTTTGCTCGAGCGCATTCTGCAACCGCTCTTCCTGGACCGCAGCCTGCTGGTTCTCAAGGTCCCGTGCCCACGCGCGGCTCGCGAGCTGTTCGGCCGCGACACCGACGTCCGCCCAGTCGATCCGCTGCGCGGTCCATTCCCCGGTCGCAGTGCGCGCGACCAGAACCGACTTCCGGCGACGGTCCGAAACTGCGAAGTACGTCACCGAGCCGCCGTCCACGCCATAGGAGAAGCGCTGGCCGGCGATAATGGCGGTCGGTCGCATTTCCTTGGCAAATGCGCGCACAGCGCCCCTAATCTCCGTGAGCGACATGCCGGCACGCTGCAGCCGCAGCCCCAGGGTATCGCCGCGCTTAATGGTGTCGTCGAAGCGGCTGCCCGGCCCCCTGGAGACCAGACGGTCGCCGATCTGGGCGAACTCTTCGGCCTGACCGGGCGTCGCGGCCGGCGTCTCCTCGACCGGCGGTGGTGGCGGCTGAACGGCGGCGGCGGCCATGTCCGCTACCGGTCGGAAGACACCGAATGCGTCTCGGCGCTGGTTCGCGTTGCGACCGCGGTTCGGCAACGCGACTGCCTCGAGAACAGCCTTGCCGGCGCGTGTCGAGAACTCCACGTCGATTGGCTCGCCGATCGCCAGTCGGCGCAAATTGACGTGGTGCCGCAGACCCGTCGCGGCGCGATGAGCGTCATCGCGAGTGGCACCAGCCCGCAGCAGCGCCATGACCAGGTTGTCGCCTCTCCGGAGCTTGAAGCGTCTTGATCCCGGCCGCGCGATCTCCGCGCCCGTGCCGATGGCGGTCTCGATCCAGTCGGCCGCTTCCTCATCCCCGTAGACGCCGCCCCGCACCCGGTCGCTGTCGCCTTCACGGACCGCGACCACCGAGCGGCCGCGACGAAGCGGAATGGCGACGGCCCGCAAGGCAACGTCGCCCACCACCGGCCCGGACCGGTACAGGATCACTGTCTGGCCGGCAGCCATGCGACGCAAGTTGAGGTGGCGCCGCAAAGTGCGGACGAACAACTCGCCTTCTTCTCGCGAAATCCCCTCGCGCGTGAACAGACGTGACAGGGTTTCGCCGGGTGCCAGCGCATCCTGGTGCACCGCCATGCCGTCGATGTTGGTGAGCGGTTCGCGCGCAAACGTCCCTGTCGAGGCCAGTGCAGAAGCACAAAATACAGCCGCCGTCAAAAGGACCTGGATGCGCATGCCAAACCCGGCCGGGAAAAACAACACGGGCGCATGATCCAAGCCCGGAACAATGCCCGAGCTACCGTCTAAAGGCCCGACCGATCTTGCGGATACGGGAAGGTCGTGTCAACGGTCGCTGGGCGGCCCGAGGCGTGCCCCACGCGGGATCGCAGGTTTGCAGGGGCCCTGTGCACGGGGCCTTCCAAAACTGCGCGGGGGCCTGCCCACACCAAACACGGCACCCGCGGTCGCGCGAGCGGCCCCTGGGTCGATCAAGGCCCCGCCGGCACGCCGGCATGGACACGCGCGAGAAAGGCCAGCATCCGTGCATTCGCCAGGCTCGGCTGCTCGTAGTGCACGAAATGCCCTGCGCCCTCGGCAAGTTCGATGGTCAGGTCCGAGAAATAGTCTTCGAGCCCCTCGGTCCAGTCGGACCGCAAGACGGGATCGTGGCGTCCCCAGAGGACATAAGTCGGGGCGTGGATAGCCTCCGGTGCCGGCGCCTCGCCCGCGATCGAGCGTCGACGCTCCTCCGCGATCGAGCGGTACCAGTTGAAGCCTCCCTGCAACGCTCCGGGCTGCATGAAGTTGTCGACCCAGACTTCGATATCGTCGTCGAAAGCGCGCGGATCACGGCTCCAGTGACGTAGGAAGTGCGAGAGATAGAGGCGGCACGTCTCTCGGCTGGTGCCAACGAGCTCAGCGGCCCAGTCCATCTGGTGGAACGTCTGGTACCAGATCTCGCGGAATTGCCCGCGCTGCACCCAGCGTCCGCCGATCCCGTCATACGGACAGTTGAAGAAAAAAAGCCCGTGCACCCGCCGCGGATGCACGCGCGCCAGAAGCTGCGCCACAAACGCCCCGACATCATGCGCAACCAGGGTGAACGGGCGGGTCCAGCGCGCCCCCTCGGGCCTTTGGCCCAGATGGTCTGCGAGCGCCACCAAGTCTTCAGCGTATGCCTGCGGCGCACCCACGCGATCAGGTTTCGAACTGCGGCCGAACCCCCGGAGATCAGGCGCCACGACGTCGTAATGCTCGGCCAGCGCCGGAAGATTCTTCCGCCACGTGCCACTGAACTCTGGCCACCCGTGGACCAGCATGACCGGTGGGCCCCGACGGCGGCGCCCCCGCAGATAGTGCAGGGTGACGTCGCCCAGCTCGGCGTCGTGGCGGGTCCAGGCTGGCAGTTCGTCAGCGTGCATCTTCCCTATCCGTATCCCGTTCCAAGCTGCCGGACGGCCGCCGTCAGCGCATTGCGGATCGGCGGTTCCGTGCCGGCATGTCCGGTGCCCGGCACGATGGTGAGCTGCGCATCCGGCCAGACCCGTGCAATGGCGGATGCGGCGGTGGGCGGGCACAGCAGGTCGTACCGGCCCTGCACGATTCGCCCGGGAATGCCGCGGAGACGGTCGGCGTTCCGCAGTAGCTGGTCTGGCTCCAGAAAGAAAGAATTCTTGATGTAATGCCATTCGACGTACGGGGTATTTGGCCCTTTCCCGTCGTCGGAATGCGGCCCTCGGTCGAGCCGGGCCGGCAGCTTTGGTTCCGGCGGTGCGATCGTCGAAAGGGTCCCCTCGTACGTCGCCCAGGCTTCGGCGGCCGGCAGGTGAATCCGCGGGTCCGGATCCTCGAGCCGCCGCCCGTAGGCCCGGATCGGGTCATCCCGCTCAGGCTCGGGCAGGAGATCGCGAAAAGCTTCCCACAATTCGGGGCGGAACGTCTCGGCGGCACCGCGAAATGCCCACTCGCACTCGCTGCGGGTTCCCAAGAAGACGGCCCGGAGCACGATCCCGAGCACCTGCGCGGGAAAGGCCTGCGCGTAGGCGAGGGCCAGCGTGCTTCCCCACGAGCCCCCGACGACCAGCCATCGATCGATGTCCAGTTGCCGGCGAACCCGCTCCAGATCGGCTACCAGGTGTGCAGTGGTGTTCGCAGAGAGACCGCGCTTCGGGCGCGACCGGCCGGCGCCGCGCTGGTCGAGCAACACGATTCGGAAACGAGCTGCATCGAACAGCCGCGCGTGCGCCGGCTGGCACCCGCTGCCGGGTCCCCCGTGTAGGTAAACCGCAGGGATGCCGCGTTCATTCCCGTATGTCCGCACGTTCAGGATGTGCCCGTCACCGACCGCGAGGTCCATCTGCTGGCTGTGATTGCTGTCCACGGCCGCACCCTACGCCAAAACCCGCGACCGTGCGGGCACCGGCTGGCATGCCCTCGTACGGGTTGTCGGGGCGGCGCCGATCCGGTATGTAGGCCCAGACTTCCCCTGCCCGCAACCGCAACGGTCGAGACCATGAAGAAGGACATCCACCCCGATTATCACGAGATCACCGTGGTCATGACCAACGGGACCGAGTTCGTCACGCGTTCAACGTGGGGCAAAGCCGGGGACACCCTCAAACTCGACGTCGACCCCCTGACCCACCCCGCCTGGACCGGCGGTCCGGTGCAGCTCCGTGAGAGCGGTGGCCAGGTGGCGCGATTCAACCGGCGGTTTGCCGGATTGAAACTGTAGGCCCGGCGCTCAGCCCTTCCCCGACACATCGACTCCGGCCATCATGCGCCGGATCGCGGCCAGGATGCCGGGGGGTACTGGCACTGTCTGCTGCTGACACGCCCGGGCCACGAACACGTGGACGAAATGACCGATCGCGGCGGGATCGGAATCGCCCTGTCGAAACAGGCCAATGTCGAAGACGAGGCTCTTCCGCCCGACGTGGGCCGCCCGGACTCCGGCATCAACGGGATCCGGGTAGCGCAGCTGCTTGAAGTACCGGCACCGCGTCTCCGGCGTGATGCCGATTGCCTCCGACGTCGCGGGATCCCAGCCGGCATCCTCCGCGTAGAAGCGGTTCACGACGGTATCAAACAGCTGATAATGAACCACATTATTCATGTGGCCGTAGATGTCGTTGTCCCCCCAACGGGTCTGCAGTTGTCGCCAGTACGGATAGTGGGTCCGCAGCGCTTGCGGTTCCGGCACGGTCGCATTCATGGTTGGTCCGCAAAGGCGGCCCGGATCGCTTGGAGGGTTTGCTCGGGCGCCTCTGCCATCATCATGTGTCCGCAATCCGGAATTTCCTCGAACACGGCACCGGCGATGGCGTGGCTCAGCTTCCGCCCGGCCCGGGCCGGCGTCATGCGATCATCCGATCCGCTGATCACCCGAGTTGGCGCCGAAACGCCGGCGGCGGCATCCAACCCTTCCGCGTACTCATTGCAGAGTGCCAGCGCTGCGTGAAGCGTCCCAGCCGGGGCCCGGGCAAGCAGGCGGCGCGCACCGCCCGTCATCCACATTCCTGGATTGCGGCCGCCGCCCAAGCGTGCGGCGGCAGCGTGCCCCCATTCTGTCATCACCGCCGCCGCCGCTGTCGGTTCCTCAGCCGCGGCCTGCAAGAGTCTGGGGTGCACAGGCATCTCCAGCGCCGCTCCTAGCAGGGCCAGCGCACCGACCCGCTCCGGATACCGGCGGGCACATTCAAGGGCGACCATGGCACCCATGCTGTGGCCGGCAACGCAGGCTAGACCGACACCAAGTTCCGAAAGGACGCCCATCGACCATTCGGCAAGCTCGGCCACGGTCGCCGCCGGCGGCCCATCGCTGCGACCGTGGCCAGGAAAGTCGGGCGCGCACACTGCATGACCGTGATGGGCCAGCCACCGCGCCGGCTGGCTCCACACGCTGTGATCCATCCCGGCGCCGTGCAGCAGGATGACTGCTGGCCGATCGGGTTCGAACGGGCGGCCGCCGTCCGCCAGGTAGACCGCCTGTCCCGCCATCTGAATCTTCATACGCGCGCCGCGGCTTCCAATCCGCGCTTGAGATCGGCCAGCAGGTCGTCGATGTGCTCGAGGCCCACGGACAGCCGCACCAGCCCCTCATCCACGCCGGCCTCGCGAAGCCCTACCTCGTCGAGCTGGGCGTGGGTGGTACTGGCCGGGTGAATGACCAGCGACTTCGCGTCGCCCACGTTCGCGAGGTGCGAGAAGACGGTCAGCTTAGCGATCAGCGCCCGCCCGCCGGCACGGCCCCCGGGGGCGCCAAATGAAATGATGGCACCGGGTCCGCGCGGTAACAGCCGCTCGGCCAATGTGTGGTCGGGATGTGATTCGAGACCGGGCCAGGCGACCCACGGCACATCCTCGCGAGCTTCCAACATCGTCGCCACCGCTCGGGCGTTGGCGACGTGGCGGTCCATGCGCGGTCCCAGCGTCTCGACTCCCAGCATGATGTAGAAGGCATGCTGCGGACTCATGCAGGCTCCGAAGTCGCGGAGCCCCTCGGCACGGGCACGGGCGGCAAAAGCAGCCGGACCGAACTCTTCGGCGAAGCGGATGCCATGGTATCCGGCGTAGGGCTCCGTCATCGTCGGAAAACGGCCGCTGGCGGCCCAATCGAACGTTCCGCCGTCGATCAGCGCGCCGCCAATGGCCACTCCGTGCCCGCCGAGAAACTTCGTCGCTGAATGCATGACGAGATCCGCGCCATGCTCGATCGGACGCAGCAAGTGCGGAGTCGCGAACGTGTTATCGACCAGCAACGGGATTCCCGCGGCGTGGGCGATCGCAGCGACCGCCTCCAGATCCAGCACTTCCAGGCCCGGGTTGCCGAGCGTCTCAGCAAAGAGGAGCCGGGTCTCCGGCCGGATCGCCTTCCGCATCGCGGCGTGATCTCGCGGGTCGACGAAGGTGGTGGTGATCCCGAAGCGCGGAAGGGTCAGGTCCAGCAGGTTGCGGCTGCCGCCGTATAGGGCACCAGACGAGACAATGTGATCGCCGGCGGATAGCAGCGTCGCGATGGCAAGGTGCAGAGCCGCTTGGCCGCTCGCGGTGCAGATGCCGGCCACGCCTCCTTCGAGGGCCGCGAGACGTTCTTCCAGGGCCGCGACCGTCGGGTTGGAAATACGACTGTAGACATGGCCTGCGCGTTCCAGATTGAACAGCGATGCCGCATGGTCTGCGTCCTCGAAGACGTAGCTGGTCGTCTGATAGACCGGCTGGGCGCGGGCCCCGTGCTGCGGGTCCGGGCGCTGGCCCGCATGTACGGCAAGCGTATCCAGGTGGTAGTCACCGGTTCGGGACATCGAAATCTCGGGTCAGCAGTAGAAGCAGGACATGCCGAGGCGGCGGCCGTCAGGACCGGAATACCTGCTCGGCGGCGGCGGTGGCCTGCTGTTTTCGCTCCAGCTCCTGCTGTGTGCGCGCACGTTCCCGGTCGAGCTCGACCAAGTACTGCTGCAGTGCGTCGACTGAAAGCGGCTCCAGGTTGCGCGGGAAATTCGCCGCGGGCTTGGGAACCAGAACGTCGTCTTCCATCGCCATGGGCGCACTTTACCCCCAGCCGCGGATCGCTGCCAGAACGCCGGCAACAGGATGGGGGCGTCTGGCATACTGCTCATTTCATCAATCGTTTCGGACGAGTTGGATGCCGCTTCCCGCCAAGATGCAAGCCATTGAGATCGCCACGCCCGGAGGTCCGGAGGTGCTGGTCCCATGCCTGCGGCCCGTCCCTGAACCCGGTCACGACGAGATCCTGATCCAGGTCCGGGCAGCCGGGATCAACCGCCCGGATGTCATGCAGCGTCAGGGCCTGTATCCACCTCCTCCCGGGGCCAGCGACCTGCCCGGCCTGGAAGTCGCCGGCGAGATCGTCAAGGTTGGATCCGGTGTGGACCGGTTCTCCGAGGGGGAGGTGGTCACCGCGCTGGTCGCGGGCGGCGGCTACGCCGAATATTGCGTGGCCCCCGACGCACAGGTGTTGCCGGTCCCGGAAGGCGTGTCAGTCGTGGATGCAGCAGGACTGCCCGAGACCTTCTTCACGGTCTGGGCCAATGTCTTCGAGCGTGGCCGCCTTCGGGCCGGCGAGACGCTGTTGGTGCACGGCGGCGCCTCGGGGATCGGCACCACCGCCATCCAGCTCGCCACGGCGTGCGGCGCGCGGGTGTTAGCGACCGCCGGCAGCAACGACCGGGCGCGCGCTTGCGAGCAGCTCGGTGCCGAACGCGGGATCAACTACCGGACGGAGGAGTTCGTCTCGGTCGTGCGGGGCAGCACGGGAGGTGCCGGCGTCGATCTGATCCTAGACATGGTGGGCGGCTCATACTTCGCCCGGAATCTGGACGCGCTCAGGATCGAGGGGCGGCTGGCGATCATTGCCTTTCTCGGCGGCGCCAAGGTGGAGGCCAGCCTGCTCCCGCTCCTGCAGAAGCGCCTCACCGTGACCGCCTCCACCCTTCGTCCCCGCAGTGTCGCCGAAAAGGGCCGCCTCCGGGACGCCCTGCTTGAGCAGGTCTGGCCGTTGTTCGCCACGCAGCGCATCCGGCCGGTGACGGCCTGCACCTTCCCGCTCGATCAGGCGTCGGCGGCCCACCGGGAAATGGAGGCCGGCGGCAGCGTAGGGAAAATCCTGCTCACGACCGGATGAGGACGGGCGCCCCCACCGGCCCCAACCGCACGGCGTTCCCGGAACGCCCCCTGCTCACCACGATCGAGAGCCGGGCGGCAGACTGGGTCTGCCGCGGTCCGGGACCGTTCAACCGGATCTGGCCTCCGTGATGGCGCTCCGAAGCGTCTCCTCGTCGAGCCAGCCCGGATAGGCTTTCTGGTTAACCAAGAAGAACGGCGTCCCCTGAACGCCAACGGCCTCGCCGACCATGGCATTGCGTTCAAGCGCGGCCACGACTTCGGCATCCTCCATGTCCTGTGCCAGCTGCGCCATGTCCAGGTCGATTTCCTGGGCTATCTCCATTACCCGGGTGTCCGTCAGCGCTCCGCGATGCTGCATCAGCGCACGGTGGAACGCGAAGTAGGCACCCTGCCGGTCCGCAGCCAGGGCCGCCAGCGCCGCTGTTCGGGAGCTCGGGGCCAAGATCGGAAACTCCACGAAGACGAAGCGCACATCGGCCTCGCTTTCCAGGACCTGGAGGATGGCATCCATCGAGCGTTTGCAATAGCCGCAGTTGTAGTCGAAGAACTCCACCACGGTGATGGCGTCCATATCCGTGGCGCCGACCGTCGGTGCCCCCTCCACGAGCGCGGCGTAATTGGCGGCGAGCGCGGAGTCCTGTTGGCGCTTGGCCTCCTCCGCCAGCTGCCTCTGGTGCTTCTCGACAGCTTCGTAGATGACGTTGGGATTCTCGTTCAGGTACTCGCGGACGATAGTCTCCACGTCTGACCGGTCCAGCTCGGCGGCCCCGACAGGGCCCGCCAGGAGCGCTGCCAGCACGAGGGCGCCTAGCGTTGCAAAAATTCTCACC
Source organism: Alphaproteobacteria bacterium (assembly GCA_021296265.1). Lineage (GTDB taxonomy): Bacteria > Pseudomonadota > Alphaproteobacteria > TMED109 > TMED109 > VXPW01. The sequence continues at coordinate 193,897 of JAGWAT010000003.1, read as the reverse complement.
ATGAGTGTTTCTCCGAATAGTTCCAGGACGACAATCTAGCGCCGGGCACCACCCGAGGTTTCCCGCAGCAGCTGGCCGATGTCCTCGGCGCGCTGGAAGGCAGGGGACCCTGGCGGCAAATTCTTGAGCGCCCGCTCAGCAAACCGCCGGGCATCGGCGGCACGGCCGCGGAGGAGAGCGTGTTCCGCCGTTGCAAGCATGGCCAGCCCGTCCTTCGCGGCGCGGCCGTGGGCGACGGCGAGCAGCCGCCAAGCCTTCGCGTTCGCCGGTTCCAAGTCAAGCACGCGCTCAAGTACGGCTGTCACGTCCGCAAGGCTGGAGTCGTGCCCGGTCTCCAGCTCAGCCTGCGCGAAGCCCACGAGAATCAGGGCCGTATCCGGCGCCAGGTCGGCAGCCCGCCGATAGCTCTCGGAAGCCTCGGCGACGCGACCGTTCTCGAGAAGGATCTGACCACGCAGCTCGTGGAAGTAGTGGTCGTCGGGGCTCTGGGCGAGGAGGCCGTCAAGCCCCGCCAGCGCCGCCGGCAGGTCGGACTTGCGATAGTGCGCAATGGCGCGCGCGTACCGTCCGGCGATGCTGTCATCGGCCCGGTAGCGCCGCAGCGTCTGCTCGGGCGGGTCGGTAAAGGCAACGATCTTGGCGACGATGCGATCGTAGGTGGCCTGCTCGGCCGCGCGGGCCGCCGCCTCCGGCACCGGCTCGCCTCGCGTCCAGTCCAGGATCTGCTGGATTCGCTCCTGGGTCAGCGGGTGGGTGCGGGCATACGGATCCAGGTTTTCCAGCGTCTGCTCCTTCGCCTGCAGCGCCATCAGGAGTTCGACCATCGGCCGGGCGGGTCGCCCCACCGCCGCCAAGTACTGCAGCGCTGCGACATCCGCCGCGAACTCGGCGGTCCGAGAATGCTGCAGGAATATCTTGTTGGCGATGTTCTCGCCCAGAGAAATGCCGGCGGCCCCCAGCGAGAGCGCATTGTCTCCACCGCCAAGGGCACTCGCGCCGATCGTGATCAATGTGGTGGCAAGGCCGGTGATCATCGCCTTTTCCGCCGCCTCGCGGGTCCGGACCAGATGTCCGGCGGCGATGTGCCCGGCCTCATGGGCGATGACGCCCACCAGGGCGTCCGGGGTTCCCGCGCGGACGATCAGGCCGGTGTTGATGAAGATGTTCTGGCCGGCGGCCACGAACGCGTTGATGGTCGCCTCGTTGACGAGGTACAGCTCGACCGAGCCTGCGTCCAGACCGGCTGCCGCAAACACGGGGTCCGACCAGGCACGGACGTGGAATTCGATTTCCGCATCCCGCACCAGCGGCAACCCCTGTGCAGATGCCCGGGAGATGGTGATGGCGAGCGCGCAAGCGACCAGCAGTACCGCGCCCAAGCACCCTGCGCGGTGGAGCGCCGGTCCGGCCGCCCGGCGACAGCTGGATGTCACGAACCGCATATGATCCACCGGCTAAGGACTCCGCCGGCCCTACGGGGCCGGCAACTCCGAACCCGCGGATCTTCCGCCGGCCTAGTGATCTCGGGCACTCGACCGGGACGACCGAACACCCGACACGACGTCACTCCGATGTTCCGGTCAGGCTTCTTCCATCGCGCACCATGTCAAGCAGCCTGATGGCCGCCGCCGCAGGTGCCATGCGGCCCGCGCGAACTTCGGCCTCCCAGCCGGCCGCGGGCGACTGGGTTGCGGCGCGTACCTCCTGGAGGGATTCCCGCAGCGCGAGATTCACGTAGCCCCAGACGGCGGCCGCGGCCTGCCGAGCGCGGGTGCTGTCTCGGGTCCCGTCCTGCGTCGTGGCGGCATCGAACGCCGCGATGCGGGCCCACGCGTGGTCGATGCCCGTTCCTTCCACGGCCGAGCATGCGAACACCTCGGGCCTCCAGCTCTCCGAGGGTGGCGACATCAACCGCAGGGCCCGCTTGTACTCGCCGACCGTGAGCTCCGCCGGCCGTTTCAGATCGCCGTCCGCCTTGTTGACCAGGACGAAGTCCGCAATCTCCACGATGCCTCGCTTGATGCCCTGCAGGTTGTCGCCGGCACCGGGCTGCACCAAGAGGGCAACCAGGTCGACGACCTCGCGGACGGCGAGTTCTGCCTGGCCGACCCCCATGGTCTCGATCAGTACAACGTCGAAGCCGGCGGCCTCGCAAAGCGTAACCGATTCGCGCACGCCCCGCGCAATCCCGCCGTGCAGCCCGCCCGAAGGACTCGGCCGGATGTAGGCGCTGTCGGAGCGGCCAAGGTGCTCCATCCGGGTCTTGTCGCCAAGAATGGAGCCCCCGGAAATCGTGCTGGAAGGATCCACCGCGAGCACCGCGACCCGTTTCCCCTGCGCGATGGCGTGGAGCCCGATCGCCTCGGCAAAGGTCGACTTCCCAACCCCCGGCGGCCCGGAAATGCCGATCCGGATGGCTCCGCCGGTGTCGGCAAAGACGGCCTGCACCAACTCGGCCGCGGCGGCGCGGTCGCGCGGATGACCGGATTCGACCAGGGTGATCCCGCGGGACAGCGCCCGTCGCTGGCCGCTGAGAATGGAGTCCGCCAGTTCCTGGACCGGTGACGGGGCTGCGGCCGCCGGCAAGGAAGCCCTTGACTCGCATCCGGCCGCCGCAACGTTCCCCGCGGACTTCGCCACCGGGCCAGCAGCGGGGTCGGCGCCTCGGGCGGCCAGCCGGCGCGCGTAGACGATCCACCCGATCGCGCACACCAGCGCGAGCGGCACGAAGATAGCGGCGACCACCTGCAGGTCGTGCGGCACCCGCCCGCCTCTCAGCTTCCGTTGCGGGCTTCGATCAACGTGAGCACCCGGGCGGCCGCTTCAGGAACCGGCGTCCCCGGTCCAAAGATGGCGCCCACCCCGGCCTTGCGCATGGCAGCGTGGTCTGCGGCTGGGATCACGCCGCCGCAAATCACGTGAATATCTTCGGCCCGCTCCCGCTGCAGCGCGGCAATCAGCTCAGGAACCAGGGTCAGATGGCCCGCGGCCAAGGTCGACACGCCGACCACGTGGACGTCGTTCTCGATCGCCTGCCGCGCAACCTCCGCCGGCGTTCCGAACAGGCCGCCGATGTCAACGTCGAACCCCACGTCGGCAAACGAGGTCGCGATCACCTTGGCGCCCCGATCGTGCCCGTCCTGCCCGAGTTTCGCCACGAGGATGCGGGGGCGACGGCCGTGGCGTTCCGCGAACTGCGATGTCCGCTCGCGCAGCGCAGCGAGCTCGTCGTCGCTCGTCCTGGCCCGGGAGTACGCCCCGCCAGCCACCTGTACCAGCGCCGTATGCCGGCCGAACACCTCCTCCAGCGCCAGCGAGATTTCTCCCACGGTCGCGCGCGCGCGCGCCGCGTCAACGCTGAGCGCCAGCAGGTTGGCGTCAACCGTGGCGGCACCCGCACGGAGTGCATCCAGCGCCTGCCGGCAGGCTTCCGCATCCCGCTCGGCACGCACCCGCTGCAACCGCTCCACCTGGCGAACGCGCACCGCTTCCGTATCGATCGCACGTACTTCCACGGCGTCCTTCTGGTCGGTTTGGTAACGGTTCACGCCGACGAGGACGTCGCGACCCTCGTCGAGGCGCGCCTGGCGGCTGGCGGCAGACGTTTCGATGCGGAGCTTCGGCATCCCGCTCTCCACCGCCCGTGTCATGCCGCCCAGTTCCTCAACCTCGTCGATCAGCGCGCCCGCCGACCTGATCAGGTGATCCGTCAGATGCTCGACGTAGTACGAACCGGCAAGCGGATCGACCGTTTGGATGACGCCGGCTTCGGCCTGGAGGATCAGCTGGGTGTTCCGCGCAATTCTGGCGGAGGTGTCGGTGGGCAGAGCGATGGCCTCGTCGAACGCATTCGTGTGCAGGGACTGGGTGCCGCCCAGGACGGCAGCCAGCGCCTCGACCGTCGTGCGCACCACGTTGTTCAGGGGGTCCTGCTCGGCGAGCGACACGCCCGAGGTCTGGCAGTGCATGCGCAGCATCAGCGACCGGGGGTCGCGCGGCGAGAACATCTGCGCCATGCGTTCCGCCCACAGCACCCGGGCAGCGCGCAGTTTCGCCGCCTCCATGAAGAAATTCATGCCAATGCCGAAGAAAAACGACAGGCGCGGCGCGAACTGGTCGACTTCAAGGCCCCGCCCGAGCGCCGTGCGCACGTACTCGAGCCCATCCGCCAACGTGAACGCGAGCTCCTGCACGGCCGTCGCGCCAGCCTCGTGCATGTGGTAGCCGGAGATGGAGATGGAGTTGAACCGCGGCATGTGGGCGGCGGTGTAGGCGATGACATCGGCCACGATTCGCATCGAGGGCCCGGGGGGATAAATGTACGTATTCCGGACCATGAACTCCTTGAGGATGTCATTCTGGATCGTGCCGGTCAGCGCAGCGGGCGCCACCCCATGTTCCTCGGCGGCGACGATATACGCTGCCATGACCGGCAGCACCGCTCCGTTCATGGTCATCGACACGCTCATTTGGTCGAGTGGAATGCCGTCGAACAGGATCTTCATGTCCTCGACCGAATCGATCGCCACACCGGCCTTCCCGACATCGCCCTGCACGCGCAGATGGTCGGAGTCGTACCCGCGATGGGTGGCCAGATCGAATGCCACGGAAAGGCCTTTCTGGCCGGCGGCCAGATTCCGCCGGTAGAACGCGTTCGATTCCTCGGCCGTCGAGAATCCCGCGTACTGACGGATCGTCCATGGCCGGCCGGTGAACATGGTGGCTCGCGGGCCGCGCAGGAACGGAGCGAAGCCGGGCAGGCCCTTCAGGCGTTCGGGGTTCTCGATATCCGCGCTCGTGTACAGCGGCTTTACGGCGAGGCCTTCCGGGGTTGCTTGCACGTGCTCGTCGGGATCACCGCCATACTCCCGGCGTGCGCGTTCGGCCCAGTCGGAAAGGTCAGGAACCGGGAACGGATCGGTCATGGCATGGGTCGGGGTATTGGTGGACAGGAACGGAGATGGCACTCGGGGCCGGTTCCACGCGCCAGCCCTGCGCGACGGTCAGTGATCGGCCCGGTCGATCCATGGAAGCGGGCAAACCTGCACACCCTCTTCACGCAATTCCCGCGCCTCCTCGGAGGTGGCCTCGCCGTAAATGCTCTTCTCTTCGCATTCGCCCGCATGCATGGCCCGCGCCTCGGCCGGAAACCGGTCTCCGACGTAAGTGCTGTTCTTCTCGACGGCTTGGCGAAGCTTCCGCAGAGCGCGAAGCATCGCTGCCTGCTCGTGCTTGGGGTTCCGCTCCGCAGGTTGCCCGCGGGCCGATCGCGGCGCCATCGGCGCCTTCTTCACGTTCGCCGTATCGCACACCGGACAGAGAATTTGGCCCTTGTTCGCCTGCTGGTCGAACTCCGCGCCGCTCGGAAACCAGCCTTCGAACACGTGCCCGCTCTCGCACTCGAGGTCGAAAAGGATCACTGGAAGCGTTCGCCCCATTGCCGGAGTCTGGCATTCTAGACCAATTGGCAAGGACTGGGCCATGCAGGCGGCGAACCCCCATCGCAGCGCGCAATCCGATCGGCCGGTGGCCGCACCTTCACCGTGGATCGTTCGGCACGGACAAGGCCTCGGTGACGGCTGTACCGTCCTCGACGTCGCCTGCGGCGGCGGCCGCCACGTACGGTACTTCCTGAATCGGGGCTGTCGCGTTACAGGGGTCGACCGGGATCCCGGCGCCGCAGCCGTCATCGGCGACGGCCGGTTCGAATTCATCGTGCAAGATCTGGAGGATGGCAGTCCCTGGCCGCTCGCGCAGCGCACGTTCGATGCAGTCATCGTGACCAACTACCTGCACCGGCCGCTGCTCCCGCGCATCGTGTCCGCCGTCGCTCCCGGCGGCCGTCTGCTCTACGAGACCTTTGCCGCGGGCAACGAGCGGTTCGGCCGGCCGCGCAACCCCCGGTTCCTGCTGCGGCGCTGCGAACTGTTGACCGCGGTCGCCGGCTCGCTGCACGTGCAGCAATATGAAGATCTGGAGACGCCGAGGCCCGCCCGCATCCAGCGCCTCGCCGCAACCCGGGACCCAGCCAGCAAGGCTCGCGGCCCGTCGCCCTGACGTGGTCCTGCACCCGCCGCTTGCCCGATCGGACGGCGGCTAGGGGGCGGCCGGTTCGCACCACCGACGCCGCGCCGCCAAGCTGGGAACCATGTTCCGGGCCTCGGTAACCGCGTCGGGATCCAAATCGGCGAACAACAATTCAGGCTCGTCTCCGGCCTCCGCCACCACTCGGCCCCAGGGGCTCACAACCATCGAATGTCCCCACGTCCGCCGACGCCCGTAGTGGACGCCGCACTGCGCCGGCGCGAATACCCAGCACCCCGTCTCGATCGCCCGGGCGCGCAGCAACGCCTCCCAGTGTGCCTGCCCGGTCGGGCGCGTGAACGCCGAAGGGACGGAGAGAAACCACGCGCCGGCCTTGGCCAGCGACTGATAGAGTTCCGGAAACCTGAGGTCGTAGCAGACCGTCATGCCGAGCAGTCCCCAGGGAGTCCGGGCGGTGACGGCCTGAGCGCCGGGACGGTAGCGTTCCGATTCCCGGTAGCTCTCGCCGGAACCCGGGTCGGCATCAAACATGTGAATCTTGTCGTACCGGCACGTCACCGTTCCGGCGGCGTCAATCAGCAGGGACCGGTTGGCCAGCCTGCCATCCGAGGTGTCGGGCTCGACCGCGAGCGATCCCAGCAGCACCCAGATCCCCGCTTCCCGTGCAGTCGCGCACACTGCCTGCGTCGCGGCATGGATTTCCTCCGGCGCTGCGGCTGCCTGCATCGCGCTCGCCGGGGCGAGCAGCGGTGCGTTCTCGGGGAAGGCCACCAAGTCCGCGTCAGCGGCCTGGGCGGTGCGGATCTGCTGTTCGATGATGCGCAGGTTCGCGTCGAGGTCCGGCGTGCTGGTGAGCTGTGCGCACGCCAGCCGGAGACACGCGGCGCCTTCAATCATCTCCTAGCAGCCGGTCAAGCTCCCCCGAGGCGGCAGCGGCGGCCAGATCGTCGGAGCCACCGACATGGATGCCGTCGATGAAAATTTGGGGGGCCGTGCGCGCGCCGCCGGCCGCCGATGTCATTTCCGCCCGGAGACCCGGATTGCCAGTCACGTCGATTTCCCGATAGACGACACCGCGGTCGTCGAGCAGCCGCTTCGCCTGGTAGCAGAACCCGCAGAGCATCTGCGTGTACACAACGACGTCGGGAGCCGTGCCCATGGTACCTCCTACGTGCCGATCGCCGCCCCGTCCTTGCGAGGGTCGGAGCCAGCTGACAGCACCCCGCTGGCGGGATCGATCGCAATGGCCTGTCCGCCACCAAGCGGCAGGTCGGGCACCGCAACCTCGTGCCCGAGCCGCTCCAGGGCGTCTCGCGTGGCTTGGGGCACGCCCCGCTCACAACTCAACACGCCGTCAAAATGGAAGGCCCGGGGACAGTCGAGCGCCTCCTGAACATCCATGCCAAAGTCCACGACGTTGGTCAAAAAATGTACCTGCCCGACCGGCTGGAAGTGGCCGCCCATCACCCCGAACGGCATCCAGGCGCGGCCGTCAAGCACAGCCATCGCGGGAATAATCGTATGCATCGGGCGCTTGCCTGGCATGAGTTCGTTCGGATGGCCCGGATCTAGCACGAAGCCTGCTCCGCGATTGTGAAGCATGACGCCGGATTCGGGTGCCAGGATTCCGCTTCCGAACGAATGGAACAGCGAATTGATAAACGACACCGCATTGCGCTCGCCGTCCACCACGGTCAGGTAGACCGTGTCCCGGTGTTCGGGGAGGGTGGCCGGCGTGAGCCCCGGCGTCATCCGCTCCCGGTCGATCCGAGCGCGAAGCGCCTCGGCATGCGCCTCGCTGAGCAACGCCGCCACGGGGACCTCAGCATGCTCAGGATCCGCCAGGCGGGCGGCCCGTTCAGCGTACGCGAGGCGGGTCGCTTCGGCTTCGAGATGGAAGCGGTCCGGGCCCAGGGGATCCAGTCCCGCGAGATCGAACCCGGCCAGCAGATTCAGCATCAGGAGGGCAATGATGCCTTGGCCGTTGGGCGGGCACTCGTACACGTCCACGTCGCGATAGCGGGTACGGATGGGCGTCACGTAGTCGACGGCGGCGGCGGCAAAATCTTCCTCCGAGTGCACGCCGCCCACCCGGCGCAACTTGGCGACGATGTCCCGCGCGACGGGCCCCTCATAGAAAGCGGCCGCCCCGTGAGCTGCGATGGCCCGCATCGTCTCGCCGAGACGCGGCTGACGGTGCACGTGACCCGCCCGAGGCGAAAGTCCCTGAGGGAGAAACACAGCGGCGGCATCCGGGTCCGCCTGCAGCTTGTCGTGTTCGCGGAACCAAGCGTCCGCCACCACGTCGGCAACCGGGTACCCGTCGGTGGCATAGGCAATCGCCGGCGCGAGCGCCCGCGAAAGGTCCAGCCGGCCATGATCCGCCAGCAGGCGCTCCCAGGCGCGCACGGCGCCGGGGACGCTCACGGCGTGCGGGCTGGTGAACGGGATCGCGGCCATGCCGTCCTCACGCAGTGCGGCTGCCGACGCCGACGCCGGTGCCCGACCCGAACCGTTGAGGGCGATGACTTCAGAGCCGCCAGCCGGTGCATACAGGCAGAACACGTCGCCGCCGATGCCCGTCGAATGGGGCTCCACCACCGCCAGCACCGCTGCCGCGGTCACCGCTGCATCTACCGCGTTGCCGCCCTCGCGCAGCACGTCGACGGCAGCCAAGGTGGCCAATGGATGGGACGTCGCCGCGGCGACGCGGGTTCCGCGTACTGGAGAACGGCCGGGCAGGTGAATGTCACGCATGGGATTCTCGATCCAGGTGCAGTCGGGGGACGCATAGGGCACAAACGCCGGGGCCGTCCCCGGCGCATTCTATTGGCAACGCGCGGAGGCGGCCGGATCACTCGAAACCCGGCCCAAGCGGGCCGGTTCCGAGTACTGGCCACACCCGTTCAGGCGCCGACAACGCCGTCGCGCAGGGGTTCCGCCGAACCCGCACCACTCGGCCGATGACCCGCATGCGGACAGGTCCCGGCCGACAGTTCGTGCCTTGACCGGCTAAATCCCCGTCTCTACAGTCGTCACTGCATCCTGAGGGGTTGACGTACCCCACCAACCTGCAGCCCGTGCAAGGTGGTTTCCCGGTAGGGAGATGTGGCCAGATGGCAATCACGGGCGTCAGCCTCCTCAGCATGCGCCGAAGGAGGTTGTCATGCCGCACCGCGCCGGGTCCGCCTCTCCGGGCGAGTGTTCAGCCGCGCCACGATGGCGCGGCCTGCCCACAGTTTCACCGTCGGTCCCTAGCTGGTGCGCCGGTAACCGCCCGCGGGGTGCCGCTGCCCGGCTCCCCACGGATACCGCCGTGCCTGCGGTGACGGCCGGATCGTCATGACGCAACCGACCGTCAGCTTCGAGTTCTTCCCGCCCGCGGATGAAGCGGCCGTGCAGCGCCTCCAGCGGGTAATGTGTCGACTGGTCCGGCTTGGGCCCGCTTTCTTCTCGGTCACCTACGGCGCCGACGGCTCCACGCGTTCGCGAACCGAAGGGCTCGTTTGCTGGATTCGCCAGCAGCTGCCCGTGCCGCCGGCCGCTCACCTCACCTGCGTCGGGTCGACTCGAGCCCAGATCGATGCCCTCGCTCTACGCTGGTGGGCCCTGGGAATCCGTCACATCGTGGCACTCCGCGGTGACCCGCCAAAGGGCACCGACCGATATCGCCCCGAACCCGGCGGCTACTGCAATGCCGCCGATCTCGTGCGCGGGATCCGGGCCGCTGCGGAGTTCGAGGTCTCGGTCGCGGGCTATCCGGAACCGCATCCGGAATCATCCTCACCCGCGGCGGACATCGACAACCTGAAAGCCAAGGTGGACGCCGGCGCCGACCGGATTCTCACGCAGTACTTCTTCGATAACGCGTGTTTCTTGCGCTTCCGCGACCGGTGCCGCGCTGCCGGCATTACGACACCGATCGTGCCGGGGATCCTGCCGGTCACCGACTTTCGGCGGGTCGCAGAATTCAGCCGACGCTGCGGCGTGACGATCCCGCCGCGCATGACCGCGATCTTTGAACCCCTCGACGCCGACGCCCGGACCCGGGAAATGATTGCCGCTGGTGCTGCGGTGTCGCAGTGTGAGGATCTCCGGCGCGAGGGCGTGAACGCCTTCCACTTCTACACCCTGAATCGCGCCCGCCTCAGTTATGCCATCTGCTGGTGGCTGGGGCTCCGGGGGTCCGCTGACCCGGGAGCGGTCCGGGTGGCCGTGGGACCTGGCGCGTGAGCACGCCGGCCACCGATTCGGCCGTCCGGCGGCAAGCGCTCGAGCAACGCCTTCGAGAGCGGATCCTGATGCTCGACGGCGCGTACGGCACCCTGCTGCAGGCGCGCGACCTCGAGGAGCGTGATTTCCGCGGGGACCGCTTTCGGGACCACCCCCGCGACCTCGCCGGCAATTTCGATGTTCTCTGCCTCACCCGCCCGGACGTGGTGGCCGAGGTTCACGAGGGCTACCTCCGGGTCGGCGCCGACATCATCGAGACCTGCACGTTCAGTGCGACGTCCATCGCCCAGGCGGACTACGGGACCGCGGACTTGGCCCGCGAGATCAACCACGCGGCGGCCCGCATCGCGCGGGAGGCGGCCGCCCGGTACGAAGCCGACGGCGAACCGCGCTTCGTGGCCGGAGCCCTCGGTCCGACCAATCGGACGGCGTCGGTGTCGCCGGTGGTTGAAGATCCCGCCGCGCGCAACGTCACCTACGACGAACTCCGCCTGGCATACCGGAGGGCAGCGCTCGGTCTGATCGAGGGTGGTGCGGACATTCTTCTGGTCGAGACGATCTTCGACACCCTAAACGGCAAAGCCGCGCTGCACGCTATCGCCGAGGCCTTCGACCAGACGGGGATCCGTCTCCCCGTCATGATCTCGGGCACGATCACCGACGCTTCAGGTCGGACCCTCACCGGCCAGACGCCCGCCGCGTTCTGGGCGTCCGTGCGCCATGCCCGACCCTTCTCGATCGGTTTCAACTGTGCGCTGGGCGCGCGGGAACTTCGTCCGCACCTCCAAGAGATCGCCCACATCGCTGACCGGCCGGTCTGCCTGTATCCCAACGCGGGCCTCCCCAATGCGTTCGGAGGCTACGACGAGACCCCGGAGCGCATGGCCGCCGAACTCGGCGCCTTCGCCGAGAGCGGGTGGCTGAACATCGCGGGCGGTTGCTGTGGGACCACGCCCGAACACATCGCTGCCATCCGCGACGCAGTCACGGAGAAGGTGCCCCGGACGGCGGCAACTCCGATGTCGTACTGCTTCCTGTCCGGCCTCGAGCCGCTCACCGTCGGCGCGGACACTGGCTTCGTGAATATCGGTGAACGCACCAACGTCACGGGGTCAGCCCGCTTTCGGAGACTGGTCCTGGACGAGGACTTCGACGCTGCCCTCGAGGTGGCCCGCGACCAGGTTCGAAACGGCGCACAGATCATCGACGTCAACCTCGACGAGGCCATGCTCGATGTAGAAGCCGCAATGACCCGGTTCCTCCGCCTCGTTGCTGCGGAGCCGGAGATCAGTCGGGTGCCGTTGATGCTGGATTCCTCGAGCTGGTCCGTGCTAGAGGCTGCCCTCAAGAACGTTCAGGGCAAGCCCGTCGTGAACTCGATCAGCCTCAAGGAGGGCGAAGCGGTATTCCGACAACAGGCGGAAGCCGTTCTTCGGCACGGGGCAGCGGTCGTGGTGATGGCCTTCGACGAACTAGGGCAGGCGGACACGGCCAAGCGCAAGGTCGAGATCTGCAGCCGCGCCTACCGGATCCTAGTGGACGAGGTCGGCTTCCCCCCCGAGGACATCATCTTCGACCCCAACGTCTTCGCCGTGGCGACCGGCATCGAGGAGCACGATGACTACGCGGTCGCCTTTCTCGAGGCCTGTTGCCTGATCAAGGCGACGCTCCCCGGAGCCCTGGTGTCGGGCGGCCTCTCGAACCTGTCCTTTTCGTTCCGCGGCAACGAAACCATCCGCAAAGCCATGCACTCGGTGTTCCTTTATCACGCCATATCGGCCGGACTCGACATGGCGATCGTCAACGCCGGTCAGCTCGCCGTGTACGCCGATCTGCCGCAGGCCCTTCGGGACACGGTGGAGGACGTCGTCCTCAACCGGAAGCCCGATGCTGCGGAGCGCCTGCTCGAGATGGCCGGACCCGCGCGGGAAATCGAGACCGACGACGCCCAGGAACCCGAATGGCGCCGGAAACCTATTGCGGAACGCCTGATGCACGCCCTAGTCGAAGGGATCACCGAATACATCATCGAGGATGTGGAAGCGGCCCGCCAGCAGGTGGGAGACCCGCTCGAGGTCATCGAGGGACCCCTGATGGATGGGATGAGCCGGGTAGGTGATCTGTTCGGGTCAGGGCAGATGTTCCTGCCCCAGGTGGTCAAGAGCGCCCGCGTCATGAAACAGGCCGTCGCCCACCTACAGCCGTTCATCGAAGCGGGCAAGCAGGGGCGCGGACGGTCCCGGGGACGCATCGTGCTCGCCACCGTGAAGGGCGACGTCCACGACATCGGCAAGAACATCGTCGGCGTCGTGCTGGGCTGCAACCACTTCGAGGTGATCGACCTCGGCGTCATGGTGCAGTCTGCAGCGATTCTGGAAGCGGCCCGCGACCATGACGCCGACATGATCGGTCTATCCGGCCTGATCACGCCATCCCTCCGAGAGATGTGCCTGGTCGCCGCTGAAATGGAGCGCGCTTCGCTCCGCACCCCGCTCCTGATCGGCGGCGCGACCACTTCGAAGGCGCACACCGCGGTAAAGATCTCGGAGGAGTACTCGGGCCCGGTCATCTATGTGCCCGACGCGTCGCGTGCCGTTACCGTCGCCTCCTGCCTCGCCAACAGCACGCGGGCACCGATGCTGCTTGCCGAGGTCCGGGAGGATTACGCGCGGATCCGCGAACGGCACGGCAACCGCGGCGAACGGTCCAACCGTTTGCCGCTGGAAGAGGCACGGAGCCGGCGAACGCGCATCGATTGGAGCAAGGGCATCCCCCTACCCCCTCATGAAACGGACCTGCTCCACTTCGCTGCCTACGATCTCGAAGAACTCGCGGCGAGAATCGACTGGACACCGTTCTTCCACACGTGGGAGCTGGCCGGCACGTGGCCCCAGATCCTGGATGACCCGGTGGTCGGGGAAGCCGCGCAAAATCTCTTCCAGGACGCCGAGGCCATGCTGCGGCGGATCGTGGACGAGCGCTTGCTGGAAGCCCGGGGTGTCACCCGGATGTTTCCGGCCAACGCCGTCGATGACGACGTCGAGCTGTACGCGGATGCCAGCCGCTCAAGCGTGCGCGCCCGGTTCGTCTTCCTGCGCCAGCAGATGGACAAGTCCGCCGGCCGGCCGAATCACTGCTTGGCCGACTTCGTCGCCCCCAAGAACACCGGTCTCGCCGATCACATCGGCGCCTTCGCGGTCACCGCCGGTATCGGCCTCGATGCCGCGAGGGAAGGCATGGACACGTACGCGGAAATCCTGCTCCAGTCGCTGGCCGACCGTCTCGCTGAAGCTTTCGCCGAGCGCCTGCATGAGCGGGTTCGCAAGGAATTCTGGGGGTATGCGTCGGACGAGAACTTGGACAACAAGGCCTTGATCGACGAGGTCTACCAGGGCATCCGCCCGGCTCCGGGCTATCCGGCCTGTCCCGACCACAGCGAAAAGCGCACGCTATTCCAGCTGCTGGAGGCCGACACCTGGGCTGGCATCACCCTCACCAACAACTTCGCGATGATGCCGGCCGCCTCGGTCTCCGGCTTCTACTTCGCCCATCAAGAAGCGAGATATTTCGGGGTCGGACGGGTCGGGCGGGATCAGGTGGAGGACTACGCCCGGCGCAAGGACTGCACCGTGACGGAAGCCGAGGAGATCCTTGCCGCCAACCTCGGTTACGCGCCGGACGACCGCTAGGCGCGGGACCCGCCACTGATCGCCGCTGGTCGGACGGCCGTCAAGGCCGGTGCGTGCGCTGCATCCCGGGCCCACATCGACCCCGGGGAAACACTGCGAACGGCGACCAGGCATGGCCACATTCCGGCTTGACGATTCCCCGAGAGGCAGTTAGCGTCCGAAACGCCCGTTCCCACGGGCGTTGGTGCGGGAATCAGCAGATCGTGGCGGACGACACGCCTAACGACCGCGATGTTCCGCCGGATCTTTCCCGTCTCGCGGATCGCTTGGCCGATGACAGGTCGTCTTCGCCCGGCAAGGTTCGGTCGCGTCGAGGCGCTCCTGGTAAGGCTCTCGGCGGAGCGCTCAAGGTATCTTCCGAAATGATTGCCGGTATCGCCGTGGGTGGAGGGGCCGGCTGGCTGCTCGATGAGTGGCTGGACACGTCGCCAGCGTTGTTGATCATCTGCGTCGGACTCGGGTTCGCCGCCGGTCTTCGCAACGTGTTTCGCACCGCCCAGGGTTTCGGCAGCCGGCAGCCGGACCCCGAATCCGATTCACGACCTCAAGATCCTCCCTCCGGGACCTGACGCTCGATGGCAACCGACAACAGTGCGAATGGTGACGCGGCCCACGGGCCACTCGAGCAGTTCGAGATCGTCACCCTCGAATCCATTCAGATCGGGGGACTCGACCTCTCATTCACAAACTCAGCCCTGTGGATGCTGATCGCAGTTGCCACTATCGCGGTGGTCTTCGGTGGAGGTATGCGTCGTCGCGCCATTATCCCGGGGCGCTGGCAAGCGGCCGTCGAACTGACCTACCAGTTCGTGGCCAACATGTTGCAGGACAACGTCGGCCCGCAAGGCGCCCGCTACTTTCCTTTCATTTTCACGCTGTTCTTGTTCATCCTGTTCGGCAACCTGCTCGGGATGATCCCCTACAGCTTCACCTACACCAGTCATATCGCCGTGACGTTCGCCATGGCGGCCGTGGTCTTCGTTGGTGTGACCGTCATCGGGCTGGCACGGCACGGGGTTCGGTTCCTGTCGCTCTTTGTGCCGTCCGGCGTCCCGGTCGTACTCATCCCCCTAATGGTGCCGATCGAAATCATCAGTTATTTCGTCCGGCCGGTCAGTCTGTCTCTGCGGCTGTTTGCCAACATGATGGCCGGGCACACGATGCTCAAGGTGTTCGGAGGCTTTGCCGGTCTCTTGCTGTCTGCCGGCCTCGGTTTTCTGGCGCCTGTGTCGGTCATCCTGATCGTGGCGCTCACCGGCTTCGAGTTGCTGGTGGCGGCCATTCAGGCGTATGTCTTCGCGGTTCTGAGCTGCCTGTACCTGAGTGACGCGCTGGACCTGCACCACTAGGCTCCTCGCCTCGTTCCACCTTCACCCTCACTTCCGAAAGGATCTTCCCGTGGAAACTGAAGCTGCCAGGCTGATCGGCGCCGGTCTCGCCACCATCGCGCTTGCCGGAGCCGGTATCGGCATCGGCAATATTTTCGGAAACTACGTTTCTGCCGCTATCCGCAATCCCTCGGCCGCGCCCAAGGTCTTCGGCAATGTGCTGCTGGGCTTCGCATTGACGGAGGCGATCGCGCTGTTTGCGCTTCTGATTGCATTCCTAATTCTATTTGCGGTCTAAGTCCGAATTGCTGCACATGGCTCGCCATTTCGCCACTGCCTGCGCCATCGCGAGCGCCGCGTTGATGCCCGCGGCGGCGTTCGCAGAGAGCAACATGCCGCAGCTTCGGGTGGAGACGTTCGCGTCCCAGGTGTTCTGGTTGGTGGTGACGTTCTCGGTGCTCTACGTCGTAATCAGCCAGATCGTGCTGCCGCAGGTACGGACCACCCTGCGAGCCCGCGAAACGCGCATCGGGGTCGACCGGGAACAGGCGGACGAGCTTCGAAAGGAAGCGGAGGCCGCTCACCTCCGAGCCCGCGAGGCGCTCGCTGCCGCCCGGGCCGAGAATGACCGGCTGCTCCGGGAGGCGCACGATCGGGCGGCCACCGCATTCCGGGCCGAAACCCAGCGCCTGCAAGCGGCCCTGGACAACGAACGGGTGGAGGCGGAGGCGCGCATCGAGGCGAGTCGTATGGCAGCCCTGCGGGACGCCGAGGCAGCGACAGTGGAGCTGGTACGGTCGCTCACCACCACTTTGACGTCAGTGCAAGTTGACGACGCCGCACTGTCCGGCGCAGTGGCGCAAGCCGCCCGCGAGAACGCGACATGACGTGGTCCGAACTGTCGCAGGATCCGTCATTTTGGGTCGCGGTCTCCTTCGTCGTGTTCGTGGGAGCCTTCGGTCGCCTGCTGCTCCGAAGGCTGGCCGGCGTGCTGGACGCCCATCGGACCGCAGTCCGCGATGAATTGGACAGCGCTGCCGCGCTCCACGCCGAGGCGCAGTCCCTTCGCGAGCGCTACACGGACGAGGCTGCAGCCGCTGAGAAGACAGCTGACGAGATCCGGGCCCGGGCGCAAGAGGCTGCCGGACAAATTGCTGCCGATTCAGATGTGCGCCTGCAGGCACATCTATCGCGGATGCGCGCGCGCGCCGCGGAGGAAATCGCCCGTTCGGAGGAAGCCGCAAGGCAGATGTACCGGGAGCGCGTAGCCGACCTGGTCCTGGCAGCGTCGACTCGCCTCCTTCGCGAGCGCATCAACGCCGAAATGCAGGTCGTGTTGATCCAGCAGACTGTGGACGGCCTGGGGCAATCACTGCGGCAGCGGCAAGCATGACGCCGCGGCAGTGGTGACGATGCCCGGTCCCTACCCCAAATGATGCCCATGACCAGAACACCGGCCGAGAGGCCGCCCTGGCATGGCACGACGGTGCTGTCGGTCCGGCGGGGCGGGGCCGTGGTGATCGCCGGGGACGGGCAGGTCACGCAGGGCGACACCGTCATCAAGGCCAATGCCCGCAAGGTGCGGCGCCTCGCGGGAGGGACCGTTCTGGCCGGATTTGCCGGCGCGACAGCTGACGCTTTCACCCTCTTCGACCGGCTGGACGCGAAGCTCGAGCGGCATCCAAGCCAACTGATGCGGGCATGCGTCGAACTGGCACGCGATTGGCGGACCGATCGGTACCTTCGCCGCCTCGAAGCCGTCATGGCGGTTGCAGACCGGGAAGTATCGTTGCTCGTATCCGGCGTAGGTGACGTCGTCGAACCTTCGGACGGTCTGATCGGGATCGGGTCGGGGGGAGGCTTTGCCTTGGCCGCGGCGCGAGCGCTGAGCCAGATCGAGGGGCTGTCCGCCGAGGACATTGCCCGCCGGTCACTAGCGGTCGCCGCGGATCTTTGCATCTACACGAACGCCCAGATTTCCGTCGAAGTCATTCGGCAATGACCGCGTTCACACCACGCGAGATCGTCGCTGAACTGGACCGTTTCATCATCGGGCAGCGCGCGGCCAAGCGGTCCGTGGCCATCGCGCTGCGGAACCGCTGGCGACGGCAGCAGCTTGAATCACCGCTACGCGACGAAATCCTGCCCAAGAATATCCTGATGATGGGGCCGACCGGTGTCGGCAAGACCGAAATTGCGCGGCGCCTTGCGAAGCTAGCGCAGGCTCCGTTCATCAAGGTGGAAGCGACGAAGTTCACGGAGGTGGGATACGTCGGCCGTGATGTCGAGTCGATCATTCGTGACTTGGTTGAAAGCGCGATCATGATCACGCGGACGCGGCTGCAGCATGAGGTCGCGACGCGCGCGGAAGCGGCGGCCGAGAAGCGCGTCCTCGATGTGCTTGCCGGGTCGTCGGCCTCCCGTGACACCCGCCAGAAGATGCGCGAGAAGCTTCGGTCCGGTCAGCTCGACGAGCAGGAAATAGAAATCGAAGTCAGCGAGAGCCCCGGCGGTCTCCCTTCGTTCGAACTGCCCGGCGTGCCAGGAACGCACGTCGGCATGGTCAACCTTGGCGAGCTGCTCGGCAAGTCGTTCGGCAATGTCACGCAGAAGCGCCGTCTGAGTGTGGCCGAGAGCCATAACATTCTGGTCGAGGAAGAAAGCAACCGCCTGATTGACGACGACGAATTGCACCGTACGGCAATCGAGGCGGTCGAACAGAACGGCATCGTGTTCCTGGACGAAATTGACAAGATTACGCGTGCCGAGGATCGGGCCGGGGCTGATGTGAGCCGCGAGGGTGTGCAACGCGACCTCCTCCCCCTGATCGAGGGTACGGTGGTACCGACCAAGCACGGTCAGGTGCGAACCGGCCACATCCTGTTCATCGCCTCCGGGGCCTTTCACCTTGCCAAGCCGTCGGACCTGCTGCCCGAATTGCAGGGCCGCCTTCCCATCAGGGTGAGCCTCGACGCTTTGACTGAAGCCGACCTGGTTCGCATTCTGACCGAGCCCGAGAACAGCTTGACGCGGCAGTACGAGGCGCTGCTCGCGACCGACGGCGTCAAACTGGAGTTCCGGGAAGACGGGATCAGGGCCTTGGCGCAACTGGCGGCCGAAGCCAATCACACCGTGGAGAATATCGGTGCGCGCCGGCTCCATACCATCTGCGAGCGGCTGCTGGAAGACGTGAGTTTCTCGGCTACCGATCGGTCAGATGAGGTGGTCACCATTGATGAGCAATTCGTGCTCGAGACCCTCAGCGACGAAATCGAACAGAGCGATCTGAACCGGTTCATTCTGTAACCGGTTCATCCTCGCGCGCCTCGGATTCCGTGTCAGGGGGCGCCTCCCTCACGGCGGCATCCGCGGCACCGGTCAGGCTGCCGCCAATGTCTTGATGTTCCGTCCGAAGGCCCCGGCAATATATTGTGTCCTGACGCAGAAGAAGGGCACGCCGAATGACGGAAGAGAGGCTAGAAGACCACCCGCAGCGCTACGCGCTGTCGAACGAGTTGCATGCCCGTCCTTTCCCCGAATTGCGCGCCCCGTGCCACGCGGTAGTGCTGGCCATCAAACAACCTGGCCAGGCTGAGAATCGGGACCCGGAAGCAGACCGCGCACATCTTCATGATCTCCTCGATCGCCACGGCGCGGCCCATCCTCCCCCCGGCGGCAGCCACTTCTCAGGTCGATTGGGTCGGACCCTGCTGAAATGGGAACGCCACACCGAATTTGTGAGCTACACCATTTACGCCGACGGAGTAGCCGGCGTGCCGTTTACCGGCTCCATCGCGGCGACATTTCCGCCGGACTGGCTCAACCGGGCTCCCGGAAAGGTGCTTACGTCAGTGCTGGTCAGGGTCGAGCAGGGCGAAACGGTACCGACATTGGCGGAAGCGGACTATGCACGGATGCGAGACTGGTTCGTGCCCGAAAGCCTCGCCATGTCCAGTGTCATTGACGGCCAGGCCATCGCCGCAAGCGACTTCCGCATCGATGCTGCGGGGCATATTCGATTCGCACTGCTCGTGCGATCCGATATTGGTCCGCGACGCCTGGGGCGGATCGTCCAGCGGCTGGTGGAAATCGAAACCTATAAGTCGATCGCAATGCTGACGTTGCCGGTGGCGCGTCAGGTGGCTGCCCGCGTGGCCGAACTCGATGGAGAAATGTCCTCGCTCGTCCGGACCATGGTTACGTCTGGAGGAGGGGAGTCGCAGACACTCGACCGCCTTCTCGAAATGTCCGCAGAAATCGAGGCCCTGTCTTCCTCCTCGGCATTTCGTTTCGGCGCCGCCGAGGCCTATGCGGCCATCGTCCACGAGCGGATCAGTGCACTGCGCGAGGAACGAGTCATGGGGCGGCAAACTCTCGCGGAGTTCATGTTGCGGCGTTTCGACCCGGCGATGCGAACCTGCCGCTCTGCGAAAGGCCGGTTGGACGAACTGTCCCAGCGGGCAACCCGGGCGGCCACCCTGCTGCGCACTCGGGTGGAAGTGAATATCGCAGCACAAAACCGGGGGCTTCTCAAGAGCATGAATCGACGAGCTGCCCTGCAACTGCGGCTGCAGCAAATGGTTGAGGGGTTGTCAGTTGTTGCTATCAGCTACTACGCCGTCAGCCTCCTGGGGTACATCCTGGCTCCGATTTCTCGGCAATTGAACGCCGACCAGGCCCAAATTCAGGCGATTGCTGCGGTCCCGGTCATTGGCGCGGTCTGGTGGATGGTCCGGCGACTACGAATGCGGGCCTCTGAACGCACGTGACCCAATATGGCTGCAAACCCGAAAGTTCCTCTATGGACATGAGTTGATCACGTTATGATCTGCCGCGCCCGTTCGATCGATCCTTGGCCAGCTGCGAGCTGCGGTCAAGCACGAACCATCGGAAGAAGACCATGACATCGAGCCAGGTCCCCCGTTCCCTCTTCGCTTTCCTGCGCGAGCTCAAGGCCAACAACGATCGGTCATGGTTTGAGGCCAACAAGGAGCGCTACCACTCCGAAGTGCGTGACCCGATGCTCGCGTTTATCGACGCGTTTGCCGGCCCGCTCTCCGAAATCAGTCCGCATTTCCGCGCCGATCCGCGGCCGCATGGCGGTTCGCTATTCCGGATTTACCGGGACACGCGTTTCTCCAAGGACAAGACGCCCTACAAGACCAATGTTGGTGCACACTTTCGTCACGTTGCCGGCAGGAACGCCCATGCACCCGGGTTCTATCTCCATTTGGAGCCGGGGGCGTGCTTCGCGGGCGGCGGCCTATGGCGTCCCGACAGTCGCGCGCTTGGTCGCATTCGGGACGCAATCGTTGACCGGACCGACGAATGGGTGTCCGTCACTGCAGACGCATCCTTCCGGGAAACCTTTGAAATCTCGGGCCATTCACTCAAACGCCCGCCACGAGGCTACGACCCTGAACATCCACTGATCGACGACATCAAGCGCAAGGACTTCGTGGCAATTGCCAACTTCACTGAGAGCTTCGCTGCTCAGCCCGATTTCTTCCGGCGCTTTGTCACTATCGTCCAGACGGGCTCCGACTTCGTTCGATTTCTCTCGCGGGCCGTCGGCGTCCCGTACTAGGGCCGCTGCAGCCGAACTTTCGGGAACATGACCATGAGCGACATCTGGGAAGTCACCGCAATCCGGTACGGAACGCATGCCAAACGGAAACGCCACGAGAACTTCATCGGGGCAGATCCGCACGACGGCGACATGCCGCTTGATTACTTCATTTGGCTGATACGGAACCAGGAACGCTCGATTGTGGTGGACGTCGGCTTTGACGAGGCGGAGGGCAAGCGACGCCACCGGACCGTGGACCGGGCGCCCCGGGACGGACTGGCGATGCTCGGGGTTGACAGTGCCAAGGTTCGCGACGTCATCATCACGCACCTTCATTACGACCATGCCGGCACGATCGAACATTTCGGCGAGGCCGACTTCCACCTGCAGGAGCGCGAGCTGCGCTTTGCAACGGGCCCGCACATGGCGCGTCGGACGTTTGCCGCGCCATACACTCCAGATCACGTGTGCAACCTGGTGCGAAAGGCATACCAAGGCAGAGTCGTGTTTCATGACGGCGATCGGGAAATCGCCCCTGGTATCTCCGTGCACCTGCTTGGCGGCCACACGATGGGCCTGCAATGCGTTCGTGTCCGAACGCGGAGAGGATGGATCGTACTCGCGTCCGATGCAGCGCATTTCTTTGAAAACATGGAGCGTTCAGCGCCGTTCCCGATCGTCTTTTCCGTCGCTGACATGCTGGCGGGACACGATCGCATTGCGAGTCTTGCCGACAGCTCCGATCATATTATTCCGGGCCATGATCCTCTGGTGACCAAGATCTATCCGGCCTACAACGACTCCCTGAACGGAATCGTTTCCCGGCTGGATGCCGATCCCAGCCGACGCTAGGCCACTGTCCGGAAGGGACGCCGCAGAACGAATGCCGGGCACGAGATGTCCTCGGCAGAACGCAAGCAATTCAAAGGCTTTACGGCGCCATTACGCCCAGATCGCTTCTGTGTTGGCACCATCATGGTGGTCGTGGCTCCTCGCAATTGCGGCCGGCCCGGGTTGCCCGTGGAACGAGAATGGATGTTTCACGTGAAACATCCCGCGACTGAGGAGAGCCTCGCCGCTCAGGCGTTAGCGGACATTTTTTTTAGGTGCGCCACAACCGCTGTCAAGGCCGCCGGCGTCACCCCGGGCAGGCGGGCAGCTGATGCCAGCGTCGATGGTCGGCTAGCCTCCAACGCCTCGGTCGCTTCAGCGGAGAGGCCCCCTACCGAACCGTAGTCGATGATGTCTGGCATTCGCACGGCGGCATCGCGACGGTAGGCGCGAATATCTTCATCTTGGCGGGCCTTGTACGGAGCGTACAGGGCATCGGCTTCCAGAATCCCGTGCAGTGATGACTCAATGGCATCGAGTTGAGGGCAGATTTCCGCGAGCTTGGCGAGAGTAACACTGGCGTATCCGAGGTACTGCATGGCAGACCGGCGCCCCCCATCGTCGGAAACGGCAATGCCGTGTCGGCGCACCGACGACACACTTACCCGTGTTTCCCCCAGCAACCGGCGTGCCGCCGTCAGTTTTGCCGACTTTTCGGCGAATGCGCGTGCGCGCAGGGTTCCAACCACACCGGCCGCTTCCCCCTTTGGCGTCAAGCGCTCATCGGCGTTGTCGGCCCGCAAATGCAAACGGTATTCCGAACGGGATGTCAGCATGCGGTACGGTTCGGGCGCCCCCCTAGTGGTGAGGTCGTCGATCAGGACACCGATATAGGCCTCAGCCCGATCAAACGTGAACGCCGGCTTGCCACCTGCCTGGCTCGCCGCATTGATGCCCGCGACCACACCTTGGGCGGCCGCCTCTTCGTAACCCGTCGTGCCATTGATCTGGCCGGCAAAGAACAATCCTCGGAGCCGTTTGGTCTCCAATGTCGGCAATAGTTCTCGGGGGTCGACGTAGTCGTATTCGATAGCGTACCCAGGGCGAACCATCCGCACGGTCTCAAGCCCCGTGATCAGAGAGAGCATGTCTTCCTGGACCGAAGCCGGTAACGACGTGGAGATCCCGTTCGGGTAGACCGTGGAATCGTCGTAGCCTTCCGGTTCGAGGAAGACTTGGTGCCGTGGACGCGAGGCAAAGCGGACGACCTTGTCCTCGATGGAAGGACAGTATCTTGGTCCGCTTCCCTCAATCCGGCCAGCGTGCATCGGCGTCCGATGCAGGTTAGCGCGGACCAATCGGTGCATCGCCTCGTTGGTCCAGGTGATATGGCATGGCACCTGCGGTCGCTCGATCCGCTCCGTGATGAGCGACAGCGGTTCCGGAACAGGGTCTCCTTCTTGTATCTCGAGTTCGTCCCAGCGTATTGTCGCGCCGTCCAAGCGCGGCGGTGTCCCGGTCTTCAGCCGACCCAACCGAAAACCAGATACGGCGAGCCGTTCAGCTAGCTGGGTGGCCGGCGCCTCGCCAGCACGGCCGGCCGGCGTTTGCGAGTCCCCAACGTGGATCATGCCCCGCAGAAAGGTTCCGGTCGCTATGACCACCGAGCCCGCCCGGAGTTCACAGCCATCGCCCAATACAATCCCGCTCACCCGACGGTCCTGGTCTAGCAGCAGGTCTTCCACGGATCCTTCGACAATCGCGAGATTCGGCTGTTCGCGAAGCAGTTGCTGCATGGCGGTTCGATAAAGCTTCCGGTCCGCCTGGCACCTAGGCCCGTGCACGGCCGGCCCGCGACTGCGATTGAGAACACGGAACTGCATGCCGGCCTGATCCGCTGCACGAGCGATCAATCCATCCAATGCATCCACTTCCCGCAACAGATGTCCTTTTCCGACACCACCGAATGCCGGGTTACAGGACATGGCGCCAACAGTGGAAAACGTGTGAGTCACCAAGCCCGTTCGGGCTCCCATGCGTGCAGCCGCTGCGGCTGCTTCGCAGCCTGCATGCCCGCCACCGACAACCAAGACGTCGTAGCCTCGTGAGCGCATCACCTGCCTACCTGCCGATCAGTCGCCTGCCGAAGCGACCGTTCCTGCAATCCCCGCACGAGTCAAGTCGTGCCAATGTTTCACGTGAAACATTGGCACGTGTGGTCGACCGGTGGCGCTTCCCGAACTGTGGCAGCAGAAATGATAAGCACAAACCTCTTCGACGAATGCCGTGAGCATTTGCCGAGCAGTCGGGGCTGGTCAGGCCGATTCTACGCCGGGGCGACCTCTTCCCAGGCTCCAGTTCGCGAGGACTTGAACAGGGCATCCAAGACTCTCATGTTGGCCACGGCGTTCTCGACAGGATATGGCACCGGGCGCCCGCCTAATAGACAACGGGAAACTGTCTCGCCCTGGCAGGTGTACTGGTCCGCTGGAGAAATTTCGATGACTTCATCAGGGACCGGTCCTGGATATTCACCGCCGCCAATGAAGAGCCGGCAGACCCGGTCCGGCTCCATGACAAATGGAAATTCTGCCCGTAGCCATGCGTCCGTGCCAAGAATCGCGAGGCTCTGATGGCGCGCAACCTGAGTGGAGCAGATAAAGCTGGCTTGCCCGTCGGGAAATTCCAGGATCGCGGTCGCCAGTCGATCCGTGCCAAAAGTAGGATCATGTTCCATCAGAGCATTGACGCGGGTCGGCTCCGAATCAAATATAAACCTTGATATAACAGTAGGGTAGCAGCCAATGTCATAGACTCCGCCGCCGCCGATTTCTCGCTGGTTACGAATGTCCAGGGGATCGTGATTGGAATACGCGAAGATTCCCTGCACGGCGCGCACCTCGCCCAGATGCCCGGCGGCAACGAGTTCTCGAACCCTGAGCCACTGAGGATGATGGCGCACCATGAACGCTTCCTGAACCTGCATGCCGCTACGGTCTCGAGCCTGAATTAGCGTTGCCGCCTCGGCTGCCGTCAGCGCGATCGGTTTTTCACAAAGAACGTGTTTGCCGGCTTCAAGCGCCCGGATGGTCCATGGCACGTGCAGATGATTGGGTAAAGGGTTGTACACCGCATCAATGGCTCGATCATCGAGCAGCTCCTGGTAGCTCCCGTAGCTGCGGGGGATACCCAGAGAGGCGGCCGCTGCCTGCGCCCGGGCAGGATCGCGCGACGCAATAGCTTCGACCGAGCAATGCTCACCCGCCTGCATAGCCGGAATCACCTTCTCCGTAGCGATTCGCGCAACGCCCAGAACACCCCAGCGAATCGATGCCATAGTCAACTCCCGCCGAAACTGTCGCATTCAGCGTGGCAGAGTTACAGTCCGGTTTCTAGTCGGGAGTGCCTCCGTTGGATCTTGCGGGCAGGTCTATGAGAATCACCAGAATTTCCGCTGATTGGCTGCACGTGCCGATCGCCAAAGAACGCCAGCATCGCTCAGACTTTGGCACCGTGAATTCGTTCGATTCCGCCCTTGTCAGAGTCGAAACCGAAGACGGTGTGACAGGTTTTGGGGAAGCCAAAGCGGAAGTGGGTAGCGTTGCCAATTGCCGGGCTCTGTGCTCGCTCGTCGAAGCGGAGCTCGGCCCCCTGCTTGTTGGCCAAGATGCCCGCGACATCTCCCGCCTATGGGACGTCATGTACAACGGTTCGCGCGCCCACTACGCCATCGAGCGAGGGCACGTGTTTCCGATCATGGGGCGGAGAGGCCTCACCATGGCGGCGATCAGCGGGATCGATCTCGCATTGTGGGACATTCTCGGAAAGTCCCTTGGCGTGCCTGTCTGGCGCTTACTGGGCGGGCGGCGCCAAAAGCGGATGCCGGCTTATGCTTCCGGGGGCTGGGCACCAGTGGATCAGGTTGCGGCCGAACTTCAAAGGTTTATCGACCGGGGCAACTTCCCCGCAGTAAAGATGCGGGTCGGCGCCGGCGACGGCGCCCTCACCCACTCAATCGCTCGTGTGCATGCCGCCCGCGAAGGTCTTGGCCCTTCCGTCGGTATCATGTGCGATGCGCACGGCACGTGGACGTCAGCCGAAGCGAAACGGTTCTGCCGCGCCGTGGCAGATTGCCACATCGACTGGCTCGAAGAACCTGTAACAGCGGATGACAAAGCCGGGCTCGCGGAAGTCAAAGCCGCCACCGACATACCGATCGCGACGGGAGAGTCAGAATTCACCCGGTTCGCCTTTCGCGACCTAGCCCTGCTTCGAGCGGCCGATATCTTCCAGCCTGACCCATCTATCGCCGGGGGCATCACCGAATTGCTGCGCATCGAAGCACTGGCGAGTGCGCACCAAATCCGGTTTGCGCCTCACATGTGGGGCGGGGCACTGACGTTTGCGGCGGGTATGCATGTCGCGGCGGCGGCAAGCAGCGGGTTCATCCTGGAGTACTCACTTGGCGCCAACCCGCTTCTACACGAGCTTGCGGTTGAAAACTTTACGGTTGTGGACGGAATGATTGAAATCCCGGAACGATCAGGACTGGGAGTCACCATCGATGAGGAATTTGTCGCTCGCCATCGCGTGAACTGACAGCTGGCGGCTTCCCGTTCAACCCAGCCTGGCACTCTCCGAGCACATGACTACAAACGCGGCACAGGACACTCTGCCCATGCGCTATCTCGAGGACTTTGCTCCAGGTCAGGAGTTTGATCTTGGACGGTCCCGGATTACTCAAGAGGAAATCGTCGCCTTCGCAAGGGCATTCGATCCGCAACCATTTCACGTGGATGAGCAGGCTGCGGCGGACTCGATCTACGGTGGGATCATCGCCAGCGGATGGCACACCATCTCGCTGTTCATGCGCCTGTTTGTGGAAGGGCTGTTGCGCGACGCTGCCAGCCTCGGTTCACCCGGCGTGGACAAAGTCCGTTGGCGACACCCGGTTCGCCCCGGCGACATTCTGCAAGCCCGAGCAACCGTGCAGGAAGTCGCGCCTTCTCGCAGCAAACTTGATCGCGGAATCGTCCGGTGGGCCTACGAGATGCGCAACCAAGACGGTGTTGTCGTCATGACGATGGAGGGCATCGGCATGTTCAGTCGGCAAACCTGATCCGCTGGGCGCCGCCCGGATCTGCGAGGCAACAAACGGAGTATCAAACTTCGAGCCACTCTTTCCGAACCTGGCTGTTCGCTCGAAATTCGCTGACCGTGCCTCCAAACACGATCTTTCCGTGCCCCATGACGTGGACTCGATGAGAAATGTCGAGTGCAATGTCAAGTTTTTGTTCAACCAGCAAGATGGCAATGCCCCGTTTCGCAATCTCTGCAAGCAGACCCGACACCTGCTCGACCAGCTTCGGCGCCAGCCCTTCCGTCGGTTCGTCAATCATGATGAGATCGGGATCGCCCATGAGTGTGCGGCAGATCGTCAGCATCTGCTGCTCACCACCTGAAATCACTGAACCCAGTGCATCGGCCCGTTCCGCCAAATTGGGAAACATTTCAAACATATCGCCAATTGACCATCGCCCCTGATCCCGCATGTTCTTGATTCCAAGGATCAGGTTCTGGCGGACGGTTAACGTTGGGAAAATATTTCGGTTCTCAGGCACGTATCCGATTCCCCGGCGGGCAATCTCGTGCATCTTCCTGCCCGCAATGGGTTCGCCCTTGAAGTTGATGGTGCCAACAGGCTCTACTTCACCTGTGATGGCCTTCAGCGTTGTCGACCTCCCCACGCCATTGCGTCCCAACAAACTGACGATTTCACCGGCGCCAATGTCAAAGTTAACGCCTTGTATAATATGGCTTTTTCCGTAGTAAGCGTGCAGGTCCCGGACTTCCAGCACTAGCTTGCTCCTGTGCCGAGGTAGGCTTCCTGCACGGCCGCGGAGGCGCGAATCTCGCTGGGCGTGCCGGTCGCAATGATCTCCCCATACACCAGGACGGAGATCCGGTCCGCCAAATCGAACACCACCCCCATGTCGTGCTCCACAATCAAGAGAGTCTTGCCCTCTGATATGCGGCGAATCAGTGACACCGCTTGCTCGACCTCGGAGTGGCTCATGCCTGCCGTTGGCTCGTCCAGCAGGATTACGTTGGCGCCGCCGGCGATGGCGATCCCAAGCTCAAGGGCGCGTTGATCAGCGTACGACAACAGCCCCGCCGGAAGTTCCCGTTTCTCCCAGAGCCCGATATCCCGAAGGATTGAGGCCGTCTGCTCGTTCACGTCCTGCAGGCGCCCCACGAGTTTCCACCACGCATAACGGTGGCCCAAAGCGTACAGGCAGCCGCAACGGACATTGTCCAGCACGCTCATCCGCGCAAAGATATTCGTGACCTGAAATGATCGGGTCAATCCCAGCCGATTGATGTCAAAGGCTTTTTTGTCGGTGATATCAGTGTCATACAAGTGGACACGGCCCGCCGACGGAGGGAACCTTCCACTGATCAGGTTGTAGAGTGTCGACTTGCCTGCCCCATTTGGCCCGATGATCGCGTGTCGCTCTCCGTCCTCGATCTCCAGATCGACTCCGCGAATGATTTCCGCCGCGCCAAAACTCTTCCGAAGGCCAGCGAGTGTAAGCGCGCCGCTCATCCGGGAGGCCTTGCGCGGGCGTCGGCGATGGCAGTGTTCCAGGCTGACACTGCGCTGGGATAGGTCTTGCGAACCGCAAAGGCGCCAATGGCAGCGGCGGCAACGAAGATGAACCAAGGCCCGGCAGAAAACGGATCACTTTCAACGCCGTAAATGACCAATTCCGTTTCCGTACTGAGCCGAGAGCTACGAAAGTAGAGCATCTCAATCAAGCCGATACACCCCAGAACACAAACGATCAGGGCGGCAAGAAACCGCGAATAGGGAATCAGCAGAGGTGCCAGGAGTCGCGCGCGCACACGCCAAATGGGTTGATGCATGGCGATCAACCCCGCGAGGCCGCCGGGGAAAAACATGATAACGCCCACGAACAGGACCCCGAGATACAGGACCCACGCCTCTGTGACGCCGGTCAGCGTGCTCTGCAGGAAATAGAGCAAGGTGGCACCGATAATCGGGCCTACGAAGGTCGCCGTTCCGCCGATGTACACCATGAACAGCACCAAACCCGACTGAATGACGCTTACCTGCTCGAAACCGACATGCTCAATATTCACAGCGTGCAGGGCACCGGCGATACCTGCAAAAAACGAAGACAGCGAGAATGCCAGCCAGCGAATGCGCTGGCTGGAGTACCCGATGAACTCCACGCGCTCCGGATTGTCGCGGACAGCGTTCGAGATACGCCCAAACGGGGTTCGCGTCAGCAGGAACATGGCCAGCGTGCAGACCAGACACCATCCTGCAATCAGGTAGTAGACCTCAATGTTGGGCCCATACGTGATCCCGAACAGCTCTTCTCCGAGCACCCGATCGGCCTGAATCCCGTCCTCGCCGTTGAAAATGGCTACCAGCACCAAAGTGAGGGCGGTCACCATTTCGCCAAACCCAAGCGAAATCATCGCGAACGTGGTCCCGGCCCGCCGAGTGGAGACGTAACCGATGAGGATTCCGAAGAACAGGCCGACGAGGCCGCCGAAGAGCGGAATCAGCGTGACCGGGATGTAGGGAACCTGCTCCTCGTAGATGAAGTTCAGGTAGTGAACCGTGAAGTAACCTGCCAGCCCGAAATACACCGCGTGGCCGAACGACAGCATTCCTCCCTGGCCCAGCAGCATGTTGTAGGCCAGTGCAAATACAATCAGCAACCCGATCTGGCTCATCAGGGTAAGCGCGAAGCCAGACGAAAAAACGTGCGGTAAGGCAATCAAAGCCGCCGCACCGGCAATCCATGGAGTCAACCTGCCGATCAACATGCTCATACGTCTCGGGTACCAAACAGACCGCGTGGCTTAAAGATCAGCATCAGCACGAGCATCAGATACGGAAGTACAGGGGCAACTTGCGCGGTCGTGATCCGTGTGAAATCCCGCAGTAGCCCCGTGGTGTCAATCTCGAGCCCCAGCGAAAGCAAGAGGCTGCCCAACCCATAGTCGTAAAAGATCGCAAGCCTGGTGATGATTCCGATGAGCAGCGCCGCCGCCAGCGCGCCCCCAAGTGATCCCAGGCCGCCGATGACGATGACCACGAAGACAATCGGCCCAAGCTGGATCGCCATCGCCGGCTCGGTCCCCAACACGTTCCCGCCAACCACTCCGGCCACTCCAGCCAGAGCACAGCCAAAACCGAACGTCCACATGAAGATGCGGGGAATATCATGCCCGAGCGTCGCGACGTGGACCGGATCAGACACTGCCGCACGGATGATCAAGCCGATGCGGGTGTAGGTCAGCAGTGCGAACAGGGCGACAAAAATAGCCACGGACACGACCAGCATGAAGACACGGTAAATCGAGTAGTCAAACCCCTGCCACGTGAACAGGGCACCCGACATCAATTCAGGAATTTCGTAAGGGACCGGCACGCGTCCCCATATCATCTGCACCAGTTCTTCGATCACATACGCCACGCCGAACGTAAAGAGGAGTTCAGCGACGTGGCCGTATCGATGTACGGGTCGTAAGCCCCAGCGCTCGATTCCCGCTCCCACCAAGCCGACGATCACAGGCGCAACAAACAGTGCTGCCCAGAAGTTCAGCCCCTCACTGATCTGGTACGCAAAGTATGCACCCAGCATGAAGAAACTGGCATGCGCGAAATTCAGCACCCCCATCATGCTGAAGATCAGCGTGAGCCCGCTCGCGAGGAGGAACAGCAGCATGCCGTACAGCACGCCGTTGAACATCGCGAATATGATGCTCTCCATGTGAAATCGCCCTACCCGCGCTACCTGGCACCCGGCCAGACGTGTGGACGCGTGTCAATCGATCACTGGCGCTTCATCTCGCACGTGGTCGGAAGCTCGATTGCGTCCGACATGATCCAGCCGTCAGTGGCAAACGCCACCCCATAATCTTCGCCATCGTAGATAAACGGCCGTCCCACATCCTCGGTCATTGTGCTGATGACCATCGGGAAGATGATCTGATGATCGGCGGCGCGCATGACCATGGGGCCAGCCGGCCCCTCCATCGCCATGCCTTCCATCGCAGCCGCAACCAGAGCAGGATCGTCACTCCCGGCCTTGTCCAGTGCCGCGGCGAAGTACTCGATCGTCCAGCGCATGCGCTCTGAATAGATGCTCTTGCCGGTCTGTTGACGCCAACGGTCATACGTATCCAGGAGATCCGCAGGCTGCTGGTCATACAACGCATCATTCTCGTGCATTTCAGTGACTTGCTTCAGCTGCGTCGCGATACCATCCTTGGCACCGATGCCTGCCACCGAACTCGGTATGCCTGCGTAGATTGTGTAGAAGGCGACGTCCAAGTTGGCCTCGGCGGCCGCCTTGACAAAGCGCACCAGGTCAGGCCCCCAGTTACCGGTCAAGACCGTGTCGGCGCCGGAAGCCTTGATCTTCGCGATGTACGGGGTGAAATCGAGCACCTTGCCGAATGGAACAACGAGTTCGTCACCAACCAGTTCAGCCTCGGGCGCGCGCTCGGCCAGCAGGCGCTGTGCCGCCGCCTGAAACGCCTGGCCGTATGCATAGTTCTGGTTGAGCATGTAGAGCTTACGGGCTGAAGGGTCGCGACCGATCTGCGTTGCCAGTGCCGCAACTTTCATATCCACGTTCGCGTCGAATCGAAAATGCCAGAACGAGCAAAGCTCGTTCGTAAACGACGTCGTCACCGCGGAATGATTGAGATACAGGATTGCCTGATCCGGATTCCGGCGGTTGTGTCGCATCAGGAACTTGATGATGTTGAGGGCGTGGTTCGAACCGACGCCCTGGCTCACGAAGCGAATTTCATCATCGATGACCTTGCGGAGCTGCTGGGTGGTCTTTTCCGCGTTCATCGCATTGTCGAGCGGCACGATCTCGATGTGCCGCCCGCCCAAAACACCGCCCCTCTGATTCACCTCGTTCGCGAAGAATTCAAAGATTTCCAGCGTGTCGCGGCCCACGGCGGCGATGGGGCCGGAGAACGGCTCTATCAACCCGAGCTTGACCGTGTCCGCCCCACGGGCCGAGAACGCAGCGAGGACGATCGGCAACGTGATCCCGAGCGTGCGGACCCACTTCAATACGGCCATGTTCGTTCTCCTGATCCGTCCAAGCTGTCTTCCCAGCGTCAGAGCAAACCATACCCAGACAGGGTCATCAACGCACCCGATTGATTGGCGGCGCGTTAACCGTACTGCAGGCCCGTTGCTCTGATCTGCGGCCAGCGCGGGCTGAACCATGTCCGGTTTGGCAGGCGCCCGCACCGCCTCGACGGCCGTCGAGAGCTTCCTCATTTTCCGATGCAGAAGCTGGAAAACACCCGGTCCAGCACGTCCTCCACGTCGACGCGGCCCGTAATCCGGCCCAGCGCATGAGCCGCGGCCCGCAACTCTTCAGCAGCCAGCTCCATTGTTTCGACCTGAGCGGCCCTTCGTAGCGCCTCTGCGGCGCGCTTCAGCGCTTGCCGGTGCCGTACCCGCGTCAGGGCCAATCCATCCTCCGGGTGACCGCCAACCGCTGCGACTGCGGCTCGCAGGGCTTCGAGCAGCTCGTCGATGCCTTTGCCGGTTCGGCAGGAAATCACGACATCATCGTTCGTGACGCGCGGGTCCCGTGCCGGCGAGCGGAGATCCGACTTGTTCCAGACCTGTAGCGACCGCGCCGGCGTTGATGCGACGCAGGACTCCTCGTCGGTGGAAAGATCGCCCAGAAACACCGTTACGTCCGCCTGCTTGGCCCAGTTCAATGCCCGCCGGATGCCTTCGCGCTCGATCGAGTCCCCGGCCTCCCGAATTCCCGCGGTGTCGGCGAGTGTGACGGGCCACCCCCCTAAGCTCAGGTGCACTTCGATGATGTCCCGCGTCGTGCCGGCGGTGGACGAGACGATGGCTGCTTCCCGTCGTGCCAGCAGGTTCACCAGGCTGGATTTCCCCGAGTTGGGGGGGCCCAGCACGGCAACGCGAAACCCTTCACGCAACCGCTCTCCGCGCTGGTCGTCGTCGAGATGTGCTGCGATATCGCGGGCCAGCAATCGCGGTTTCGCCGGATCCAGCGCGACCGAGCCCACGTCGGCCTCGTCGATGAAGTCGAGCGACGCCTCGGCCTCAGCCAAACATGCGATGGCCCGGGAACGCCATGAGTCGTAAAGCTCACTGAGGCCGCCCTGCAGCTGACGGATGGCCTGAATGCGCTGGAGACGTGTCTCCGCCGCCACAAGATCAGCAATGCCCTCGGCCTGGACGAGATCAAGTTTCCCGTTGGCAAAGGCCCGCCGGGAAAACTCACCCGGTTCGGACGGACGGACGTCGGGAAGCCGGCAAAGCTCATCGATAACGCCGTCAATGACAGCCCGGCTCCCGTGCACGTGCAGTTCGCCGACATCCTCACCGGTAAAGCTGTCGGGGCCCGGAAAATACACCGCCAGCCCCTCATCAAGAGGGACGGCCCGTTCCATTTCGCGCAGTGTGACGCGGACCAGGCAGCGCGGCCGGAGCTGCGTTCCGCATAGTTGGTATAGCGCTTCCCTGGTTGCTGGCCCCGAAATCCGGATGACGCAGATGGCGCTTGGCGGCGGTCCGCTCGCCGGGGCGACAATCGTGTCTCCGGCCAAGGGTCGGGTGGTCCGCGGTTAGCTTTGGCCGTCTGCCGGGGGCAATTTGAGGCGTTGCACCTCCTTGCCTCCGCGCAGGTGGGTCTCAATGACCTCATCCACATCGCTTCGCGTTTTGCACGAATACCAGACGCCTTCCGGATAGATCACCATCACTGGCCCGTGCTCGCATCGGTCCAGGCAACCCGATGCATTGATCCGCACACGTTCAAGCTTGAGTTGGCGCACCTTGGCCTTCATGTACGTCCGCAGGTCCGTTCCGTCCCGCTCATGACAACATCCCTTCGTATGCCCCGGGGCGCGTACATTCGTGCAACAGAACACGTGCGAACGGTAGTACAGCGGACCCGCAATATCCTGACCTGTCATCCTTTTTCTCCGGCGCCGGCCGTCTTCAACGCGTGCAGGTTAGCCGAAATGCAGGCCAGGTACCGCCGTTCGGATGCGGCAGGGCAGAGGTGGCAGCGAGCGGCGGAGCGCCGTGGTCCATAATGCCGGCACCGCGCCACCTGCCAGGAGGCAGTTCCGATGAATCGCCTGGGCGGTGAGACCAGCCCTTACCTCCTCCAGCACCGTGACAATCCGGTCCACTGGTGGCCCTGGTGCGACGCCGCGTTCGAAGAGGCCCGTGCCTCCTCGAGACCCGTACTGCTGTCGATCGGCTATGCCGCCTGTCACTGGTGCCATGTGATGGCGCACGAATCGTTCGAGGATGCGGCCATCGCATCCGTGATGAACGAACAATTCGTCAATATCAAGGTAGACCGCGAAGAACGCCCGGATATCGACCACCTCTACATGTCGGCCCTGCATGCCCTGGGGCAGCGCGGTGGCTGGCCTCTGACCATGTTTCTGACACCCGAACGTCTGCCGTTCTGGGGCGGAACCTACTTCCCGCCGGTCCCTCGGTACGGGCAGCCGGGGTTTCCTGACCTTCTGGGGGCCGTGGCTGACACTTACGCACGCGACCCCGACCGGGTGACAACGAATACCCGGGCTCTCCACGCCAGCCTCGAACTCCTCGCGACCGCACATGCCGGTGAGGTGCCGACGCCTTCGGACCTGGATGGCGCTGCGCGACAGGTCGCCGGTCAGCTGGACGCGAAGCTTGGCGGATTTGTGGGCGCACCGAAGTTTCCCAATTTCCCCGCTCTCGAGTTTGTCTGGCGCCGAGCCCGAAAGGACGACGTCTCCCGCCAGCGCGTGATCACGACGCTGGAGCGCATGTCGGCGGGCGGCATCTTCGATCACCTGGCCGGAGGGCTTGCACGGTACTCGGTCGACGAACGGTGGCTGGTTCCGCACTTCGAGAAGATGCTTTACGACAATGCCGGCTACGTGCGCCTTCTGACCGCGGTCTGGAGATCGACCCGCAACCCGACCTTCGCCCAGCGGGTCCGCGAGACCGTCCGTTGGATGCTCGCCGACATGCGGGTGCGAGGAGGCGCGTTCGCGAGTTCACTGGATGCCGACAGCGAAGGGGAAGAAGGCCGCTACTACGTCTGGTCCGCGTCGGAGATCGACGAGGTCCTTGGATCGGACGCACCGCGGTTCAGGAGCGCCTACGGCGTGCGGGAGGAAGGAAACTGGGAAGGCAGGAATATCCTCCATCAATTGGATTCGCCCGCGGACGATGATGCGGAATTGGCCCCCCTGCGCCGGGCGCTGCTGGCCCGGCGGACGGCCCGGGTGCCCCCTGCCTTCGACGACAAGGTATTGGCCGACTGGAACGGCCTCGCGATTGCGGCGCTCGCGGAGGCAGGGGCCGTTTTCGGCGAGCCGACCTGGGTCGCGGCCGCCCGTGAAGCTTTCGCCTTCATAGACAGGGAGATGGCTGAACCAGACGGACGGCTCCTGCACAGCTGGCGGACCGACCGCGCCCAACACATGGGCATGCTTGACGACTACGCTTTCCTGGCTGACGGAGCATTAGCCTTGTGGACGGCCGACGGCGATGAACGCTGGCGCATCCGCGCCGAGCAACTGATGGAAACCGTTCTTGTCCATTTCCGGGCGCAGGACGGCGGCCTGTGGAGGACGGCCGACGACGGCGAACAGCTCATCGCCCGCCCGCGATCGGGTCACGACGATGCAACCCCCTCCGGCGCAGGCGTGGCTGCCGACGTCATGGCAAGACTGTGGCATCTCACGTTTGATGAACGTTGGAAAACCGCCGCGGAGCAGGCGCTCGCGGCCATGTCCGGAGCGGCCGTCAGGGCGCCCGCTGCCTACCCCTCGTTACTCGCCGCCGCGGATACGCTGATCGACAACGTGGATATTGTCATCGAGGCTCCCGATGTCGATGCGCCGAGCGCTCAGGAGCTCCTGCGCGTTGCCTGGCGGGCGCCCCAACCGGCGCGGACGGTTCGCTTCATCACCCGGCGGGCCGACCTTCCTGTCGGCCACGCGGGCTCCACCATCAAGGACACTGACGGGCATCCAAGGGCCTACGCCTGCCATCGGCACACCTGCTCGCTCCCGTTGGACGGCGGCCCAGAGCTCGCGCTGCTGCTGGAGCAACTGCAGGCAGACGCCTTCTCCCAAACCCGAGACTGACCGAACCACCCGCCCGCTTCTGAAAGGTGCGGGCCTCGCGAATCTGCGTTAGGTTGCGCGCCCTTCTGGCTTCCCGATCAGGAAACCGTCCATGCCTTCCCGCTACGTGCAAA
Source organism: Alphaproteobacteria bacterium (assembly GCA_021296265.1). Taxonomy (GTDB): domain Bacteria; phylum Pseudomonadota; class Alphaproteobacteria; order TMED109; family TMED109; genus VXPW01. The sequence continues at coordinate 157,869 of JAGWAT010000003.1, read as the reverse complement.
TTCCCTCCCGCGACGGTGAGGAATTCACCGCTTACTTCACCGCGCCGCCCGGCAAGGTCTCGCCGGGAATCGTCGTCATCCAGGAAATCTTCGGCATCAATCCGGCCATGCGGGCGGTCGCCGAACAGTACGCCGCGCTCGGGTTCGCAGTAGCGGTGCCCGACCTCTTCTGGCGGCAGGAGCCAGGCATCGAAATCACGGATCAATCAGACGAGGAATGGGCGCGCGCATTCGAACTCTACAAGGGATTCGACGAGACCAAGGGGTTTGAGGACATGGCCATGACCCTCCGGTGGCTTCGGCACCAGGACGAGTGCACCGGTGCGTCGGCAACCCTGGGCTTTTGCCTCGGCGGCAAGCTCTCCTATCTCGCTGCCTGTGGGCTGGATATCGAAGCTGCGGTCGGCTACTACGGCGTCGGTATTGAAACGGCGTTGGATCAGGCGCGCATGATCCGTGGTCCGCTGCTGCTCCACGTCGCCACCGAGGACGAATATTGCCCGGCCCCCGCCCAAAAGCAGATTCACGAGGCGCTCGACGAACATCCGAAGGTAACGATCGAAACCTACGCCGGCTGCGACCATGCATTCGCGCGTCCGGGTGGCAACCACTACAACCGCGAGGCAGCCATACTGGCCGACGAGCGCACCCTGGCGCACCTGAACGAACATCTTCGACCCAAACCACGAATCTTTCCTAAACCGGAGAACTCCGCATGACCAACATGGCCGTTTGCATTCATCAACCGGGAGGACCGGAGGTTCTCCGATGGGAGGAGTACCCGGTCGGTGACCTGCAGGAAGGCGATATCCGGGTGCGGCACACTGCCGTAGGCCTCAACTTCATCGACACCTACATGCGCTCCGGCACCTACGCGGTGCCGGACTTGCCGAGGCCTATCGGCCTCGAGGCCGCGGGCGTGATCGAAGAGATCGGTCCCGGCGTCTCCGGGCTGAACGTGGGAGACCGAATTGCCTACGCCTCTCCGCCCCCCGGTGCCTACAGTCAGGCCCGTCAGATGCCGGCTGACCGCGTGGTTAGGGTCCCGCAATCGGTCACCGACGAGCAGGCGGCTGCCATCATGCTGAAGGGGATGACTGCCGAGTACTTGATTCGACGGACGTTTCGCGTGGAACCCGGTATGACGGTGCTGTTCCATTCTGCTGCCGGCGGTGTCGGCCTGATCGCTTGCCAGTGGCTGAAAGCGCTTGGTGCCACCGTGATCGGGACGGTCGGAACCGAGGAGAAGGCAGAGCTTGCGCGCGCCCACGGGTGCGACTACCCGATCCTGTTTGACCAGGTGGACTGGGTTGAGCAAGTCAAGGAAATCACGAACGGCGAAGGAGTTCCGGTCGTCTACGACAGCGTCGGAAAAACGACATTCGCCAAATCCGTCCAGTGTCTCGCCATGCATGGCATGGTCGTACTGTTCGGGCAGTCCTCGGGCCCAACCGATCCGGTCGATCCGGCGGTCCTGGCCCCCGGATCCTACTACCTAACCCGTCCGACGCTGATGACCTACACGAAACAGCGAGAAGATCTGGAGGCCAGCGCCGCCGCCCTGTTCGATGTCGTGGGCAACGGCCAAGTACGCATTGAAATCAACCAGCGCTATGCCCTGGCCGAGGCTGAGCAGGCCCACCGGGACCTCGAGGGAAGGAAAACAACGGGGTCAACCCTGCTGATCCCGTAGATTTGGCAGTTCAGTGGTGCCGGGACGGGGACGACAACTGGACCGGCACCATGATTTCACGTCGCGCGCTACTGATTCATCGTATCGAAGAACTCGGCGTTGTTCTTGGTCGGCCGAAGCCGTTCCAGCAGGAATTCCATTGCGTCGGATGTTCCCATCGGCGACAGAATCCGCCGCAATACCCACATCTTCGTAAGGTCTTCCGCTTCCACTAAGAGTTCTTCTTTCCGCGTTCCGGACTTGGCGATGTCTATCGCCGGGAACACGCGCTTGTCGGCCAGCTTTCGATCGAGCACGATTTCCGAGTTTCCCGTGCCCTTGAATTCCTCGAAAATCACTTCGTCCATCCGCGAGCCGGTTTCGATCAGTGCGGTCGCGATGATAGTGAGGGAGCCTCCGGCTTCGATGTTCCGGGCAGCCCCAAAAAACCGTTTCGGACGCTGCAGTGCGTTCGAATCAACCCCGCCGGTCAAGACCTTGCCGGAACTCGGGACCACCGTGTTGTAGGCGCGCGCCAGGCGGGTGATCGAATCCAGCAGGATCACCACGTCGTAACCATTCTCAACCAACCGCTTCGCCTTACGGTTCACCATCTCGGTCACCTGCACGTGCCGCGTCGCCGGCTCGTCGAAAGTGGAGCTCACAACCTCCCCCCGGACCGAACGACGCATGTCGGTGACTTCCTCCGGGCGTTCATCAATGAGCAGCACGATTAGATAGATTTCTGGGTGATTCTCCTCGATCGCGTGGGCGATATTCTGCAGCACCACTGTCTTTCCGGTTCTTGGTGGCGCGACAATCAGGCCTCGCTGTCCCTTGCCTAGAGGCGCGACCAACTCAATCACCCGGCATGTACTGTCGCCTGCCGGCAAGCCCGACTCTACTTCGAGCTTGATCGCACTGTCCGGATACAAAGGCGTGAGGTTGTCAAAATTGACGCGGCTCCGAACTTCTTCAGGCTGTCGAAAGTTTATTTTCGTGGCTTTAAGCAGAGAGAAATAACGCTCGCCCTCATCAGGCTGACTGATCTCTCCTTCAACTGTATCTCCGGTTCGAAGACCGAGACGTTTTATTTGGGTTGGCGAGACGTAGATGTCATCCGACCCGGACAGGTAATTGGATTCTGGCGAGCGCAGAAATCCAAATCCGTCCTGCATCACTTCAATCACGCCCTCGCCGTAGATTGGCTCTTCCCGGTCTGCCCTAGCCCGCAAGATCGCGTACATGATGTCCTGCTTTCGCAGGTTACCGGCGTTCTCGACGCCCTCTGTTTCAGCGAAGGCAAGAAGATCGGCAGGCGATTTACGTTTCAATTCCTGAAGGTGCATAAGAAAAATCCGTGGAGTAGCGATTCAACAGCGGAACAAGAGTTGCTGGCTGCAGGGACAGAACACACTCAACCCTGGGAGCAGTTAACCAGCCAGATCGCCCCACAATCCGGACGCGTCAATAGGGCCGATGTTCCGTGAGCCGGACCTAATCCGCGTTGCGGGATCCGGTCGAACAGCGGGTAACGCTACCAACGCACCGGAACGAGTCAACCTGTGCTACCGACTGTCAAAGCCGATCAGAAGCTGGGAGGCTGTGCCGACGAGCGGGGCTAACGGTGCGTCCCCGTCTGGGAAGGGCAGGCATGCCGAACTCACGATATACGTGTTTCTGGTCCCGCTTGCAACTAAAAACATGCATTAGTTTATATAAATAGTTAATGGTTATTGCTGTGTTGGTATTTGGAATTAGAGGTTTTTTCGGACCTTTTGCAAAGAATACGACTAAGGTCATCTATGCCCATAAATGTGTTGAGAGGATCTGGAAAACATTACCAATCTATTGTCTGATCAGCGATTGATGCTGCAATGAACAACTGTCAAGAGCTGTGGGAAATTGATCTCTAAGGGGTTGTCGTCGTTCTGGGGGGTGGATCTCACTGTTTCGTATAACCTGTGCGAGGTCCCAGAGAGTTCGGGGCACTAGCCAGCGGCAGGTTGGCGTGCGGCCTACGTCGGAATTTTTCCACACATGGATCAGGCGTTTTCCAGCAGCCCTTTCCACATCCATCTCGTTTCGGATTCAACCGGCGAGACGGTAAGTACGGTTGCCCGTGCGGCGGTCGCCTACTTTCGCGATATCGAAACTGTTGAACACACTGCGATTCTGGTCCGTACGCGATCCCAGATGAACCGTGTCCTGAAACTGATTGACAGGTATCGTGGAATTGCGCTCTACACGCTGGCGGATGAGGAACTCCGCACCGTCTTTGAGACGGAGTGCCGCCGTCTGCGGGTGCCGACGCTGGCGATCCTAGACCCCGTGGTGGCCGCTCTGTCCACGATCTTGGGGGTCGAACCTGCCGCGAGCCGGCCGGGCGCACAGCACCGGATTGACCGAGAGTATTTCCAGCGGATCCAGGCGATGGAATTTGCGCTGACCCATGACGATGGACAGCTTGCCGCCCAGGCGGAGGACGCAGACGTCGTGCTGGTGGGCGTTTCCAGGACTTCGAAGACGCCTACTGCAATGTATCTGGCCAACCGGGGCGTCCGCGTAGCCAACATACCGGTGGTTCCTGGCATTGAGCTTCCACGCTGGATCGAGGACGGCACCGGGACTGCGCTCATCGTGGCTCTGACCACTTCTCCAGACCGGCTGTCGGTTCTCCGGCGTGCGCGATTGTCATCGATTGGTGTGGGAGCCGATGCAGAATATTCGGACCGCGTCCGGATTCGTGACGAAGTCGTCGAAGCGAACCGGATGTACGCGCGCATGGGTTGGCCCACAATTGATGTGACCGGCCGATCCATCGAGGAAACATCGGCGTCGGTCTTGGAACTGATCCGCAAGCGTCAGGACTCGAAATGACGGAGGATGCGTTGACGAGGGCTTCGTCCGGAGGAACGCAGCTTGCCGGTATCGTTGGCTGGCCCGTCGGCCACTCGCTGTCGCCGCGCATTCACTCGTTTTGGATTCGCAAGTACCGGCTGGATGCAGCGTACGTGCCGTTACCGGTGCAACCGGGACATCTTGCGACAGCGCTCCGAGCACTGCCTGCCCTGGGATTTCGCGGTTGCAACGTGACGGTTCCGCACAAGGTGGAGGCACGGGCACTTGTCGATGAAGAAAGCACGCTGGCCAGCGTCGTGGGAGCAGTAAACACAATCGTCATCCAAGACGGGCGTTTACTGGGAAGAAACACCGACGTGGACGGCTTTCTTGAGGGGCTGCGCGAGCAGGCACCTGGGTGGTCCCGGTCGGATCGGCGAGCTGTCGTAGTGGGTGCAGGCGGTGCGGCGCGCGCCGTGGTAGCGGGTCTTCGCGCCGAATTAGATGGTGAAATCGTGATCGCCAACCGCACGCTGGCCAAGGCCAAAGATATCATCCAGCAGTTCGACAATACGCGTGCGATAGGTCTGCGCGCGCTCGAAGCGGAGCTTGATGGGGCAGGCTTGCTGGTCAATACGTCAACCCTTGGGATGATGGACGGCCCGACCCTGGACCCCGACCTTGCAGGCCTTGCCGCCGATGCAGTCGTGGCGGATATCGTGTACGCGCCCCTCGAAACTGCATTGCTGCGGACGGCTTCACGTCGCGGACTGGCCACGGTGGACGGTCTCGGAATGCTCCTGCATCAGGCGGTCCCGGGATTCGAAGGCTGGTTCGGCGTGCGGCCGAGAGTGGATCAGGAGCTTCGGAATCATGTACTCGCAACGCTGGGCCGGTAGTGGTTGTTCTGGGCCTGACCGGCACCGTCGCGATGGGCAAGAGCCGGACAGCCGCGCTTTGTGCACGGCTCGGCGTGCCGGTGTTTGATTCCGACGCCATCGCCCGCAGCGTCACCGGTCCAGGCGGGGTGGCCACCGTGGCCGTGGTTGCGGCCTTTCCCGAGGTGGCGTCCGGCGACGTCATCGACCGGGCAGCACTCGCGCGAACAGTGTTTTCCGACCGCTCCGCACTTCGGCGACTGGAGGCCATCGTGCATCCGTATGTGGCCCGGGCGCGGGAATCATGGCTGCGCCGGCAGTCGCTGGCTCGGGCAGCTGTCGTCGTGCTTGATGTTCCGCTGCTCTTTGAGACCGGTGGTGATGCCCACTGTGATGCGGTGCTGGTAGTTTCGGCACCTGGTTTCCTGCAGCGCCAGCGTGTCCTGCAGCGTCCGAACATGGATGAGCGCCGACTGCGCGGGATCCTGGCCCGGCAGATGCCGTCGTCGGAACAGCGGCGCCGAGCCGATGTTGTCATCCCGACCGGACAGGGGCTCCGCGTCGCGTTGCGGGTCCTCCGGCAGGCGCTGCGGCGGTATGGCCCGCGCCGGAGGGGTCGGCCAAGGCCACTCCGATAGGGGCGGGCTCGGGCGGCGGAATCGTTTGGGGAGAGGTTGAGGATGACGATCCGACTTGTGGCCGTGGATACCGAGACCACCGGCCTCCGTCCGGATGAAGGGCACCGGATTGTGGAGATCGGGTGTGTGGAACTCCGCAATAACGTGCCGAGCGGACGCACATGGCACGCGTTCGTGAACCCGAGACGCGACATTCCCGAGAAAGCCCGGCAGGTTCACGGGCTTTCGGAAGAATTCCTGGCTGACAAGCCGACCTTTCCGGAGGTTGCCGACCGGTTCCTCGAGTTCGTGGGGGAATCGCCCCTGCTCTTCCACAATGCCCCGTTCGATCTCGGGTTTCTCGACGCTGAGCTGTCAAGGATGGGTCGCGACGGTGTGTCGCCAGGCCGGGAAATTCTCGACACCATGGAGTTGGCTGGCGGGTTTGTGGCCCTGAACAATCTTTGCCGTCGGCACGGCATCGATCTCGCGGTGCGTCGCCACCGTCACGGGGCCCTGATCGACGCGCAGCTGCTTGCGGAGGTCTACATCGAAATGACGGGCGGGCGCCAAGGGTCGTTCCTGCTCGATACGGCGCCGGCCTCCGCACGTCCGGGGGCGGCGGCCACCCCGTCGAACTGGCCCCAGCGACTGTATGCGCCCGACGAGAATGAAGCGAAGGCCCACCGAGAGATGCTTCAGGGTTTATCGAACCCTATCTGGAAAAGGTACCTCGACTGAATTCGTTGCTGAACTTTCGGGGAAGCCGGGACTCTGCCGCCCGCATGCGTGGCGGGAGCCTTGTGTTACATTGATGCCCGTTGGCGGGGATTAACGCTGGACAGCCAGCCTCGAGGAATAACCGCGTTCCCATGCAGTATTTCGACATCCTCCTGTTCGCGGTGATCACGGGCTTCCTGCTGATCCGCTTGCACCGAGTGCTGGGTCGGCGCACTGGCCACGAAAGCCCGCCCCCGGAGGCGACGCCCAATTCCGATTCCCAGAGCCCGGCCGAATCGCCCGTAGCGGCGGAGATCGAGACCGAATCCGACCTGCCGGATGCGCCGGAAGACGGGCGCACTCACGCTGGTGGTCCCGCGACGGGCCTAGCGGCCGTCCAGGCCGCCGATCCGTCGTTCAGCCCGGAGCATTTCCTAGGCGGCGCCAGCCAGGCGTTTGCGATGATCGTTGGCGCCTTTGCCGCAGGCGAGCGAGAGTCCCTGCAACGGCTGCTCTCCGAATCGGTGTACCGCAGCTTCGAAGCATCAATTGCCGAGCGGGAGCGGGACGGCAAAGTCATGGAGGTGCGGGACATCAAGGTGGCCCACGCATCGATCGAGAGCACCTGGATGGAGGGCACGCACGCCGTGGTTCGCGTTGAATTCGAGAGCGAGAAAATCGAGGCGATCCGTGACTCCGCGGGCGTGGTCGTGGACGGAGACCCAGACATCCCAGCCCGTGCCAACGACCTGTGGACCTTCTCCAGGGACGTCAGCTTGGCCGACCCGAACTGGACCCTCATTCGCACGGGCGAATGAAGCTCGCGACCGGACGAGGTTTCGGTCGACCGCCGGCCGGCTGGGGCTGGCTTGCTGTCGCTGTCCTGGCTGCCGGCTGCGCGCCTGAATCGGACCTGCCGGCGACCGGCTTGCCAGCATCGTCCGAACCGGCAGCGGTCGTTGCCTTCACCGATCTACCAGGGTGGTCAGACGACAATCAGGCCGAAGCACTGCCGGCGTTGGCCGGCAGCTGCACCAAGTTGGTGACGCTGCCGCCCGAGCATGATCTGGGCGGCAGTGGAACCGCGGGTCCGGCCCGCCACATGCAGCGCATTTGCGCAGAACTGGAACGGACGTCGATCGCCAGTGCACGGGATGCAAGGGCGTTCCTGGAACGCTGGTTTGTCCCCGTGTCCCGCTCCGAGAGGCCGGCGGGGGAAGGGCTGTTCACGGGTTATTTCGAACCGGAGGTGGCCGGTCAGCGTACGCCGGTTCCGGGCGCGGAGCCACTGTATGTGCGACCACCCGAACTGGTGGAAGTCGATCTCGGCAGCTTCCGCCCGGCACTCAGCGGTACCCGTCTGGCGGGACGCGTGCAGGACGGAGAACTGGTACCCATGCCTGATCGTGCCTCGATCCAGCAGGGAGCGCTCGCCGGCCGGAACCTGGAATTGGTCTGGATTCTCGATCCGGTGGAAGCATTCTTCCTGCACATTCAGGGGTCGGGGCGCGTTCGCTTGGCCGATGGCTCGGTCATGCATGTGGGCTACGCTGGCTTCAACGGCCATCCGTACTATGCGATTGGCCGGACATTGCTCCGGCGCGGTGCTATCGACTTGCGCGACTTGTCCCTCCAGTCGATAGCTGCCTGGCTGCGGGCCAACCCGAAAGAGATGCGGGCGCTGATGGCGGAGAATGCCTCCTTCGTGTTCTTCGAGGAGCGCGCAGCGACCGCGCCGGTGGGCGCCGCAGGCGTGCCCCTCACACCACGCCGTTCGATCGCCGTGGATCGGGAGTACGTTCCCCTGCATTTGCCGGTCTGGGTCGAGACCCGTGTGCCGGTTCCCGGCGGTGGCGATGCTCCGCATGCACGGCTCATGCTGGCCCAGGACACCGGCGCCGCAATTCGCGGACCGGCGCGTGGCGATCTGTTCTTCGGACATGGCGCCCTAGCGCGGGAACAGGCGGGACGGATGCGCGCGCCCGGCCGGGTCTGGGTTCTCGTGCCACGGTCCCACGCCCACGAAGCGCGGAAGCTGGACTGACCTGTCCGCAGGGCAGGGCCGCTACCCGGGCGCGCGGTGTCCCTTGGCGAGGACCTGCACTCTGAGCACCGCGCGGTCGCTGACGTCCACGGGCACAAGTTCAAGGCTGTTGTGTTCCAGCCGTAGGCCTTCCGCCGGAAACTCGCCGGCAATCGCGATCACCAGGCCGCCGATGCTCTCCACGTCCTCGAACCGCCCGGTTCGCAAGTTGATCCCGACCTGCTCTTCGAACTCCTTGAGCGGGTACCGCCCGTCAACTTCGTAGACCCCCTTGGTGATTTCCACGAGATCGGGTGGAGGGGTCTGGTCATGTTCGTCCTCGATCTCGCCGACGATTTCTTCCAGCAGGTCCTCAATCGTGACCAGTCCGTCGGTGCCGCCGTGTTCGTCGGCAACGATCGCGATGTGGCACCGCTCGCTCTGCATCTGGCCGAGCAATTCCGTGACCGGGGTCGAGGGCGCGACCGTGAGAATGGGGCGCGTGATGTCGGACAACTGGAAGCCGTCGCTCTTGCCCCACGACGACAGCAAGTCCTTCATGTGAATCATGCCGATGATGTCATCGAGGTCACGGCCGAACACTGGTAAGCGGGAGTGCCCGGCCTGGCTGCCGGTGTCAATCAGCTGCTGGATCGACGCCGTGGCGGGGACCGCGACGATCTCGCTGCGTGTCACCATGACTTCCTCAACGTCAATAGTGTCGAGGCGGAGCAGCTGACGCAGAATCCCGGCCTGCTTCGGGGTCAGGTCGTGGGATTGACCGACCGTCTCAACGGTATGCCGGATGCGTCCATCCCGGCCGGTCGGCCGCCGGAGCATCTTCCAGTACCGATCGGCCAGCGATGTCCAGAACGGCGGCCTGGACTGGATATGGGCAGGCTCACTCACTGCGAGACTGTACCCCGGTGCCGATACGGATCGCCGACCCCGAAGTCAGCGAGCATCGATCGTTCAAGGTTTTCCATGCACTGCGCGGATGGATCGGTGTCGTGTCGGAATCCTACCAAATGGAGCATGCCATGGACCGCGAGGTGCGCAAGGTGATGGCTCAGGGGGAGACCTCGTTCCCGCGCTTCGCGCTCCGTGGTTTCGAATCCGATGGCAACGTCCCCGAGTTCCGGGTTCGCCTCGTCCGGTGAAACGGTGTCCTCCTGCGGAAAAGAGAGAACATTGGTGGGCCGGTCGACGCGGCGCCAGCTGCGGTTCAGCGTCCGCATTTCGGCGTCGCAGGTAAGGCGCAGATTGGCGCGTTCCGAACCATGGCCCTGAATGGCGCGTTTTGCGCAGGCGTGCGCAAGCGTCGTCAGTTCCGGGTCGTCCCAGCGTGGGTCTACGACTTGCAGCACGACTCGGCTCATGCGTTGGACGTTCTGGGCACGACCTTGCCGCGCATGGCGGCCCGCTCGTACGCGCGGACGATCTCGGAGACCAGGGGCGGGCGGATCACGTCCCGGTCGCTGAAGTGTACCTGGGCCACGTCCTTGAGGTCCGAGGTGATCTGCAGCGCCTCAGCCAGGCCTGAGCGACTGCCGGGCGGGAGGTCGATCTGGGACAGGTCACCGGTCACCGCCATTCTTGCGCCTTCCCCCAATCGCGTAAGAAACATCTTCATCTGGATGGTTGTGGCGTTCTGGGCTTCGTCAAGAATGATGAAGGCGTTGGTGAGCGTGCGGCCGCGCATGAACCCGAGCGGCGCGATTTCGATGACGCCCTTTTCCATGCGCCGCGCCAGCCAGTCGCGGTGCAGCATGTCGCCCAGCGCGTCATGCAGGGGCCGCAGGTACGGATCGATTTTCTCGCGCAGGTCGCCGGGCAGGAAGCCCAGTCGCTCGCCGGCTTCGACGGCGGGACGCGACAGCACGATTCGTTCGATTGCACCGCTCCGGAGCTCGGCGGCGGCGACCGCCACTGCGAGATAGGTCTTGCCGGTGCCCGCGGCGCCGACGCCGAAAGTCAGTGGCTTGGTACGGAGGGCCCGGATGTATTCCGTCTGGTGGACGGTGCGAGGATAGACGCTGCGCTTGGCGGTCTTGATCGTGTCGCCCGCGCGGGACTGCTGCCCGGCCATGCGGAATGCGGCTTCAATTTCCGGCCGCCCCACCCGCTGGCCCATCTCGAGAAGGCGGTATAGATCGGCAAGCACGTCCCGGGCACGCTTCGCCTCCGCACCCGTAATCGACAGGGTGTTGCCGCGGCTCGACACCGTCACGTCGAACATCCGTTCGACCTGATGGAGGTTGTCGTCCTGCTTGCCGAAGAGCTCGGTAAGCAGGGCGTTGTCCTGAAACGAAACTTGGACGGCGTCGCTCGGCTTGCTCATGCTGCGGCAACTTCGGAATGGTTTGCCAGGACCCCGGTGAGCCCGTGCGGCCCCGCGCGCGTCACCCGCACGGGACGAAGGGCGCCCAGGAGGGATTCGTCAGCATCTACATGTACCGCATGCATCCATGGGCTTCGTCCCGTGAGCTGCCCAGGGCGCCGGCCGCGGCGTTCGAACAGAACGGGCACGGTGGCGTTCATGAAACCGCGATTGAAGCTGTGCTGCTGGTCGGCGAGCAACGCCTGCAGGATCGAAAGGCGGCGAGCCTTTTCCGGTTCGGGCACCTGGTGCGTCAGGACCGCTGCCGGCGTACCGGGCCGGCGGCTGTAACGGAACGAATAGGCGGCGGCGAAGCCGGTTTCCTCAACCAGTTGCAGGGTGGCCTCGAAGTCGCGTTCCGTCTCGCCGGGAAACCCAACGATGAAGTCGGACGACAGCGCGAGATCGGGCCTGGACCCCCGCAGGGCGCGCACTGTGGCCCTGAAGGACTCGGCGGTATGGGCCCGATTCATGGCCCGGAGCACGCGATCGGACCCCGACTGCACGGGCAGATGCAGGTACGGCATCAGGGCTTCGAGATCGCCGTGGGCGCGGATCAATTCCTCCGTCATGTTGGCAGGGTGCGAAGTGGTGTACCGCAGTCGCGTAACACCGTCGATGCGTGCGAGCTCCCGTAGCAGGCCGGCCAGCGAGATTTCCCTGCCGCTCCGATCCAGGCCGTGGTAGGCGTTGACGTTCTGCCCGAGCAGGCACAATTCGCGGGCGCCTTGCCGCACGAGTGATTCCGCTTCCCGGACTACGTCGGCGACGGGCCTGGAGTACTCCGCCCCCCGCGTGTACGGGACCACGCAAAACGTGCAGAACCGGTCGCACCCTTCCTGAACCGAGAGAAACGCGGCTGGACCCGGACGGCTGCGGGACGGCAGCTCATCGAACTTACGCTCCGCCGGGAAGTCCGTGCAAATCGTTGCCATCGCGTTGGCCCGGTCGGCACGGGCCAGAAGCTCCGGCAGTCGGTGGTAGGTCTGGGGCCCCACCACGATGTCCACTTCGGGACGCCGGCGCCGGATCTCGGCCCCTTCCGCCTGTGCCACGCAGCCGGCCACGACGAAGCGCACTCGGCGGCCGGCGCGTCGCGCGGAGGTTCGGAGCGGTACCAGCCGGCCGAGGTCCGAGTACACCTTTTCCGCAGCCTTCTCGCGGATGTGGCAGGTATTCAGAACGATCAGGTCGGCGGCCTCGGGAACTTCGGTTCGGGCGTATCCGAGCGGCGCTAGCAGCTCCGCCATCCGCTCCGAATCGTAGACGTTCATCTGGCACCCGTACGTCCGGATATAGACGCGGCGGGAAGGGGGGGATCCGGTCACCGGCCGGTCGGTCGATGCCGCCGTCATCGGGTGGACGGGCGCCCCCCGGCCGCGCCCCCCCGTCCGCGCCCGGCCAGCGCCAGCGCGAGTCCATCGGCAACACTCCGTTCCGCCAGCCGGGCCAGCTGCTTCCGGTCGGAAATCTCAGGCAAGGGAGGGTGGAAGCTCACCGTGACCTCCGCGTGCCCGAGGCCCAGCAGCTGCCAGACGTGCGGCAACAGGTCCATCCCGCCGTACCAAGCAATGAGCGGGCGGTTGCGGCGGTCCATGGGCAGCCCGTTGAGCCCGCTGTAGCAGATCGACACCGGCTGCACGGTCAGGCCCCGAAGGGCGTCCCGTTCGGCGAAATTGAAGAGCGCGGAACGAAAGCGATGGACGCGATTGCCGTCGCCACTGGTGCCTTCGGGGAATAGGACGATGTTATCGCTGTCGGCCAGTCGGCTCGCCAGTTCGGTCCCGTGCGCGACGGCCTGGCTCCGACGGCGGTCAATGAAGATGCTTCGCTGCAGCTTCGCCAGCCATCCGAAGAAGAACCAGCCGGCGATTTCCGCCTTGGCCACGAAGGAGACCGGCACGAGGGATGAAAGCACGACGATGTCCAGCCAGGAGGCGTGGTTGCTGGCAAAGAGGGTGGGGCGTTTCTGGCTCGGGCGGCCGACGCGACGAACCCGGATTCCGAACAGGTAGAGGAGCCCGCGATGGAACATGACCGGTATCCGTCGCGACCAGTGGGACCCGCTGGCGAGTGCCGCTACGTGCACGGGCAGGAGCAGCAGGAACCAGCCCAAGAAAGCGAAACTCCGAAACGTCGCGCGCGCATGCGAGGGCGCGAGGTCGTCTGCCATCGCCTAGTTGTACTCGCTGACCCCGGCTTCCCGCTCGAAATGCTGGCGGTACCGTTTGCTGACTAGTTCCGTCTTGACCACCATGCAGACATCGACCGTCCCGAACTGCCGGTCTATGACCGCGCCGTCGCCTACGAAGCCGCCGAGCCGGATGTAGCCCTTGACCAGCCCGGGCAGGGCCTTGAGGCCGTCGCGTGACGTGAAGGCATCGGGTGCCAGGCGATCCATCGGCACCCTCAGATTCTCGAGCGCCCGGGGCCGCAGATCCGGGGGAGCAAGATGGGTGTGGTACAGGTAGCTGAGCGGCAGCGCCAACGCGTCCGGGTCGGTTCCGTTCAGGCTGGCGCACCCGAACATCAGCTGCACGTCGTGGTGGAACACGTAGTGTGCGATGCCGCGCCAGAGCAGCTGGGCGGTCGCCCCGGTCCGGTAGTTGGGGTGGATGCACATCCGGCCCAGCTCGACGAGCACTCCGGTTTGCTCAAGAATCGGCGCCACGTCGTACTCGGTATTGGTGTACAGCTCGCTTGATGGTGTCTCGGCACCACACCGGTGCAGCCGGTATGTGCCGATAACCGTGCCTCCCGTGCCATGGTCGAGCACGAGCAGGTGTTCCCACAGCGGGTCATAGCGGTCAAAGTCACGCTGGCGTTCCCGCATCTCGGGCGAGGGCGTGGCTGACATCTCCTCGTAGAAGATCCTGTATCGCAGTGCTTGGGCGGCGTCCACCTCGTGGGCCTGGGTGGCCAGGCGCACCTCGAGGTTGCCGACGCGCGCGATCGGCACCGCGCTGTGGCGGGGAGCGCCAGCCGGCATTCCTCAGTCTTGCTCCGGCTTGTGGATCCGGGTTCCGTACAGCTCATGGCGGTGGCCGGTCAGTCGGTACCCGAGCTCGCGGGCGACGGTCTCTTGCAGCGCCTCGATTTCTTCATTGACGAACTCGATGACTTCTCCGGTGTCGACATCAATGAGGTGATCGTGGTGGGTGCGCTGGATCTCCTCGTAGCGAGCCCGCCCGTCACCGAAGTCGTGCTTCTCCAGGATCCCTGCCTCCTCGAGCAGGCGGATGGTTCGATATACGGTCGCCAGACTGATGCGTCCCTCGATCCGCGACGCCCTGCGGTAGACATCTTCTGCCGCCGGGTGGTCGTCCGAATCAGCCAGCACCTGCACGATGACCCGGCGCTGCGAGGTCATCTTGAGTCCTTTCTTAGCGCAGAGCTTTTCCAGGTCTGATGCGGTGGAGGGCAAGGTTTCTCTGGCGGTTCCGTTAGCGTGCCGGACCCGCAGTATAGATGGGACAGGTCCCGGGGCAGAAAAACGCGGCGATATACTCGGGCGTTGTGCCCCTTTCTTCAGCCGCGCTTCCGGCGACCGTCTCGGTCGTGACTCTCGACATCACCGAAGAGGTGTGCCCGATGACGTTCGTCCGGACGCGGATCGCGCTTGACCGGCTGCCCGCCGAGAGCGTGCTCGAAGTGCTGCTGAGCGGGGGTGAGCCTCTCGAAAACGTGCCGCGTTCGGCTGCGGAGCTCGGATACCAGGTCGACCTGCCCGAGCCGCATCCGTCACGATCCGGAATCTGGCGGATCACCATCCGGCACCCGGGTCAGGCCTCCCCCGGCGGCTGACGCCAGTCGGCGGGGGGCGTGGCGTCGGCGGGCCGGAGGTACAACGGCTTGGGCCCGCTGATGTAACCATGTCCCTGGTGCCTGCGCAGGGCCCGGTTGAGAGTCACGGCCAGGGCTCGGGGACTCGGTGCGCGGACGTCGGTGCGCGGAAGACCGCAGCCAAGGACGTCGCGGAGGATGGCAGCGCCGCTGCCGACCAGAAGACGTGTCCCCGGTGGGCAGTGCGACTTGGCAGATGCCGCCGGCGCGCGCAACGGCGCCCCCACGGGCGTGCCGTCCGGCCGGAAGTGGCGGAAGTAGAGTTCGCCGCGGCGCGCATCGATCACGGCTGTGACGGGAGCTCCGGCGGGCTCTACGCAGATCAGCGTGTGCGCGAGGGCATCCAGCGTGGTAACCCCAGTTGCGGGCAGGTTGGCGGCGAGTCCAAGCGCCCGCGCGGCCGCAATTCCGGAACGGATTCCGGTGAAAGTGCCGGGTCCGAGGGTGCAGCCGATGCCGTCGAGGTCTCCGAAACGCAGGCCGGCAGCCGCCATGAGGTCGCGCAGCAGGGGGGCTAGCCGATCGGCATGCCCGCGGGGGCAATCCTCGCTGTGCTCGGCGATGACCTGTTCCTCATGCGCTAGACCCGCGGACAGGCGATCCAGCGATGTGTCGAAGAACAGGAAGAGCACGGGCTCGGTTCAGGCGACCTCGCGAACTTCCTGCACGGCCGGGATGTAGTGGCGCAGCATGTTCTCGACGCCCATTTTCAGGGTCGTCATTGAGCTGGGGCAGCCGGAGCACGCGCCGTGCAGTTCCAGCATCACGACTCCGTCGCGATACCCGTGAAAGACGATGTCGCCGCCGTGACCCGCCACCGCCGGCCGCACCCGCGTGTCGATCAGGTCGCGGATTTCCGCGACCACTTCCGCATCCTCCGGCCGTACTTCGGCTGCGGTCCCGGGTTCGACCGGCGCGGAAACGGCCGGTTCGCCGGACGCGTAGTGCTGCATGATGGCCGCGAGCAACAACGGCTTAAGGGGCTGCCAATCGGTGTTGGGCGCGCGGGTGACCGTGATGAAGTCCCGTCCAAGGAACACGCCCGCTACCCCTTCGACGGCAAAGATCCGGCCGGCCAGGGGAGACTGGTCGGCCTCGTCCGGATGACCGAAGGAAGCGGTGCCGCGATCCAGCACTGCCTGGTCGGGCAGGAACTTGAGAGTTTCCGGATTCGGCGTGCTTTCCGTCTGGATGAACATGGCGTCTTCCTCCTGGCGTGAACCGGGCGAGTGGCGGGCCCCAGACCGTGGCGTGTGCCAGGTGCGGCCGCGGGCGGGCTCCGTTACGTCAACAGAGCATAGGGGATTGGCCGCGGATGCCGGCGCCGGCCGTATCCGGGGCGGCGCGGGCGGGTTGATTCGTACTCCAACAATCTAGGGCAACATCCCGCGGGGGCCCGCATGTTCCCGCCCCGGAGCGCCGGGTGGGGCCCTGGCAGCGGCTGCCCGGTGCTCCGCAGCGGGGCCGGATCCACCGCCGCCGGCAACTACAACCAGGACGGTACCACCTATATTCCTTACGACGTATGGCAGAATGCCCCGTGCACAGACGGTCGGGAGGCCACAGTTTCGTGATCATCCGCGTTGTCGCTGCCATCGGCGCCACGATTGTCCTGGGAACGGGCGGGCCTGCCGGGGCGACGGGAGATCGCCTGCAGTCGACGTCCCCGTTCGGTGCTTACCTCGCAGCCCAGCAGGCTGCGAAGTCCGGGGACTATGCAACCGCTTCCGCCTACTTCCATGCCCTGATCCGGAGCGACCAAAAGGCCGCAGTGGTCGCCGATGCCATCAAGACCTTCGTCGCCAACGGCGAGGTCGGGACGGCCATTCAACTGGTTCGAGAACCGGTCTCGGCCGGAACCCGCTCCTGGGGATTGGCGATTTTCCTGCAGCTCGCCGATGCGATCCGCCGGGACGACTTGGCCGCCGCGGAATCGCTGCTGAACCAGATGGGCACCGCGGGCGGCCTCGACGGGTACCTGGTCCCGGTGCTGCGGGCCTGGACCGCCGGGGCCCAGGGGCCGTCGGAGGCGGCCTTTCAGCAGATCGACCGCATGTTGGAACGTGGCGTGCTCGTCTCGTTCTTCAATTACCACGCGGGCCGCATTCTCGATCACCGCGGCGAGCAGGAAGCAGCCGGCCGGCGCTACCGCGCTGCGATCCAGGAAGAAGCCGCGCCGGACCGGACGGCGCTCGCGGCGCTGGCCCATTTCACGGCGACCGGGCAGATCGATGACTCCGATCGAGTGCGGGCCCGGCTGGAGCGGCGCCGGCCTCTGAGCGGCACGGTACTGGCGCTCCGGGAGGGGGCGGAACTGCGATTTCCGGGCGGTTTGGTCAGCTTTGCCGGCGCGCCGGCAACGGGTGCTGAGAGTGCGCCCCGCGACCACCGGCCGGTTGGCCGCCTGAGTCGTGAAGCCGTGGCCTTTGGCGTCGCCGAAACATTCTTTGACGGTGCCCGCTTCCTGTTCTCTCAACAGTTCTATCCGGGTGCCATCGCGTACGTGCAGATTGCGCTGTTCCTGCAGCCGGACTTCTTCACGGCGCGTCTTCTCGCCGGGCAGATCCAGGAGAAGCTTGCCGCGAACCAGGCGGCGCTCGCGTCCTACCGGAGCGTGCCATCGGATGTTCCCGAATCGTGGGATGCCGGCTTGGCACTGGGCGCACTGCTCGGCCGCCTCGAACGGATCGACGAGGCGCGTGACGAGTTCCGCCAGTTGGGCGACCGCTTTCCCGGCCGGGTGGGGGCTCTCGGTGCGCTGGGGCAGCTGCTGGCCACCGCCAAGCAGTACGAGCAGGCCGTCGCGGTCTATTCCGAGGCGCTCGGCCGCCTGGACCGGCTTGAAACCCACCACTGGCCCCTGCTCTACGGTCGCGGGGCGGCCCTTGAGCGGTCCGGCCAATGGGAGCAGGCGGAGCACGACCTGCAGCGGGCGCTGCAGCTTTCGCCGGACCAGCCCTTCATTCTGAACTACCTGGCGTACTCGTGGATCGAGCAGGGGCAGCGGCTGGAAGAGGCCCGAGCGATGGCGGCACTGGCCGTCGAGCTCCGTCCCGACAACGGGTTCATCATCGACAGTCTCGGATGGGCACATTATCGGCTGGGCGACTACGAGACTGCTGTCGAGACGCTGGAACGCGCCATGGCGGCCCAGCCCGGCGACCCCGTGATCACCAGCCACTACGGGGATGCGCTGTGGCGTACCGGGCGCAAGCCGGAAGCCCGCATGCAATGGCGCAACGCGCTGCGGGCGGACCCCGAACCGGAACTTGCGGCCGAGATCGAACGGAAGCTTGAACACGGGTTCGACGAGGCTATGCCAGCCGGCGAGGAGCACGAGATCTGATCGCCACGCGTCCCGGTTCCGAAACCGAGTGTGCCCCGGCCAAGATCAACCTTCATCTTCACGTGCTCGGACGGACCGCTTCCGGGCTGCATCGGATCGATTCGGCGCTGGCCTTCGTGGACCTCTGCGACGTCGTGCGGGCCACGCCCGCCCGCGGCCTGTCGCTGACCGTCTCGGGTCCGCTGGCCGGTGCGGTGCGTTCCCTGGGCGCTGCCAACTACGTGTTGCGGGCAGCGTCGGAACTGCGGGAACGTGCCGGCATCACCGCCGGCGCGGCCCTGGATCTGGAGAAACATATTCCGCCCGGGGCCGGCCTGGCGGGCGGCACGGCCGACGGCGCCGCGGCCCTGCGGGCACTGGGCCGGCTCTGGGGGGTCAGCCCCCGGGCTGCGGCGATGCAGGCCGCCGCCTCGGCGCTTGGCGCGGATGGGCCCGCGTGCCTGGACTCACGGCCCTGCTGGGCCGGCGGGATCGGCGCCGACCTGACGCCGATGCCCGCACCGGCGGGGCACGTGGTCATCGCTTGGCCCGCGATCGAACTGGCGACGGCGCGCGTCTACGCCGGCTGGCGCGGGCCGGGTTCCCGCCCGGCGCCCAGGCGTGGCACATCGGTGCAGCAACACGTCGCCCGCACCACGAACGATCTCGAGCGCCCGGCCGGGGAGCTGGCGCCGGTGGTCCGCAGGGT
>JAGWAT010000003.1:114235-138735 GCA_021296265.1 Alphaproteobacteria bacterium | reverse complement strand
GCGCGGCTTCGTTCCTGCCGGGGGCGAGGGTCGCGGGTCCGATCAGGTGCGGAGCAGGCAGATCCGGGTCGTGCCGTACGCGCGTTCGTCAATGAGACAGTAGCCGTCGGGAATCGGAAAGGCCTCGCGACGGCCGAGTTCGACGGCAGCGATCCCGGCCACGGCCACCCATCCCGCCGCGCGTGCCGCATCCAGAGCAGGACCTGCAAGCCCTTCCCCATAGGGGGCGTCCACGAATACGAACTCGGCGGCGAAGCCCGAGGCCGGCAAGCGCAGCGAGTCGGCGCGGAGGATCCGGGCCCGATGCTGCTCGCCCAGCGCCGCGACGTTCCGGGCCAGTGCCGCGGCCGCGGCCGGGTCCCGCTCGACGAACGTGGCCGCCGCCGCGCCGCGCGATAGCGCCTCCAGCCCGAGCGCTCCGGTGCCCGCAAACAGGTCGAGGACCGAGGCGCCGGTGAGCTCTTGGCCCACGCGTGGCGAATGCTCGAGCAGGTCGAACAGGGACTTGCGGATCCGCGCCTGGGTGGGCCGTACGCTCACGCCGGGCGGCACTTCGAGACGCCGTCCGCGGTGGCGGCCGGCAAGCAGGGTGAGCCCGCTCACAGGGCCTTGCCGAAGTGATCGTGCAGCGTTGCCGGCGGCACCTCGGCGAGGCCGCCGCGCGGCAGCGAGCCGAGGCGGACCGGCCCGTAGGCCGTCCGGATCAGGCGGTTGACCTGCAGCCCGACGTGCTCCAGCACGCGCCGGACCTCGCGGTTCTTGCCCTCGTGCACGGTCACTTCCAGCCACGCATTGGTCTTGCCGACCCGCGTCACCTTGACCGCGACCGGTCCATAGAGCACGCCGCGAATGCGCGCACCCTTGGCAAGCGTCGCCAGGCGCGCCGGATCAATGTGGCCATGCACGCGAGCCCGATAGTGCCGCGGAAGGCCGGTCCGCGGTAGCTCGAGCCATCGTTTCAGGGAGCCGTCGGTGGTCAGGAGCAGGAGGCCTTCCGAGGCAATGTCGAGGCGACCGACGGGATGGAGATACGGGAGATGGCCGGGCAGGAGGTCGAACACGGTCGGCCGGCCCGCCGGGTCGGCGCGCGCCGTGACCACCCCAGGTGGCTTATGCAGTCGGAACAGACGGGTCGGGCCCGGGACGGGCAGCAGGTCGCCGTCCACCGTCACCCGGTCTCCAGCGGTCACCGTGCGGCCGGGCTGCACCACGCGTTCCCCGTTGACGTGGACGCGACCCGCCGCAACCCATGCCTCGGCCGTGCGACGGGAACAGAGCCCCGCCCGCGCGATACGTCGTCCGATGCGCTCCCCGGTCAAGGGCGCCCGGCTGCCGCCACGAAGGCCAGACCCAGACGGCGATCACCGTCCTGCAGGGTGAACTCGGGGTGCCACTGCACCCCGATGCAGAACCGGTAACCCGGGTGCTCGATGCCCTCGATCACCCCGTCGGGTGCCACGGCGTTGACCACGACGCCCGAACCCAGATCGTCGACGGCCTGATGATGGGCGCTGTTCACCTCCAGTCGAGTGGATCCCACGATGGTCGCCAGCCGGGTGCCGCCCACGAGGTCGACCGGGTGGCCGGGCTCGTCGCGGGGGTTGGGCTGCTCGTGTTCCAGCGCCGCGGCCACCGCGCTCGGAATGTGCTGCAGCAGGGTGCCGCCCAGCACGACGTTGAGAAGTTGCTCGCCCCCGCAGATGCCCAGGACCGGAAGATCCTGCGCGAGGGCCTGGCGCGTGATCGCGGCCTCGAACGCCGTCCGCCGGTACTTCGTCGTCACACTTGCGTGGCGTTCGTGCGCGCCGAACAGCGCCGGGTCCACGTCGAAGGCACCGCCGGTCACGACCAACCCGTCCAGATGCCGCATCAGGTCCGTGACGAGGTCGGGCTCGTGCGGGAGGGCGACCGGGACGGCCCCGGACGCGGTCATCCAGTCCGCGTAGTTCTGTCGCAGCGCGTACCACGGGAATTTCGAGTACGTCTCGGCCGTTTCGTGGTCCAGAGTCAGGCCAATGAGCGGTCGGTCGGTCGGCACCGGGTGGTTCTCCGCGCTGCAGAATGTCGCTGTCAGCGCAATGGTCGAACGGGGTCACAACTGGATGACAGCCGGCCCCGGCAGCATGATCGAGACGGTCTCGGAGGTAAAGCCGTCCGAGCCCGGCAGCCCGAACGGGGGCAGGAGTGCCGGGCCGCGCCCAGGGGGTTGCCTCGTGTGTTACCTTATAACTGGCGCTGGGAGGCGCGATGAGTATCTTTGGCAAGCCTGCCGACGGAGAGAGCAAGCGATGCCGCTCACCAAGAACAATCCTGCGGTCCGGGCTGAAGCCAGCCGCAACCGCCGCGAGAAGACGCATGACGGGAAGCCCGTCAAACCGGTTCTCTACGTCGGCAAGTGGGTCGGGCACGGTCGCTACGTGGCCGCCCAGGATGAGGCCGGGACTCTGATCCGCGATTCCAACGGTCGACCCGTTCCGTTTGCTTCGCTCTAGCCCGCTGAACCGGATGTCGTCCGGCGACCGTGCGGCGGCAGCCCTGCTGAGTTGGTACGTGGACATGGGCGTGGACGAGGCGTTGGCCACGGCCCCGCTCAATCGGTTTCAGGGCGACCCCCCGCCATCTGGACCGGCTGGAGGCGAGGCCGCCGGTCACGGCGTGATCGGCCCGGCGGTACCGGCGGCGACACTGGACGAACTCCGCTCGGCGGTCGATAACTTTCATGGCTGCGCCTTGCGGACGGACGCCAACCGGACCGTGTTCGCGGACGGCAACCCCGAAGCAGGGTTGATGCTGATCGGCGAGGCCCCTGGCCGCGAGGAGGACCGGGTCGGCCTGCCGTTCGTGGGCGCCGCCGGGAAGCTTCTAGACCAGATGTTGGCGGCGATCGGCCGCGACCGGACCAGCGCATACATCACGAACGTGGTGTTCTGGCGCCCGCTCAACAACCGGACCCCCACCGACGAGGAAATGGCCGCCTGCCTGCCGTTCGTGCAGACCCACGTCGCTCTGGTCCGACCGCGGGCGATCCTGGTGCTCGGGGCGGCCGCGGCCCGCGTCCTGCTGGGAACCCGGCTTGGGATCAGCAAGCTGCGCGGCCAGTGGCAGGAGATCTCGGTCGCGGACTTGCCGCCAGTGCCGGTGCTGCCGACGTTTCACCCCGCGTTCCTGCTGCGCCAGCCGGCGCGGAAGGCGGACGCATGGGAAGACCTCCGCCGCCTGAAACGGCGCCTCGACACTGCGTGAGCCGGGCGCATGACTGACGACTCACAAGCGCCCCGCCGAGCCGAGACGGCCCCCCTGCCGGGGGAGGTTCCAGCGATCGAGCTGGTTGCCACCACGGTCGGCTACGACGGCCCCCCGGTCCTGGAAGCGCTGGATTGGCGGGTCGAGCGCGGCGAGCACTGGCTGGTGATTGGTCCCAGCGGAGTCGGCAAGTCTACGCTCCTGCATCTGCTGGCCGGTTTCCTGACTCCGGCCAAGGGAACTGCCAAGGTCCTGGGCACGGAGCTGGCGACGCTGCCCCCCCCGGCGCGGGACCGCTTCCGGGGTGGGAACATGGCCATCGTGTTTCAGCGGCAGCACCTGGTGCAGGCACTCAACGTCACGCAGAACCTCGGTCTGGCCCGGCGCCTGGCAGGTTTGGATCCGGGCCCGGAAGTAATCGGGGCCACGCTCCGTCGGCTCGGCGTCGATGCATTCGCCCGCACCCGGCCCGCAGCGCTGAGCGTCGGGGAGGCACAGCGCGTGGCGCTGGCGCGGGCATTGGTGGTGGAACCGAAGATCTTGCTGGCGGACGAGCCGACCGCGAGCTTGGACGATCGTAACGCTGACACCGTGGCGGAGCTGCTGACGCAGGAAGCGGAGCGTCTCGGGTCGACTCTCGTGATGACCACCCACGACGCCCGTGTGCGCGAGCGATTTGCGCGGCGCCTGGTCCTTGGTGATCGGGGGCGCTCATGAGCATCTGGAGCTTGGCCTGGGCCTGGATTCGCTTCCGGCCACTGGGGGCTGCACTGAACGTGGCGATGCTCGCGCTCGGTACGGCGACCATTGCTCTGCTGCTGATGGCGTCCCAGCAGTTCGAGCAACGGCTCAGTGCGGACGCGGATGCCGTCGACATGGTGGTGGGTGCGAAGGGCAGCCCCATGCAGCTGGTGCTCTCGACGGTGTTCCATGTCGACGCGCCGGTGGGAAACGTGCCTGCGGAAGAGGCCCGTTTTCTTGAGCAGCATGCGATGGTCGAAGAAGTCATCCCGATGGCGCTTGGGGACGGTTTCCGAGGCTACCGGATTGTCGGGACGGACACGAGTTACTTGGACCTGTACGGGGCGGAGGTGGCCGAAGGCCGACTGTGGGACGAGCCGCTGGAGGCTGTCTTCGGAGCTGTCGCGGCCACCCAAACCGGCTTGGGGTTGGGCGACCGCTTCGTCGGCGAACACGGGCTCGGCGGGGCCGGCGGGCCAACCCACGACGACTTTCCCTACGACGTAGTGGGCCTGCTGGCTCCGACCGGGAGCGTGGTGGACCGTCTCGTGTTCACGTCGGTCGCGACGGTGCAGCTGGTGCACGGCATGGACCCCGACCATGACCACGACGACGAGGACCACGCCGACCACGCCGACGACGAGGACCACGCCGACGACGAGGACCACGCCGACCACGCCGACGATGAGGACCACGCCGATCTCCGGCCGCCCGAGATCACGGCCTTCCTAGTCGATTTTTCCACGCCTATGGCGGCCGTGGCGCTACCCCGCGAGATCAACCAGTCAACGGTGATGCAGGCCGCGCGCCCGGCGTACGAGATCCGGCGCTTGTTCCGGTTGGTGGGATATGGTGCCGACGTCGTGCGCGCGTTCGCGGTGATCTTGGTGATCGGGGCGGTGCTCGGCCTGTTTACCGCCCTCTTCCAGGCCCTTGAGGAACGTCGTGCGGACCTTGCGGTGATGCGGGTGCTGGGGGCCACGCAACTCCGGCTGTTCTGGCAGATCGTGGCCGAGAGCCTTATATTGACCGTTGCCGGTACAGTTCTGGGGTTGGCTCTCGCCCACGGCGTGGCCTGGGCCGCAGGCCTATGGTTGTGGGAGCACAACCAGATCCTGGTGTCGTTTGCTTGGGCTGACGGCGAGATTGTGCTGGTTTTGGCGGTGCTCGGGCTAGGTATTCTGGCAGCGCTGCCGTCCGCCGTTCGGGCCGCCCGGATCGACATTCCTCGGGTGTTGTCGGGCGGCTGAGGAGTTGGCACGGAGACCAAGCATGCAGAGTTCTCGGGTTCTCCTGGCGGCAGGAATGGCGGCGGCGGTTGTCAGCTGGGCGATGTGGGTCGCTGCTCAGGACTACGAGCAGGACCCGGCGGCTGTGCCGACCGAGGGTGCGGACGCGGCGACCGGCGAGGAGCCGCACGAGCGGATGGACTATCGGGAGGCGCTGGAGCTCGGCATCACGCCGGCATTGCCCGAGGTCGAGGGTACCGTGTCGTGGGACCTGTTGACCACGAGCACGCTGGGCTACGACGAGCGCTTCGACGAGCTGCGGCCGATGTTTCCGCCGGACGTGCAGGCGCTTGCCGGGACGCAGGTCAGAATCGTCGGCTTCAACATCCCGCTCGACAGTTCGGGGCGTAGAATTCTGCTGAGCCTGATTTCGCCTTCGTGTCCCTTCTGCCTGCCTGGCGGACCGGAGACCGTGGTCGAGGTCGAAGCGGTGGAGGCGATTGCGGTGGCTTTGGAGCCGATCGTGCTTGAGGGAACGTTCGAATTGATCGGCGACGGGGTCTGGACGGGACGTTATTTCTACCGTCTGACTGGCGCTCGCAGAGTTTCCTGATCGGCTGATCCTCGACATGTCGGTCCCTGGTAGCGAGTCCGGTCGCGGACGCGTTGGCTTATTCGTGACCTGCCTCGCCGATCTGTTCAGGCCGTCGGTGGCCTGGGCATCGGTGCGACTGCTGGAGCAGGCCGGCTTCGAGGTGGCGGTGCCGGATCGCCAGACCTGTTGTGGCCAGCCCGCCTACAACGCCGGCGACCTGCCCACGGCGCGACGCGTCGCGCGCGGGATCCTCGACGCCTTCGAATCTTTCGACTACGTCGTGGTGCCGTCGGGGAGCTGCGCCGGGATGCTGCGGCTGCACCTCGGCCGGCTGTTCGCGTCCGAGCCGGAGACAGCCGCCCGGGCGGAGCAGCTGGCCCGGCGGACCCATGAACTGACCGGATTTCTCGTGGACGTCGCCGGTTGGACCGGGGTTGCAGCAACGTTCCCGCACCGCGTGACCTACCACGATTCGTGTTCATCGCTGCGGGAGATGGCGGTGCGCGATCAACCGCGCACACTGATGACGCAGGTGCAGGGGCTTGAGCTGGTGGAACTTCAGGACCGCGACGTCTGCTGCGGTTTCGGCGGCACCTTCTGCGTCAAGTATTCCGACATTTCCACGAAGATGGTCTCCGACAAGACCGCTGCCATTGCCGCGACCGGTGCGGAGACCGTGCTGGCGGGGGACCTCGGCTGTCTCCTCAACATCGCCGGGAGGCTGGCCCGTGAAGGGCGGCCGGTCGCCTGCCGGCACGTGGCCGAAGTGCTCGCTGGCATGACCGACACTGACCCCATCGTTCCGGTCGGGTCATGATGGACGGCGCTGCAGCCGCACGGTTCCCCGAGGCCAGCGCCCGCGCGCTGGGAGACGAGAACTTGCAGGCGGCGTTGCGCTTGCTCGGGGAAGGTTTTCAGGCCCGCCGCACCGATGCGGTGGAGCGATTCGCCGCGTTCGAGGACGCGCGCGACGCGGCCGTGGCTGCCAAGACCCGTACGCTGCGGCACCTGGACCGCCACCTGGAAACCTTCGAAGCGCGCTGCCGGGAACACGGCGGAGTCGTGCACTGGGCGGAAACGCCGGAGGACGCCCGCCGGATCGTGCTGGAACTGCTGACCGCCAGGGGCGTGCGGGTGCTGAGCAAGGGCAAGACGATGGTGGCCGAGGAAATCGGCCTCAACGGCTTCCTGGAAGCAAACGGGATCGAGGTGGTCGAGACCGATCTCGGCGAATACATCATCCAGCTCGCCGAAGAGGTGCCCAGCCACATCATCGCTCCGGCCATCCACAAGACGATGCCGCAGGTAGTCGATCTGTTCCGGCAGCACCACGACCAGACCAAGGCGGGATCATTCGCCCGCCGCACCCCTGCCGACCTTGTTGCCGAGGCGCGCGCCGTGCTGCGCCAGCGTTTCCTCGATGC
The DNA here is from genome assembly GCA_021296265.1 of Alphaproteobacteria bacterium. Classification (GTDB taxonomy): domain Bacteria; phylum Pseudomonadota; class Alphaproteobacteria; order TMED109; family TMED109; genus VXPW01. The sequence continues at coordinate 131,503 of JAGWAT010000003.1, read as the reverse complement.
CGATGCCGGTCTCACCGGTGCGAACTTCCTGGTCGCCGAAACGGGGAGTTCGGTCATTGTGACGAACGAGGGAAACGGCGATCTCACCCAGACGCTGCCGCGACTGCATATCGTGCTCGCCACAATCGAGAAAGTGGTGCCGACGCTGGCTGACGGCGCTGCCATTCTCAGGGTTCTGGCCCGCTCCGCGACGGGGCAGGACATGTCTGCTTACACGACGTTCTCGACGGGCCCCCGCCGACCGACCGATGTCGACGGTCCGGCCGAGTACCACGTGGTCCTGCTGGACAACGGTCGTTCTCGGCTGCTGGGTACCCCGATCGAGGAGGTGCTGCGCTGCATTCGATGCGGAGCCTGCATGAACCATTGCCCGGTGTATGGCGCCGTGGGCGGTCATGCGTACGGCTGGGTGTATCCCGGTCCGATCGGCGCGGCGCTGACGCCGGCTCTGCTGGGCGTCGAGGCTGCCCGTCACCTCCCCAACGCCTCCAGCCTGTGCGGCCGCTGCGAGGAGGTGTGCCCCATGCGCATCCCGCTGCCGAAGATCTTCCGGTACTGGCGCGAACAAGAACATGCGGCGCGCCTGAACTCGGCGCGGATGCGGCTCGGACTGGCCCTTTGGGGTTGGCTCGCCGCCCGCCCGCGGCTGTACCGCCTGGGTACGGGTGTGGCGATGCGGGTCCTGTCCCGGCTCGCGGGGCGTTCCCGCCGTTTCCGGAGTCTGTTCCTGGCGGGCGGGTGGACCCGATCGCGCGACTTGCCGGCGCCGGCCGGCCAAACGTTTCTCAACAGCTGGAAGCGGCGGTCATGAGTGGGGCGCGCGAGCGGATCCTGGGTCGAGTGCGCGAACGCCTCGGGTCGGCGCTCGAGGAGCCCGCACCCTCGCGGGAGCCTCGCCAGACGGGCTCCGGCGATGTGGGCGAATTCTGCCGCCGGCTTCAGGCCGCCGGGGCGAGCGTGGATCGGATTGCCGAAGATGCAGTGCCGCAGGCCGTCGCCCGGTACCTTGCCGAGCGCAATCTGGCAGCCCGGGTCAAGGTGTCGCCGGCACTGGCGAACCTCGGCTGGGCGGCGGAACCGCTGCTGGAGACCGCGTTCGGGGTCGCCGAACTCGCCGATGCGGCGGCCGTCATGCCGGCGGCCCTGGGAATCTCCGAGACGGGGAGCCTCGTCCACGCTTCGTCCGGCGACAACCCAACGACAAACCATTTCCTGCCCGACCACGCAATTGCGGTAGTGGCTGAGGAGGCGGTGTGCGCTGATCTCGAGGCGGCTTTCTCGGCCGCGTCCGGCCCGGCGATGCCGCGGACGGTCTGCCTGATTACCGGACCGTCCCGCACCGGCGACATCGAGCAGCGCATCGAGCTTGGTGCGCACGGCCCGCGTTCTCTCCACGTACTGGTCACCGCGCGAACGCCTGATCGTGCCCCGAGCTCAGCGACATGACCCGCCGCCGCACGTCGTCCACTGCAACTCCGCAGGAGATCGCCGAGTTTGAGGCCAGCCTGCGGCGACCGCGGGTGCTCCCGCCACGGGTTGGGGCTCCCGTCGATCCGGTTCCATCCCCGACAGACCCCAACCGGGTCCGGCGCCCGGTGCCGTCGACGCGGCCGCATAACGGGATCGATCGGTCGACCCGGCAGAAGCTCCGCCGGGGCCGGATTGCGCCGACCCGGACGCTTGATCTGCACGGTTATCGCGTGTCGCAGGCCTGGGTGGCGGTGCGGGAGTTCGTGCTGGACGCTCAGGCCTCCGGCCACCGTTGCGTGCGGGTGGTCACCGGGCGGAAGCTCGGCGAGGCCGGTCCCACCGGCGCGCTTCGGGAGGCCCTGCCCGAGATCGTCCGTTCCCCGGCCCTGCGCGCGGTCGTGCTGGGCTGCGAGCCGGCACCGAAACGCCATGGCGGCGACGGGGCGTTTCACCTGCTGATCCGCATCCGATCCACCCGGTGAGCCACGCGCCGGGCCGGGTTTCTGGCCACGGACGGGTGGTCGCCATCGCGAACCAGAAGGGCGGGGTGGGCAAAACCACCACGGCCGTCAGTCTGGCCACGGCGTTCGCGGCGGCGGGGCGCAAGGCGCTGCTGATCGACATGGATCCTCAGGGCAATGCGTCGACCAGCCTCGGAGTTGCGCTGGGAGACCGGCGGCCCGGCGTGACCGAACTCCTAGAGGGCCGGACGCCGCCCGCCGCGACGATCCGGACGACGCTGGTCGAGGGTCTCGACCTAGTTCCCGCCACATCGGCGCTGGCCCGGATCGACGAAGGTCGCCCGCAGGTGGACGCGCGGCATCTAGGTGCCGCGGTGACCGCGTTTCGCATCACGCACACGGACCTCTTCTTCGACTGCCCGCCGTCGTTCGGCTGGCTGACGCTGGGTGCGCTCGCGGTGGCCGACGGTGTCATCATTCCGCTCCAATGCGAGTTCCTGCCGATGGAGGGGCTCACACAGGTCATGGAAACCATCGAGATGACACGGGCCGGCCCCAACCGGAACCTCGCGCTCGACGGCGTGTTACTGACCATGGTCGATTCGCGCACCAATCTTGCGCGCGACGTGGAACGCGATGTGCGAGAGCATTTCCGGTCCAAGGTGTTCAAGACCGAGATCCCGAGGAGCGTCAGGGTGGCCGAAGCACCATCGGCCGGGGAACCGGTACTCCTGTACGATCGGAACTCACCGGCGTCGCAGGCCTACGTGGCGCTCGCCCGAGAGCTGCTGACGCACGAGGCGTATCGGATACGGTCGTGACCAAGAAGAAACCCGGCAAGACGCGAATGCGCCGAGGTCTCTCGCGCGGGCTCGAATCCCTGGTCAGGGAGCGGGCCGCCCCGGGCGTAGTTTTCGAGACCCCGACCCCCAGCGGGGCAGCGCCACCGCCGGGCGCACCCGAGGGCACGCTGGACATCGCCGAACTGACCCCGAACCCGTTCCAGCCACGCGCTGATTTCGATCCCGATGATCTTGCGACCTTGGCGGGTTCGATCCGGCAATCGGGCATGCTGCAACCGATCCTGGCCCGCCCCGACCCTGACCAGGCTGGCCGCTACCAGATCCTGGCCGGGGAGCGACGGTGGCGGGCGGCCCAGCAGGCCGGCCTGCACCGGATCCCGGCACGGGTCCGGGCGGCCAGCGACGAAGAAGCCGCGGGTCTGGCCCTGATCGAGAACATGGAGCGGGCCGACCTCAACGCTATCGAGGAGGCCGGCGGTCTGCGCCGCCTGATGAACGAGTTTGGCTTCACGCAGGCGCAGGCGGCCGAGACGGTGAGCCGCAGCCGGAGCTACGTGGCCAATGCCGTCCGGCTACTGTCGTTGCCCGAGGCGGTCCAGAAGATGGTACGTACCGGTGAACTGAGTGCCGGCTCGGCCCGTCCGCTTGTCGGATGCACCGACGCGTTGCAACTGGCCCGCGTGATCGTGCGCCGCGGCCTGAATGCCCGGGCTGCCGAGCGGCTCGTGCGCCGCCGCCGTCACGGCACGACAACATCCGAGCGAGATCCGAATCTTGAGGAACTCGAGCGCGAACTCCAGGATGCGCTGGGGATGGAGGTGGCAGTCCGCGCCAGGGGAGGCCGCGGAGAAGTCCGTATCCGCTACCAGCGTAGCGCCCAACTGGAAGAAATACTCCGGCGCCTGCGCGGGAGTTCTGTCGCGACAGATTCGTGATGATCAAATTATCAATCACTTAGAATTTCTATCCGCTCAACCGTAATCGGCACGCAACCGGCTTCGATCAAGCTCCTGCCCATGCGTGAGAACGAATGCCGCCCCGCGACCGATGCGGTCGTGGCGTCTGTAAGCGTTCCGTCAGGCCGTGACGGAACGCTTACCGCCTGACCGCCGCCTGTTCGCCCGATGCCGATATCGCGCCCGTCACGGGCTGACGGAACGATTTCTCGCAGCGCACACCTTGCACCACGGAGCGACGCGCCCTCCGCGTCTACCTGCGCGCCTTGTCCGACAGCCCGAACCCGACATGGGGCGTCGCGGTGAAGGCGTCGCCGGACAGCCCCATGCCGTAGCCCAGTTCCGCATCCAGCCCGCTCGACGGTACCGCCTCGCCGTTCGCGGCCAGCGCCTCGGCGTCCGGCAGCGCGAGCGTCACCGTCACGTCCTTCCAGTTCTTCGGCTGCACCCGGACCCGCCACAGGCCCGCCGAGACGCGCTCGACCCCGGCAACGCTGCCCGCCTGCACGGCGGTTCCCCCGCCTGCGCGGGGTAGCACCGCGGGCGGCGTGACATCCCCGAATTCAGTGGGCGGAGCGGTATCGGGACCAGGGACAGCCAGCGCCGTCTGGATGGAAACCCGGCCGCCACGATGCGTGCGGTCCGCTGTCTTCCTGATCGCTACGAGACCTCGTAACGGCTGGCCAGGGCCGAGGACAACTGGCCAGCAAAGCGCGCCGCCGCGACCGGGAGCACGCGCCCCTTGAGTTGCCCCATGTAGAGGACGCCCGCCGGCACGTCTCGGGGATCAAGCGGGATCCGGCGCGCGCGGCCGAGGTCATCGTCCTCCGGCAGGCCGATCGGGATCTGGAACGTGAGCATGGATTCCGCCAGGACGCAGTGCCGGAGGAATTCGAAGCTGTCCGATTCGATGGCGGGCTCCAGACGGAGCGCGGTCCCCTGCACTGCGACCTCCAGCAAGTGCCGGACCCCGTAGTGCTGGGTCGGGAGCGCGATCGGATGGGATAGGCATTCGCCAAGCCGCAGCATCGCGCGGTCCGCGAGGCGGTGGCGCTCCCCGACCACTGCGCAGACCGGTTGCGGCGCGCGGAGCAGCGTGTGGACGTCCGCCAGTCGCACGGGTTCGAACACGATCGCGAGGTCGGCCGCGTGGTCGACCAGGGCGACCTCCGCGTCCGCCCGATCCCGCAGGTGCACGCCAAACGTCACCTGCGGATGCTCGGACCGGTAGGCCGCGATCTGCCGGGGCAGAAAGTACGGCAACAGTGCCTGACTGCACGCGATCGCGACATGCCCGCGCCGGACCCCCGACAGGTCGGCGATCTGGGACTTCACGCGCTCCAGGTCGGAGAGCTGGTGGCGGATGTAGTGGATCAGGAGCTCACCGGCGCTGTTGAGCCGGACGCCGCGCGGCAGGCGCTCGAAGATCGGGACGCCCAACTCCTCCTCGATCGCCAGGATGCGCCGGTTGAGTGCCGTGGAAGTGATGGCGAGGGTGGCCGCGGCGCCGCGGATCGAGCCGATCCGGGCCACCGCATCGATGTAGCGGACCGAGGTCAGGTAACGCATCCGGGGCTCCCGAGATCTGCTGCATTTTTTGCATCATAGATGGACAAAGATAGCAGTAGACAGTTGCGATTCCTCGTTCCTATCGTTTGCGCACACCGGTGCACGCTGTTCAGGCGCCAGTCTTCCTCCCGGGTTGCCTGACAGCATGCGCCACACGGTCCCGATCACCGGTGCCGACCCGGCCCGGATCGGGATGCCAACCCATGGAGAGTGCGATGTACCGCAAGCGCAATCGGAGCCGGCGCGACGTCCTGAAGGCAACCGCCGGAATGGCTGCCGTCGCAACGGCGGGGACCCTGATGCCGTGGCAGGTCGGGCGAGCCGCCTCGCTCACGGTGGGCTTCATCTATGTCGGTCCGAAGGACGACTACGGCTACAACCAGGCCCACGCCGAGGGCGCCGCGGCGCTCCGGTCGATCGAGGGCGTGACGCTGGTCGAGGAGGAGAACGTTTCCGAAACCGTCGACGTGCAGAAGAGCATGGAGAGCATGATCAACTTCGACGGCGTGACGCTCCTGTTCCCGACCTCGTTCGGCTACTTCGACCCGCACATCCTGGCCCTGGCGCCGGGATATCCGGACCTTCGATTCCAGCACTGCGGGGGGCTCTGGACGGCCGGCCAGCACCCCACCAACGTGGGTTCCTACTTCGGCTACATCGGCATGGGGCAGTACCTGAACGGGATCGTCGCCGGGCACGCCACAACCTCCGGGAAGATCGGCTTCGTTGCCGCCAAGCCCATTCCGCAGGTGCTGCTCAACGTCAACTCTTTCCTGCTGGGCGCCCGCTCCGTGGATTCGTCGATCACCTGCCAGGTGATCTTCACGGGCGAGTGGTCGATGCCGGTCAAGGAGGCCGAGGCCACTAACGCGCTGATCGACCAGGGTGCCGACGTGGTGACCTGCCACGTTGACGGCCCGAAGGTCGTCATGGAGACGGCCGCCGGGCGCGGGGCCTGGCTCTGCGGCTACCACGCCAACCAGGCTCCTCTCGCCCCTGCGCAGTACCTCACGGGCGCCGAGTGGAACTGGGCGAAGGTCTACCAGGACATGGTTGCAGCCACCCTGGCCGGTGGCACGATCGACAACTTCGTGCGCGGCGGGCTCGCGGAGGGCTTCATCAAGATGAGCCCGCTCGGCCCGGCCGTGTCCGAGACTGCCCGCAACCACTTCGAGGTCGCCAGGGCGGAAATCATGCAGGGCGGCTTTGCCGTCATTCGCGGCCCTCTGAAGGACAACCGGGGCAACGTGGTCGCCGCCGATGGCCAGAGCTTCGCGGAGACGGACGTGGCCCTCGAACGCATGGACTACCTGGTCGAGGGAGTAATCGGCTCGACGTCCTGACGTGCATGGCAGGCAGGGCGCGGCGCCCCCTTGCGCTGGCCGGAGGGGCGGGGCCGTGACGGCGGCGGCGGTGCCCGGGACACCGGACGCCGCGTTCGACCGAAGTCTGGCAGCCGCGCGCCGCCACGGCGAGGCCGTCATCGTGCCGCTCGGCGCGCTGGTTGCCGGCCTGCTTGCGTTCGCGTTGTTCCTGGGCATCGTCGGCCGATCGCCGGCCGAGTTCTACGGGCTGGTCTACCAGGCCGCATACGGGAGCACGTTCGCTTGGGAGAACACGCTGGCGCGCACGGCTCCCCTATTGCTCGCGGCCCTGTGCACGGCGTTGCCGGCCCGTCTCGGCATGATCATGATCGGTGGCGAGGGGGCTATCGTGCTTGGCGGCGTGGCCGCCGGCATCTTCGCGATGCTGTACCCGGCGCTGCCCGGGGTACTCGGGATCGGCGGCATGGTGGCCGTCGCCGCCCTGGCTGGCGGGACCTGGATCGGCACCATCGGCTTTCTGCGGCATCTCCGCGGCGTCAACGAAACCATCGCCAGCCTGCTCATGGCGTACGTCGCGATTGCCCTGATGAACCACCTTGTCGAGGGACCGTTCCGCGACGCCGCGAGCCTCAACAAGCCGTCGACCGCACCGCTCTCCGACGGGTTCCGGATTGGCACGATCCCGGGTCTCGACGTCCATTGGGGACTAGCGATCGGGATCGCCGCGTGCGTGCTGTGCTGGGTCCTGCTCGAGCGGACGACCTGGGGTTTCGCCGCGCGAATCGTGGGAGGCAACGTGCGCGCGGCGCAGGTGCAGGGCCTCCCCGTGGGGCGCCTGATGGTCGGCTTCTCCGTGCTTGGCGGCGCCTGCGCCGGGATCGCCGGCATGATCGAGGTGGCGGCGGTGCACGGCGCGGCCAACGCATCCCTTGCGGCCGGCTACGGCTACACCGGGATCCTGATTGCATTCCTCGCGCGCCACCACATGCTCGCGATCCTTCCGGTCGCCACGCTGCTCGCGGGCTTCGAGGCCGCCAGCGGGTTGGTGCAGCGACGCATGGACCTCCCGGATGCCACGGTGCTGGTGCTTCAGGGGATGGTGTTCGTCGCGCTGCTCGCCGGCGAGGCCCTGCACGGACGCCTGGCCTGGTTCCGTGCGCCCGGCCGACAATGATGCCTGCCGAGCCGGACCTCGGACTCTGGGGCGTGCCCCTCGCGATTCTCGGCGGGGCGATCCGGGTGTCGACGCCGTTCCTCTTCGTCAGTCTCGGCGAATGCCTCACCGAGCGTGCCGGGCGCGTCAATCTCGGTCTCGAGGGAACGCTGGTGCTCGGCGCGATGACCGGCTACGGGGCAGCCTGCGAGTCAGGATCGCCGTGGCTCGGCGTCGGTGCCGCAGCGCTGGCCGGTGCCCTGTTCGGCGCGCTCCACGGCATCCTCTGCAGGCTGCCCAGGGTCAACGATATCGCCACCGGCATCGCCCTGATGCTGCTGGGGATCGGCCTCGCCTTCTTCTTGGGCAAGCCCTTCATCCAGCCGGTCGCGCCGGACCTGCCGGCCATCCCGTTCGGCTGGTGGAGCGAAAGCCCACGGGTCCGCGCGGCGCTGAATGTCAACGTCCTGTTCCTGATGGGCTGCGGGCTGGCCGTGGCGCTCGCCTGGATGTTTCGGGCGACGCGGGTCGGTCTCACGATCCGGGTGGTGGGGGACAGCAGCGACGCGGCCCGCGCCATGGGGGCGCGGCTCCACACGGTCCGCCTGCTGGCGACAGCGGCGGGCGGGGCGTTGGCCGGCGTCGGCGGCGCCTATCTGTCCCTGTACTACCCCGGCAGTTGGAACGAGGGAATCGCGTCCGGCCAGGGCCTAATGGCCGTGGCGCTGGTGATCTTCGCGCGCTGGCACCCCCTCCGCTGCCTGGGGGCGGCGCTGCTGTTCGGCGGTGCCGGCGCCCTTGGCCCCGCGCTGCAGGCGGTCGGGTTGACCCAGGGCTACCACCTTTTCTACGCGGCGCCGTACGTGCTGACCCTCGGCCTGCTGGTCGCGACCAGTTCGCCGGCGCGCGCGCTGGCCGGCGCCCCCGGCGAACTCAGCATCAGCAGATAGGAGACTCGCGATGAACGGACTGGGCGGATTGAACCGGTCGCCGCACGGCGTGGTAATCGGACTCGTGCAGCAGCAGCTGCCGGTGGTGGAGACGCCGGCGCAACTCGCGCGCCAGACTTGCCGCATCGTCCATCTGGTCGGGAAGGCGCGACGGAGCCTGCCGGCCATGGACCTCGTGGTGTTCCCGGAATACGCGCTGCACGGCCTCTCGATGAACACCGACGACGGGCTCATGTGCACGCTCGACGGACCGGAGGTGGGGCGGTTTCGGGAAGCCTGCGCCGAGCACCGGATCTGGGGCTGCTTCTCCCTGATGGAACGGAATCCGGACGGCAATCCCTGGAACGCGGGGGTCGTGATCGACGACCGGGGCGGGCTCAGGCTGCATTACCGGAAGTTTCACCCGTGGGTGCCGGTGGAGCCCTGGGAGCCCGGGGCCGGCAGGATCCCGGTGATCGACGGCCCGAACGGATGCCGGCTCGCGCTCATCATCTGCCACGACGGCATGTTCCCCGAGATGGCCCGGGAGTGCGCCTACAGGGGGGCGGAAATCATGCTCCGCACGGCCGGTTACACGGCGCCGATCCGCGAGTCCTGGCGCTTCACCAATCAGGCCAACGCCTTCTGCAACCTGATGGTCACGGCGAACGTGTGCCTGGCGGGGTCCGACGGGACCTTTGACTCCATGGGCGAGGGCATGGTCGTGAACTTCGATGGGACGATCCTCGCCCATGGAACGAGTGGCCGGGCCGACGAGATCATCACTGCCGAGGTTCGGCCGGACCTGGTGCGGGAAGCGCGGACCGGCTGGGGCGTCGAGAACAACATCTACCAACTCGCCCACCGCGGCTACACCGCCGTCCGGGGCGGGGCTGGCGACTGCCCGTACACATTCATGCACGATCTCGTCAACGGCACGTACCGCCTGCCATGGGAGGACAGTGTCCGGATCACCGACGGCACCTCCTGCGGGTTCCCGGCGCCGGCCCGCCGCTACGGCGAGAAACTGGCCGGTGCGGCATGACGACGATCGCGGCGGACCCGTACCCGTGGCCGTTCGACGGGGCGCTGGCCCCGGACAGCACGGCGCTGCTCGTGATCGACATGCAGGCCGACTTCTGTGGCACGGGCGGCTACGTCGACACGATGGGCTACGACCTGTCGCTGACCCGGGCGCCGATCGCCCCCCTGCAGGCCGTTCTGGCCGCTATGCGCGCCAGGGACTACACCATTGTCCATACCCGCGAAGGGCACCGGCGGGATCTCTCGGACCTGCCCGCGAACAAGCGCTGGCGCTCGCGCGCGGTCGGGGCCGGGATCGGCGATCCCGGCCCCTGCGGCCGGATCCTGGTGCGGGACGAGCCCGGTTGGGAGATCATCGACGAGCTCGCCCCTCTCCCGGACGAGATCATCGTTGACAAGCCGGGCAAGGGCAGCTTCTACGCCACCGACCTTGATCTTCTGCTGCGGACGCGGGGCATCCGCAACCTCGTGCTGACGGGCATCACCACCGACGTGTGCGTGCACACCACGATGCGCGAGGCCAATGACCGCGGCTTCGAGTGCGTGCTAGTGGCGGACTGCTGCGCGGCGACCGACCGGAGCAACCACGAAGCGGCGCTCCGGATGGTGACCATGCAAGGCGGCGTCTTCGGAGCCGTCACCGACAGCCGCCGCCTGCTTGCCGGACTGCCGTGACCGGGAGGACGCCCTCCGGCGCCGGCGCGCTCGGCCTTGAGGCGGTCGGCATCTCGATGCGCTTTGGCGGCGTCCTGGCCCTCGACGACGTCTCGATTCGGGTCGAGGCCGGGACCGTCCATGCGTTGCTCGGCGAGAACGGCGCCGGCAAGTCGACTCTGGTGAAATGCCTGATGGGGTTTCATCGGATGACGGCGGGCCAGATCGTGATCGGCCACCGCGAGGTCGAGATCCCGGACCCCCGCGCCGCGCACGCCCGCGGCCTCGGCATGGTCTACCAGCATTTCACGCTGGTGCCATCCCTAACCGGGACCGAGAACCTGGTGATCAGCCGGGCGCGCGTGCCGGCCGTGATTGACTGGCGCAACGAGCGGGCAGCGCTTGCCCGGTTTCTCGAGGCGATGCCCTTTACGGCGCCACTGGACGTGCCGGCGCAGCGTCTAGCCGCGGGCGAGCGGCAGAAACTCGAGATCCTGAAGCAGCTCTACCTCGGACGGCGCATCCTGATCCTGGACGAGCCCACGTCCGTACTGACCCCGGAAGAGGCGGACGAGCTCCTCGGGACGCTGCGGGCGCTCGTGCGGACCGGTCGGCTCACCGTTCTGATGATCACCCACAAGCTGCGCGAGGTCAGCGCGTTCGCGGACACCGTCTCGGTGCTCCGGCAGGGCCGGCACGTCGGCACCGCCAGGGTGCAGGATCTCGATCAGCCGACGATGGCCGCGATGATGATCGGCGAACGACCGGCGCCCGCCGGTACCGCGCGCGGGACCACGGCCGGGCCGGTCGCGCTCCAACTCCGGGAAGTGCGCGCGCCCGACCGGACGGGCCGGAAGGTAATCGCGATCGATTCGCTGTCCGTCCGGGGCGGCGAGATCGTCGGGGTCGCCGGGGTCGCCGGCAACGGGCAGACCGAGCTGATGGAAATCCTGACCGGTCAGCGGCGCCTGGAGTCCGGCACCATCCTGGTTGACGGGCGTCCCTACGTTCCCTCGCGCGCCGCGATGCAGGCCGCCGGCGTGCGATGCCTGCCCGAAGAACCGCTGCGGAACGCCTGCGCCGCACGGATGAGTCTCGTCGAGAACCTCGCGTTTCGGACGTTCGACCGGCGAGCGGACGATCGCCGGCGCTTCTGGCTCGATCGCGCAAGGCTCCGGATCCACGCTCGTGATCTCGCCGCGCGTTTCCGGATCCGCGCCGGTTCCGTCGAACACCCGATTGCGTCGCTCTCCGGCGGCAACGTGCAGCGCGCGGTGCTGGCCCGCGAACTCACCGGTACGGTGCGGGTTCTCGTGGTCGCAAACCCGTGCTTCGGCCTCGACGTGGCGGCAGTGGCCGAGGTTCGGGCACGGATCCTGACCGTGCGCAACGGCGGGGCGGCCGTGCTGCTGGTCAGCGAGGACTTGGACGAGGTCCTGGACCTCGCCGACCGTATTCTGGTCATGTCGGAAGGGCGGATCGTGCATGCAACCCGCCAGGCCGACGCGAACGTTGGAGTGATCGGCCGGCACATGGCTGGCCGGGCATGACGCTCCGCATCCCCGCCGCGCCGTACCCCTTCGCCACCGACCCGGCGACCCTGGGGCTGCTCGTCATCGACATGCAGCGGGATTTTCTCGAGCCCGGCGGGTTCGGCGCGAGCCTCGGCAACGACACTCGTCCGCTGCGCGCGATCGTGCCGACCGTCCGGTACTTGCTAGCGGGGTTCCGGGCACTTGGCCGTCCGGTCATCCACACCCGCGAATGCCATCGGGCAGATCTCTCCGATTGTCCGCCCGCCAAGCGTGAACGGGGCCGGTCCCGCCTCCGCATCGGCGACCGCGGTCCGCTTGGGCGAATCCTCGTCGCCGGCGAGCCCGGTAGCGCGATTGTGCCGGAACTGGCGCCGCGACCCGGAGAACCCGTGATCGACAAGCCCGGGAAGGGGGCCTTCTGCCGGACGGGGCTGGACAACCTGCTGCGGGACCTCCGGCTGCGGCAGCTGGTGCTGGCGGGGGTCACGACCGAGGTCTGCGTCCAGTCCACGATGCGCGAGGCCAACGACCGAGGCTACGCCTGCCTGCTGGCGACGGATGCAACTGCCAGCTACTTCCCGGAGTTCAGGGCTGCAACGCTGGCAATGGTCACGGCGCAGGACGCCATCATCGGCTGGACCGCTCCCACCGCAGCCATCCTCGGCGCCCTGCGATGAGCGCGCCGTTCGCGATCCAGGACCTGCTGGCCGGTGGTTGGCGCTGGCTGCCGTTCCAGCCGTTCCGGGACGGTATCGAGATCTATCGGCTTCGTGCGGACGATCCCGTCGTGGCCTTGCTGCGGTATGCCCCCGGGGCGCGCGTTCCGCGCCACCGGCACCGCGGGTTGGAAACGGTCCTGGTGCTGGCCGGCTCGCAGCGAGACGAGCGGGGCACGTATGGTGCGGGTACGCTCGTCGTCAATCCGGCTGGGAGCACACACGCCGTGGCTTCGGACGAGGGCTGCGTCGTGCTGATCCAGTGGGAGCGTGCCGTGCAGTTCGTCGCGGACGAGAACTGACCGGTGACGACCGACGCCAAACTCGCGAACCTTCCTTTCACCGTCGCAAGCCTGCATCGCGCCTACCGTGACGGCCTGTCGCCGCAGCGCCTCGTGGCCGAAGTGTATCGCCGGATCCACGCGGTCAACGACCCCGGGATCTTCCTGCACCTGATCGATGAGGCGCAAGCGGAGGCAAGTGCGGCGGCGCTGCCAGGATTTGATCCGAATGCGCGGCCGCTATGGGGCATTCCGGTTGCGGTCAAGGACAACATCGATGTTGAGGGGATGCCGACCACGGTGGCATGTCCCGCTTTCGCCTATCGGGCCGACGCCGACGCGTACGTCGTCCGGCGCCTGCGCGAGGCGGGCGCGGTTCCGATCGGGAAAACCAACCTCGACCAGTTCGCCACCGGCCTCACCGGGATGCGGACCCCGTACGCAATCCCGCGGAACGCCGTGGATGCGCGCCTCATCCCGGGCGGATCCAGCTCGGGCTCCGCGGTGGCGGTTTCGCGCGGCCTAGTGAGCCTTGCGCTCGGCACCGACACCGCCGGGTCCGGCCGCGTGCCGGCGGCCTTCAACAATGTGATCGGGCTGAAGCCCAGCCTTGGCAGCCTGTCCGCCAAGGGGGTGGTGCCGGCCTGCCGCACCGTTGAGACCGTTTCGATCTTCGCACTCACCACCGCGGACGCGTGGGCAGTGTTCGAGGTCATGGTCGGTTTCGACGCCGACGATCCCTGGTCGAAGCCGTCCGCCGGGGCAGTTCCCTGCCCGCTTCCGGCGGCCTTCAAGGTCGGCATCCCGAGTGCAGCCAGTCGGCGGTTCTTCGGCGACGCCGTGCAGGCGGCTGCGTATGCATCGGCGCTGGAGTCCGTGGCTGCGCTCGGCGGCGACCTCGTCGAGCTTGACTTCCTACCGTTCTACGAGGTCGGCCAGCTGCTCTATGGCGGCCCCTGGATCGCGGAGCGCTTTGCTGTGGTGGAGGCGCTGCTCGGGCGCACACCATTGGCGCTCCATCCGGTGACAAGAGAGGTGATCGCCGCCGCCCGCGAGATGTCCGCGGTCGATGCGTTCAGGGGGTTCTACCGCCTGGCCGACTTGCGGCGTGCAATCTCACTGCAGTTCGCGGGGCTCGACATGCTCTGCGTGCCGACTGTTCCGACCATCTACACCCGCTCGGAGCTTGAAGCGGATCCCTTCCGGCCCAACGTGCGGCTCGGTACCTACACGAGTTTCGCGAACCTGTTGGACCTTTGCGGCATCGCGGTGCCGACGGCTCCCCGCCGCGATGGCCGGCCGGCCGGGGTCACGCTGCTCGCCAGGGCCGGGGCCGACGGCCTGCTGGCCGCGGTCGCCGGCGCCTTGCATCGGAATGCCGGCGTGGCACTGGGCGCCACCACTTGGCACGTCGGAGCGGTATAGAGACCTCCGCACGGTCAATGATCTGCGTCGTGGCCTCAAAGTCATGGTGTGATGTGGACCGAAGTGCGGGGCCGGCCATCGAGCGTACCGGTGCGTTACGGGGCTCTGGGACTGGTCATCAGACGGAAACGGTGCACCGATGCCGTCGCAGCCTTTCGGGTGGCCTTAATCGCCGTAGGGAACCGGGTTGCCCCGGTCTCCCCCGCACAGATCCGTACGGGCGCGCTAGCGCATACGGCTCCTCCCTCAGATGCGGACGGAAAGCCGCTGTCCCGGCCACGGGTAACGGATATGCGGGCGGGGCCCGTGAAGGTGGATCAGTCGGTCCAGTCGAGTCCACGCGGTCCGATCCTTCTGGGAGCGGCGCCGTTGGGCTCGCAGGAACAATTGCCGGAGACGCTGCTGGAAGCTTGGCGATCCGGTCCCGGAGCGTCTCCAGCATCTCCACCGGCACCCCGAGCGCGGTGCGCGCCAGGTCCGGGTCTGCAGTGCCACCACGCCGAACTTTACACACTGCCCGCGGAGCGAGTTGAGCATCTGGGTACGCTGCTTGATCAGCAGGCGCCGTGTCCGGTGCAGCGCCAGCATCGCTTGCACGTCCACCTCCTTGCGCGCCGCGAACCGCATCCCCGGCCGCTGCACCGCCTCGGAGATCGCCTCTGCATCGGCCGCGTCGTTCATGTTTGACTTGGCATACGGCCGCACGAACTGCGCCGGAGTCAGCTTCACATCGTGCCCGGTTCGTGCGGCGCGCCGGCGGTCATCGCGGAACTCCAGCAGGCCATGCCCAGCCTGGTCAAGGTCTGGGCGGACGGCGGCTATGGCGGACCGCAACTGGCGCTGGCCGCGCTGCCAGCCGTTCCGGACCTTGAGATCGTGCTGAAACCCAATGGCCAACAAGGGTTTGCGGTGCTGCCCCGGCGATGGGTGGTCGAGCGCTTCTTAGGCTGGCTGGGACGCCGCCGCCGCCTGGCCAAGGATCCTGCTCGGCAAGGCCTGGCGCGAAGGCAAGCGCATCCGCCGGAAGACCCTCGCCAACCTCACCCACTTGCCGCCCGGGCTGATCGAGGGCATCCGCCGGGTGGTCAAGGGGGGCGTCGCCTTCGAATGCCCGGACGAGGCGTTCGCCGTGCGGCGCAGCCTGGCGCATGGTCATGTCTGCGCGGTGCTCGGCACCTGCCGGCAGCTGGGGCTGCCCCGCATCCTGCACCGGCTCCGCAGCCGCGAGCGGGGTCTCGCGCTGGCCGCCATCGTGGCCCGGGTGCTGGCGCTGGAATCCAAGCTCGCCACCGCCCGGCAGCTCACGCCGGAGACCACCGCCTCCACCCTCGGCGCGGTCCTGGGCCTCGGCGAGGTCACCGGCAACGAGATGCTGGCGATGCTCGACTGGCTGCTGGCGCGCCAGCCCTGGATCGAGCAGAGCCTGGCCAACCGGCACCTCAGGGACGGCACCCTGGTGCTGTACGACACGACGTCCAGCTTCGTCGAGGGGCGGTGCTGCCCGTTGGCCGCCTTCGGCCACAACCGCGATGGCAAGAAGGGCCGGCAGCAGATCGTCTTCGGGCTGCTCTGCTCGCGCGACGGCTGCCCGGTGGCGGTCGAGGTGTTCGCCGGCAACACCGGGCGGACCAGGTCCGGAAGGTCCGGACCCGCTTCGGCATCGAGCGGATCGCCCTGGTCGGCGACCGCGGCATGCTCACCACCGCGCGCATCCGCATGGCCGTGGAGCCGGCCGGGCTCGACTGGATCTCCGCGCTCAGGACCGCGGACCTCCGCACGCTGCTGCCAGCCTCCCCGCCGACGCCATCGCCGCCGACGAGGCCGTCGACGCCTACAAGGCGCTCGCCCGCATCGAGCGCGCCTTCCGCAACCTCAAGACGACCCGGCTCGAGGTGCGGCCCATCTACGTGTACAGCGCCGACCACGTCCGCGCACACGTGTTCCTCTGCGCGCTCGCCTGCCACGTCGAGTGGCACCTTCGCCGACGCCTCGCCCCGTTGCTGTTCGAGGACGACGACCCCGAGAGCGCCCGCGCCCGGCGCGCCTCCCCCGTGCAGCCGGCCGGCGTCTCACCCGGCGCCAAACAGAAGGCCGCCACCCGCACCACCGCCGACGGCACGCCGGTGCACAGCCTGCGCACCCTGCTCGATCACCTCGCCTCGCTCACCCTCAACCGGATCGCCCTCGCCGGCAACCCCGATCACCTCTTCAACGTCACCGCCGATCCCACGCCCACCCAGCAACGGGCCTTCGAACTGCTCGGCGTCGACCCCGCCGGAGTGTTTCCAGTCGACGTCCAGGGCGATTAAACGCTACCACCTGATTTCACAACGGAATCTGGCCAGATACCCGATGAAGTTCCGCTAGCGGGGCCTGCTCCGCTGGTCGGTTGGTCATCCATCCCCTCCGGGCTTGCAGATCGCAACGGCCAGATTCGCACCTGGCGGTGCGATGGCAACAGACACCCGTACTATGTTGAGTAATTTCCTACGTTTGTACGATAATTTGACACCGTGCCAATTCGACGAATTTCGCCAAAACTACACCGATCCTCTGCCGACAACGCAGTCGATGCACCGGCGTAAGGATGTAAATCCGTCCCTGATGCGGGTCAGTCTCGGCCGCAGCACTTTGAGGCACAATGTAAGTTCTGTCTCACGCTCCACGCAGGGGGCAACCGCTGAACCATCGCGATGAACACCAGCCTGCCTATAGCACACATGCTATAAGCTCTCATCACGCCGTGGATCGTCGAAACCCTGAATGACGCCGTCGACCAGGAACTGCGAGCCCTGCCCGCCGCCATGCGGGCGCGTTTTGCGCACATCTGTGGCCTCATCTCCGCAGTCGGCCTTGACCGCATGGGGGCCCCGCACATCCGGCACCTCAACGGCCCGCTTTGGGAAATGCGTATCAGGGGCCGCAGTGGCATTTCGCGGGCGATCTA
>JAGWAT010000003.1:2429-113978 GCA_021296265.1 Alphaproteobacteria bacterium | reverse complement strand
CCCGTCTGGAAAGCGGCCGGATTCATCCGTCCACCCGTACGCTGGAACGCATTGCCCGCGCCACGGGGACCCACCTTCGCATCAGCTTTGAACCGGCGTGATCGACATGGCGAGCGCACGAAAGTTGTTCTGCTTTGGCTTCGGCTACAGCGCGAGAGCCTTGGCGAGCCGCCTCGGCGGTCCGCTGTGGCGCATCGGCGGTACCTGCAGACGGGCCAGGCAGTGCGCATTGCTCCGGAAACTCGGGATTGAATCTGCTGTGTTCGACGGTGAAGGGTCGATGAGTCCTTCGGACGCTTTCGACGGCGCCTCTCACGTGCTGTTGTCCGTTCCTCCTGACGCGAATGGAGATCCTGTCCTGCGCTGGCTGCGGCACAACATGGCGGACCCGAACTCCATCAAGTGGGTGGCCTACTTGTCGACAACGGGTGTGTACGGAGACCAGGGTGGAGCATGGGTGGACGAAACCTCACCACTTCGCCCCACCAGCGACCGCGCCAAGAACCGGGTGACAGCTGAGGACGCGTGGCTCGGGTGGGGCGCTCGGCATGGCGTCGCAGTGCAAGTGTTCCGCCTGGCCGGAATCTACGGGCCGGGACGATCTGCACTGGAACGCGTACGCCAAGGTACCGCGCAGCGCATTCGAAAACCCGGGCACTTGTTTTCCCGCATTCACGTCGACGATATTGCGAACGTACTTGCGGCCTCAATCGCCCGCCCACAAGCCGGTGCCGTTTACAACGTGTGCGACGACGAACCGGCGGCATCGTCCGACGTAGTGGCCTACGCATGCACCTTATGTAGCATCACGCCACCACCGGAAATCCCGTTTGCAGAGGCCGAATTGTCTCCCGCAGCCAGATCCTTCTGGACTGATAACCGCCGTGTGCGCAACGACCTGATCAAGCGACAACTAGGAGTAGAGCTGGCGTTTCCCAACTACCGAACCGGATTGCGTTCGATTGCCGGACTCTGACCCGATCACGTCAAGGACTCGAAGGAAGCCCTGACCCGTGCCCCTCACACCAGCTCCCCTTCGGACATTTGACAGAATACGAAGGCAGAGCTGAGAAGAGAGTAACTGACGTCATCGGAAGGTTTGTTCGTAGGATTACTCTAAGGGCGAAAAATGTCCGTCGCGCATCGCGGCGGCGATTCTGTAAGCCGTTGCCCTGCCAATTCCAAGCTGTTTTGCCGCTCTCGTAGGCGATCGGCCTGCATCGATGAGTTTCTGCGCTGCCGAAACCGTTTCCGGGTCGAGTGGCGGTCGACCCGGCGTTCGGCCTCGTTTCCGCGCCGCGGCGATGCCGAAGCTGAGGCGCATGCTGACCGTGTTGGACGAAGCGCGCAATCCGGCGATCACCGTCTCATCCCGTTTGTCGCTGCTTCCTCACCTTTTTTGTCGCACGCACGGCCCCGCCTCATCCGCGATGGCAGTTTCCACGAGAACGACTGGCTCGAGATGGCGCAGTGCCGACGAGCCCACAACCGGCTCGGCTTTGCTTCGCACCGCCGTTCTGTTACCTCTGCCGACAGCACGGAGACGCCGACCGCGCCCGGTCGGATCGCTCAAGCGCCGCGACGGCTCCGAACCCTGCCGGCAGCAGCGACCAGTCCCGGCAACGGAGTGCTGCGCACAGGGTCATTCCCACTTCCTGCGGAAGCGGCTTGGTCACACACCCCACGCAGCAAACTGCGGGCGCGCGCATGCGCGCCTTTTGCGTGCCATGGCGGGCACTTCGGGCGCCTTACGGCGCCTTGAGGTGCCTGATTATTGTTGGGACGAGTGTACTACGCCCGAACGTCTTGATTTCCCTATGTTTCGCTCCCCGGGCAATCCCCTGTACTACGCCCAGTACTACGATTTTGCCACCGTTGTACTACCAGCAGGCAGCCTGATATCATGGCTGTCAAGCCCCCATTTCGAAGAAAAAGCGGAAGGCGAGCGCGCCGATTCCCACGGGCTCCAGACTCGCTGCCCGGCGCCTGCCGCGTGCCATCGCTGGCTGATTCTCCGCCGGAGGCGGCCAGTCCGGCCGCAGCCTGGGAAGTTTTCCACAGCCTAACGGGGCAGTCGAGCGGGGGCCTGCAGGGCATCCGGCCCCCTCCGCGCGCCCGGTTTCCCCTCGTTGTCGGCCCGGATTCGGCGAAAACCCGCACCGGCGCGTCCAGCGTGGGTCAGTCGGCCGAACGCTTCCGCAGCTTGCCCTGCAGCGTACGGGCGGAGCGGATCAGCTCCTCCATCTCTGCATCGCGGCCTTCCGTGAGCATCCGGCCGCGCATTTCCGTCGCCAGGATATGCGTGTAACGGAAGATTTGCTCGATCTGCGCAACCAGCTGAGCACTGGAACCGGTCAATGCGGGCCCGTCTGCGGTGGCCGCGATGGCGGTTGCGCGCACCAGTTCACCTGCCGCGATGCCCCGCTGGGCCGCAACGGTCTCGATCCGATCCCATTCGCCGTTTTCGCTTCTCGTCGGCCTCCTGGCCGCCAGTTGCTGCTGGTTTCCGTTCCATGTCCTGGCTCCCGGGAGTGCGGTTACAAGCGTGCAGTAATGGACAGTGGAGCAGCTCCGCGAGCCGGACTGGAGCATCGCCGATCGATTCGACGAGTTCACGAAACCACAATTGTAGACTTGAACTGAAGGCTGGCAGCCCGTCGCGGCGATTGCGGGCTGAGCGGCAGGCACAGAGGTGCGGGTGTCCAGCGCATCCACGCGGCGTCGGTGACCCGTTCCGTGCGGTGATGGCCCGGCCGGGGGAATGGACACGCCATGTCGTTGACTTCATGTTTGCGCGGCAGCATGCTGCGGGCGTGCGCTGGACGGTCGAGATTGCCGACGAGTTCGAACCGGAGTTCTTCGCGCTACAGCAGGATGTGCAGGACACGATCCTGACCGTGACGCGTCTGTTGCAGCAGTTCGGTCCGCAACTCGGGCGGCCGCAGGTGGACACGCTCAACGGGTCGCGGCATGCGAACATGAAGGAGCTTCGGTTCGCAGCGGCGGGCGGGCAGTGGCGGGTCGCCTTCGCGTTCGATCCCGTCCGCCGCGCCGTGCTACTGGTCGCGGGCGACAAGGCCGGCAGTGGCGAGCGTCGGTTCTACCGCGCGCTCATCCGCCGGGCCGACGAGCGCTTCGACCGGCATCTCGCCCGGCTCGCCGATGAAGGAGGATCATGATGGGTTTGAACGTCGAAGACGTGATCGCCGGGCTGGACGCTGAGCGGCGGCGCAAGATCGAGGAGCGGGCGGCGGAGCTGATCGCGGAGGAGATGACGTTGCGCGAGCTGCGCAAGGCCCGCCAGCTCACCCAGGCCAGCGTCGCACGTGAGCTCGGCATCAGCCAGGACGCCATCTCGCGGCTGGAGCGGCGCAGCGACCTGCTGCTGTCGACGCTGCGCCGGACGGTGGAGGCGATGGGCGGCAGCCTCTCGCTGGTCGCCCGGTTCCCCGACCGGCCCCCGGTCGAACTCTCCGGCATCGCAGGGCCCGACGCCCGCGACTGACGCCGGCCCCGGTGCGCCGGGTCAGGACGCCGGCGCCACCGCGGCTTCGTCTCCCGCGCCGCGCCAGCCGTGCCCGAGGATATCGTCGGCGATGCTCCCGGAGATGCACTCCGCGGACCGGCGCACCGAGTCCCGCGCCAGGTGCGCGTACCGCGCGGTGGTCTCCACCCGGGCGTGACCGAGCAGCCGGCCGATCATCGGCAGGCTCTCGCCGAGCGCCAGCGCCCGGGACGCGAACGAGTGTCGGCAGTCGTGGAGGCGCACGTCCTCGAGCCCGGCGCGGCCGCGGATGAGCTTCCAGGGTTCGTCGAGGTTCTGCAGGTGCGCCCCCTTCACCTTCCCCGCGATGACATGCGGGTTGCCCGCGACGCGCGGGAGGCCGGCGAGCACGCCCGCCGCCTCCGGCGACAGCGGCACCACACGCGCGCCGGTCTTGGAGTCCGCGAGCTTCAGCTCGCCCGCCTCAAGGTCCACGTCGGCCCAGCGCAGGGTGAGGATCTCGTTCTTGCGGCAGCCGGTGAGCAGCAGGAGCCGGATCGCGGCGACGGCATGGACCGAGACGCCCCGGCAGGTCTCCGGCTCGGCGAGCGTCCGGCCGAGGCGGCGGAACTCCGCCTCGCTCAGGAACCGCTCGCGCGGGCGCTCGCGGTTCTTCACCACCAGTCGGCACGGGTTGCCGGCCTCCGGCAGCAGCTCCCGGTCCTCCGCTGCGTTCCAGATGCGCGAGAGCACGTCCACCGTCCGGTTGGCCATCGTCGGTGTGGCGCGGAGCGCCTGGTGCAGCTCCGTCACCGTCGCATGATCGACGGCCGCCGCCGGCACCCGGCCGAGCTTCGGCAGGAGATGCCGGTCGACGACCAGGTTGTACAGTGCCGCCGTCTTCGGCTTGCAGCGCACCGCGACATGCTCGTCTAGCCACTGCCGCGCGAGTTCGCCCACCGTGGGGCCGGCCACGAGCGCGCGGGCCGGCGTCGCCGGCACCGGATCCTCGCCCGCCTTGATGCGCGCGATGACGAGCGCCGCCCGGCGGCGCGCCTCCTCCGCCGTGACGATGCCGTGGCGCCCCACGGTCACCCGCTTTGCCGCCCGCCCGCCCGCGCGGGTCTGGACCACGTAGACCTTGCTGCCCGAGGGGTAGACCCGGACCCCGAACCCCGAGAGCTCTGAATCCCAGAACACCGTGTCCTTCTTGACCGCGAGCGCCTCCACCGTGCGCTTCGAGATCGTCGTCCTGGTGAGCTTCGCCATCCCTGCCTGCCCCCTGTACCTGTTCCCCCGGCTCAGGCCGCGTCCGCGCGCGGCAGGATGGCGGCGCCGATGCTGCCGCCCACCCTGGCGGCGGACGTCCGCTCGGTGTCGCGCGCGAGATGCGCATAGCGCGCGGTCGTGCCCACGCTGGCATGGCCCAGCAGCGCGCCGATCATCGGCAGGCCCTCGCCGAGCGCCAGCGCCCGCGAGGCGTAGGAGTGCCGGCAGTCGTGGATCCGGACATCCGGCAGCTTCGCCCGCCGCCGGAGCCGCCGCCAGGCCTCGTCGAGGTTCTTGAGGCGCTCGCCGCGTTTCTGCCCCGTGATCACCCACGGGTTGCCCGCGAGGCGGAGGATGCCGGCGAGCACGTGCGCCACCGCCGGCGTCAGCGGCACGCTGCGCCATCCCGTCTTGCTGTCGCGCAGCTGCAACTCCCCCGCCGCGCGGTCCACGTCGTCCCACTTCAGTGTCAGGATCTCGTTCTTGCGGCAGCCGGTGAGCAGCAGGAGACGGAGCGCCGGCACCGCCGTCGGGAACACCGAGCCGTCGGCCTCGGCCGCGTCGAGCACCCGGCCGAGCCGGCGGTACTCCGCCGGCGTCAGGAAGCGCGCACGGGGCCGCTCGCGGTAGCGGCGGATCGAGCGGCACGGGTTGCGGCGCGGGGGCGTCATCCCCCAGGCTTCGGCAAGGCGGAACATCCGGGCGAGCACCTTGACCGTCTGGTTGGCCTGCGTGGGCTTGTCCCGGAGCTTGTGGTGCAGCGCGGAGACGTGCGCGCGGTCCACGTCGGCGATATCCAGATAGCCCAGCTCCGGGACAATGTAGAGCTGGATGATCGGTTCGAATGCCTCGATCGTCTTCGGGCGGCAGTTGACCCGCACATGGGCCTCCAGGTAGCGCGCGGCGAGATCGGCAACGGTCGGTGCGGGCGCCGGGGGGGGCGGGTCGGGGTCGAGCCCCTGCTTGATGCGATCGATGGCGCGCGTCGCCTTGCCGCGCGCCTGGTCGGCCGTCAGATTGCCGTAGGGGCCGAGCGCGACGCGCTTTGGCCCGCCCGAGGGGCCGCGCGTCTG
Organism: Alphaproteobacteria bacterium; assembly: GCA_021296265.1. GTDB lineage: Bacteria > Pseudomonadota > Alphaproteobacteria > TMED109 > TMED109 > VXPW01. The sequence continues at coordinate 108,152 of JAGWAT010000003.1, read as the reverse complement.
GACGCACCAGACCTTGCGCCCGGAGGCGTACACCCGGATGCCGAAGCCGGGCAGGTCGCGGTCCCAGACGACGGTGTCGCCGGCGGCCACCGACAGCGCGTCGACGGCGCGCTTGGTGAGCTTGACTTGCGGATGTGCGGCCACGGCCCGGTTTCTCCGGTTGCGGGTGGCCACGGTATCGAAACCGTAATCGAACCGCAACCGACTGGGGGGATAATCAGGGATGGTGGAGAGTTCTCCAGAGTGCAGGTGGCGGCAACCGGCCGCGGCGCTGAAATCTTCCGGGTTCTTCGTAGCCTATTATAAACCAAAGGATGGATTACTCCTGTCGGGACAAGTCGGCGCAGGTGGGAGCTGGAGTGCGAAAGTCGGCGAGCGGCAGAAATGCGCCGTAATCGTTACATTGTCTATGCGGGAGGTAGGCGTCTGGGAGTGTCAGGTACCGGCGATCCGCGCGATCCGGAGTACCGCTTCCTGCACGACCGCCCGGCCCGGCATCCCGGTTCGCTTGCACAGCTGCTCGGCACGCCCGAGCAGGCGCAGAACTCGCTCAACGCGCGGCGCTGACCACTGCTTGGCCTGCGTTTCCACCGCGGCTTTCCGCTTGAAATGGATAGGGGGCTGCAGCTTCCGCACGGCCAGCAGGGGATCTGGTGCCGCGGTCACCACGTGCAGACTCTGAAAGTGACGGAGGAGTCGCCGGAGCACCGCAATCTCGTTAAGCCCTTCTTCGTACAGCCGCCTGAGGGCTCGGAACGCGTCTGCTGCCTGGCCCAGCCCGACGGCGTCGGCAAGCGCATCCGCACCGAGCAGCGCGTTGTCACCGGCCAGCGCCACGGCGGACTCGTAGTCGAGGGCGCCGCCGTCGCCCGCAAACAGGACCAGTTTCTCGAGCTCGCTTCGGGTCACGCCACGGTCGCGCCCGAGCCGGACCACCAGGTAGGCATGGGCATCCGGGTCGATCTCGATGCCGTGCGACTTCTGGACGTCGCGGAGCAGCCGCTCGACCGTCCGGCCGTCGTCCGTGTAGCAGGGCGCAGCAGCTGCAGCTTCCGCACGTTCGAACAACCGGCGGAGGCCCGAGCGGGGCCCGAGGTCGCCGCTCTGAACCAGGACGACCGCATCGTCTCCCTCGGACTTGAGGAACGCGTCGATCGCCGCGGTGACGGCTTCGCCGGCATGGCGGATTCGGAGCACGCGTCGCCTGCCGTCGAGTGAGATCTGCGCGGCTTCGTCGAGGAATCGCGCCATGTCCGCGGCGACCTCGGCGCCGTCGAGACCCACCACTTGGAACGGGTCGTTCAGGTCGGGCGCCAGCGCTCCCGAGATCTGCTCGAACCGTTCGGCAATGAGCCCCTGGTCCGGTCCGTATAGCAGCACGGCCCGCATGTCCGGCGACGGATTGGTACAAAATCCCTCGACCTGGTGGGCGGAAAGCTTCATCCGCTCAGATCGGCCCGAATCAGGAGTGCGGCGTCGGTCGCAATGACGCCAGCGAGCACGTTCGCGGCTCGCTGCAAGGCCGCCTGCGAACCGACCAGGGTGCCGTAGATCTCGTTGGGAATGACGCCGTGATTGGCGTGTGCATCCCGTTCCGCGCCGCCGATCTCGCGGCCGGTGGCGACTTCAATCAGCTGATAGTGCGCCTGCAGATGGACGTCGTACCGACGAACGAACGTCGACTGGTCAATAACCAGCGGCGAGTTCGTCAGCCGGAGTGTCACGTCGAGCCGGTAGGCCGGGGTGGCCGCCCGCCCGCCGGGATGCAGCCGGTCCACCAGCGCCCGGTACAGCAGTTCGCCCGCCCCGCCCGGGATCGGGGAGACGTCGATCCCGTTGAGCGCAGCGTTGACAGCAGGCCCGTGGAGAGGTTCGAACCCGCACCCTGCGACCACCGCGGCCAGTACGGCGGCCGTCACCAGGCGCCTGATCAGCCTACCGAGCAACGACGTTGACGACCTTGTCCGGCACGACGATCACCTTGCGTACCTCGGCGCCTTCGATGGCGCGCACCACGTTCGGCAGCCGCAGCGCCGCTTCCCGGGTGTCGGCCTCGCCCGTCCCGGGGGCCACCTCAATCGTGCCCCGCAGCTTGCCGTTGACCTGGACCGCGACGGTTGCACGCGTCTCGGTAGTCAGTTCGGGGTCGGCTTCCGGCCACGCGCTCTGGCAGACGAAACCGACGCGTCCGAGGCGCTGCCAAAGCTCCTCCGCGAGATGCGGGATCAGCGGGGCTGACAGCCGCACGAACGTCTCGAGCGCCTCCCGGAGCGCCCATGCCCCCCCGGCTCCGGCGGCCGGTACGTCGAAACGCAGAAACGCGTTCGACAGGGAACGCAGGTGGGCCACGGCTCGATTGTGACGAAACGCCTCGATATCCGCTTCCACGGCGCGGATCGTGCGGTGGGTGGCTTGCCGCAGTGCCTGGGCGGCCGGCGCGAAGCTGACCGGCCGGACAGCGTCGACCGGCCCCGGCTCAAGCTCGTCGAAAGCCCGCCAGATCCGCTGCAGATAGCGGGCAGCCCCTTCCACGCCGGCGGTGGTCCATTCCAGATCGCGTTCGGGCGGGCTGTCCGACAGCATGAAGAGGCGCGCGACGTCGGCTCCGTAGGTCGCGATGATGTCAACGGGATCGACGACGTTGCGGCGCGACTTCGACATTTTCTCAATGCGCCCGGCCACCACCGGCACCCCGTCGGAGCGGCGCCGGAAGCCGCCGTTGCGGGTCACCTCGACTTCCTCCGGATAAAGCCAGGTTCCGGCGGCCGGTTCGCGGTACGTCCGATGACACACCATGCCCTGGCAGTAGAGCCCGTCGAACGGCTCGTCGAACGGGAGTTCGCCGATATCCCGCAGCGCCCGCGTGAAGAAGCGCGCATAAAGGAGGTGGAGAATGGCGTGTTCAATCCCGCCCACGTACTGGAACGTCGGACACCATCGGGTGACCGCCGCGCGCTCGAGCGGCTGCTCGGCGCGGGCTGATGTGTAGCGGTAGTAGTACCAAGCGGAATCCACGAAGGTGTCGAGCGTCTGGGTTTCGCGCTCGGCCGTTGCGCCGCACCCCGGACACGGGACGGTCTTCCAGACGGCGTGCCGCTCCAGCGGATTGCCCGGCTGGTCGAACCGGACGTCGTCCGGCAGCGTGACGGGAAGGTCGGAGTCGGGCACTGGCACGACGCCGCAGTCCGGACAAAAGATGACCGGCACCGGACAGCCCCAGTAGCGCTGGCGCGATGCGCACCAGTCATGAAGGCGATACTGGACGCTGCGCTTGCTGTTCGTGCCCAGCCGGTCGATCACCGCCTGTTTGGCCGCGGCCACGTCCAGTCCGTCGAGGAACCCGGAATTCACGAGCGTGCCGTCGCCGACATACGCTTCGTCGGGCCCCGGGTGCTCAACGCCTGGCGGCGGTTCGACGACCGGCGCCACGTCAAGCTGGTGGGCGCGGGCAAAGTCGAGGTCGCGCTGGTCATGCGCAGGTACCGCAAAGATGGCCCCGGTGCCGTATTCCATCAGCACGTAGTCGGCGACGAAGACACGGAGGGACCGCTCGAGGAAGGGGTGCTGTACGTGCAGCCCGGTATCGACACCGGTCTTGCCGGCGGGTCCGGCGGCATCGTGATCCCGCCGGCCGGGGTCGCGCGTGCATTCCCGGATGAACGCGTCGACCGCCGGGTTCGTGTCCGCGCAGGTTCGGCTGAGCGGATGATCCGGGGACAGCGCGATGAACGTGGCGCCGAAGATTGTGTCTGGCCGCGTCGTGAAAACCTCGACCTCCTGGTCGTTCCCTACGACCTGGAAGCGCATCAGGGCGCCTTCGGACCGCCCGATCCAGTTTCGTTGCATCGTCTTGACGCGCTCCGGCCAGCGCGGAAGGCGATCAAGGGCTTCAAGGAGCTCGCCCGCGTAGCGCGTGATGCGGAAGAACCACTGCGGCAGCAGGCGTCGCACGATCAGCGCACCGGAGCGCCAGCCACGGCCGTCGATCACCTGTTCGTTGGCCAGGACCGTGTGTTCGACGGGATCCCAGTTGGCCCACGCCTCGGCCCGGTAGATCAGGCCGGCATTCAGCATCTTGAGGAACAGGCGCTGCTGCTCGCGCATGTACTCGGGGCTGCAGGTCGCCACCTCGCAGTCCCAGTCGTAGCTGAGGCCCATCGACCGAAGTTGGGCGCGCATCGTTTCGATGTTGGACCAGGTCCACTTTGCCGGGTGAACGCCGTGCTCCATGGCTGCGTTCTCGGCCGGTAGGCCGAAGCCGTCCCAGCCCATCGGGTGGAGCACGTTGTAGCCGCGCGCCCGCGAGTAGCGCGCGAGCACGTCGCCCAGCGTGTAGACCCTGACGTGGCCCATGTGAATGCGTCCCGACGGATATGGGAGCATCTCCAGGACATAACGATCAGGGGCGTCCGACGCCGGCGGCGTCCGATAGACCTCCGCCTCGTCCCATGCCTGTTGCCACTTGGCTTCAAGTTCAGCGGGTTTGTAACCGGGCATGCGTTGGGAACCGTCGTGCGGCGCGCGGATTCGAGGCGCGGACCTGAGGTCGCGCGGAGGGCGGCCCACACCATACACGGAGCCCGGTCAATTCTCCGGTCACGCCCGGCGATGCGAACAGACTGCTTCCGCAAACGGCGTACACACGAAGCCCCTTCAGGCGGCGCGCCGTAATCGGTGTGATGCCGCCGAGCGCGGCGACCGGTCCCGGCAGATGGCGTGCGAGCAGGCCCAAGCGCAACGGCCCGAGGGGAGCGGCCTCCGGATGCGCGCCGGTCCGGAACACCGGCGCGACCACGAACAGGTCAGCCCGGCTGGCCCTGGCCCGGCGCAGGTCGCTGGCACGGTGCACCGACAGTGTGACGATACCCCCGGCGCGATGCGGGCGCCGGCCCCACCAAGGGACATGCACGCCGCCCGCCGGTGGCAGTAGCGCGGGGGAGCGCGAACTCCCCGTAAGCAGCAGCAGCCCGTTCTGCCGGCACGAGCGGGCGAGTTCCCGTGCCCGTTGCCGGCGGCGAGGATTGCGGTAGTCCCGGTAGATCACGCCGACACCGCGAGGCAGCGTCGGCACGATTGCGCGGGCGTCGATGCCGCGCTCCTCGGCGCTGAGAAACCACAACCGGGGGAGGCGGAGGCGTTTGCTAGAATCGGCCATCATGGCAATTTCAATCTAGGCCATGCCCGCGCAGACTGCCGCCACCTCTTGGCTTGCCGCACGCTGGCAATCGGTGTTGACGACTATCCGGGCCGCGGAACGCGAGGCCGGCCGGGATCCCGGGAGCGTTTCCCTGATCGCCGTGTCGAAAGGCGTCGCGTCCCAGTCCATCGAGAGCCTGCTGGTTGCCGGTCACCGGGTGTTTGCAGAGAACCGCGTCCAGGAAATGCAGGCCAAGTGGCCGACGCTGCTCGGGCGCTACCCGGCGGCGGAACTCCGGTTCGTGGGACGGCTGCAGTCCAACAAGGCCGCGGATGTGGCGCGGCTGGCGCACGTGATCGAGAGCGTCGACCGGGAATCCGTGGCCCGTGCCCTGGCGCGCAGCATCGAGATTCGGAACCGGTCCGTGCGGCTGCTGGTGCAAGTCAATGTCGGCGAGGAGCCCCAGAAAGGCGGCTGCCCACCGGCTGATGCCGACCGGTTTATCACTTGGTGCCGGGAAGGTCTGGGGCTGGCGGTGGCAGGGGTTATGGGCATTCCACCGCGGGATGCCGATCCAGTGCCGTACTTCGGGCTCCTGCGGGCGCTCCGGGATCGACAGGGCCTGGCTGAACTGAGCATGGGCATGAGCGCCGATTACGAAGCCGCGATCCACCTGGGGGCGACGCATGTTCGGGTCGGCACGGCGGTGTTCGGCCCCCGTTCGGGCACGTAGGCGTCCAGCCCCGTCCATCAGGCGCGCCCAGAGACCGGCGGTTGCCGCCTCCACCACATCCGGCCAGCGTCAACTATGCCGATGTTTTGCATACACCACAGGCATATCGGAATACTTAATGATTAATTTGTAGGCATCTAGATGTTTTCGGGGTGCGAGAGCAGCGCCCCATGGGTTGGCATGATTCTTGTTTGTATCCGTGACGGGGAGTTGCCCCACCCACCCGTGCCCTCTGCCGCGATTCCGCGGGCGACGGATACGGGCCGGCTTGCGGTCCGACCGCTGCTAGGTCCCGTCCGGATGCTGGGCGCTGTCAGGAAGACTTGTACATCCAAGCCGGAACCGAAGCCGCGGTACGTGCGGTGGAGCTCGACCTGTTACCGAGAACGGAATTCCGGGGATGCGTCGGAGAATCGCATGAAAACATTCCTTGTTTCCGGGGCGGCCGTAGCAGCCGTCCTGTTCGGGCCAGCCGCGGCGTCGGCGGCGGCGTCGCCGGAAGACGCGGCGTTCATCTTCAACACGTTGTCGTTCCTAGCGAACGGGGTCCTGGTGTTCGCGATGGCGATCGGTTTCTGCATGCTGGAAGCGGGCATGGTGCGAACCAAGTCGACGAGCGCGATCTGCGTGAAGAACATCGGCCTATTCTCGATCGCCGGGGTCACCTACGCGATCGTCGGCTACAACTTGATGTACAGCGGGGTCGACGGCGGGTTCGTCGGGTCCCTGGGGCTGTTTGACACGCCCGACCCGGCTGCAGAGGCTGCTGACGGCGGCTACGCAGCAGCCTCCGATTGGTTCTTTCAGGTCGTGTTCGTGGCCACCACCGCCTCGATCGTGTCCGGGGCCGTCGCCGAGCGGGTGCGGGTGATCCCGTTCCTGCTGGTGATTGCGGTGCTAGTTGCGGTCATCTATCCGATCCAGGGCGCGTGGTCTTGGGGCGGCGGCTGGTTGAGTGAACTCGGATTTTCCGACTTCGCCGGCTCCACGATCGTGCACTCCGTCGGCGGCTGGTGCGCTCTGGCCGGCATCATCCTGCTGGGTGCGCGGCATGGAAAGTTCAGCGCCGATGGCAAGGTCAACCCGGTGCAGGCATCAGCTGTGCCGCTGGTGGCGCTTGGCGCGTTCGTGCTGTGGATTGGTTGGCTTGGCTTCAACGGCGGCTCGCAGCTTGCCTTGGGGTCAGTGGCCGACGCAAGCGCGATGGCACGGATTTACGCCAATACTTACCTGGCCGGATGCGGAGGAGCACTCGCAGCAGCGGCAACCTACTTCGCTGTGTACCGGAAGCTCGACATCACACTGATTCTCAACGGCGTGCTCGGTGGGCTGGTGAGCATCACCGCGGAGCCTTTGGCTCCGTCCTTTGTCCAGTCCATCCTGATCGGCGGAATCGGTGGCGTCATCGTCGCACTCGGTGTGCCGTTCCTCGACCGCCTCAAGCTTGACGACGTGGTCGGGGCGGTTCCGGTCCACCTGTTCGCCGGTGTCTGGGGAACTATTGCGGTCTGTCTCACCAATCCCGAGGCGAGCCTTGTTACCCAGCTGATCGGGATCGTCGCGATCGGTCTGTTCGCGTTCGCTGCCAGCCTGCTGGTGTGGTACGTGGTCAAGCTCATCTTGGGGATCCGCCTCGACGAGGAGGCAGAAATGCACGGTTCCGACCTCACGGAGGTTGGGGTGGTGTCGTATCCGGAGTTTGTGACCGGTCGCTCCGGGTAACCTCGGTGCCCGGGTCCGCTCGCCGGTCGGAACGGACGGCTTGACGGGTGCGGCGCGGGACGCGCGCATGGACGCACTGCACGGCTGTCGGAGCTGACCCCCAGCGGCGCGGCGCAACGGCCCGGGTCCCGGGCGGGCAGGGCCGGTGGAGCGGCACCCGGCGATGTGCTAGACCGGTTCGGATCCTGGAGCCGGCGCGCCGCGTCCTCCGGAAGCCAGCGAACAGCGGAACCGGGGGGAGGATTGACCGTGGGCCATGCAAACGCGCGAGACGGCGTCAAGCTCTACTACGAGGAAACCGGCACCGGCGTGCCGATCCTGTTCATCCATGAGTTCGCGGGCGACTATCGCGCCTGGGAGCCGCAATTGGCGCATTTTGGCCGCCGCCGGCGCTGCATCGTCTATTCGGCGCGCGGCTATCCCCGTTCGGACATTCCCGAGAACGCCGCGAGCTACTCGCAGGATCTGGCCCGCGACGACGCGCTTGCCGTCCTCGACCATCTGGGCATCGAGCGGGCGCATGTCGTGGGCCTGTCAATGGGCGGGTTCGCAACGCTCCATTTCGGGATGGCCTATCCGGCCCGTACGCTGTCGCTCACGGTCTGCGGTTGCGGCTATGGCGCCGAGCCCGGCACGCGCGAGGAGTTCCGGGCAATGTCGCTGGAGGTGGCGAAGAACTTCGAGACGCAGGGGGCGGCAGCGTTCGCCGAGGAATATGGATCGGGACCCGGGCGCGAAAATTTCATGCGGAAAGACCCGCGCGGCTGGCGGGCCTTTGCGGTTCGGCTCGCCGAACACTCGGACCAGGGTTCCGCGCTGACGCAGCGCGGCGTCCAAGCCGAGCGTCCCGGTCTATGGGACCTCGAGGACGCGATTCGCGCGATCCCGGTGCCGACCTTGATCGTTTCGGGTGATGACGACCAACGCTGCCTGGTGCCGGGCCTGTTCTTGAAACAGCGTATCGACCGGGCGCGCCTGTTCATCATGCCGAATACCGGACACGTGCTGAATCTCGAGGATCCCGCCCTGTTCAATACCGTCCTTGAAGAGTTTCTGGCCGACGTGGAGGCTGGCCGGGCGTAGAGCCCGTCGACCGGCCGCGCCGCCCGGGCCGTGGCGGCATCACGAATTGAAGTCGGACGGGCCGACTGGTTCCCCAAGGCCCTGCTGAGCCCGGTCGGTCCGATGGGGTCCGGTCCCGCTGGCCGCATGCAGATGTCGGCACGGTTGGACCGGGATGGGAAATCCGAACTAGAGTAGGCTCTTCTGGGCGCTGGCTTCGCTAACCGTCGTGACGCGATGGCGATGGTTGTGCACTGGCCCGATTCTCCAGTTCGTCAACAACACTTTCCATCGGAGTATCGCGTGAAAACATTTCGTGTGTCAGGAACGGCAGCACTTGCCGTTCTGCTCGGGCCGACTGCCGCCCTCGCCGCACCCTCACCGGACGAGATGGCATTCATTTTCAACACGATGTCGTTCCTCGTGAACGGGGCGCTGGTGTGCGCGATGGCCATCGGTTTCTGCATGCTGGAAGTCGGCATGGTGCGAACCAAGTCAGCCGGCGCCATCTGCATGAAGAAAATCGGGCTCTATTCGCTGGCGGCCGTGACCTACGCGCTGCTGGGATACAACCTGATGTACGACGGAGTCGACGGCGGCTACATCGGGTCCTTGAGCCTTTTCGAAGTGGCGGACCCCGCGTCGGAAACGGCGGAGAGTTCCTATTCGGTGGCCTCTGACTGGTTTTTCCAGATGGTGTTTGTGGGCACGGTCGCCTCCATCGTGTCCGGGGCAGTAGCGGAACGCGTCCGCGTGTCTGCGTTCCTCTGGGTGGCGTTCGTGATCGTCGCGATCATCTATCCGATCCAGGGTGCGTGGTCATGGGGCGGCGGCTGGCTGAGTGAACTCGGATTCTCTGACTTTGCCGGCTCCACGATCGTGCACTCCGTCGGCGGCTGGTGCGCGCTGTCCGGAGTGATCCTGCTGGGGGCGAGGCGCGGCAAGTACGCGGCGGACGGCACGGTGAACCCGATGCAGGCGTCGGCCGTGCCGCTGGTGGCGCTGGGCACCTTCGTGCTCTGGCTGGGCTGGCTGGGTTTCAACGGTGGCTCGCAGCTGGCGCTGGCGTCGGTTGAGGACGCGAGCGCCATGTCGCGCGTCTACGCGAACACCTATCTGGCCGGTTGCGGCGGGGCACTGGCCGCGACAGCGGTCTACTTCACCTTTTATCGCCGCCTCGATGTCACGCTCATTCTGAACGGGGCGCTGGGCGGCCTGGTCAGCATTACGGCAGAGCCGCTCACCCCCACGTTTGTGCACGCGATTCTCATCGGCGGCGTCGGCGGCGTCATTGTTGCGGTCGGCGTGCCGTTCCTTGACCGGCTCCGGCTGGATGATGTCGTCGGTGCCATTCCGGTGCACCTGTTCTGCGGGATCTGGGGAACCCTCGCGGTTTGTCTCACCAATCCCGACGCCAGCTTCGGTTCCCAGTTGACCGGCATCATCGCGGTCGGGATCTTCGTGTTCCTCGTCAGCCTGCTGGCCTGGTACGTGGTGAAGCTCGTCATGGGCATCCGCCTCGACGAGGAGGACGAGATGCAGGGGTCTGATGCAGTCGAGATCGGGCTCGTGTCGTACCCCGAGTTCGTCCCGGGCCGCGCCTCGTGACCGGCTAGGTCCGCCCGGGACCGGTTCTCCGGACCAGAGGGGCTGCGACCGCACCCAGACGCCGGCCGGGCCCCACCCGGCCGGCGTTTTGCCCGGCGAGCACGCAGAAACCCACGACGAGATCCGCATGCTGCCCTGCTGATGCCTGCACCCATCAACCCCCGTCTCGCGCGGCTGGACGACTACCCGTTCCGGCGCCTCGAGCGTCTGCTGGACGGAATGTCGCCGGCGCCTGACCGCCCGATCGTGATGTCGATCGGCGAGCCCCGGCACCTGCCGCCGCCGATTGTCGCCGAGACTCTGCAGCGTCATGCCAGCGATTGGGGCCGTTATCCTCCGACCCGCGGCACAGATGCCTTGCGGACGTCTTGCGCCGAATGGTTGACGCGGCGCTATCGGCTGCCGGAGGCCATGATCGACCCTGGCCGGCACGTGCTGCCCGTGGGCGGAACGCGAGAGGGCTTGTTTGCGGTCGCGTTGGCGGCCATGCCGGAAACCAGAGGCGGGCGAGCGCCGCTGGTCCTGATGCCGGACCCGTTCTACCAAGTGTACCGCGGGGCCGCGGTGGTGGCCGGCGCGGAGCCCGTGTTTTTGCCGTGTACGCGCGCTGGTGGTTTCCTGCCCGACCTCGATGCGATTCCGGACGGGGTCTGGGAGCGCACGGCGCTCTTTTACCTGTGTTCACCTGCCAATCCGCAGGGCGCGGTCGCGGACCGGCATTATCTTGCCCGATTGATCGCCCGCGTCCGGTCGGTCGGCGCGCTCCTGGTCATGGACGAGTGCTACGCCGAGATTTACGCGGAGGTGCCGCCGGTCGGAGTCATGGAGGCCGCCCGGGATCTGGGTGGCGACCTCGCGAATGTGGTCAGCTTCCACTCGTTGTCGAAGCGCTCGAATGTGCCCGGGCTGCGCTCCGGATTCGTCGTCGGCGATGCCGTGTTTCTCGAGGCCTTCTTGCGCATGCGCACCTACGGCGGTGGCCAGCAGCCGCTCCCGGTGCAGGCGGCCGCCACCGAGCTGTGGCGGGATGATGGGCACGTCCGGGAAAACCGGGCGCTTTACCGGAGGAAATTCGAGGCGGCGGCGGCCATCTTGCGCGGCCGTTTCGGATTCTTCCTGCCGGCGGGCGGTTTCTTTCTATGGCTGGACGTCGGGGACGGCGAGCAGGCTGCCCGGACCCTGTGGGGCACGGCCGGCGTGAAGGTCATGCCTGGGAGCTATCTCGCGAGCGAGGCGGGTGAAGCCGCCCGGCATATTCGAGTTGCCCTGGTGCCCCCGATCGACGCGGTTCGGACCGGCCTCGGACGGCTGGCCGAAGCGTTGGGGTAAGGGGTGTCCATGACTGCCGTCGTGCCCATCGCCACCGCCGCACTTGACGGAACCGCTTTGCGGGCGCAACTTGCGATGACGACCATGCAAGGGTTTCCAGAACACCGCGACGGCGGCTCGTCGGAGCCTTCGCCGGATGCTCGTTCGGCGAGCCGCGTTCGTCGGTAGGTCACGTTGACAGAAACCGCGGCGAAGAAGACAGGCCGGAACGGATTGCGCCACCACTGGTTGGGTTCCATGTGGGGGCTGGCGCGCCGCCTCCTCGGAATCTGCCTCGTAGTGGTCGGCGGGGTGCTCCTGCTCGCGCTCCTCTCGTCGAACCCAGACGATCCGTCTCGACTGGTTCATGTGGACCGGGCTCCCGCGAACTGGCTCGGGATGCCGGGCGCAATGGTCAGTGCCGAGTTGCGGGCCTCGATTGGCATGCCTGCCGCGTTGGCGGCGACGCTGGCGGTGCTTGCCTGGGGCTGGCGGCTGCTGCGTTCGGAAGCGGTCAGTCGGTTCGGGTGGCGGCTGCTGGCGTTGGTGCTGGCCCTCGTGTTGGCGACGCTGACCGCCGCCGGGTTCCAGTCCGGCGAGGGACCGGGTGTCGCGGCTGCAGGCGCCGTAGAAGTGTGGGCGGTGTTCAAGGAGCTGGTCGGACCCGAACTGGCGGAGGCATCCTGGTTCCGAGCGATCATGGTGACCGCCTGCATGGCGCTGACAGTGGTGGCTTGGCTTTATGCTTCGGCCTTGCAGGGGTCGGACTGGGCGGGCTGGGCCAGGGGCATCCGGGAAATCTACGCGCGCGCCCGACGGCTGAGCGCGGGCGTATCCGGCGCTGAGCCCAAGGTCCCGATCCAGCGAGTAGCCCCGACCCTGGGGACCCCGACCGGGCCGGCCCCGGAGCGACCTGCCAAGAAGAAACGCCGCCGAATACAGACAGCCAGCCCGACCCGGATCGGCCAGCGCGAGGATGACGAACGGCAAGCCACTCTGGGGATGGAGGAAGAAGGCTTCCGGCTCCCGCCGCTCAGCCTGCTGCGTCAGCCGCCCCGGCCACTCCGTGGCAGCGTCGAGGGTCAGGAGGCGAATGCCCGGATGCTCGAGACGGTGCTGGCTGAGTTCGGGATTGCCGGCGTGATCGAACGGATCCTGTCGGGGCCCGTGGTTACCCGGTACGACTTCGAGCCGGAGCCCGGGATCCGGTCGCGGAGGGTGATCTCGCTGGCGCCGGATATCGCCCGGTCGATGTCAGCACAGGCCGCCAGGGTGTCGGTCGTAACCGACCGCAATGCGATCGGGATCGAGCTTCCGAATGCGAAGCGTGAGACTGTTTATCTGCGGGAAATCCTGGGATCCGAGTTGTTCGAGCAGCAGCGCGGCAACCTGATCATCGCCCTCGGCAAGGACATCAACGGCGAACCGGTGACCGCTGACCTCGCGGGCATGCCGCACCTGCTGATCGCTGGCACGACCGGGTCGGGCAAGTCTGTCGGAGTGAACGGCATGGTCCTCTCGCTCCTGTACCGGCTGCCGCCGGATCGGCTGCGATTGATCATGGTCGACCCGAAGATGCTCGAGTTCTCGGTCTATGAGGGCATTCCGCATCTTCTGCACCCTGTGGTGACGGACCCGAAGAAGTCCGTAGCCGCCCTGCGCTGGGCGGTGCGCGAGATGAACTCGCGTTATCAGACGATGTCTCTGCTGCAGGTTCGCAATGTGGAGGCGTACAACCGCAAGGTCGAGGAAGCGGTGGCGCGTGGCCGCAAGCTGACGCGCGAGGTGCAAACCGGCTTCGATGCCGAGACCGGGAAGCCCGTCTACGAAAAGCAGATCATTGAACCTGAGCCGTTTCCGTACCTCGTCATCGTCGTGGATGAAATGGCCGACCTGATGTTGAGCGCCGGCAAGGAATTCGAGCTAGCAATCCAGGCGCTCGCGCAGAAGGCGCGTGCCGCCGGCATCCACCTGATCGTCGCCACCCAGCGCCCGTCGGTGGACGTGGTGACTGGCACGATCAAGGCGAACCTTCCGTGCCGGATCAGCTTTCAGGTGTCGTCCGCCACCGACAGCCGGACCGTTCTCGGAGATCAGGGCGCCGAACAGTTGCTCGGTAAGGGCGACATGCTGTATCTCCGCACCGGCGGCAAGATGCAGCGGGTCCACGGGCCGTTCGTCAGCGATGAAGAGGTCGAACGGGTGGCGGATTTCCTCCGGAACCTGGGAGTCGCGACGGAATACAACCTGGAGGTGACCGAAGACCTCGGAGAGACGCCGGCTCCGGATGCCTCCGAGGAGAACGGACGCGATGCCCTGTACGACGACGCGGTGGCCCTGTTGCGGCAAAAGGGCAAGGCCTCCACCAGCTTCCTGCAGCGTCATCTCCAAATCGGGTATAACCGTGCCGCCCGCATGATCGACCAGCTCGAGAACGACGGGATCGTGAGTCCGGCCGACCACACCGGCAAGCGCGAGGTGATCGGTTGACAGGATTCCCGGCGTGAGGCGAGCCCTCGGCGCCCTGCTGCTCTGCGCACTGTTCGGCGGCGGCCAGGCCAATGCCACGGAGGACGCGCGCCTGGATCAGGTGTGGTCCTACCTGGAGACGCTTCCGTCCGTGACCGCCCGGTTCGTCCAGCAGGATCCGGACGGAAAGCTCAAGAAGGGCTGGCTCGCGGTGTCCCCGCCGGGGAGAGCCCGCATCGAGTATGAGCCGCCCGACAACGCAGTCCTGGTCGCCGACGGCGTGTTCCTCGTCTACCACAATCCTGACGCCGGCCAGACCGCGCACTTCTCGCTGGACAAGCTGCCGTTGCGGGTGTTGTTCGAGGGCCGGCGGCCGACGGCGGATGACAACCTGGGAGTCCTGCAGGTTGCCGAACGCAATGGGTACCTCGCCGTCCGGATCGCCGCCCTGGACGACGACGGCGTCCAAATCCCGGGCTGGGTGGAATTGGCGTTCCTCCAGGAACCGTTCGGCCTCGCAGGCTGGAAACTCGTCGACGTCCAGCAGCGCGCGACGGTCGTGATCCTGGAAGACCTGATGGCGGCAGAATTTACCCAGCACGACATCTTCCGGCTGTCGGATGACATGATTCAGCGGGGCGACCTCTGGCGTGGTCCGTGGGAGAACCGACGGGCACGACCGCAGGGCCCGCGTGGCGTGCGTTAGAGCAGCGCGGTCGCGCCCGTTCGACCTTGCCGGAGAAGTGCCCTCGACGACGCCGTACGCAAGGCCGAAAGTCGCGGCATCACTCCGGAACCCTCACACCGGGAAGCTTGGCCGCCAGCATGAAGACAGGCGGGTGCTGCTGCCCGGCCCCGCGCTGGTCAATTGGTCGTGGCTCCCCATTGCAGCAGGCCGTCGTATGCTCAGGTTCTTCGCCCATGCTGCTGCTGTTGCCGCACTCTGGCTCTTTTTTTCGTTCGCGATGTTCCTCGGGCTCCTAGTCCTGCCCATCTACGGCAACATCGGCCTCGTGGCGACAGCTGTGCTGGCTGCGGTCTACGTCTACGTCGGCTTCATCAGGAAATAGCCCCGAATTCCCGGACCCGGTGGCGAAGAGCCGCCTGCGCTTGCCGTGGGTCGCAAGATGGCATTGTTCCCGGGCCATGGCGCGGGCGTGGCGGGCCGGGTTCGCATCGCAACCTCAAGCGAAATAGCAACGTTGACATCCCGCTGTCACGACCATTGGTCGGCGCGGGTCCCTTGGAGGTTCCTGGCAAGTGACCGCTGTGGCGGCCCTACATCTGCGAACGCAAGGCCTGCCCGATGAATCTGCGCGATCGGACCCGCGTTAGTGTCTGAGAATTTGGCTGAGGAACAGCTTCGTGCGGTCGGATTGCGGATTGTTGAAGAATGCTTGCGGGGTGTTTACTTCCACGATCTGTCCGTCATCCATGAAAATCATGCGATCGGCGACCTGAGACGCGAACCCCATTTCGTGCGACACGATGATCATGGTCATCCCGCTTTCCGCCAAGCCCGTCATGACGTCAAGTACTTCCTTGATCATTTCGGGATCGAGTGCGGATGTGGGCTCGTCGAACAGCATGACGCGCGGTTCCATGCAGAGAGCCCTGGCAATGGCTGCGCGCTGTTGCTGGCCGCCCGACAGTTGACCGGGATATTTCGCGGACTGGTCGAGGATTTGCACCCGCTCCAGAAATTTCATCGCGATCTCTTCCGCCGCCTGGCGCGGCATCTTCCGCACCCAGACCGGACCCAGCGTGCAGTTCTCGAGGATCGTGAGGTGCGGGAAGAGATTGAATTGCTGGAACACCATCCCGATTTCACGACGGACCTGATCGATGTTCTTGATGTTTCGCGTGAGAGGGATGCCGTCGACGACGATCAAGCCTTCCTGGTGGTCTTCCAGCCGGTTGATGCAGCGAATCAACGTTGACTTTCCCGAGCCCGATGGGCCGCAGATGACGACGCGCTCCTGGGCAGCGACCGACAGATTGATGTCGCGAAGGACGTGAAACGCTCCGAACCACTTGTTCAGATTCGAGATCTCGATGATCGGAACGGCGGACGCACCGGCTGCCTCGGGAGTTTCGGTCGACATGGCGGGGCCCTCCTAGTGACGGTCCTTGCTTAGCTGCTTTTCCAGTGAAACCGAGTAGCGCGACATCAGGAAGCAAACGAGGAAGAATACGGCGGCCGAGAACAGGTAGGCTTCGTGGTCAACATCGCCGATCCAGTCCGGATTGGTCTGCAACAGGCGGGCATGACCCAGCAGATCGAACAGGCCAATAATGATTACCAGAGTGGTGTCCTTGAACAGGCCGATGAACGTGTTGACGATCCCAGGAATCGAGATCCGCAGTGCTTGCGGAAGCACGATAAGCCGCATCGTCTGCCAGTAACCCAGTCCGACCGCCTGCGCCCCCTCGATCTGTCCCTTCGGAATGGCCTGCAGGCCGCCCCGCACGACTTCCGCCATGTAGGCGGAGGCGAAGAGTGTCACCATGATGATCACGCGCAGCAACTGGTCGAGCGACACTTCCGGAGGGAGGAACAGCTGCAAGAGCACGATGGCAACGAACAGGAGAGTGATCAGCGGCACGCCCCGAACGGCTTCAATGAAGGCGATGGAGAACAGCCGAATCACTGGTAGCCGCGACTGTCGGCCGAGTGCCAGCAGGACCCCGATCGGCAGAGACAGCACGATACCGGTGAGCCCGACGATCATGTTGAGCATGAAGCCGCCGAACTTGTCGCTCGAGATCACTTCCAGGCCGAAACCTCCGACGAGGAGATAAGCGGCAAGCAGCGGATAGACGTAGGAAAACCAGCGGCCGAACTTAGCTCCTGGCAGGTTGTCGACCAGCACGTACAGGATCGCCGGGACCAGCAGCACCGCGGTCACGTTGACCCGCCAATGTGCCTCGGCCGGGTAGAAACCGTAGAAGAACTGGCCAAGGCGCTGGTCAACCCATGCCCAGCACGCGCCAATCCCCGAGCAGGCTTCCCCGGTGTCCCCCGAAAACTGCGCCTTGATCAACACCCAGTCGATGAACGGCGGGACCACCAGCAGGAGGAGTGTCAGGGAGACCAGCGTCAGCGCGGAGTTGGGATAGCTCGAGAATAAGTTGATTCGCAACCAGCCGACGATCCCGACCTCGGTAATGGGCGCAGCACGCGCGGGGAGCATCTCGCTCTGGTCCCGGAAAAACATCTGCCCGCTCACCGCTCGCGCACCAAGGCGGTGCGCTGGTTGTACCAATTCATGAGGACCGACGTCAAAAGGCTGAGAGTCAGATAGAAGGCCATGTAGATCGAAATGACTTCAAGGGCTTGCCCGCTCTGGTTCAGCACGGTCTCGCCGATGGACACGATGTCCTGATAGCCGATGACCACCGCCAGCGAGGAATTCTTGGTCAGGTTCAAGTACTGGTTGGTGAGCGGGGGAATGATGACGCGCAACGCCTGCGGGAGAATGATCTTGCGGGTTCTCAGCCCCGGCGGGAGCCCGACCGCCCGCGCCGCTTCGATCTGCCCCTTGTCGACCGCAAGGATTCCGGAACGAACGACTTCCGAGATGAAGGCGCCGGTATAGAGCGACAGCGCCAGCCACAGGGCGATCAGCTCCGGCGTGACATTGAACCCGCCTGCGAAGTTGAATTTCCCCTGCAAGGGGATCTCGAGGCTGATGGGCAGTCCGAGAAAGAGCATTGACAGGCCGGGGAGCCCGAAGATCAGCCCGATTGCGCTCCAGCCCACTGGGAAGGTTTGTCCCGTTAGCTCATGCCGTTTCCGTGCCCATCGCGCAAGGAAGAACGTGCCGATACTTCCGGCAACGATAAGCGCCAGGACAAACTGGAAGGTGTCTTCGAGGATCGGCTGCGGCATCCGGATGCCGCGATTGTTGAGGAATAGGACATCGCCCACGGAAATACTGTCGCGTACCCGCGGCATAGTCAGAATGATGACCCACCAGAAGATGATCTGAAGAAGCAGCGGGATGTTGCGAGTGAGTTCGACGTAGAGGGAGGCGATGCGGCCGACCAGGAAATTGCTCGAGAGCCGCATCAGGCCGACGAGAAAACCGATGGCGGTGGCCGCTGCGATCCCGAGCACGGCCACGAGGACGGTGTTGAGCCCGCCGACAAGAAAAGCCCGCCCGTAGCTCGAGGTCGAATCGTAGTCGATTAGCCGCTGATTGATGTCAAATGAAGCGGCGTCCTGAAGAAACCCGTATCCGGAAGCCAGACCCGCGTGTTTGAGGTTCGTGGCGGTGTTCCAGATGATGAACGTGAAGAAAAGGGCGAGGCTGGTGATGACGAGGAGCTGGAAGGCGATCCCGCGCAGCCGCTCGTCGGTCCAGAGATCGCTGATCTGCTGAATTCGGGTTCTGGACGGGGCGGCCATTACCTGCGTCGATCTGGCGGGCACATCAGTGGCTGCCGAGAGTCGCCCGGACCCCCGGCAGACACGACCGTGCTAGGCCGTTGAATGTAGCCTCAACGGAATGGGGGAGAGTAAAGAATTCCGCCGTCCGTGTACAACGCGTTCAGGCCGCGCTCCAGACCGAGCCGGGTGTCCGGCCCAAGGTGGCGGGCGAAAATCTCGCCGTAGTTCCCGACCGCCTTGATGGCCCTGGCCGCCCAGTCGGCGTCCAGCCCCAACATCTTGCCCATGCTTCCTGCGCTGCCGAGCATACGCTGGATTTCAGGATTGTCGGAACCGCCGTCTGTCTGCGCCAGCGCTTCGACGTTGGCTTGGGTAACGCCCAGTTCCTCCGCCGATATCAGGGCGTTGAGGACCCAGCGAGCGATGTCCGCCCACTGGTCGTCGCCATGGCGCACCAAGGGCCCGAGCGGTTCCTTCGAGATGATCTCCGGCAGGATCACGTGGTCGTTCGGGTTGTCGAACGTCGCCCGCGTGGCGGCCAGTCCCGACGCGTCCGAGGTGTAGACGTCACACCGTTCAGCCTCGTACGCGGCCCGGGCCTCCGAATTGGTCTCGATGGGAACGGGCTCGTAGGTGATGTTGTTGGTTCGGAAAAAGTCCGCGAGGTTCAGCTCGGTAGTCGTACCGGTCTGGATGCAGACCGATGCGCCGTCGAGTTCCCCGGCACTCGAAATACCCAGGCTCTTCGGCCCGATGAAGCCTTGACCGTCGTAGTAGTTGACGCCAACAAACGTCAGTCCCAGATCGACGTCGCGGGAGAGTGTCCAGGTAGTGTTGCGCGCGAGCACCTCGATTTCGCCCGCCTGCAGCGCTGGAAAGCGGTTCTTTCCGGTGAGGCTGACGTATTGGACCTTGCCGGAATCCCCCAGCACGGCGGCCGCAAGAGCCTTGCAGTAGTCGACGTCGAAACCCACCCAGTTGCCTGCATCGTCGGTGTTCGCGAATCCGGCAAGACCGGTATTGATCCCGCATTTCAGTTCATCGGCAGCGCGGATGTCGTCCAATGTGGCCGCCTGTGCGGTGCCGACCATTGCCGGCAGCACAAATGCGGCGAACACTGCGCAAGATAGCCCCGGCCGGGTCAGTGCGATCATCTTCGGTTCTCCATGTCGCTGATACTTGCTTGCCGTTGACGAGCTTCTGCTATTTACGCTTTCAAGCGACTTGACAGAAACCATCCAAGACAAAGCGACCATAGGCAAATCCGAGTCTCTTGTCAACTGAGGCATATCTATTTGTCGGCGGCATTGTCAAACCCAGTTACATGCCCACAAAAATACATGTAAACAGTTCCTAAGTCTATTGTCACAGAATTGGAGCAGGATTGACAAATGTTCTATCTTTGCCGATGCAATGTCAAATGACGATGCTGGTGCGCGATATCCTGTGATGAATGAACAGATGATAAAACTGCCACCCTGCCGCTTCTGGCTGGCAGCAGTCACGGCGATCTTCGCAGCTGGACGCCTACCCGACGCACCTGCGTATGCAGCAGTTGAGGCATGCCCGGCAGGAACCGGGCAGTTCACCGAGTACCGCGTGTACTTCGGCCGCAATCGGGCTGATGCGGAAGTCGTCAGCGACAAGGCATGGGACGCTTTCCGGGCGAACGAGATCACACCGCGGTTTCCGGCCGGTTTGACCGTCCTTGATGCGGCAGGGCAGTGGCGCGACTCCGCGGGGACGATTGTCAGCGAAAAATCCAAGCTTGTCGTGATCCTGACCAGGATCGATGATGCGGGCTTGCCGCGCACCGACCAGGTTGTTCAGGCGTACAAGAAAATGTTTGCCCAAGAGGCCGTTCTGCAGACGGTCGCCACGGTCTGTGCGTCGTTCTGATCCTCGCGGGAATACGCGACCGCAATCGAAAGGCCGCCTTCGGCGGCCGCGCCTGCACGGTCGCGAGGCGGGCCAATCGGTTGCGGCGGAACTCCTCGAAGAGGCCTCGTAACAGATGCTGGAGCGCCGGTAGACGGCGAACGTCGGGAATTCAGGCCGGCAGGTCCAGGGCGCACCGCAGGGCTGCCTGTTCGGGTCCCGCGACGTCCTCAGCACCGAATAGTTCGTGTGCGCCGGCAAATCGAAGGGGAAGGTATTCAGGCGGCTGCGGTACCGGCGCCCCGTCCGCTGCGACGGCATAGTAGAGGGGCGTATACGGTGCGTCCGTCCACGGTGAGAGGAGAGTCCCAGGCGCGTGCAGCAGGCAGAGCACCTGCACCTCGAGACCGGTTTCTTCCCGAAATTCCCGCACGAGAGCCGCCTCCGGCGTTTCGCCGTCCTCGACGCCACCTCCCGGAAATTTCCGTGCCAGCACCCGGCCGACGGCCTCGCGGGCGATCAGGACCTGCCGTTCGCGGATAAGCAGGCCGTAGGAACGAAGATTCGCTGGTCCCCGCATGAACGCTTATTCGCGCGGCAGGCCGACCGCCCCCAATGTGGACTGGATGCCATCAAGGACCGATGGATCCTCGATCGTCGGCGGCACCTTCGGTGTCCGTCCGTCGGCGATGGCCGCAATGACGTTTCGCAGGATCTTTCCCGAACGTGTCTTGGGAAGCTGCTGCACGACCGCAGCGGTCCGGAAGGACGCCACGGCGCCAATCGCCTCGCGCACCATCTGCACGGTCTCGCCGGCAATCGCTTCCGGATCCCGGGTCACGCCGGCGTTGAGGACCAGCAGCCCGATCGGGACTTGCCCCTTGAGACGGTCCTGCACACCGACGACGGCGCATTCCGCGACATCGGCATGCTGGGTCAGCACTTCTTCCATGGCGCCTGTGGACAACCGATGGCCCGCGCAGTTGATGATGTCGTCAGTGCGCGCCATGACCCACACGTACCCGTCCGCGTCGACCATTCCGGCGTCGGCGGTGCTGTAATAGCCGGGGAACATGTCCAGATAGGCCGTGCGGAAGCGCTCTCGGTTCCTCCACAGCGTTGGGCTGAACCCGGGCGGCATCGGCAGCCGCACGGCGAGGGCTCCGATGTCGCCGGCCGGGACCGTGTGCCCGTCGTCGTCAAGCACCTCTAGGGCGTATCCGGGCGCCGGCTTGCCGGCAGAGCCGGGGCGCACCGGGAATCCCTCGGTACCGGCAAAGTAACCTGTGATCGACCAGCCCGTTTCCGTCTGCCACCAGTGGTCAAGCACCGGGACGTCCAGAACCTGCTCGGCCCAGCGGACGGTGTCGGGGTCGGCCCGCTCCCCAGCCAGGAACAGCGTGCGAAAACCGTCGAGGTCGTAGTCCTGCAGCAGTTTGGCATCCGGGTCTGCCCGTCGGATCGCTCTGAACGCGGTGGGGGCCGTGAACAACACCGCGACGTTGTGCTGGGCAATCACGCGCCAGAATGCTCCCGCGTCGGGGGTGCCCACCGGCTTGCCCTCATAAAGGATGGTGGCACAGCCGTGGAGGAGGGGGGCGTACACGATGTAGGAGTGCCCGACCACCCAACCGACGTCGGAAGCGGCCCAAAACACTTCGCCTGGCTTGAGGCCGTAGGTCATGGCCATGCTGTTCGCGAGCGCGACGGCGTGACCGCCGTGGTCCCTGACTATTCCCTTGGGGTCCCCGGTCGTGCCCGACGTGTAGAGGATGTACAGCGGATCAAGGGCGGAAACCGCGACGCAGTCTGCCGCCGCCGCGGTCGCGAGCGCCAGGTCCCAGTCCAGGTCGCGGCCTTCGATCAGTTCTGCTCGGGCAGCGTCCCGTTGTTTGATCAGGCAACTTGCGGGAGTGTGATCGGCGAGTTCCAGTGCCTGATCCAGCATGGGCTTGTAGGCCACGACGCGGTTCGGCTCGATACCGCAGCTACCCGCGACGACGAGCTTGGGTGTGGCGTCGTCGATCCGGGAGGCGAGTTCGGGCGCTGCGAACCCGCCGAACACGACCGAGTGCACCGCGCCGATGCGGGCGCAGGCCAGCATGGCGATGACCGCTTCCGGAATCATCGGCATGTAAATCAGGACGCGATCCCCGCGTTCGACGCCGAGCGCCCGGAAGGCGCCAGCCGCGTGGGCGGTGGAGTCCAGAA
This sequence comes from Alphaproteobacteria bacterium, assembly GCA_021296265.1. Lineage (GTDB taxonomy): Bacteria > Pseudomonadota > Alphaproteobacteria > TMED109 > TMED109 > VXPW01. Next base: position 85,631 of record JAGWAT010000003.1, on the reverse strand, counting down.
GTTCGCTGTAGGTGAAGGTTTGCTGGGTTTCGGTTACCGGACTGTCGTAGATCAGCGCCGGTTGATCGCCCCGGTCCGCCGCGACATGGCGGTCCAGGCAATTGTGGCAGGTGTTCAGTTCGCCGTCAGGGAACCAGCGATAGAAAGGCGGGTCGTCGGCAGCAAGGACTTGCTGCGGGACCCGGTTCCAGTCCAGCAGGCGCACGCGGTCCGCCCAAAACGCTTCCATGTCGGAGGTCCAAGCCTGGTAGAGCGCGTCATACGAACCGGACATGCCAGTCCTCCTTGGCGCGGAAGCGCGGCGGCAGGCAAAGCCCGGCCGACCTCAGATCCCGTCGGGACCGTCGATCAGCCGTGCATGCCCACTCGCGGACAGATTGCCGCGCGTGACCTATTCCCGGTTTCCGAGGAGCTGCAGCAGGAACACGAAGATCATCAGGAAGTCGAGATAGAGACTCAACGCCCCCATGACCGCCTGCTTGACGACTAGTTCACCGGACTGTCCGGCGACGTACATCTCCTTGAGCTTCTGCGTGTCGTAGGCGGTAAGTCCGGCGAAGATCAGGACGCCGAGCACGGAGATCGTGAACTGGAGCGCGGTGGACGCCAGGAACAAGTTCACCAGCATCGCGATGAAGATGCCGATCATCCCCATGAAGAGGAACGACCCCATACCCGACAGCGATCGCTTGGTGGTGTAGCCCCAGACCGACATGGCTAGGAACATGGATGCGGCAATGAAGAAGACGCGCACGATGCTCTCGCCGGTGTAGACCAGAAAGATCGAGGACAGCGAAATGCCGTAGCAGGCGGCTAGGACCCAGAACAACGTCTGCACGGTAGTGGCCCGCATCCGATTGACGCGGAAACTCATCAGCAGGATCACACCCAGTGGCGCGAACATCACAACCCAGGCCAGCGGCGGGGTGTAGAGAGCCACGCCGACCGACGTCAGCTGCCCGTTGCTAACGGCCAAGGAGGAAACCGCCAGTGCGACGACGCCCGTGATGCCGAGTCCCGCTGTCATGTATCCGTAGATCCGCAGCATGTATGACCGCAGACCGGCGTCGACGGCCGACAGCTGGGACGCCTGCTGGCGAACGAAAGAATTGTTGGTGTAGTGGCCTAAGGCCATGGGTACGCTCCTAAGAAATTTGACAGGACTGTGCGGGCGCGCAGTTCGGGCCGCGACCGCGAGCGATGACGCTCGGAAGTATATGGTAGCGGTTGTCGGAACGGACAACCGCCCGCTCTCACGCGGGCGGCAGGACCGTCCGCAGGTGGACTTCCCGGAGTTGCTCGTCGGAGACGAGCCCGGGCGCCCCCATCAGCAGGTCTTCCGCCTGCTGGTTCAGCGGGAACGGAATCACTTCGCGGATGTTGGGCTCGTCGGCCAGCAACATGACGATCCGGTCGATGCCGGGAGCGATCCCGCCGTGCGGCGGGGCCCCATAGCGGAATGCCTGCCACAGGGCAGGGAACTGCGTTTCAAGTTCGTCAAGGCTGTAGCCCGCGATGGCGAACGCCCTGACCATGATGTCCGGCCGGTGGTTTCGGATGGCGCCGGACGAAAGCTCGACACCGTTGCACACGATGTCGTACTGCCAGGCCAGGATGTCCTCGGGATCAGTCACCGTCTCCAGTGCCTCGAGGCCGCCCTGCGGCATCGAGAACGGATTGTGGCTGAACAGGATCTTGCCGGTCTCCACGTCTCGCTCGTACATGGGGAAATCCACGGTCCAGCAAAATCGGAACACGCTGTCGTCGACCAGGTCGAGTTCCTCTCCCAGCTTGGTGCGCGCCGTCCCTGCGAACGCGGCCGCCGGCGCAGGCTGATCACACACGAAGAACACAGCATCGCCGGGTCCGATCCCGACCGCTTCGCGGATCGCCGTTTCGGCCTCGGGCACCAAGAACTTGGCAATTGGTCCCTTGCCGCCCTCGTCGTCGAAGATTACGTAGCCAAGCCCGGCGGCTCCCTCCTCGCGGGCCCAGCGGTTGAGCCCGTCGAAAAAGCTCCTGGGACGGGCGGCGGCGTTCGGCGCGGGAATGGCCCTGACGACCGCGCCCTTCTCGATCTGGCTACGGAAGGCGCGAAACGTGACTCCCTCAAGTTCGAACGCGGCGGTGACGTCGGCAATTTCCAACGGGTTTCGAAGGTCGGGCTTGTCGGTCCCGTAGCGCAGCATCGCGTCACGCCAGGCAATTCGCGGGAACGGGCCGCCCGCGACCGGCCGGCTGCCAAATTCGGCAAACACGTCGCGCAGGAGCGGCTCGACGGCATCGAACACGTCGTCCTGCGTCGCGAACGCTAGCTCGACGTCCAGCTGATAGAACTCGCCGGGACTGCGGTCGGCCCGGGCATCCTCATCGCGAAAGCACGGCGCAATCTGGAAATAGCGGTCGATACCGGACGTCATGAGCAACTGCTTGAACTGCTGGGGCGCCTGCGGCAGCGCGTAGAACCGGCCCGGGTGCAAGCGGCTCGGAACCAGGAAGTCCCGGGCCCCCTCCGGAGAGGACGCGGTGAGGATCGGGGTCTGGATTTCGAGAAATCCCTGCTCGGTCATGCGCCGGCGGATCATGGCGATGACATCGGCCCGGAGCCGCAGATTGCGCTGCATCTTCTCGCGTCGGAGGTCGAGAAAGCGATACGACAGACGAACCGATTCACCGGCTTCCTGCCCGCCCGCCACTTGCAGCGGCAGCGTCGCAGCGGGCGATTCGAGGTCGAACGTTTCGATCCGGACTTCCACTTCCCCCGTGGCCAGCGCCGCGTTCACCGTGTCCTCCGAACGGGCGACCACCGGACCGGTGACGGTCACCACGCTCTCGACCCGTACCGCTTCCACCGCATTGAAGAAGGGCGCATCGCTGGCCACCACGACCTGGGTCAGACCGTAGTGGTCCCGCAGATCCAGGAACAGGAGGCCACCATGGTCACGTTTCGAGTGCACCCATGCTGAAAGCCGCACGGTCGTGCCGACGTGCCCGACGCGGAGCTCGCCGCAGTTGTGTGTCCGGTACGGATGCATTGCGAGGCTCCCGGTGGGCAGTCCGCGGTTCGGGCGGGCCGATGAATAGGTCGGTCGGGCACGGTCGGTGGTGGCGGTGCCCGCGGGTCGGATGTGGGGCCGGGGCTAGTTCATCCGATGCCGTTCGGTACCGGAGCGGGGTGGGTGCGCGCGAACAGCTTCCTCGTTCACTTCCGTTCCCCAGCCGGGTTCCTTGGGAAGCACGAGCTTGCCGTCACGGATCTCCGGCACTGTGGTCACCAGATCATCCTTCCAGGGAATCTCGTCGATGTCGATTTCCATGATGCGGAAATTCGGGACGGTGGCCGAGAAGTGGGCACTGTGCAGTGTCGAAAGATGCCCGTAGAAGTTGTGCGGGGCGACGTTGATTTCGTACGCGTCTGCCATGGCCGCGATCTTGAGGCTTTCGGCGAGACCATTCCAGACCACGTCGATGATGCTGACATCGACCGCGCGATGTTCGAAGAACGGCTTGAACTCCCGCCGTCCGTAGAGCGACTCGCACGAGGCGATCGGGGTGTTCACCGCCTCGCGGATTCCGGCCAGCGCCGGGCCGTCGAAGAGGTCGATTTCAGCCCACATCAGACCCAGATCGTCGAGCGCCCGGACGACTCGCCGGTAGCCTTCGGGGCGGTAATTGAAGTTGAGGTCCACGAGGATTTCGACGTCCGATCCCGCGCCCGAGCGGAAGGCCTCGACTTGGGCCCGGAGCGCGCGTTCGACCGCCAGGTCCGGGGAGAGCTCGGGGCTGTTCGCGCCCACCCCGAAGCCGGGCATGTAGAGGCGCGGCCGCTCACCGTCGAACAGGAATATGTTCGTCTTGAGGGCGGTGAAACCCTCGGCGCGAACCCGGGAGCCCAAGGCCTCGACATCGGCGAGACCGGTCAGGGGCGGCTGTCCGATCAGGTCCGCGTGCGCCATGAGATACGTGCCGCAGTGAGACCAGTAGAGGCGGAGCTCTTCGCGCACCGGGCCCCCGAACAGCTCGCAGACCCGGACGCCGAGGGCCCGCGCCTTGATATCGAGCAGGGCATTCTCGATGGCGGCGATGGCCTGCTGGTTGACGCCGCCGGGAGCCTGGCGGGTACGCGCATACAGCATCGCGCTGTGCCGTTCCACCGGGCGCGGGTCCTGGCCCACCAGATGTTCGCCAAGCGCCATGATGACCGCGCTGAGCCCGGCGCTACCGTAACTCTCGTTGAATTCCGACCAGCCAGTGATGCCTTCGTCGGTTGTGGCCTTCAGGAACGACATCACGCGCCACCCGCCGTCCGCGTGAAGAATCTCGAAACCGGTGAGCTTCATGGCATTCAATCCGTTCAGAATGGGGCGTTTCCTGCGGTCATCCGCGGGCCGGCGTCCCGCACCGTCCGCCGGGATCATCCTACGTCATGGGTAACGACCTGACAGGCGGGGAAACGGCCCGGAGAACCGTCTCCGCATACCGTCAAATCCGGAGCGCGCGAGCGGTCACGGCCACAATCGCACCAAGCGCCGGTCTGATCCGGTCAGAGACCCGGGATGATGCCAGCGTAGACCAGCATGGTGAAGATCACGCAGATGCCACCCACGACGCCGAGCACATCGCCGGCCCGCAGCATGACCATGCTGCGTTTCAGGATCCGATCCGCCTGCTCGAAGCCGGCGGCATCGTCCTCTCGCTCGGGGATCCGGAGCCGTTGCAGCGTCGTTCTGCCGTAGAAGATCAGGATGAGCCCGACCGCGAGCGTCACACCACTGACGATGGCGAGAATGTGCGGCTGGAGGATAGCTGTCATGGCATGTTTCCGGACGACCCGTCGCGCGATTGCGCAGCCGTAATCTTACGGGGTTTTCGCACGGCGGTGGGAGCGCACCAAGTAGCCCGAACGCATCCGCGGGCCGTGCGGTGCGACGCTGCCGCAATCACCTCCGCCCGGGCCGTTGCGCGTTCCCGGAGGATGGTGCACCAGCAGCGCAGCAGACGGGCCCATCGTCTAACCTGCGCGACGTACAGAAGGCTGCGCAGGAGTAACAGGCATGGGCCGTATTGGTTTCGTGGGCTTGGGGCGGATGGGTCGCCCGATGGCCTCCAACCTGCAACGCAAGGGTTTCGATCTCGTCGTCTATGACATCAATCGCGCCCCGTGCGACACGCTTGCGGAGTTAGGCGCCTTGGTTGCCGACTCCGTCGCCGGAGTGGTGAGGGAAGCGCCGACCGTGTTCACCTGCCTGCCTTCACACGTTGAGGTGGAAGCCGTGCTTCTCGGGGCAGAGGGTCTGATCGCACACGCCCGGCCCGGCACCACCGTCGTCGAGATGAGCACCATCGATCCGGAAGTGACGGACCGGTGTGCGCAAGGACTGGCCGCGGCTGGCATGCACTGCATCGACGCTCCAATCGGCCGTCTCGCGAGTCACGCGGATGCCGGCGAGAGTCTCTTCATGGTCGGTGCCGAGGAAGCGGAGTTCAGCGCTATCCGACCCATGCTCGAAGCCATGGGTACATCGATTCATCACTGCGGCCCGGTCGGTACCGGTATCCGCACCAAGTTGGTCAACAACTATCTGGCCATCACGCTCTGCCAGATCAATGCGGAGGCGCTGGCGCTCACCCGCCGCTTCGGGCTGGATCTGGAACGCACCCTTGAGGTCCTCCACGGCACCACCGCCACCAACGGCCAGCTCAAGATCAACTACGCCACCAAGGTTCTCACGGGTGATATCGCGCCGGGGTTCCAGATCGATCTCGCCCACAAGGATCTGTCGCTCGTAACGCAGGCGGCCAATGCCAGCCGGGTGCCGATGCCGGTTGCTGCGGCCGCCCGCGAATGTCTCAGCCTGGCCCGGGCGCGCGGCTGGGGTGGCTACGATTTTTCGGCGCTGCTCGATGCGCTCTGCGAGAGCGCCGGTATCGAACAGGTTCGTTTCCCCACTGCCGACGGCGCAGACTGAGCCGGCAGGCCGTGGTCAACCGAGCGATGTCGCGCATCGTCCCGGGCGCAATCGGGGCCTGCCGACGCGGGCCGCTTGGGGCTCGGGCCTGACTGGCCGAGCCGTTGCGGATTCCCTCAGTGGACCAGACGAAATTCATGGTCTATGGCGCCACCGGCTATACCGGCCAGCTGGTAGTGGCGGAGGCAGTGGCGTCCGGGCTGCGACCCGTGCTGGCGGGCCGCAGTGCGGAGAAACTCGCCCGGACTGCCCGCCGGTGGGGTCTTGAGACGCGAACCGTGGCGCTGGGCGACGCCGATGGGCTTGTTTCGGCTCTGCAGGACGTGGCCGTGGTGCTGCACTGCGCCGGCCCGTTCTCGCGCACGGCCGAACCGGTGGTGGAGGCGTGCCTCAGGACGCATACGCATTATCTGGACGTCACGGGCGAAGTCGCCGTCTTTGAAGCGCTAGCGGCCCGTGACGCCGCAGCCAGCCAGGCGGGGATCATGATCTTGCCGGGGGTCGGTTTCGACGTGCTCCCGAGCGATTGCCTGATCGCTGACTTGGCCGCACGGCATCCTGGTGGCCGGCGTATCCGGCTTGGTCTTGCTGCCCTGAGCGGAGTCTCTCGCGGGACGCTACGCACGGTCCTCGAGGGTCTCGGCGACATCCGTATTCGTTGCGACGGGGCGCTCGTCCGCGTTGCTCCCGGCAGCCTCCGCCATGAATTCGATTTCGGGGAAGGGCCCGACGCTGCACTGATCAGTGTATTGGGCGATGTGGCGACAGCCTATCGATCAACGGGAATTCCCAATATCGAGACCTACGGTCAGGCCAACCGACAGTTCCGGTTGCTGACGTGGACGGGCCGCCGCCTCGGGTGGTTGCTCGCGCGGCGCCTTCCGCGGCACGTGTTGGACATCGGCATCAAGTGGGGACCGGCCGGTCCGAACGAACGAGGACGGCAGGCCAGTTCCGCCATCTTCGTCGCTGAGATCGAGGATGCGGACGGCAACCGGGCGACGGCCCGCCTGCGCGCGCCCGATCCCTATGGATTCACCGCGAGGGCGGCGACTGCCATCGCAGCGCACGCTCTCCGGGGTGACCTGAAGATCGGTTACCAGACGCCGTCATCGGCCTACGGTGCAGATTTCGTGCGCCAGTTCGAGGGCGTGGAATGGGATCAGCTGGAGAGTTGATCCAGTCCGACACGAGGTACTTTCAGCTGGTCTTCGGCCGATGTTGGCGGTCCACCCGCCCGGCTGGTGAACCCTTGGCAACGGGGTAGGTCCGACCGTCGGCGCAAGACCGCCGCTCCCGCCCGGGCCGGCGGGTTCGGAGCGGCCGGCTCTGCGACGACCCGGCGGGCCCCGCCCCGGCTGCAGAGTTTCGGGTGCGGACGCGAGCCCGCTTGCATCGATCCCTGACAGCGGCCTATGTTGAGTTGTGCGGCTAATCCAGACTATTGACCGCTCCGAACCGCGCCGGGTAGCGGTTGCGCCGGAGGCAGGCGACGGACACCGGCTTCGTAATGGAGCGCGGCGTCCGTGCCGGCCGGTACCGGCCGGCCAGGGCGGGCAGGCGCCGCACTGCCCTGCGGAACTTGCGGCTCGCCGGGCTTGGGCGGCCGGCCGCACGTTTCCCGGCAGGTTGGACCCCACCGCCACGGTGGACGGGTTACGGGTTACGGTGCACACGCCTTGAGGGCGCCAAGCGGCCAGCCGCGCGCCGCCGTCCGGGAATCGCTGATCACCGAGACGGCCGACCTCGAGCGTCTTTGCGATCGCCTCGCCGATGAGCCGTTCGTCTGCATCGACACCGAATTCCTGAGTGGCCAGACGTTCTGGCCGAAACTTTGCCTGGTCCAGGTCGCCGGCCCGGATGGCCATGGGCACGCGGTGGATGCCTTGGCCGAACTGGACCTCGACCCGCTCTATCGCCTCCTCAACGAAGCGCCGCCGATCAAGGTGTTTCATGCCTGCCGGCAGGATGTGGGCATCTTCTTTCTGGCCACTGGCTTCGTGCCGACCCCGTTGTTCGACACCCAGGTGGCCGCGATGGCATGCGGCTACGGAGAAGCGGTCAGCTACGCGAATCTGGCGCACGCCATTGCGGACGCGACGATCAGCAAGGCCGACCGCTACACGGATTGGTCGCGCCGGCCGCTGTCGCCGGCCCAACTCGCCTACGCACTCGCAGACGTGACCCACCTGCCGGCCATCTACCGCAAGCTTGCCGGTCAGCTTAATTCCACGGACCGCTGGGAGTGGCTGGACGAGGAGATGGAGACGCTGACGGATCCTGACTCGTACCGACTGCAGCCAGAGGAGGCCTGGCGGCGGACCAAGCTCCCGCCGCTCCCGCCACGGCAGCAACTTATCGCCCAGTATCTGGCTGCTGCCCGGGAAGAGATGGCCAGAAAGGCCGACCGGCCGCGCCGCTGGATCTTGTCGGACGAGGCGCTGGTGCAGATTGCCCGGACCGCCCCCGCCAGCGCAGGGGAATTGGCCGAGATCCGGGGGGTTTCCGACACGGTCGCTCGCGGCAGGACCGGGAGTCGGATGCTGGCGGCGGTGCGGGAGGGAGTCGCAGCACCGCTCCCGAAGGCCGAGGGCCGTCCCAAGTCCCGGCACAAGTCACCGGCCGCCGCTGTGCTCCTCCGGGCGCTCCTTCGCCAGGTTGCGGCCGAGCACGGCATTGCGTCGAAACTGCTGGCAAGCACGGAGGAGCTTGACCGCATGGCTGCCGGCGACCGGGACATGCCGGCATTTCGGGGCTGGCGCAACCGGGTCTTTGGGCAGCGGGCAGCGGCCCTCTGCGACGGGCGGATCGCGCTGGGAGTGGATGGCGGCAAGTTGCGCGAGATCCCGGTCGACGATCCCGGCTGACGGCTAGGCGTAGGCGACGCGGTGCTTGCCCCCGAGTGCCTCGGCAAGCGTCTTGAGGCGCGCTCGAACGACCAGGGCATCGAGGCACCGTGGCACGGTAAGGATCAGGTCGCCGTCATGCAGTTCAAGTCGGCAGCTCTCCAGCGTGTGCGCCGTTCCCCCGCCGATCGTCATGGCAAGCCTCAGGGCCAGACCCACGATTCGTGACGAACGCGCCTGGGCGTCGGGGATCAGCCCGGCGATCGACCGCATCCGCCCGGTGACGGCTGCGCCGGTGTAGCGGGCGTAGAGCGCCAGAGCCATCCGGATTCGGACCGTCTGGCTGACCGGCAGCAGCGGGCGGAGTGCAACGCGATCGAAGGCATACCGGGCCCGGTGGTCCGGGTGTTCGTTCCAGGCGAGATCGACGAGGCGAGCGCAGGCGCCCAGGAACTCTCGGTTCGGGTTCCGGAAGTCGGCGTTCCGGAGAGCCGGCTGAAGCCAGTTGGCAATGATGTCGGTGTCGCCGAGGAAGGGCCGGTTCGTGGGCTCGAGCGAAGCGCTCGCTTCCTGTAGCGGCGACATCGACCGATCCGCCGGCGTCTCCAGCAGGTCGAGCAGAATCCCCTCCCGCAGGCCGAATCCGGAAAAGACCACCTTTGAAGGCTGGACGGCCCGCATCACCGCCAGCATCGCGGCCGCGGCGAAGGGCAACCCGCGCCGGCGGTGGCTGGGGATTGAATGCGGCAGCTTGCGGGCCGGCAAATGGGTCAGGTCGGCGAGATGGCCGAGCAGTTCATCCCGGTTCAGCCGGTACCCATGAATGATCGGGAGGGGGTGCTGGGTACGGCTTTGCAGGGCGCGTGCCAGGGCGCGCCAGGACCCGCCGATCGCGTAGAACGGTCGCCCGCGGCCGCCGCGAAGCCAGTCGAACGGCTCCAGTTCGCGCGCCAGCGCGGGCTCGGCTTCGGCGGCTACGTGCCGGCTCCGGTCCATGAGGCGAAGCATGCCCGCCGGCAGCGAGTCGTTCGCCAGCACCTTTCCTTTGCAGACGCGCGCGAATTCGATGCTGCCGCCCCCCATGTCCCCGAGAATCCCGTCGGCATCGGGAATCCCGGCCATCAGCCCGTTGGCGGCCAGCCGGGCCTCCCGATGTGCCCCCATCACTTCGACCTCGACACCGGTACGCTGACGGATGGCTTCGACGAGCGGCCCGCCGTCGGTGGCATCCCGGATCGCCGCGGTTGCCACCATGTGGATGTGCTGCGCGCCCATCGCCTCGGCGACCCGATGGAAGCGCAGCACCGTCGCGAGCGCGACCTCGCGGCCGCGCCGTTGCAGCTTGCCGGAGCGGCCGAGCGTGCGGGCAAGGCCCACGATGACCCGTTCGTTGTACAGAACGACCGGAGCGCGGGCCGGCGGTCGGTACACCACCAGCCGGAAAGAGTTGGAACCCAGGTCAGCCACGGCGATTGGGTGATCGCGCCCGTTCGCGGGCCCCGGCGCCCGCCGGTTCGTCATCCCGCGCGCGACCTGGCCTAGTTGGCGGACTTGCCGAGCGGCACGGACCGCGGGGCGCCGGTGCGAAGCGCCTTGCCGCGCCCAGAGAGCGAAGGGTTGTCTTCCGACTTGTCGTCGCCGTGCATCGGTCGATAGGTGCCGTCGCCCAGCATTTCCCAGCTCTGCATCCGGTCGTTCAGGTTGGCCACCATGATCTGGTCGAGGACCTGCTGATGCACGGTGGGGTTCAGGATGGGCACCATCGTCTCGCAGCGACGGTCCAGGTTGCGCGGCATCAGGTCGGCCGAGGCGATGAACACCTTGGCGCGGCGCGACGGCATCTTTCGGCCGCCGCCAAAACAATAGATCCGGGCATGCTCCAGAAAGCGTCCGACGATGCTCTTCACGCGAATGTTCTCTGACAAGCCGGGCACGCCGGGGCGCAGGCAGCATACGCCGCGGACCACAAGTTCGATGGCGACGCCGGCCTGTCCGGCCGCGTACAGTGCATCGATCATCTCCAGATCGACCACGGCGTTGGCCTTGATCCAGATTGAGGCGGGACGTCCGGCCCGGGCATGCGCGACTTCCTGCGCGATCAGGTCCAGCAGCGTGCCGCGCAGGTGCGCCGGCGCCACCGTGATGGCCTGCCAGGTTTCGGGCTCGGCGTAGCCGGTCAGCAGGTTGAACAGGGCGCCCGCGTCGCGACCGATGACCGGGTCACAGGTGAACAGCGACAGGTCGGTGTATATCTTCGCGGTGGCGGGATGGTAGTTCCCGGTCCCGAAATGGACGTAGCTGATCGGACCGTTTGGTTCCTGGCGCACGACGAGCGAGGCCTTCGCGTGCGTCTTGAGGCCCATGAAGCCGTACACGACATGCACCCCGGCCCGTTCCATGTCACGGGACAGCTTGATGTTGGCCTCCTCGTTGAACCGGGCCTTGAGTTCAACCAGCGCGGTGACGGACTTCCCGGCCTCGGCGGCCTCGATCAGGGCGTCGACGACCGGAGAATCCTCGCGCGGTGTCCGGTAGAGGGTCTGCTTGATCGCCAGCACCTTCGGGTCGCGCGCGGCCTGGCGCAGGAACTGGACGACGACATCGAAACTCTCATAGGGATGGTGGACGATCAGGTCCTTCTTGCGAATGGCGGCGAAGCAATCGTCGCCCGTGCTCCGAATGCGCTCGGGGAAGCGCGGCTCGAAAGATTCGAACCGCAGATCGTCCCGGCCGCACCGCACGATTTCCGCCAGCGCCGCAACCCCGATGATGCCGTCGGCCTCGACCACGTTGGCGGGGTCGACGCGCAACTCCTGGAGTACGGTTTCCCGGAGGTCCGACGGCATCCGGGCATTGATCTTGAGGCGCACGACGTTGCCCCGGCGGCGCTTTCGCAGCAGGGTCTGGAACGACCGGACGAGGTCCTCAGCTTCCTCCTGCAGTTCCAGGTCGCTGTCGCGGATGATCCGGAAAGTCCCGTGGCCCAGCAGTTCACAGTTGTTGTAGATCCGATCGACGAACGTCCGAATGACGTCCTCGATCATGACGTACCGCAGGGGAGATCCTGGCAGCCGGATGAAGCGCGGGAGCACGGACGGAATCGGGATCAGGGCGTGCAGGCTGCGCGCGGTACCGGTGCGCGGTCGCAGGCTCATCACCAGCGCGAACCCGAGATTGGCGATGAACGGGAACGGATGGGCCGGATCGATTGCGAGCGGTGTCAGCATCGGGAAGATTTCGCTGCTGAAATGATCGGACAGCCAGTCGTGCTCGCCCGCGGTGAGATCGCCGGGATCGATCACGTGGACGTCGGCCGCCGCCAGCTCGGCGCGCAGCTGCCGCCAGCACGCCTGCTGCTCGGCCATCAACTGCGCGGCGGCATCGTTGACGGCGACCAGCGTCTCGGCGGGCGTGCGCCCGTCGGGTGAGCGCCGGTTGACGCCGGCCGAGATCTGCCCCATCAGGGCGGCCACTCGGACCATGTAGAACTCGTCCAGGTTGGCGCCCGAGATCGACAGAAAATTCACCCGCTCCAGCAGTGGGTGGTGCGGCTTGCTGGCTTCACTCAGGACACGCCGGTTGAAGGCAATCCAGGACAGTTCCCGGTTGACGAAGCGGTCGGCGCCGAGCGCTGCCGGCGGCCGCCGGTCGACCTTCGGCCGGCGGGCCCGCGTCACCGCAACCGGGCGCGCGGCAACCGCAGTTTCGGCCTGCATCGGCAACTCGAGACCTGAACCCGGCCGGTCAGAACGTGCCCGGGTAGCCGCCGCCGTCCAGCAGGAGGTTCTGCCCGGTGATGTAGCCCGCGTGGGCGCTGCACAGGAACGCGCAGGCCGCCCCGAACTCCTCGGGGGTCCCGAAGCGGCCCGACGGGTTGCCGGCGGCCCGTTCGGCCGCAACCTCGTCCACGCCGAGCTGCCGCTTCTCGGCTTCGAACTCGATCGTGCCCCGCAGCCGGTCCGTGTCGAACGGGCCGGGGAGCAGATTGTTGATGGTCACGTTGTAGGCGACGGTCTTGCGGGCGACGCCGGCGACGAAGCCGGTGAGGCCGCTCCGCGCGCCGTTCGAGAGCCCGAGAATGTCGATCGGGGCCTTCACGGCGCTCGAGGTGATGTTGACGATTCGCCCGAAGCGCCGGGCGATCATGCCGTCGACGGTGGCCCGGATCAGCTCGATCGGCGTGAACATGTTGGCGGTGCAGGCGGCGGTCCAGTCCGCGCGCGTCCAATCCCGGAAATCACCGGGCGGTGGGCCACCGGCGTTGTTGACCAGAATGTCGGGATCCGGGCAGGCCTCGAGCAAGGCGGTCTGACCCTCGGGGGTCGTGACGTCGGCGGCGACCGTCTTCACCGTGGCGCCGTTCGTGGCGACCCGGTTCACGTCGGCGGCCGTGCGTTCAAGGGTCTCGGGGTCGCGCCCGTTCAGGACGACGTGCACGCCCTCTTCGGCGAGCGCCAATGCACAGCCGCGCCCCAGTCCGCGGCTGGAAGCACACACGATCGCGGTGCGCCCGGCAATTTGAAGATCCATGCAAGCCTCCCAGCAGTCTGACGACCGTGTCAGGCGGGCGGGTTCGCCGTGTCCGCGAACCATGCCCGCACGAACGGGATCGTGAGTTTGCGACGACGCGCAAGAGCGGCAGCATCGAGTTCCGCGACCAGCCGCCGGGCTGCAACGAAGGACCGCTGCATGCGCCGCAGGAGAAAGAGTATCACTTCGTTGTCGACCCGCACTCCGCGGTCGCCGAACTGCTTCCGGATGACGCGGCCGAGCAGCTCGTCGTCGGGTTGACCGAGGAACACCGACTGCATGGCGCGGAGCCGCGACAGCAGGTCCGGCACGCGCAGGCCAAGCTGTGCCGGAGGGCGCTGACAGGTGAGCAGCAGGTGTCCGCGGATGTCGGTCATCGTGTTGAGGAGGCGAAACAGGCCGTCCTCGTCGGCCCCGGCGTCGATATCCTCGATCAGCAGGGCCCGCCCGCCCCGGCGCGCCGCCTCCAGTGCGGAAGCCAGCTCCGCCGCCACATGACGCGCCGCGCCCGAGCGATGGCACCACACGGCGCCGAGATGCGATTTTCCGGCCCCCGGCGGGCCGATCAGGACAAGGCCGGGTGGATGCCAGTCCGGCCACCGGTCCACCCATGCGACGGCCGCCGCATTGGCCGAGCCCACGACCAGGTCGTCCCGCTCCAGCGCCTCGCGAACGTCGAAGTTGAACGTGTACTGGGACACGGGTGTCATGATTCCCGATAGAACGCGCTGGCGCGGTACCATGCCACCGCCGACCGGAGCAGGACCACGATGACGGCGGCGGCCGGCACGGCGACCAGGATCCCGACAAAGCCCAGGAGGGCGCCGCCGGCGAACAGGGCGAAGATGGTCCCAACCGGGTGTAGGCCCAGGCGCTCGCCGACCAGGCGGGGACGCAGAACGTAGTCGTCGAGCAGCTGGCCGACTGCAAAGACTCCCCCGGCGGCCAGCGTCTGCCAGGCTGCCCCGAACTCCAGTGCGGCCAGACCCACCGAGAGCAGCAGGCCGAGGATCGTCCCAACATACGGAACGAACGAGATCAGGCCTGCGAACAGGCCGATCAGCACCCCGTTCGGGATACCGATCAGGCCGAGGCCGAGGGCATAGGCGCCCGCCAGGATGGCGCACGTCGTCGATTGGCCGCGGACGAAGCTGGCCAGCACCCGATCGATTTCGGCGAACCGGGCCCGGGCCGCGTCCAGGTTGCGGCGCGGCAGCAGCGCGTCGATGCGGGCTACCAGAACGTCCCAGTCGCGCAGCAGGTACCAGGCCACCAGCGGGGTCACCAGCAGCAATCCGCCGACGTTGATGATCGCTGCTCCGGACCGAAATAGGTTTTGCAGCGCCTTGAGCGCCCAGGCGCCGATCTCGCCGGTAAAGAGCGGAACCAGGTCCTGCGCACTGCCCCCGAGCTCCCATCCGAAGCGCTCCGTCACCCGCTGTCGAATTTGGTCCAGCCATGCCAGGACCCGGCTGATCCGGTCGGGCGCCTTGTCCGCGAACGTGTGGGCCTGGTCGATCACCACCGGGAGCAAGAGGCCGGTGACGGCGAAGGCCGCCAGGGTCGCCACGACCAGGACCAGCGTGGTCGCCAGGCTCCGGCCCAGCCCCAGCTGTTCGCACCGGTCGACGAGGGGGTCCAGCAGGTAGGCGATCGCCACGCCGAGGACGAACGGCAGCAGGATCGAGGAGAACAGCCACAGGATCGCGGCGGCGGCCACGAAGAACGCCAGCCAGATCACGAGAACCGCGCGGGGGCCGGAGAAGAGGGGCATGGGCCTCAATCGACGATGGGCGTGACGGGCGGCGGTGCCGCGACCGGCGCTTCGGGAGCGGGTTCGGTGGCCGGCGGGGGCTCGGGCTCAGCCGCGAACCGCACTCGCCACGGGGCATCGTCGATCTCGACGTTCAATCCAATAGCAGCGAGCGCCGCGCGTACGGCCTCGGGCGTGCCGCTGTAGGCGAGCGCGAGGTCTGCCTGCCGCGTGGTCAGTCGCCGGACCGTCACGTCCGCCAGCCGGCTGGAGCGCAGGAGTTCGCCGAACAGGCGGCGCCACTCGGCATGGCTTGCGAAGTCCGCGCGCACGGCTAGGACGCCGTCGGTCTGGCGCCGGTCCCGCACCGACTGAATCCAGAGATCCGCTGCCGCCCGGGCGGTGGTCGCGGCGGCACGCTGCAGCAGCTCCGCGTCCGTTTCGTCGACGGCGCGGTTCAGCCGCAGGTGCAGCGGTTCGGCAATCGGCTGGCCCCGGTCCACCAGTCGGACGGACACCAGCACATGCCCGTCATCCGCCGCCTGGTCGGCGCGGACCAACAGGGCACGGGTCACGCCGTAGCGTCGGGCGAGCCCCGCGATCCGGTCCGCCTGGCCGCCGGCGGCATCGGCAGCGGACAGCGCGGAGACGTCCCCGATGTCGCCGTGCGGCACCAGCAGCGGGATGAAATCGCCGGTGCCCGGCCGGTGCGCCCAGACGTCCAGCCACGGGTTGTGGTCCCAGAGGTCCAGGCGGCCATCCAGGTCGAACAGCGGGATCAGCAGGTGGGTGGGCGGACGCCGTTCTTCGAAGGAGAGCTCCAGCTCGTTCATCAGGCCGCGCACCCGATTGGGATCGAACTGCACCTCGATCGTCGCGCGGTAACGGTTGGCCGCGATGCGTTCGCTCTGCACCGAATAGCCCGTCACGAATCCGGACGGATCCGCGCGGACATCGCTTGGAACCTGGGCCACGTCCCGGTCCAGCAGCAGCCATCGCAGCAACCGGTCGAACGCGACGCGCTCGCCGGAGCGGAGCGCCGCCGCGCGCGCGGCGCTCCCGTCTGCCCCGGTTTCGTCAACCGCGATTCCGCCGACCGAGTAGATGTCGCCGGGAGCTTGGGCCGCAGCGGGCCCGCCGGGGAGCCCCGTGGCCCAGACGAGCGTGGCGACCGCCAGCGCCGGAAGGGTTCGATTCCACGACAACCTTTGCATGACAGCGACTATAAATAGATGGTGCTCCGCTGGCCTCGGCACCCGCCGGTCGCCGGCTGGTGCCGATCGGAACGGCGACGGGGTGAAGACGAGCATCGATGACGGGTTCCAGGCACTACACCTACGCCGGTGCCGGCGTCGACACGGATGCCGCGGCGGCGCTGGTGGCCCGGCTCGCGCCGCTGGCCCGCACCACCGCCCGGGCCGGCACGGCGGGCGGCCTGGGCGGCTTCGGGGCGGTCTACGACCTTGCGCGCGAAGGCTTCCGCGACCCGTTGCTCGTGGCGGCGACCGACGGGGTCGGGACCAAGCTGCTGCTGGCGGAAGCGGTTGGCCGACACGACGGGATCGGGATCGACCTAGTCGCGATGTCGGTCAATGATCTCCTGGTCCAGGGTGCGCAGCCGCTTTTCTTCCTCGACTACTTCGCCACCGGCCGACTCGACCCCGCGCGCGCCTTTCAGGTCCTGGAGGGCGTAGTCGAAGGGTGCCGCCAGGCGGACTGTGCGCTGGCTGGCGGCGAGACGGCGGAACTGCCCGGCCTGTATGCGGGCCGGACCTACGACCTGGCCGGCTTCGCGGTGGGCGCGGTCGAACGCGACCGGGTGCTCCCCCGGAGCGATCTCGAGCCGGGCGACTGCGTGCTGGCGCTCGAGAGCAGCGGATTGCACGCGAACGGCTTCTCGCTGGTGCGGGCGATCGTCGCCGGAGAGGGCATCGATCTGGCCGGAGCGGCGCCGTTTGCGCCCGACCAGGCGCTCGGGCACGTGCTGCTCCGTCCCACCCGGATCTACGCGCGTGCGCTGTGCCCGGTGCTGGCGGCCGGTGACGTGAAGGCGCTGGCGCATATCACGGGCGGCGGCCTCGCTGCCAACCTGGCCCGCGTTCTCCCGGCCGGCACGCAGGTCACGCTCGATGGCGCGGCCCTCCGCCTGCCCCCGCTGTTCGACTGGCTGCGCGTGGCCGGCGGATTGAACGCCGATACCCTGTTTGGCACGTTCAACTGCGGCGCGGGCATGCTCCTGATCACGACCGCCGGAGCGGCCGAGCGGATTCGGCAAGACCTCGACGACCAGGGGGTGCGCGTCTGGCCGGTGGGGACGGTGACCGCGGGTCAGGGGCCTGCCGTGGTGATCGATAACCCGGAGGCCGCGTGGCGGTCTTGAACGTAGCCGTGCTGGTCTCCGGGCGCGGCTCCAACCTGCAGGCGCTGCTGGACCGGGCGGTCTCCCGGGCCGCTTTCCGGGTGGCCGTCGTGGTGTCCGATCAACCGGATGCGCCAGCCCTTGAGCGGGCGGCGGCGGCGGGAGTCCCGGCGGCGGTGGTTGCGCCCGCGGGCGGCGAGCGGCGGGCCGCGTTCGACGCCCGGCTAGGCGCCGCGCTGGCCCGCCGGGGCGTGGAGCTGGTGTGCCTGGCGGGCTTCATGCGGATCCTTGGGCCAGCCTTCGTCGGGCGCTGGCGCGGTCGGCTGGTCAACATCCATCCGTCGCTGCTGCCGGCGTATCCCGGGCTGGATACACACGCCCGCGCGCTGCGCGACGGCGTCACCCGCCACGGGTGCACGGTGCACTGGGTCCGCCCGGAGGTGGATGCGGGCCCCGTCATCGCCCAGGCGGCCGTGCCCGTGCGGCCGGCCGATGATCCGGCGACGCTCGCGGCCCGCGTGCTGTCAGCCGAGCACCGGCTCTACCCGGAGGTGGTGGCCGGCATCGCGGCTGGTCGGCTCCAGGATCCGGGGGGAGCCTGACCGGCCGCGGGTCAGCCGACGATGTCGAGCGCGGAAAAGAAGTAGGCGATTTCGCGGGCGGCGGACGTCGAACTGTCCGATCCGTGGACCGCGTTCTGTTCGATCGAGGACCCGAAATCCTTCCGCAGGGTCCCGGCGTCGGCGTCGGCGGGGTTGGTGGCGCCCATGACCTCGCGGTTGCGGACGATCGCGTCCTCCCCTTCCAGCACCTGTACCACCACCGGCCCGGACGTCATGAACTCGCAGAGCGACGCGAAGAACGGGCGCTCGCGGTGTTCGGCATAGAAACCCTCGGCGGCCGAGCGCGTCAGACGGAGGCGGCGCTGCGCCACGATCCGCAGGTCCGCCTCTTCCAGCCGGGCGACGATGCGGCCGGTCACGTTTGCCCGCGTCGCATCAGGCTTGATGATGGAGAGCGTGCGTTCGACCGGCGCTGGGTCGTGACGGGGTGACGGATCGTCGCCCGGCCCCTCGTCCTGATCCTGGTCACCGCCCGCAGCGCCGTCGTCCGGCGCGTCGTGCGCGACCGACGGCGTGACGGGGGCAGCGTCGCCGGACGGTACGGGCGCCTGCTCCCATCCACCCGTCGCAGTCTGGACCGACCACTGCAGGCGGTCGGAACCGGACCGGGTCCGCCCGAAGGCCTCGGCCGCGCGCGCCGCCTCCGGGTCCGTCGCGTCATAGAGCATGCAGATCTTCTGGAACGCGTCGGCGTCCGACGCGTCGGCGCCGTCCAGCAACACCAGCAGTTGCGCCCGGTTCGGCACCGCCGTGGTGGAGGTGAGGAACACCGGGAGTTCCTCGGGATGCTCGTCGCCGTCGGCGCCGTGCGGCAGAAATGCGGTACCGCCTTCCCACAGGCTGGTGTTGAGTGCCTCGATCCGCGCGGCATCGGGAGAGCGGACGACGGCCCGCAGGTCCTGCCGCAGCGCCGCGTGCAGCAGTTTCGGGACGACCGATCCCACCGGCTGCGTGCACCCGTAGAGGTGGATCTGCGGTGCGCTCATTCAAGGTTGTCCGCGACGTAGCGGTCGAGCAGGCGCACCCCGAAAGCGGTCCCCCCGGGCGGCACCAGGGGCCGTCCACGGGTCCGCCAGGTCACGCCCGCGATGTCCAGATGCGCCCAGGGGATACCATCGATGAACCGCTCCAGCAGCTTGGCGCCGGCGATACTCCCGGCGAAGCGGCCGGCGCCCACGTTCTTCATGTCGGCGATGCGCGACTCGATGTGCCGGTCATAGTCGCTGTCGAGCGGGAAGCGCCAGATCTTTTCGTGCACCGCGTCGCCGGCTGCGCTCAGGCGCTTGGCCAGCTGGTCGTCGTTGCAAAAGAGCCCGGCGCGCTCCTGGCCCAGTGCCACCAGAATGGCACCCGTCAGCGTGGCGAGATCGATCACCGACTTGGGCTTGAACTTCTGCTGGGCGAACCAGAGCGCGTCGGCGAGCACCAGCCGGCCTTCGGCATCGGTGTTGATCACCTCGATCGTCTGGCCGTTCATGGTGGTCACCACGTCGCCGGGCCGCTGGGCCGTGCCTGACGGCATGTTCTCCACCAGACCGACCACGCCGACGACATGGGCCTTCGCCTTCCGGCCCGCGAGCGCCTTCATGGTCCCGAGCACCACGCCGGCGCCGCCCATGTCCCATTTCATGTCTTCCATCGACGCCGACGGCTTGATGGAGATCCCGCCCGTGTCGAACGTTACTCCCTTGCCCACCAGCGCGAGCTCGGGGCGGGTCGTCCGGCGCCCGCGCCAGCGGAGCGTCACCACCCTGGGCTCGTTGGCGCTGCCCTGGGCCACGCCGAGCAGCGCCCCCATGCGCAGCGCCTTGAGTCGGGCCGGTGCCAGCACGTCGACCTCGACCCCGAGCGGGCGCAGGCTGCGGGCCGCCGCGGCCAGCTGGACCGGGGTCAGGATGTTGGCCGGCTCGGAGACCAGGTCGCGCGTGAAGAACACCCCGTCCGCAACCCGGTCGAGTGCCGCGAACCGCTTGGCCGCTGCATCCGCCGGTGCGGCGGTCACCTCCACGGTGCTGGTGACGGGCTTTTGCTCGTCTTTGAGCCGCGTGTGATACCGGTCGAACCGGTAGCTCTGGAGACGAATCCCGTAGGCAATCTGGGCGGCGGCCTCCGTCGCGTCCACCGTCACGCCGTCCGGAAGGTCCGAGAACACCGTCGCGCGTACCACCCGGTGGCGGTCGAGCGCCTGGGCAATTGCGGCCCCCATCCGGGCCACTGCTTCGGCATCAACTTTCGCCACGTCGTCCAGTCCGACCAGAATGACGCTGTCGGCCGCGATGCCGGTCGGGGCCGGAAACAGCATGGTCTTGCCGAAGCCGGCCTGGAACCGATGCGCCTTGGCCCCTTTCAGCAGCGCTCCCTTGAGGCGCCGGTCAAGGTCTCGACCGCTGGCGGAAAGCTTGCCGCCCTTGCCGACGGCAACGACGACTGTGCCGCTGCGGGGGAGCGACGGCTTGATGAAACTTAAGTCAATGGACATGGGCGAAGTTCCGATGGTGGGCCGGCTGGCGGCCGGCGCGTTTCGAAATCAGTAGTTGAGAACCTGTACCAGCACGTAGATCGCGACTGCGGCGAACAGGATCGTGCCGATCGTGACCCAAACCAGGCTCCGGTCGTTGGAAGGAGAATTAGCCATGAGAATTCCCTGTCGTCGGCGTTGCTGCACGGTACGGCTCGCCCGCGAAACGGGGCCAGCTACGCGCAGGATGGAAGCCGGCCCCAGAAGTTTCAAGGCACGCAGCCGACCCTCAAACCCGGCGCGCCCCGGTTCGGGGCGTTCGCGTTCGTGACCACCGGCGCGAGCCCGACGAAACACGATCC
This sequence comes from Alphaproteobacteria bacterium, assembly GCA_021296265.1. Classification (GTDB taxonomy): domain Bacteria; phylum Pseudomonadota; class Alphaproteobacteria; order TMED109; family TMED109; genus VXPW01. Next base: position 64,731 of record JAGWAT010000003.1, on the reverse strand, counting down.
GGCGGTTGGGCAGGGTAGCCCAACCTGCGCCGACCGGCACCGGCACCGAGATTTCGCTACGATGCGCGATGCAATGAGGCGCTTGGGCCGGATCTGGTTGCCTGCCTGCCCGCAGGGCAGAGGTGCGACCCGCCTCCGGGTGTTGTACCCGGACGCCCTGGATTTCCCAAAGGCAGGACAGGGCGCGTGGCCGGCCAGTTCGGCCCAACGAAGCCCGAATCGCACATGATCGATCAGACGCCGCTGCACAGCTACACCACCGAAGAGGCTCTCGAATTTCATCGCCGTGGCAAGCCGGGCAAGCTGGAAATCGCTCCCACCAAGCCGCTGGTAACGGCCCGGGACCTCTCCCTCGCGTACTCACCCGGTGTCGCCATTCCCTGTCTGGAGATCGAACGCGACCCCGCGGCGGCATTCGACCTGACGTCCAAGGGCAACACCGTCGCCGTGATCTCGAACGGCAGTGCCGTGCTGGGTCTCGGCAATCTCGGTGCCTTGGCCTCCAAACCCGTGATGGAGGGCAAGGCGGTCCTGTTCAAGCGCTTTGCGGACATCGACGCCATCGATATCGAAGTCGATACGGAAGACGTGGACAAGTTCGTCCAGACGGTTCACCTGGTTGCCCACAGCTGGGGCGGAATCAACCTTGAGGACATCAAGGCGCCCGAGTGTTTCATCATCGAGCAGCAGCTGTCGGCCGTACTGGACATTCCGGTCTTTCATGACGATCAGCACGGAACGGCGATCATCGCGGTGGCCGGCCTGCTGAACGCGCTCGATCTGACCGGGCGGACGCTTGCGGACACGCGCATCGTGATCAACGGCGCCGGCGCGGCGGGGATCGCGTGTGCCGAACTGCTCCAGGCCATGGGCTGCCAGCCAGGCAGCATCATTCTGTGTGATCGCACCGGGGTCATCTATCAGGGGCGGGACGGGCTCAACCAGTGGAAGTCGGGCCATGCTGTCCGCACCAGCGCGCGGACGCTGGCGGATGCGTTGAAGGGCGCGGACGTGGCGTTCGGGCTGTCGGCCAAGGGGGCCTTTACCGCTGACATGATGCGGTCGATGGCCGCCAAGCCGGTCGTGTTTGCAATGGCCAACCCGGACCCCGAAATCCGGCCCGAGCATCTGGCCGAGGTGCGCGAGGACGCGATTGTCGCGACCGGTCGTTCCGATTACCCGAACCAAGTCAACAATGTCCTGGGGTTCCCGTACATCTTCCGGGGCGCCCTGGACGTGCGGGCTTCCACGATCAACATGGAGATGAAGATTGCCGCCACCGAGGCCTTGGCCGCGCTCGCGCGCGAGGATGTCCCCGACGAGGTGGCGGCTGCTTATGCTGACCGGGCGCTCCGTTATGGCCCGGAACACATCATTCCCAAGCCGTTTGATCCGCGGCTGATCACGCAGATCCCGCCGGCGGTTGCCGAGGCCGCGATCGCCTCGGGCGTGGCCAAGCGGCCGATCCGCGACTCCGGCGAGTACCAGCGCACTCTGGCGACGCGGCTGGACCGGACCGCCTCGTTCATGCAGGTGCTGGGCGATCGCGTGCGGGCCACCCCGCGCCGCATGGTGTTTGCCGAAGGCGACGAGAGCCGGATGATCCGCGCGGCAGCGCGCTGGCGAGACGAGGGGTACGGCACGCCGGTTCTCGTGGGCAACGAAGAACGCGTGTTGGCCAGCATGGACCAGCTGGGCATCCGCTCGGCCACCGGACTCGAGATCCTCAACGCCGCCGTCAGCCAGCGGACCGATGCCTACACGGATTTCCTTTACGGGCGCCTTGCCCGCCGGGGGTACTTGCGCCGCGATTGCCAGCGCCTGGTCAACCGCAACCGCAATGTGTTTTCGGCCTGCGCGGTCGCGCTCGGCGATGCGGATGCGCTGGTCACTGGTACGACCCGGAATCACTATTCGGCACTCGCCGACATCCGTCGCGTCATCGACCCGCCGGCCAACGGCGAGATCTTCGGCCTCTCGATCGCGGTTACCGGGGGGCGGACCCTGTTCATCGCCGACAGCACGATCCACGAAACCCCGTCGCCGTCACAGCTTGCCGACATCGCGGTCGGCGCGGCGTTGGCGGCGCGGCGTTTCGGCCATGAACCGAAGGTTGCCTTGCTGTCATTTGCGAATTTCGGCCAGCCGATGAGTCCAGAGACCGGGCGGGTACGCCGGGCCGTTGAAATCCTCGACGAGCGCGAAGCCGACTTCGCCTACGACGGCGAGATGGCCCCGGACATCGCGCTGCGGACGGACCTGCAAGAGCATTACCCGATCTGCCGACTGAATGGGCCGGCCAACGTGCTGGTGATGCCGGGTCTGCACGCTGCCAGCATCGCCGTCCACCTCCTGTGCGAGACGGGCGGGTGCCAGATCCTGGGCCCCATGCTGACGGGCCTCACGCACTCGGCGCAGATCACCCGGATGGGCGCGCGCGTGTCGGAAATCGTGACGGCCGGCATCCTCGCGGCGCACGGAGTGGAAGACGGGGACTAAGGCGGGAGGCGCAACTCCGTGCCGATGGCCGAGCTGATCCGTGCGGTGTTGCGCACCGCCGCCCCGGCGACTGCCGTGTTGCTGGCCGTGGCGGCCGCCGGGCTGTTGGACTGGCAGGTAGCTGCCGGAATCTGGGCAGCCACGCTCCTGCTCGGTGCCGGCGCGGCCCTCGTGCAGGTGCGCGATGCGGCGCGGCTGGTCCGATGGATCCGGGCGATGCGCGATGGCGAGACCGGAGCGCATGCCGATGTCCTGTCCGGCGGTCTGCGGGAACTTTCCCGGCATCTCGCCCAACTGGAGTCCGAAGTGGGCCGGGTCCGCGCCGGGGTCGCCGAGCGCGACCAGTTCATCCACGCACTCCTGGAGGCGTTGCCCATGCCGGTGATGACGCTGACTCCCAATGGTCGCGTGACCCACGCCAATGCCGCCGCGACAAAATTGTTCGAGAAATCCCCGTCCGGTCATGCGCTGCCGGAACTCACTCGGGTACCGGATTGCCTGCAGGCGTTCGATGCGGCCGGGGACAGCGGCACGGCCCAGACGATCCAGTGTCGTCTTCCGGCGGAGGACGGGGCCCTGCACCAGGTGTCGGTCCATCCGTTCGATCGGGATGCCGGTGCGCCGCCGCGGCGCGTGATGATCTGTCAGGGGCTCGCCGACAGCACGCCGCGCGAGACTGCCAGGACCACGTTCCTGGCCAACGCCAGCCACGAATTCCGCACACCGTTGACAGCGATTCTCGGCATGGTGGAAACGCTGCAAGGGCCCGGGCGGGATGACCCCGAGGTGCAGGAGCTCTACCTGGACCGGCTCGGCAAGCAGGCGAGCCGGATGGTGAAGCTGGTGGACGACATGATCCATCTGTCGGCGGTGGAGATGAGCGAGGCCTTCCCGCCCGAAGGGCAGGTGGACCTGGTGCCGCTGACCCGCGAGGTCGCGGAGGATCTGGCGTGGCAGGCGGCGGTGCGATCGACGCGCGTCAATGTCGAGGTGCCAAGCGATCCAGTGACGGTCACCGGGGACGCCGAACAACTGCGCCAGTTGCTGACCAACCTGCTCAGCAACGCGATCAAGCATGGCAACGAAGACGGGCACATCGGCGTCGAGGTGGGCGCGAACCCGCCCCGAATCACCGTGACCGACGACGGCGAAGGCATTCCGCCGGGAGAAACGGACCGCGTGTTCGAGCGCTTCTACCGGTCGGCCCAGGCCCGCAATCGGCGGATCCCCGGCCATGGCCTAGGGCTCGCGATCGTGAAGCACGTCGCCCGTCGACATGGCGCCGCCCTGGATGTGTGCAGCGAGCCCGGCGTCGGTTGCGCGATCAGCGTGACGTTCGAAGGCCCGGCGGCGGCGGCGCATCCGATGTGACCGTCACATAATTTTCGTATTCCATACACAATTAGACGTGGCTGGGTCCCGTACCAATGACGGCAACGGGCCGGATTGGCCCCTCAGCGTCTTTGGGAGCATTTCGCACCATGCACAATCGTCTCGTCGCTGCGGTCTTCGTCGCCGGCGCCGTCGTCGCCGTGGCCAGCGCCGCTCAGGCACGCGACCAGATCAACGTCGTTGGATCCTCGACCGTCTATCCCTTCGCGACCGTGGTCGCGGAGACCTTCGGCCGGGGTTCCGACTTCAAGATCCCCAAGATTGAATCCACCGGGTCCGGCGGGGGCATGAAGCTCTTCTGCGCCGGCCTCGGAACCGAGCATCCGGACATCACCAACGCTTCTCGCCGCATGAAGAGCAGCGAGCTCGAGAAGTGTCGCGAGAACGGCGTCATGGACGTCGTCGAGATCAAGATCGGCTACGACGGCATCGTCATTGCCAATGCCAAGGCCGGCGCCGAGATACAGCTCACGCTGCGCCACCTGTTCCTTGCCCTCGCCAAGCAGGTGCCCGAGGGTAATCAGGAAGGCGGGCAGCTGGTCGACAATCCGAACCAACTGTGGTCGGACGTCGACCCCTCCCTGCCCAACACTGCCATCGAGGTGCTCGGCCCGCCGCCGACCTCCGGCACGCGGGACGCCTTCAACGAGCTCGCGATCGAGGGCGGCTGCAAGACGTTCCCGGGGCTGAAGGCCATCAAGAAGGAAGACAAGAACCGCTACAAGGCGATCTGCCGCGGCATTCGCGAAGACGGGGCCTACATCGAGGCCGGTGAGAACGATAACCTGATCGTTCAGAAGCTGGCGGAGAATCCCAATGCCTTCGGAGTCTTCGGGTTCTCCTTCCTGGACCAGAACCGCGACACCGTGAAGGGCGCATCAATCGACGGGGTGGCGCCGGAGTTCGAGAACATCGCCACCCGTGCCTACCCGGTGTCCCGCCCGCTCTACTTCTACGTGAAGAAAGCGCACGTGGACGTGATCCCCGGAATCCGCGAATACGTCGCCGCGTTTACCAGCGACGACGCGTGGGGTGACGAGGGCTATCTGACCGACCGGGGCTTGATCCCCCTGCCGACCGACGAGCGGGCGCAGTTTGGCGACAATGCCGTTAATCTGACCCCGCTAGAGAGCCTCTAGCCACCACTTACCAAGGGGGGCGGCCGAAGCCTTCGCGCCGCCCCCTTTTCGTCGCATGCTGTCGTACCTGCCCCTCCTGATCATCGTCCTATTCGGTGTCGGCGCGTTCTATGCCTCGCGCGCGCGAATTGGCGCGGCCCCGGGGCAGTCGTTACCGGGACTGCCAGGGCACTATGGCTGGTACGGGACGCTCTGGACCGTGGTGCCGGCTACCCTCGTCTGTGCGGCGTGGGCCGTCATCGACGGACAGATCATCCGCAACATCGTCCTCTCCGACCATTCGGGCCTGTCAGGTGCGGAAGCCACGCTCTTGTTCGTTTCGATCGAGAATGCCGCTGCAGGCGTGATGACCGAGGACGTCCCCATGGCGTCGGTGGAACTGCTCCTGAAGCTCGAGAATCTCAGCACCGCTGCCCGCTTCGCCGTGGTGACGGCAGTGTCCGTACTTGGCTTTTTCTGGGCCTGGCGGCGGATCCGGCCGGAACTGACGGCGCGCGACCGGGTCGAGACGGCCCTGCTCGTCGCCCTGTTCATCGCGTCAATCATCGCGATCCTGACGACCGTGGGGATCGTGCTGTCCCTGGTGGTCGAGACGTTCCGTTTCTTCCAACTGGTCTCCCCGTTCGAGTTTTTCTTCGGCCTCGAATGGTCGCCGCAGATCGCGCTGCGCGAAGATCAGGTGGCGGCCTCCGGCGCATTCGGGGCCGTGCCGGTGTTTGCCGGTACTTTGCTGATCACGGTGATCGCCATGCTGGTGGCGGGCCCGATCGGCTTGATGTCAGCCATCTACCTCGCGGAATACGCCCATCCCCGGGTCCGCGCGGTGATCAAGCCGCTGCTCGAAATCCTCGCCGGGATCCCGACGGTCGTCTACGGGTTCTTCGCGGCTCTCGTGCTGGCGCCGAGCATGCGCAACCTGGGTGTGGACTTGGGCCTCACCATCTCCTCGGAGAGCGCGCTGGCCGCAGGGCTGATCATGGGAATCATGATCATTCCGTTCGTTTCGTCCCTCTCCGACGACATCATGACGTCGGTCCCGATGTCCCTCCGCGAGGGTTCGTACGGCCTCGGCGCCACGGCCTCGGAGACGATCAAGCGCGTGGTCCTGCCGGCGGCCACGCCGGGAATCGTCGGCGCGTTCATGCTCGCGATCTCGCGCGCGATCGGCGAAACGATGATTGTCGTCATGGCGGCGGGTCTGGCCGCCAACCTGACGGCCAACCCGTTCGAGGCGGTGACGACGGTGACGGTGCAGATCGCCACGCTGCTGGTCGGCGACCACGAGTTTGATTCCGAGAAGACCATGGCGGCGTTCGCCCTTGGGCTTACGCTGTTCTTCGTGACCTTGGCCCTCAACGTGGTGGCACTGCGGGTCGTCCAGAAATACAGCGAGCGCTATGACTAGCGCCGCCCCCACGGCGATCAGCTCCCAGGCCGCAGCCAACAGGCTGCTACTGCGGCGCCAGCGGGCGGAACGCCGGTTCCAGCTGTACGGGATCCTTGCCATCTCGGCGGCGGTCGGTTTCCTGATCGTGTTTCTCGCCAACATCGTCAGTCGGGGCTACATGGGCTTCGTGCAGACCGAAGTGCAGCTGACGGTCAATTTCGACGAGGAGCTGATCGAGGCCGGAAGCTACCGGAAGATCCTGCGCACGAGCTTGGCGGAACGTTTTCCCGACGCTGGCAGCTCGCGGGCCGAGCGGCGTGCGCTGACGGGCATGGTGAGCGCCGGCACGGTCTTCGTCCTGCGGGAGACGATTGCGGCGGACCCGGCCATCGTCGGCACCGTGCAGGACGTGTGGGTGCTGGCGTCGGATCCGGTCGACCAGTTCTACAAGGGGCGCATCGACGCTGCGCTGCCGGAAGGGGAGCGCCCGATCTCGGACGCCTCGCTGGCCCGCATCGCCGCGCTCGAGGAAGCCGGGCGCATCGCGCTGCGTTTCAACCGCAGCTTCTTCTCCCGTGGTGACAGCCGCAACCCGGAGGAAGCCGGGATTCTGGGCGCCATCGTCGGTTCGGCGCTGGCGCTGCTGGTGACCCTGGCCGTGTCGTTCCCGGTCGGCGTGATGACCGCCGTCTACCTCGAAGCGTTCGCGCCCCGGAATCGGATTACCCGGCTGATCGAAATCAACATCAACAATCTGGCCGCCGTGCCCTCGATCGTCTTCGGGCTGCTCGGCCTCGCGGTGTTCCTGAACGTGTTCGGTCTGCCGCGTTCGGCGCCGGTGTCGGGCGGGCTCGTGCTGAGCCTGATGACGCTGCCGACGATCATCATCTCCTCGCGCGCGGCCATCCGGGCAGTGCCGCCGTCATTTGCCGAAGCGGCGATCGGGCTGGGGGCGAGCCGGGTGCAGGCCATCTTCCACCACGTGCTGCCGGTGGCTGCGCCGGGCACGCTGACGGGCGCGATCATCGGCATGGCGCAGGCGCTGGGGGAAACGGCGCCGCTGCTGATGATGGGAATGGTCGCCTTCGTCGCGGAGGTTCCGGGCGGATTCACCGATCCGTCCACGGTGCTGCCAGCGCAGGTCTATCTGTGGGCCGACAGTCCGGAACGCGGCTTTGCCGAAAAGACAGCGGCTGCGATTATCGTGCTCCTGGGATTCCTGCTCGTGATGAACGGGCTTGCCGTCTACCTCCGCCGAAAGTTCGAGAAGCAATGGTGACCGCAAGCGTGCCTTCCAACCCGCAGTCGAAACTGGTGGCGCGCGAGGTGTCGGTTTTCTACGGCGAGAAACAGGCGGTGTTCGACGTCGACCTGGACATCTTGCCGCGCGAGGTTACCGCGTTCATTGGCCCGTCCGGATGCGGTAAGTCGACCCTTCTCCGCTGTTTCAACCGCATGAACGACCTGATCGAGAATTGCCAGACGATGGGAAGCATGCTGCTTGACGGCAACGACATCGCCGGTCCCGACGTGGATGTCGTCCAGTTGCGTTCGCGGATCGGCATGGTGTTCCAGAAACCGAATCCTTTTCCCAAGTCGGTCTATGACAATGTCGCCTACGGTCCGCGGCTTCACGGTCTCGCGCCGTCCCGCAGCGACCTCGACGAGCTCGTCGAGACCAGCCTGCGGCGGGCCGGAATCTGGGACGAGGTCAAGGACCGCGTCGACGAGCCGGGAACGAGCCTGTCGGGCGGGCAGCAGCAGCGCCTGTGCATCGCCCGGGCGATCGCCGTGCGACCGGACGTGCTGCTGATGGATGAGCCGTGTTCGGCGCTAGACCCGATCGCCACGGCGACCATTGAGGAGCTGATCGACGAACTTCGGTCGGAGTACACGATCATCATCGTGACCCACAACATGCAGCAGGCGGCCCGAGTTTCGCAGAGGACCGCCTTCCTGAATCTGGGCCGGCTGATCGAGTTCGACGAGACGCCGAAGATCTTCACCAATCCATCTGAACAGTCGACCCAGGATTACATCACCGGTCGCTTCGGATAGCCTCGGGAGACACGCATGCCTGCCGAACATACGGTCAAAGCCTTCACCGAAGATCTTGCCAAGATCGAGCGCAGCCTGCTCGAGATGGGCGGGCTGGTGGAGGCCCAGATTGCCCGCGCCGTCACGGCGGTCACGCAGCGCGACAGCGAGTTGGCCCCGCGGATAATCGAGCAGGATTCCGAGATCGACCGGTACGAGCAGGACGTCCAGGACCAGGTCGAGCGGCTGTTTGCGTTGCGTCAGCCGGTGGCGCAGGATTTGCGGATGACGATTTCGGCGATCCAGATCGCGGGCTATCTGGAACGGGCCGGAGACCTCGCTGCCAGCATGGCGCGGCGTGCCATCGTCCTGTGCGAGACGCGGGAGGTGCCGGGGCTCTACTCGCTGCCCAAGCTGGGCGATGCGTCGCACACGATGCTCAAGGACGCGCTCGACGCCTACCGCGACCGGAACGTCGAACACGCGAAGTCGATCCGGCACCGTGACCGGGAACTTGACGACATGTACGTCGTGCTCTGCCGGGAACTCCTGACCCACATGCTGGAGGACCCGCACCGCATTACCCCCGGGGTGCACCTCCTGTTCGTGGCCAAGAATCTGGAACGCATCGCGGACCACGCGACCAACATCGCCGAGCTCGTGGACTACATGACGACCGGAACCCGTGCGTCCGATGACCGACCCCGGGGCCGCGGCTTCCTCATGGAGGGCGCGCCCACACTCGATGATCCGCTATGACGGACCGCGTTCTGGTCGTCGAAGACGACGACGAGATCCGTGACCTGATCCGCTACAACCTCGTGGCCGGCGGTCTCGAGGTCGAGGAAGCCGATGACGGCGCCCAGGCGCTCGACATGCTCCGCCGGAAGCTGCCGGATCTGGCGGTCGTCGACTGGATGCTCCCCACCGTGTCCGGCGTGGACGTCTGCCGCGCGGTGCGGCGCGAGTCCGCCACCAGCAAGCTTCCGATCCTGATCCTCACCGCCCGCAAGGCGGAGAAGGACATGCTGCAGGGGTTCACCAGCGGCGCCGACGACTACATGGTGAAGCCGTTCTCGACCGCGGAGCTGCTGGCGCGGGTGCGGGCGCTCCTGCGACGCAGTCGGCAGGCGCCGGACGGTCGGGAGGCATCGTACTTCTATCATGACCTCGAACTGAGCCCGGTGACCCATCGGGTGAGCCGGTCGGGTCAGCGGGTGCATCTGGGACCGACCGAGTTCCGGCTGCTGCGCAAGCTGATCGAGTCGCCGGAACGGGTGTTCACGCGCCAACAGCTGCTGGATTCGGTCTGGGGCGAGAACATCTATGTGGAGGAGCGAACGGTGGACGTGCATATCCGCCGGCTGCGCAAGGCGCTCAACGACGGCGGCGGTCCCGACCTGATCCGTACCGTGTGGGCCACCGGGTACGCGCTGGACGCCGACAGCACGTAGCCCGAGCCCGGCCGGTCCGGCGGACGGCCCCGGCACGGCCCGAGCCCGACGGATCACGGTTGCAATTCAGGTGGCCAACTGGAATGGTGCGGTTCGCTCGGCACCTTGGTCCGGCTCCCCCACATTGAGCTTCAGGAGATCCGCACATGCGGAATGCAATCCTTTTTGGCTTGGCTGGAATCGCCATCGGCGCGCTGGTCACGTATCTCGCCAGCGGCGGTGGAGAGCCGGCCGGCGAACCGGGCTCTCACACGGAAGCGGCTGCGCCTGCCCCGGCGGTGGAGGAAACCGTCCGCTGGAAGATGGCGAGCACATTCGCCGGCTCGCTCACGCAACTGGGATCGCTCGGGATCCGGGTTCAGGACCAGGTTGAAGCGGTCTCGGGCGGCGCCGTCCAGATCAAGTTCTTCGATCCCGGCGCGCTGGTGCCCGCGCTTGAGATCTTCGATGCAGTGTCCAGCGGCGGCCTCGACGCCGGCTGGTCCACTCCGGGGTACTGGGCCGGTAAGGTGCCCGCGCTGCAGCTCTTCGCGGCCGTGCCGTTCGGTCCGCCGGCCAACGAGTACATGGCGTGGTTCTACTTCGGCGGCGGCAAGGAAATGTTCGAGGAGATCTACGCTCAGCACAACATCCGCGGCATCCTGTGCGGGGTGATCCCGCCGGAGGCGTCCGGCTGGTTCCGGCAGCCGATCGAGAGTGTCGACGACCTGCAGGGCCTGAAGATGCGGTTCTTCGGGCTTGGGGCCAAGGTGATGGACCGGGTCGGCGCCTCCACACAGCTGCTGGCCGGCGGCGACATCTTCCCGGCGCTCGAACTGGGGACGATCGACGCGACCGAATTCTCGATGCCGGCGATCGACTTGAACCTCGGGTTCTACCAGGTGGCCAAGCACTACTATTTCCCGGGATGGCACCAGCAGTCCACGAACTTCGAGCTGATGATCAACCAGGAACGCTGGAACAGCCTCTCGCCGCTCCGGCAGGTGCAGATCGAAACCGTGTGCGGGGACAATTTCCGGCACTCGATCGCGGAGGGAGAAACCATCCAGATTGCTGCGCTCGAGGAACTCCAGCGCAAGGGCGTGACGATTCACACGTGGCCGGACGCCATGCTTGCCACCTTCCGCACCGCCTGGGAGGAAGTCGTGGCCGAGGAGGTTGCAGCGGATGCGGACTTTGCGCGCGTGTGGGAGTCGCTGAGTACGTTCCGGGAGCGCTACCGGCTCTGGCGTGACCTCGGCTACCTCTAGCGTCAGCGGTCGGTCGCGACGCTGTTCTGCCCGGACACGTCGCGACCGCGCACTAGATACAGATCCCGCTCGGCGAACTCAATCACACCGGAGCGTTTCTCCAGGATCGCGCCTAGCTCGCGATCCCACACCGACGTGGTCGGCATGTAGCGGCAGACGAATCCGGCCCGCCGCCGGCCTGAGCGGTTGGGCGCGCTGCCGTGCGCCAGGAAGACGTCGTGAAAGGAGATCTGCCCGGCTTCGAGGATCACATCACGTGCCGTCTGGTAGTCGACGGCGGGGTCGCACAATTCCTCGTTCAACGTGATGTCGTCGCCATCGCGTCGATGGTGCTGGAGGATCTGGCGTCGGCGGTGGGTGCCCGGGAGCACGCGGAGGCAGCCGTTCTCCGGAGTGGCGTCGTCGATCGCGATCCAGGCTGAGCAGCTCGCGAGCGGGCGAATCGGCCAGTACTCGCCGTCCTGATGCCAGGGCGTTTCTTTGCCGTCACGCGCTGGCTTCCCGAACACCGTCGTGCCCCAGAGCAGGAAATCGGGCCCGATCAGCTGCTCCACCATGTCGAGGACCTCGGGAATGCGGGCAAATTCAAGCCAGCTATCGTCGCCCGCCAGTCCCTGGGCGCCTGCCCCGCGCAGGTGCGGACAGAACATGTTGTCACTCGACATGTGGCCGTTGGCGTCCACGAGCGTCTCGAGGGCTGCCCGCATCGCATCAACGGTCTCGGCGGGCAGACGCCAGTCGGCGGTAATGTGGCCGTCGCGGCGGTAGGCCTCCACTTGCGCGGGCGATAGTCTCGTCATGCTCTCCTCCCGCGGCCGCCGTTCGCGCGCTGCAATCCCGTTCGTCCGGAAGCACCGGTGCTGGAAGGTAGGTGAGAAGCGCTGGCCGGTGCAACCTCGAAGGGTCGAAGGCGCCCCCCGGGACCCGGTCGGCCGGGCCCGACTAGAGCAGGAGCTGGCCTGCCAGGGCGAGCGCGAAACCGAGTACGGCACCAAGCGGCGGCGCCCAGTGGTTCTCGAGCCTCGATTGCGGCGCGATGTCCTGGAACGTGACGTACAGGATCCCGCCTGCGGCAAACAGCATGATCCCCCCGAGGACGGGCTCGTGGTCCACGAGCCAGAACCAGCCCACCAGTCCGCAGGCCGGGCCGAGGAGCGCCAGGCCGAGAATGCGGGCGAAGGCGCCCCGGCGCTTCCCGGGCGCGGTCGCGAGTTCCCGCCAGGCATTGAAGCCCTCGGGCAGGTTCTGCAGGCCGATGAGCAACGCGAGCAGCACGGCGCCCTCGGCGTCGGCTGCGAACATGCCGCCGAGCGCCAGCGACTCGGGCAGGAAATCGGCGGCCATGGCGGCAAACTGCGGCGTGGCGTGCCGGCGTCTGGTTTGGCTGCGGTCGAGCAGCATGAAGGCCGCTCCGCCGGTCAGGAGCAGCGCGGTGGTGGCCAGGGGATGGGGGAGATGCCGGGCGCCCGCGGGAACGAGCACCAGGGCGACCGCGCCCACCAGTACGCCGCCGCCAAAGGCGATGACGAAATGGCGAAACTCGTCCTCCAGCCAGCGCGGGTGAATGCGCTCGACCCGGGCGAGCGCTGCTCCGGCCGGGATGCAGGCGCCGGCGAGCGTGGTCCACAGCACCAGTTCCAGTAGCCGGTCCGAGTGTTCCACGGCGATCGACTCGCTGGGTTGCCTGCGGCGAGCGAACGGGGCTTGCCGGCCGCAGACGTGTTCCGTGTCAGTCCTTGACTGCGGCCACTGCCGGCGTGGGGCCTGCGGTCAAGTCCGGCGCGACCTGCCGGCGCCGGGCCCGAACCAGCGGTGGACACACGTGCTCATCGTGGTAGATCACTTGGCAATCAAGGCAGTAGAAGCATTCGTCCATGCGGATGGCGCCACTGGGTGCGATCGCGTTGATCGGACACCGGCGCGCGCAGAGCTGACAGGGCGTGCCGCACTCGTCGCGCCGTTTCAGCGGGTTCCGGAGCCGCAGCTTGCCGCCGATCGCCAGCGCCGCGCCGAGCGGGCAGAGAAACCGGCAGAAAAAGCGTTCGACGAACACGCCCGCTACCAGCAGGGCGCCGGCATAGAGGACGTACGGCCATGCCCGGTCGAAGCGCAGCGAAATGGCGGTCTTGAAGGGTTCGATTTCCGCGGCGGTACCTGCGAGGCCCATGTCATGGAAGGACAGCGCGACGAGGACGGCCAGGACCACGTACTTGATCGGCCAGAGCCACTGGTGCGTGCGGTAGCTCGGGACGAACTGGCGAATTCGCAGCGCCTGCGCCGCCTTGCCGAGCAATTCCTGCAGGGCACCGAAGGGGCACAACCAGCCGCAGTAGATCCCGCGGCCAAAGAGGAAAAACGTGACTGCGACGAACGCCGCGAGAAGCACGATCAGAGGGTCGGACAACAACACGGCGAGGCCGGTCTGCGAAACCGCTGACTGCAGCCAGGTCAGGATGTTCAGGATGGTTACCTGAGCCCCGGCGTACCATCCCATCCAGACCAGTACGAAGCCCAGGAAGCCGAGCCGGACCCACTGCAGCAGCGCCGGCCTCCGGGCCAGCCGGTCGACGCCCGCAAGGAGGCCGCCCAGGACCACCAGCGCCGCCACGAGGATGGCGATGTTGACGCGCTGGGCATACCACGCCGCCGCCCAGATCGGCGCATCGTGATCCGCCGCGAGCACCTCGGTGTTGGTCGGCAGGAGCACCAACTCGTCGTTGAGAACATAGTCGAGCCCGAACCAGGCACCGTTGGTTCCCGTCTGATTTTCGACCAGTACCTCCAGCGTCCAGGGCTTGACCGGGTCGACGCCGGTCTCCGCCGGAATCCAGAAGAGACCGATTTCGCCAAAGTCCGGCTTGTCGGTTCCATGCAGGAACCCGAGGTACCGGTAGCGGTCCTTGGTGAGCTGGTAGGTCTGGCCGTCCTGCACCAGGCGCAGGCGCCGGAACGGGCCGCTCGAAAGGTGCCGTTCGCCGTCGATCGAGTATGGACCGATCGTCATGATGCACAGCATCAGGTCGTTCGGGTTCCGCCCGCTGACGAACAGGTCGTGCCAGGTGTTCCCGAGGAGATTCCGGCCGATTGTCGGTGTCATGGCAGGGCCGGCGTAAATGTCGAGCACCAGGTCTTCTTCGAACGGCGGCCGTGCCGCGCGACTGGCTCGTTCGTTGGCATAGACGTACAGGTCGGCCGCGCCCATCCCGCTCGCGGAGAGGTCGGGCTCCGTGACGCCGGCAGCTACCGCCGCGTCCTTCGAAATCCGCAGTCGCCCGATGGTGTCTTGCTCGACCAGTGCGGCAAACCCGCGGGGGTGGAACGTCACGATGTCCAGCACCGGCTGATCGTGCAGCCGGATGCCTTTCGCCCGCGCAACGATCCGGGCCGCCCGCAGGATCGCTTCGTTGAAGAGCACGGCGCTGATCGTGGCCGACGAGATGCCGTCGATGGAGCCCGGTTCGCTGGACTGGGTGAGCTGCACCCGCAGCGGCGCCCGGATGTCGACGCCCACGTACTGGCGCGCAAACCGGGGCACCAGATCCTGCAGCATGATGAGATCGATGATGGGTTCGCGATGTGCGACCACCCGGGCGCCGGCCAGTGTCCCGTCCAGTCGCAGCCCGACGGCGATCAGGAACTCGAGCGACGAGAATCCGAGCGATTCCGTGATGTCCCGGGTCACGAACACGTACCCCTGCAGGACGCCGCCCGCGAATATGGGCGCCACCGGCGGGTCGGGCTCCATGGGCTCGACGGCATCCGCGTCCGCGAAGAGTTCCTGCACCAGTTCGAACGACAGCCAGTCTGCGCCCAGTCCCGGGTTGGTCCAGTGGGCGAGGGGCACGGGGTACGCTTCGTCTTCGCCGTAGCCCTGGAGTTTCGTGGGTGTGGAATCGTCGGCCTGCGCCGCCGCGCCGGACGGGTGCGGGAGCAGACCGGCCACCAGCAGCGCGCAAACGATTGGTAATGCCCGCATGGGCCTCACTCCCGGTGCGGCCAGGGATACCGGTCCAAACTCCGCGATTGTCCAGCGTGGTCGAGAACGGTCAACGGCCCGGTGCCGGTCAGAACCATAGTCGTTTGTCACCCGGGAGGGGATGCCCGCGATCGGCGGGCGAGCCATCGCCGGGGCGCCGGCCCCAGCTGTTGCCGGGTGCCACTATGCTTGCGGGCCAGCGCCGCCCGGCATCCACTGCCCCTACCCCTGCCCCACGACGGACGCTTGGGTGGCCAACGGGGAGGGCCGAGCCATGGCGACAGACCTGCTGTTTGGCATCCAGACCAACGGAATCAAGCACGCGCACGCAGACCCGATGCCGGACATCGACACCCGGTTCCGGATGGTTCGGGATGCCGGCGTCTTCGATTACGTGGACAAGACACCGGCGCCGGGCGAGGTCAAGGAGTTCCTCGCGGCCAGAGACAAGTACGGGATCCCGGTGCGGGCGGGGGGCTGGTTCTACACGCTGGGACGTGACGAGGATCTCCTCGCCCGCAATCTTGAGGTTGGCCGTGAGCTCGGGTCGGTCGTGCACAACGTGCAGTTCATGGCGAACCATGCGGACGGCCATGCGGTGACGAATGATGAAGTGGTCGGCGCGTGTCTGCAGGCTGCCGAGGCCGGCGACCGGACCGGGGTCACGCCCTGTTTCGAAGTGCACGTCAACATGTGGTCTGAGGACTTTCGTCGCGTGGAAACCGTGGGGCGGGCGGTCGAGTCACACGGTGTACGGTTTGCGATGACCCTCGACCACAGCCACGTGATCTTCAAGATGGACAATCCCGAGGAGCAGGACATCAGCGGGATTCGCGAAGCCGTGGCCAGGGGCGAGGTCGTGCTCGATCCGGGCATGCCGGGCAACGTCTGTCAACGCTGGATCGACGCCGGCTGGGTGCGGCATTGTCACGCGCGTGCCGCCGTTCCCAACAACCCGAAGAACACCGCCGTGGTCGACGAAGAAGGCAATCCGGGCCGCGGCATCCAGTACCCGTTCAGGCAGCCGGCGCCCGGCGAGTACCACGCCGAGTGGGACGCAGCCGCCTTGGATCCCTGGAAGGAAGTCATCCGGGCGCTACTGCGCCACCATGCAGCGGACGACGCATCGACGCTGGGCCAGATCTCGACGGAGTTCATTCCCAACTTCGATTACGGCGAGGGGTGCCATTACTCGCTGTTCGAACAGGCCATCGCCTGTGTGGAATGGATGCGCGCCACCTGGGCGGAGTTGCGCCCGAGCACTCACTGAACGACCGCCGCGGCTGGAGGAACCATGAAGATCACCGACGTTACCGTCACGTTGTTTCGGTGGGACGGTATTCCCGCCACGTCCTACAACCGTCACACCGGCACGTTCGGCGGCACCAGTGAAATGGGCCTGGTGACGATCCAGACCGACGAGGGCCTCGCAGGCCACGCATTCCTCGGATCGGCCCTGGACGGCGCGCACGCCGATGGCCCGGATTTCATCCGCCATCTGAAGCCGCTCCTCATGGATCGGAATCCGCTTGACCGCGAGCGGCTCTACGATGACCTGTGCCACCGCAATCGGGCCGTGGCCTGGCGCGTCATCGGCGCTGCGGACATCGCGCTGTGGGATCTTGCCGGGAAGGCCGCGGGCCTCCCCGTGCACCAGCTCATCGGCACGTATCGGCACAGCGTGCCGGCGTATGCGTCGTCGGCGGTGCTGGCCTCGAAAGAGGCCTATGCCGAGGAAGCCGTCAAGATCAAGGAGGCCGGATGGGCGGCCTACAAGATCCACCCGCCGACCCGGTGGGCGGAGGACATCGAGGTGTGCCGCGCCGTGCGCCAGGCGGTCGGCGACGACTATCGCGTCATGCTGGATTCGACCTGGAGCTATTCCTTCCAGCACGCGATCCGCGTGGGTCGCGCGATCGAGGAGCTCGGGTTCTACTGGTATGAGGACCCGCTCGCCGATGACGACATCTACAACTGCGTCAAGCTGCGCGAGCAGCTCGACATCCCGCTCATGGCGACCGAATATTCGCCGGGTGGATTCACCGCTTATGTCCCGTGGATCATGATGCGGGCCACCGACTACCTGCGTGGCGACGTCGCCGTCAAGGGCGGCATTACCGGCATCTTGAAGACCGCGCATCTCGCAGAGGCGTTTGGGATGAACTACGAGGTTCATCACGGCGGCAACTCGCACAACAACTGGGCCAACCTGCACGTGATCGCCGCGATTCCCAACACGGAATTCTTCGAGGTGCTGCTCCCGGCCGATGCGCAGAAGTACGGCCTTGTTGAGGACCTGAGCCCGGATCGTGACGGCCTCGTCTATCCCCCGGACCGGCCCGGAATCGGCGCCGAGATCGATTTCGACCTGATCGAACGCCAGACAACTGCCGTGCTGGGCTGAGCCTCCGACGGGCCGCCGGGGCATCGCCATGGAAGGGTTCATCCACACCGGCCTGCCCGGCCGGGTCGTCTACGGCCCCGGCACCATCGGTTCGCTGGGCGACGAGATCGGCCGTATCGGCGCCACCCGGGCCCTGATCTGCAGCACGCCGGGCAGGCGCGGCGCGGCGGAGGCCCTGGCCGCGCAATTTCCCGGCCGGATCCGTGCTGTCTGCGCCGAGGCCCGCACCCACGTTCCTGCTGACGTCGTTGCGGTAGGGCGGGCGGCCGCCCAGCAAGCCGAAGCGGACAGCCTAGTGGCGTACGGCGGCGGATCCGCCATCGGGCTCGCGAAGATGATTGCCCGCACGGCGGAGGTCCCCATCGTCGCCGTCCCGACCACGTTCTCGGGATCCGAGTCGACCGACATGGAGGGCATGCTGGAAGATGGCGTCAAACGGCTCCATCAGTCGGAGCGCATGCTGCCGACGACCATCATCTACGATCCGGAGCTCGTGCGGGCCCTGCCGCCGGCGGTGGCCATTGCCAGCGGCTTCAACGCGATCGCGCATGCCGTCGAGGCGTTCTACAGCCCCGGTGCCAACCCCTTTGCCTCGCTTCTGGCGGAGGAGGGACTGCGCACGATGGCCCAAGCGCTCGAACGGCTGGCGGCCGAGCCCCGCGACCTAGACGGATGGGGGCTCGGGCTGCGCGCTGCCTGGCTGTGCGGCCAGCCGATCGTTTCCGCCGGCATTGCCCTCCATCACAAGGCGGCCCACGTGGTCGGTGGGAGCTGGGGGCTGCCACACGCCGAGACGCACACGGCCCTCCTGCCCCATTCGATTGCGTACAACGTGGCCGCTGCACCGGCTGCGATGGTCCGCATCGGTCGGGCGCTTGGCGCTGCCGGCCCGGATGCAGCCAGTGCCATGTACGACCTCATGCGCCGGGTCGAGGCGCCTCTGGCACTGCGGGATCTCGGCTTCCCAGAAGCGGGCATCGAGGAGGCGGTCGCCATGATCCTGGCTGCCCCGTGCGCGAACCCGCGCCCGCTCTCCGCGGCGCCCCTCCGGGTCATGCTGACCAACGCCTGGCGCGGCGCGGCTCCCGCGTGAACGTGGGCGGGGTGCCGCCGCGCGGCGGTGCGTCAGGCAACCGGCCGCTGCTGATCGAAGACGATCTCGATCTTCACGCCATCGGGGTCCCTTACGAACAGCTGCCGGAAGCGTCCGTCCGGAGTTTCGCGCTCGTCGAAGGTGATGTTTCTGGCCGTCAGCTCGGCTTTGGCGGTTTCCGGGGAGCCCGCGCCGGCGATTGCGAAATGGTCGACGGCGCCGTCGGGGTCGGCCACCGCCCGCCCGGCTACGAGGTGCACCACGGCGTGCCCGGCCAGCGCCAACCACGCTCCGTCGAAACTGAACGGGGGGCGCCAGTCGGCGATTTCCAATCCAAGGACCTCACGATAGAACGCCAGCGACGCATCGAGATCGCCGGTGCGAACCGTCACGTGGTCGAGAGTGCGTAGTTGGACCGCCATTCCGGCCTCCCCATCCTATGTCGGCGTCGGGCAAGCATAGTGCACCCGGCGTCAGGCAGTGGCGGCAAACGGAGTGCTGGGCTATACGGGTCCAAGTCGTTTCCGGCCGTTCCCACTCGAGTGTGTTCTATGCGCATCATCGCCGCCTTGCTGCTGCTCGCCCCGACCCCGGCTCTGGCTGCCGAGGCGAGCGGCGGAATGAATCTTGGTCTTACGTCAGCTCCGATCGGGCTGTGTGCGCTGGTGGTTTTCGTCGTCGCCTACCTCGTGGTGATGACGGAGGAGTTCACCCACATCCGGAAATCCAAGCCGGTGCTGATCGGCGGTGCCGCGATCTGGGTCCTGCTGGCGGTTGCGGCCGGGGAGGTCGGGGCCGAGCAGCACGCATTGCAGGATGCCTTCCGGCATACCTTCCTGGAATTCGCCGAGCTCTTTTTCTTCCTCCTCGTGGCGATCACGTACATCAATGCGATGACCGAGCGGAACGTCTTCGAGTGGCTCCGTGCGTGGCTGGTGTCGCGCGGCTTCGGCCTCCGGAAGGTGTTCTGGATCACCGGCATCATCGCGTTCTTTCTGTCCCCCATTGCGGACAACCTCACCACCGCCCTCGTGATGTGTGCCGTGGTGATGGCCGTCGGCAAGGGCCAGCCGCGGTTCGTCGCCGTCGCGGCCACCAACATCGTGGTTGCCGCCAATGCCGGCGGCGCGTTCAGTCCGTTTGGCGACATCACGACGCTGATGGTGTGGCAGAAAGGCGTGCTGTCGTTCGGGGACTTCTTCGCGATCTTCGTGCCGTCCGCCGTCAGCTTCGTCATCCCGGCGGCGGTCATGCACTTCGCGGTGCCAAATCGGCAGCCCACGGTCGCTTCGGACACGGTGCAGCTCCGCACGGGTGCCCTGATGGTCGTTGCCCTATTCCTCGCGACCATCTGCTTCACGGTGTCGTCCCACCAGCTGTTCCACGTGCCGCCGGCCTTCGGCATGCTGGCGGGCTTCGGGGTGCTCTGCTGGTTCAGCCTGCTCCTGCGGCGCCAGGATGTCCGCCAAGAGCGCAACGACGACGACATTTTCGACATCTTCCAGACGGTGGGCCGCGGCGAGTGGGATACGCTCTTCTTCTTCTACGGGGTGCTCATGTGCGTGGGCGGCCTGGCCAATTTCGGCTATCTCGCCCTGTCCACCGAAGTGGTCTATGGCGGGCTCGGCAACACGTGGGCAAACTCGCTGGTCGGGGTCCTGTCCGCCATCGTCGACAACATCCCGGTGATGTTCGCGGTGCTCACTGCTTTCCCCTCCATGGACGAGGGGCAGTGGCTGCTCGTGACGTACGCCGCGGGGGTCGGCGGCAGCATGATCTCGATCGGCTCGGCAGCGGGCGTGGCCCTGATGGGGCAGGCGCGCGGCATCTACACCTTCTTCTCGCACCTGCGCTGGACCCCCGTGATCGCGGTGGGCTACGCGGTCGGCATCTGGGTGCACTTGCTGTGGAACGAATCGCTGTTTGACAACGTTCCGATCGTATTGCCGTAGTCTGCCGGGTGCAGGGCTGGCGCTGCGTTTAATCCACGGGAGACCATTGACATGGAGGCATACAGCCTGAGCCCGTTCCTTGTCTTCGTCCTGGCGGTCGTGGCCGTGATGGCGGTCGTGGTCCTGTCCGGGGTGAAGCAGGTGCCGCAAGCCGAGCAGTGGACGGTTGAACGTTTCGGCCGCTACGTGCGCACCCTGCCGCCGGGCTTGCGCCTGATCGTGCCGATCATCGACCGCGTCGGCCAACGGCTATCGATGCGTGAAACCGTCCTCGACATCCCGTCGCAGGACGTGATTTCCCAGGACAACGCCACCATCACCGCGGACGGCGTGGCGTTCTTTCAGGTGGTCGACTCGCCCCGCGCCGCCTACGAGGTGCAGAACCTCAAGGGCGCCATGATCAACCTCGCCATGACCAACATCCGGAGCGTCCTGGGTGCGATGTCCCTGGACGACATCCTGTCGAAGCGGGACGATATCAACGCCCGGCTGCTGCGGGTGATCGACGCCGCCACCAATCCCTGGGGGGTCAAGGTGACGCGCGTGGAGATCAAGGATCTCCGGCCGCCCGCCGACCTGGTCGAGGCCATGGGCCGGCAGATGAAGGCGGAGCGGGACAAGCGCGCCGAGGTGCTCCAGGCGGAGGGGGAGAAGCAATCGGCCATCCTGCGGGCCGAGGGACTCAAGCAGGCAGCGATCCTCGAGGCGGAAGGCCGGCGGGAGGCAGCGTTCCGCGACGCCGAGGCGAGAGAGCGCGAAGCACAGGCCGAAGCCCACGCCACGACCTCGATGTCGGCCGCGATCGCCGCCGGGGACACCAATGCGATCAACTATTTTGTGGCGCAGAAGTACGTGGAGGCGATCGGCGGCCTGGCGACCGCACCCAACCAGCGAGTGGTACTGTTTCCGGTTGAAGCGTCCAGCCTAATTGGCAGCCTCGGCGGCATTGCGGAGATCGCGAAGTCGGTGTTCGGGGCAGACGGAGACCGGCCCTCGCCTTCCGCAGCGTCCGCTCCCGTCGCAAGTGCTCCCGCTGCTGTCATCGCCGACCGGCCGACAGAGCCGGTGACGCCGGCGCGGGGGTCGGTGCCGAACGCGGGCGACTAGGAGCGGGGCACGGTGGATGTCCTGATTGGATGGCTCTGGGCCATTGAGTTCTGGCACTGGTGGGCGTTTGGGCTCGCACTCCTCGCGTTGGAGGCATTCGTCACGACGACCGTCCTCGTGTGGCCAGCCGCGGGATGCTTCGTGGCAGGCGTGGTTGTCGCCTTCGTGCCCGAACTCGATTGGCGCTATCAGGTTCTGATCTTAGCGCTGGCTTCCGGTGCCGCCGCCTTCGCTTGGGAGCACGTGATCGGGCGGCGACGGCAGGCCGGAAGCGACCGTCCCGATTTGAACGTGCGAACGGCGCAGTACCTTGGCAGACGCGCCGTGCTTGCTGACGGGTTGCGTGGCGGGCGGGGCCGCGTGACGTTCGACGACAGCGTCTGGCAGGTGCGAAGCGAGACGGGTGAGACCCTTGCGCCCAACACCGAAGTGGAGGTCATCGGCGCGGACGGCGTGACGCTGTTGGTCCGCCGCGTTCGCGATTGACGGCGACGTCGTGGGGCCCCCGCGCTTGACGGCAGGCCGCGGTCACCTGTCCGTTGCCCGCGTCGGCTACCATGCTTCGGGCGGTCGGCTGCCGACGAGAGGCCCCACGTGCCCGCTGGATAGCGTCGGGTGCGGAAATCGCCGTACGTGGGCACCGAACGATGACCGCTGTGACCAACGGGATGGATTGATTGGCCGGATCACCTTGCCCGGCTGCCGGCGCCGGCGGACAACGTGGACGCCCCGGATCAGGCGGTGGATCGCGAGCCGCGCCGGGGGGTCCCGCCGCGTTTCGTCTTGCGATGCGACCAGCGATCCCCTCGGCCCGCTGACGAAAGCGTGTGGCGGATGATGGAACCTGATGTGCGCCCGAAGTGGTTCCGGGGCCCGGGCCGGCTGCCGGCGAAGCGAGAGCGGCGGCTTCGGAACGTAATCCTGGCCGTTTCGGCAGGGGTCATGGCCACCATTCCATCGGCTCACGGTCTTACGCTGAAAGAGGCCCTCGTGCTTGCCGCTTCGGCCAATCCGACGGTGCGGGCGGCCCGCGAAGCCGCCAACGCGGACTATGCCGCCGTCGCCGTCGCGCGTTCCGCGTGGTTTCCCACGGTCTATGGGTTCGCCAGTGTCGACGTCGCCTACAACTGGCTGGACACGACGGCCATTCGGGAGGGCGACCACTCGGGGGCGTCCACTACCGGACAGGTCACGCTCGGGCTGGTGTACCAACACAGCCTCTACCGCGGCGGAAGCGATACTGCGATGCTGCGCCAGGCCCGCCGCACCGCGCGCCGGAGCATTGCGGTGGCACAGGATGTCCAGCAGGACGTGCTGCTGCGTGTTGCCATCACGTACCTGGACGCCCTCCTGGCCGAACAGACGGTGGTGCACCGAGAGGAGGCGCTGGCGGCGTTCGAGGAGCGCGCCCGGGAGGCGCGTGTCCTGTTCGAGGTGGGGGAGCGCACCCGCAGCGATGTCGCACAGGCGGAGGCCGAACGGGCGGTTGCCGCCACCGCGATCCTGTCCGCCCGAGCGGAGCTTGCGATCGAGCGGTCCCTGCTGGAGAAGCTCGTGGGCGCGGCACCAGGCGCACTCGAACCCGCGGCCGAGCCCGATCCCTTGCTGCTGCCGCCCACGCTCGACGACGCCCGCCGCGCCGCCGAGCACGTGGGACCGTCCGTGCGTGTGGCCGAACACGCTCTGCGTGCGGCGGAACATGCCATGCGTGCCGTGCAGGGCGAGGCCGGCCCGACGCTGGATCTCGTGGGATCCATGTCCGTGACCAACAAGCGGGACCACGGCCAGCGGTTCTTCCTCCCCGGTGCGCCTCTGACGAGCCCCGATTCGGCGGCGACGGAGCGTCGGGGAGACATCAGCGCGGGGCTCCGTTTGCGTGTGCCGATCTACCAGGCCGGCGCGGTCAAGGCCCGGCTGAGCCAGGCCAAGCGACTGTACCTGCAGCGCCGCGAGGAGTGGATGGCGGCCCGGCTGGAAGCGGCGCAGAAGTCGGAGAGCGCCTGGTACAACCTGCAGGCCGCGCGGGAGCGCAGCGCTGCCATCTCGACCGCCGTGGCCGCATCGGCAACTGCACTGGAGCACATTCGGCACGAAGCGGACGTCGGCAGGCGTTCGCTGCGGGAAGTGCTGGATGCCCAGCGCGTCCTGGTCGAGCAGAAGATTGACGCCCTGCGGGCCGAGCGGGACCGGATCGTGGAAAGCTATCGCCTGCTTGAGGCCGTGGGTGGGCTCAGGACGCGGGACCTGCGGTAGCGGCCGCCGCCGGACAACGCATCAGTTCGCCGGCCGCCGGAGGATCCGTGCGAGGCCCGAGTAGTCGGGTTCCCAATCCGGATCGAGCAGGCCGTGGCGCAGCAGGAAGTCGATCAGCACCGGGCCGCAATTGAACTTGAAGGGCGTACCGTCGCGCAGCAGCTCGAGCACTTGCTGCCAGGGCATCAGCGAGAAGTCCTGGACCTCGCCATCCAGATTGCGCGGTCGGATCTCTGGCGGCATGGGGAGATCGTAGACGAACAGAGTGTCGTCCCGGAGGAACTCGCCCTCCTGGTGCAGGTACGCGAGTGCGCCTGCAGGTCGCGCGGTGTCCACCAGAGCTGGTTCCAGGCCCGCTTCTTCCCATGCCTCTTTTCGCAGCGTTTCGGCGACGCTCATTCCCGAGGCGATGCCGCCGCCGACGGTGTTGTCGAGTTGACCGGGTGCCACGTCCCGGTCGTGCGCCCGCCGGGGGATCCAGATCCGGGGGCCGTCGGCATGGGCCACGTAGCCGACGAGGTGGACGCCGTATCCTGGAAACCCGAAGGCGGGCAACAGGGCGCGATCGCATTGCGCCAGAGGTATTCCGCCGAATGGGCGGACCACGTCGAACTGCTCCCCGGTTGCCGTTCGCGCCATCTCGGCCTCCGCGAGAATCGGCATCGCCTCGGCGAGCTTGCTCGTGCGGCTGCACGGATCGTCTCCGTCCCAGCGGAGAGAGTTCCGGTCGTGCCGCAGCCATCGGAACCGTTCAAGCAGAAACGGCACCCGCCGCCGGTGAACGCGTCCTGCGACCGCGCCGTCGATCAGCAGCGTGCGGAACTGGTCAAGATCCGCGTTAGCGCAGGTACCAAGGCTGGCGGTGAGTCCCGTCACTTAGTCGACCGGGGCATACTTTCGGAAGAGCGCTACTGCCCCGACCGCCATAACTGCGGCGAAAACCGCACCGGCCGTGTACGGCCACGTCAGACTCACGTGATGGAAGCCGGCGCCGGCGACGGCTGGACCGATAATGCGGGCGAGGGACGCTGCCGACTGCGAAACTCCGAAAGCGGCACCCGCGCTGCCGCGCTGGACTGTGCCGGCGATCAGCGCGGCCAGGGCCGGGTTGGCGAATCCGAGCCCGAACACCAGCGCGACAAGTGCCGGGATCAGAAGTACGAGGTCAGTGCTGGCCGCAATCCCTCCCATTCCAATTCCCATCAGAACAATGCCAATTGCCGTGGTAGCGGGGTTGCCGATCCCCTTGGCCACGCGCCCTACCAGGAACCCTTGCACCACGACGCCCAGTGCGCTCGCGCCGGCGAACAGGTATCCGTTCTCGAGTGGGCCCCAGTGCAGGACTCGTTCGGACCAAAGTGCGAAGGTCGATTCCATTCCGGCGAGTACTATCGTGACACCGAAGTACAGGAAGACCAAGCCGGCGCAGAAGGCGCTGGTTAAGGCCGGCATCAGACGTGCCAACGGGTTGCGGCCCGTCTCGGGGGTGCTGCGGCGCTCCGGCTCCCGCATGAGTACCAAGCCCAGCAACCACGCTATTGCCGAGACACCGATCGCAGCGACGAGCGGCGACGAGAAATCCAGGTTGGAAGGATCAATGCCGGCGAGCACGCCTCCGACCGCTGGGCCAGCCACAAAGCCGACGGACAGTGCTGCCCCGAATAGTCCCATACCCCGGGTACGATCCTCTGGAGCGGTCACGTCTGCGATGTAGGCCTGGGCGACAGCGAGATTGCCGGCCATCGCCCCGGCCACCGCCCTGGCGATCACCAGGCCCATGAACGATTCAGCGTTGAGAAGCAGGAGGTATGCGCCGATTCCGCCAGCGAAGGTTGAAAGCAGGATCGGTTTCCTGCCCCAGCGATCCGACAATCCCCCCCAAAGCGGTGACATGACGAGCTGCGCTGCGGAAAACGTGGTCATCAGCAGTGCGATCTGCTGCGGATTGCCACCGTGGCTTTCCGCGTAGAACGGGAGCATCGGGATGATGATCCCGAATCCCATCATGTCGATCGCGACGATTAGCAGGACAGCCGGCATGGGACGGCCCCCAGGCCGGAACGGACGGATTTATATACGGCGGAAGTCTATGTACTTCTTGCGCCGCGCCGCGACCAGTGTGTGTGGGTCCTTGCCCTCGAGCGCCGTCAGCGCCGTTTCCAGGTGCCGGCCCACGGACTTGAGGACGGGGTCCGGGTTGCGGTGGGCCCCGCCGACAGGCTCAGGAATGACGGTATCAGCCACGCCCAGGTTCTTCATGTCCGCCGCGGTCAGGCGGAGCGCTTCGGCGGCGGCGTCGGCCTGGTCGTTGGTGCGCCAAAGAATTGACGCGCATCCTTCGGGAGAGATCACGGAGTACACGCTGTTCTCGAGCATCAGGACCCGGTCGGCCGACGCGATGGCGACGGCGCCGCCCGAGCCGCCCTCGCCGATGATCACGCTCACGATGGGCGTCCCGACGGACAGGCAGGTCCGGATCGCCTGCGCGATGGCTTCCGCCTGGCCCCGTTGTTCGGCGCCGACGCCCGGATACGCTCCAGCTGTGTCCACGAAGCTGACGATCGGCAACTGGAACCGGTCGGCCAGCCGCATCAGGCGCACCGCCTTGCGGTAGCCCTCCGGCCGGGCCATCCCGAAATTGCGGCGCACCCGCTCGGCGGTCTCGCGCCCCTTCTCGTGCCCAAGCACGACCACGGAACGTGACCGGAACCGGCCAAGGCCACCCACCATCGCATGGTCTTCGCCGAAGCACCGGTCGCCGGCCAGTGGCTGAAAATCCTCGATTAGCGCCCCGACGTAATCCAACGTGTGCGGCCGATCCGGATGACGGGCGACCTGCGTCAGCTGCCACGGTGTGAGCTTGGCGTAAGTCTGCTGGAGGAGGAGCTGCGTCTTCGACTGCAAGCGCGCGACTTCCTCGACGATGTTGAGGTCGCTTTCGCCGCTTAGGTGGCGGAGCTCGCGAATCTTGCCTTCGAGCTCGGCGATCGGCCCTTCGAAGTCGAGGAAGTGCTGCATCGGACCCACGAGCGCCTAGCAGAGCGCCATCTGGTCAGCCTTCCGGACCAGATTCTCGGCCTGCCTGATCGAGGCGATGTCGATCATGCGGCCGTCAAGCGCCACGGCCCCTGCCCCGTCCCGCTGAGCCTGGTCCATCGCCGCCAGAATCCGCCGAGCCCGGGCGACGTCCTGGTCGGAAGGGCTGAACAGTTCGTTGGCCAGCGCGACCTGGGATGGATGGATGGCCCACTTCCCCTCACAGCCGAGCACCCCTGCGCGGTGCCCCTGCGCACGATAGCCGTCAGGATCCGAGAAGTCGCCGAAGGCGCCGTCGATCGGGCGAAGCCCGGCCGCCCGGGCCGCCACGACCATTCGCGACACGGCGTAATGCCACATATCACCCCAGTGGTAGGCACGCTCCCCCCCGTCCACCGCGTCCGTGAGGACGCCGTAATCCGGATGCGGGCCGCCGATGTTGGTGGTCCGGGCGTGGGTCGAGGCAGCGTAGTCGGCGACGCCGAAATGCAGGGATTCGTTGCGTGGCGACGCCGCGGCGATCGCGTCGACGTTGGCCATGCCCTGCGCGGTTTCAATGATCAGCTCGAAACCAACGCGCTTCGACCGGCCCTTCGCCTGCTCGACTTGCGAGACCAGCATGTCGACGGCGTAGACATCGGCGGCATTGCCAACCTTGGGGAGCATGATCAGGTCCAGCCGGTCGCCGGTCTGCTCAAGCAGGTCGATGACGTCACGGTACATGTAACCGGTATCAAAGCCATTGATGCGCACGGAGAGGGCGCGGTGGCCCCAGTCGATCCCGTTGAGGGCGGCGATGACATTCTGCCGTGCCCGCTTCTTGTCGTCGGGTGCGACGGCGTCCTCGAGGTCCAGGACCACGATGTCGGCGGCGGATGTCGCCGCCTTCTCGAAGAACTTGGGCCGGCTGCCGGGAACGGCCAGTTCGCTGCGATTCAGACGGGCGGCCGCCTGTTCGACGATCCGAAAGCTCATAGCGGCCCCTTGGCTCGCCCATCCTGGGCCACGCCGGAGCGGAACAGGCTTGGGGGCCTCCGCGCCAGCGGGTGGGCGTCCAGGGCGCGGCGAACGGCCTCATCCACGACGTGCGTGTAAATCTGCACGGTCGAGATGTCCTCGTGCCCCAGCAGTTTCTGCAGAGTACGGAGATCGGCACCTCGGGCGAGCATGTGGCTCGCGAACGCGTGGCGCAGCACATGAGGAGACACGCGGGCGGGTGCAATACCGGCCCGGGCGGCGAGTTCCTTGAGCGACTGGGCCAAGCGCTGACGTGACAGGTGGCTGCGGCCCGAGGGAAACAGCCAGCGGGCGGGTTCGCCGGACGACCGCGCGGCCTGCCGAACCTGGAGCCAGGCCCGGATCGCGTCGCGGGCGGGCTCGCCGAGGGGCAGCCGCCGTTCCTTGTTCCCTTTTCCGATGACCGAGAGGGCCGTGAGGTCGGGATTCAGCGCGGTGATCGGAATGCCGACCAGTTCCGAAACCCGAAGACCCGTGCCGTAGAGAATCTCCAGCGCGGCCCGGAGCCGGAGTCCCCGCGGCGTGGAATCGGCGGCGGCGGTCTCGAGCAACCGCGCGACTTCGCCCTCGTCCAGCACCTTGGGGAGACTGCGTGCCCGCTTGGGAAACTGCAGCGTTTCGGCCGGGTTGTCATCGCGGCGGCCGTCGGCCATGAGAAACCGGTAGAACTCGCGAATGGACGACAGGTGGCGTGCCTGCGTGCGACGCGCGTAGCCGCGCTCGGCGAGCTCGCCCAGATAGTGGCGGAGATCATCCGCGCCTGCCGTTTCCAGGGTGGTCGCGCGGGCGTGCAGGGCCCGTTGCAGGCGGCGGAGGTCGCGGGCGTAGGCATCCTGCGTGTGGGGGGAGGCCTGCCGCTCCGCCGCGAGCATGTCGACGAAGAGCGCGATCGAATCCGGCACCCGTGACGGGGTGATCAGATGATCGCCTCCAGCGCGATCGCGCGCGCGTCCTCCATCAGGCCGATCGCCCGCAGGCTGCGGATGGCGGCATTCAGGGTCAGCGGGTCCGCTCCGGCCGGACCGCCGGAGCCCAGGATCGCCAACACGAACAGGACGGTCTCCGCAGTCCGCGTTTCTGCGACTGCGTCGCGCAGCTGGTAGCGGGCCGGCGCGCTCGGGATCGTGGCCGTGGTCCGCACCGCCGCATCATCGAGCAGCGTCATCCAGGACCCGCGCGGGACCGGTACATCCATTGCCTCCAGCACGACCAGTAGCCGGCTCAGCTGATCGGCATGATCGGCCGGCGGTCCCGTTACCGGCAGCGTGGCCCGTACGTCTTCGCGCGGAAAGACCTCGAACGGCTCGGGTACCGGCCGGCCCGCTAGGGCCAGAGCCGGGAACAGCGAGTAGAGCTGGCCCGACGTCATGAAGTCGAGGTCGGCGGAACCTGCCAACATTGCGACCCATGCTTCGGCTTCCGCGTATCGGCCGCCGGCGAGGAGTGCCCGGGCGGCCGCCACCGAAAACCAGGCAAGGTCTTGGCGGGGCTTCACGGTCGCTGCGACCGGGGCGGTCACCTTGGCCATCACTGTGAAGCCCGGCTCCGGGCCGGCCCGGTCCCAGAGCAGCCGCAGAAATCGGGCCCGGTCGATTGCGGTCGTGGCCTTGAGCGCAGCCTGGAACAGTAGCGCGCGGGCGAGCACGGGATGCAGGGTGTCGGCTTCGGTTCCCGCGCTGCGTAACTGGTCCGGCGTGAATTCGACCGCGGCGTACGTCTCCACCAGAGCTCCGTCGCGCAGCGCCCCGACGCGCGCCGTCTGTTCGGCGGCGTAGATCCGACGCACCGTGTCACCGGAGGCGCCTTCCGCGATTGCCCGGAGGACGGGTAGCCCGGCCGAGTTCTGTTGCCGGACGAGGGACTCGCCGCCGCTCGCGAGCAGCGCCAGGGCCAAGTAATCGTCGTCGGGGAGGGACATCCCTTCCGGCAGCGGGGTATCGTCCAGGACTGCGAACGCCAGCGCCGTCAGGGGCGGGTTGGCGGGAAGCTCGTCTTCGAGCAGTTCCAGCGTGAGATAGGCGGCGTCCAGCGCGCCCCGCCGTATCAGGCAGATCGTGAGCGCCATGCGGAGCCGGGCCGTCGGCCGGCTGGCCAGCCGTCGCCGCACTTCCGGGCACGCCAAGTCTGTGTCGCCGGCCAGAAGCAGGCCTTCGAGCACGCGTTCATCGAGCGCTGCGCCGACCGTGTCCGGCGCCACCACATCGGCGAGCAGCGCGAGCCCCTCTCCGTCCGCCAGCTGTACCAGCAGGTGAACCCGTTCTTCGAGGAAGTGCGCCACTTCTCCCGTGTCCGTGTCGACCGGCTGCCCGTCCGGCCCCAGCTGGACGATCTCGCGCTGGGGCGGGCGTTCCGGGGCAGCGGCCCGGCTGAGCAGTAGACGCCGGGTCAGGCTCCGCATGGCGGGCGATTCCATCGCCGCCGGGACCGCGGCCAGCAACCGCTCCGCGAGTGCCGCGTCGGTGCCTTCCCACATCGTCCAGCCGAGACCGCCCTCGCTTCCGGTCAGGGCGCCGATCCAGCCAGGCCGGGCCGAGGGCAGGTCCGACACCATGACCCCTTCCGCCAGTTCGGGGACCCGGAACGCGGGTGGTACGTCTTCCTCCTCACCCGCATCGGCGTCCGTGGCGGCGGGGTCCGCGATCCGGTCGGGCAGGAGCTGGATCGGGGATCCGTCGGTTGCGCCGGATGTCTCGGCTGCGGGCGCACCGCTCGGGTTCTCGGCGGGTACCGTGACGTCCGATTCAGGTGCCTGTGCCGCCGCGGCGACCGGCAACGTCAACACTAGGCAGGCGGTGGCAGGGACTAGGAAGCGCGCGAAGCGCTCAAAAGAAGCGATCATTCGGAAGCTGCTCTTCCACGAGTGCAGGTTCGGGAGTGATGTCCACGGAAAGAAGCACGTACACGCCGAAGCCGAGAACAGTCGCAATCGCCAACAGGAACAGCACAGTCAGGATTTGCATCCTGCGCCGCGCCTCCCAACGAGTTTGTTCTTGACGGGCAAACATTACTCAAAGTGGTCCTTGCCTAGCTCTTGCGTAACAATATAGACCACAAGGTGCCGGTCAGAGGCAATCGGGCCGCGACCGAATGAACGGCCTTGATTCCCGCCTCCCGGCGCCCCGTCTGCCGGCCGAATTCGGGTGGAGAAGGAAGCTCGCCGCGGCGTGATAGACTGATGCCGTGTTGCGACGCAGCAGGGCGGACGCGCTCAAGCTTGCCGGATCGTCATGGGGAGCGTCACCGGTGGAGACTGGGAGCGCACACGCATGGGGCCGTGATTCCGATGCCCGTGTCGCCGCGCAGGTGCTCGGTCATCGACACTTGGTACTCGTGGGATTGATGGGTGCCGGGAAATCGGCAATCGGGCGGCGGCTGGCCGAAGCGCTTGCCCGGCCGTTTGCCGACAGCGACACGGTGATCGAGGAAGAGGCCGGCCAGACCATTGCGGACATGTTTGCGCGTGATGGCGAGGAAGCCTTTCGGCGGGTGGAGGAGGCGGTTCTCGGGCGGTTGCTCGAGGGTGCTCCCGCCGTCATCGCCACCGGCGGTGGTGCGTTCCTGCGACCGACGAACCGCGCGCGCATACGGGAGGCTGCACTGTCGGTGTGGCTGCGCGCCGACCTCGACGTGCTGGTCGGACGCATCCGGCGGCCCGCTACGCGGCCGTTGCTTGCCGGCGATGACCTCCGCGATACCCTGACCAGCCTGATGCGCAAGCGCTATCCGGTCTACGCGGCGGCCGATGTCGTCGTCGATTCCGAAGACGTCGACCGCGCGGTGACGGTGCGCCGCGCACTCGCAGCCGTGGCCGCACTCGGCGCATGAACACGCCGCACCGCCGGGTTCCTGTCGCGCTGGGGGATCGCGCCTACGAGGTGGCGGTCGGGCCGGAGGTGCTCGGGGCGGCTGGCCGGTACCACCGCGAACTGGGACTCGGGCCCGCACTGATCGTGACCGAGCCCGAGGTGGCCGCGCACCACGCCCCGGCCCTGGTTGATTCCCTCCGGGATGCCGGCGTATCGGTGCGCGCGGTCATCGAGGTGCCGTCGGGCGAGCCGGCGAAGTCCTATGCGTCGTTCGAACAACTGGTCGAGCGCCTGCTGGCGGCGGAAATCCGGCGCGACTGCAGCGTCTACGCGGTGGGCGGCGGCTGCGTCGGCGATCTTGCCGGGTTCGCCGCCGGGACTGTGCTCCGCGGGGTGTCGTTCGTACAGGCGCCGACCACCCTCCTCGCCCAAGTGGACAGTTCGGTGGGCGGCAAGACCGCGATCAATACCCGGGCCGGGAAGAATCTCCTCGGGGTGTTCCACCAGCCCCGCCTCGTGCTCGCCGACATCGCGACGCTCCGGACCCTTCCGCTCCGCGAACTGCGGGCGGGCTACGGGGAAGTGGTGAAGTACGGGCTGCTCGGCGATGCCGACCTGTTCGCCTGGCTAGAGCGGCACGGACCGGCGTTGCTGGCCGGCGACGAAGAGCTTCGCACGGCGGCGGTCGAGCGCTGCTGCCGGATCAAGGCGCAGGTGATCGTTGACGATGAGCGCGAGCAGGGCGGGCGGGCCCTGCTGAACCTGGGGCACACCTTCGGGCACGCACTGGAGGCCGAAGCCGGAATGGACGGAACGCTTCGCCACGGCGAGGCGGTGGCGGTCGGCTGCGTCTTGGCCTTCCGGTTTTCGGAACGACACGGGCACGTTCCCGCCGGCACCGCGGATCGCGTCGCCCGACATTTCGCGCAGGTGGGATTGCCAACGTCCCCACGGGAAGCGCTCGGCCGGCCGTGGCCGGCGGAGACCGCCCTGCAGCAGATGCACTCGGACAAGAAGATTCGCAGCGACAACAGGTTGCCGCTGGTGCTCGCCCGGGCGATCGGTGCCGCGTTCCTGGCCCGGGACTGCAGCCGTGACGAACTCGCCCGCTTTCTGTGCGCGGAGGCAGCGACTTGACCGGCACTGCCGCTCCTGCTGCTAGGACTGACCATTGAACCCGCTGTCGATTGACCTTGCCGCCATCGGCGCGCTGCTGCTGCTCTCCGCCTTCTTTTCCGGATCCGAGACGGCCCTGACGGCCGCGTCGCGCCCGTGGATCCACCTCCATGCCGCCCGCGGCGACCGCCGGGCGGTCCGCGTGCAAAG
Organism: Alphaproteobacteria bacterium; assembly: GCA_021296265.1. Classification (GTDB taxonomy): domain Bacteria; phylum Pseudomonadota; class Alphaproteobacteria; order TMED109; family TMED109; genus VXPW01. The sequence continues at coordinate 31,603 of JAGWAT010000003.1, read as the reverse complement.
GCTCCTTGACCGCCGCGAACAGATGATCAGCGCCATTCTGCTTGGCAACAACCTGGTCAACATCCTGGCGTCGGCGCTTGCCACCCGCGCTCTGATCGAGCGGTTTGGTGGCGCGGGCGTGGTCTACGCAACGGTTGTCATGACGGCGCTGGTGCTGGTGTTTGCAGAGATCCTTCCGAAGACCATCGCCATCCGGCACGCTGACCGCATCGCCCCGTGGGTGGCGATTCCGATTGTGCCGCTCGTGACGCTTCTGACGCCGTTGACGATGGTCGTCGCGGCGGTGTTCCGATTGGGCGGCCGGCTGGGCCGGGCCCGGTCGACGGGCGGGACCGCACGGGAGGAACTCCGCGGCGCGATCGAACTGGCGGCGACCGCGGGCGTCCGTCGTCGTGACCGCAACATGCTGCGGAGCGTGTTGGACCTGGATCACGTCACCGTGCGGAGCGTCATGGTTCCCAGGGTCCGAATGCTGACCCTGGATGCGTCGCAGCCGCCCGACGTCCTCGCGTCCGAGGTGCTCCGGAATCCCTACACCCGCTATCCGGTCTGGGAGGATGAGCGCGAAAACATCATCGGGATCCTGCACGCACGGAAGCTCTTCATGCGGATTCAGGAGGTGGGCGGGGCGCAGTCGATCGCGATTCGCGAGGTGCTGGACGAGCCCTGGTACGTGCCGGACGTCACGACGCTCGCCCACCAACTGGATTCTTTCCGCGAGCGGCAGACGCCCATGGCGCTGGTTGTCGACGAATACGGTGCGCTCGAGGGCCTGGTGACCCTGAAAGACATTCTCGAGGACATCGTCGGGGACATCCCGGACGAGTTCGATCCGGTGCGGACGCTGCCACCGCCCGGGACGGATCAAAGCGTCGTCGTGCCCGGCGACACGTCGGTGCGCGACCTGAACCGGCGCTACGACTGGCAACTGCCCACGGACGGGGCACCGACGATTGCCGGGCTGGTGATCGATGAAGCCGAGGAACTTCCCGAGGAGGGCGCTGAAGTGCAGGTGCCCGGCTTCGCGGTGCAGGTCCTGGGAAAGGATGGCGCGCGGCTGGTCCGCCTGCGGTTGCGCCCCCGCCCGCCGTCGTCATAACGGCGGGAGCCGGGCCGGGACAGCGCCGTGATCGTGGGCCTGGCCGTCGAGCCGGGTGCAGGGAGATCGGGGTCCCCGACCGCCTGACACCGGACCGCGGGGTCGCTTGCGTGCGCGGCAGCGCAGCAGTACTGCTGACGGCGAGTGCTCGGAACGCATGGGTCGGTGTTGACGGCTGGGACCCGCATCGGTGCGGTCTTGCCGGTATCCCGGAGTGCCTGGCTCCCGGCCGGCGGCGGTTACTGGAACTGGAATTGTTGTGATCGATTCCCTCGGCACCGTCGTGCTGGCGCTCCTGCCCATCCTCGCGCCGGTCTTCGCGATTGCCGGGCTCGGTTACCTGTGGGTGAAGGGCGGGTTCAACTTCGACACGCGGCAGGTCACGGATCTCGTCAGCCGAATCGGGGCGCCGTGCCTGATCTTCACGACGCTGGCAACGCTCGAGTCGCCGGCCGCCCTCGCAATCGATGTGGCGTTGGCCGCCATCCTGATGATCCTGGGGGCCATGATCGTCGGCGCGGTCACGCTCCCACTGGTCGGCCTGTCGCGGCGAACGTTTCTCGCGCCGCTCATGTTCCCGAACAGCGGCAATCTGGGGATCTCCATCTGTCTCTTCGCGTTTGCGACGGCGGGTCTGGAACTCGGGATCGTGTACTTCACGGTCACTGCGACCCTGCACTTCACGCTGGGTGTGCTGATCTGGTCCGGGAGCGCCAATCCCGTTGCCCTGCTCCGCACGCCGTTCCCGTACGCGGTCGCGGCCGGGCTGGCCGTGTTGCTGACCGACGCGGCGATGCCGCAATGGGTGTTAGCGACCACGTCACTACTCGGCGGCATCGCGATTCCGCTGATGCTGTTCACGCTGGGTGCCACGATCGCCAACTTCCACATCATGCGGATCAGCCGCACCGCCCGCGCCGTCGCTATGAAGTACGCCGTTGGCCTGCTCCTGGCGTTCGGGGTCACCGAACTCCTCGTGCTCGAGGGCGTGGCGCGCGGGGTCGTGCTGATACAGGCGGTCCTGCCGACGCCGGTGTTTGCTGCCCTGTTCGCCCAGCACTATCGGCGTAGCCCCGACGAGGTTGCCAGTGTCGTGGTGGTCACGACCGTTGCGTCGCTCGTGCTGGTGCCCATCATGCTCACGTACTTGTTGCTACCCTGATCCGCCGCCAGACGGGGCCCACACGAACCTGTTCCGCATCTGGAGATTGCTGCGATGCCCCTGCCTGAGCCCGAAACCCGTGCCCCGTTGCACTGCCGCCAGCTGATTTGTCGCGGCTACCAGCGCCAGGACGGCCTTTGGGACATCGAAGGGCACCTTTGCGACACCAAGGACTACGACTTTACGTCCCGCTGGCGTGGCGATGTCCCGGCCGGAGACCCCATTCACGACATGTGGATCCGGTTGACTGTCGACAACCAGTTCATCGTTCGGGACGTGCAGGTGGCGGTCGAGAAGTCCCCGTACCCGATTTGCCCGGCCGTGATTCCGAACCTGCAGCGCCTCAAGGGGATCCCGATTGCGCGCGGCTGGCGCCGCGCGGTGCGCGAGCGGCTGGGCGGTATCGAGGGCTGTACCCATTTGGTGGAAATGTTGTTTCCTCTGGCCACAGCCGCCTTTCAGACGATCTATCCGGCGCGGATTCGTGATCAGGGACAGCCGGTGGAAGATCTCAAGGCAGGTGATCGGCCCATGCTGTTGAACACATGCCACGCCTATGCGGAAAGCAGCCCGGTGGTCCGCGATCTCTACCCCGCACATTACCGCGCCGCGCCAGCCCGGAGCGGGGCAGCGCAACGGCGAACCTAGGAGCTGGCCGCGGCGCCGGGATCCGGTGGGGGCACGGACAGCTCGAGAGCCAGCGCATGGACGCCCGCAGTCAGTTCCTCCTTCAGGATGTCGTGGATCAGCCGGTGCCGCTCAATTCGGCTCAGGCCGCGGAAGGCGGCACTCTCGACCCGGACGCGATAGTGACTCTCTCCGCCCCGCGGAGCCCCGGCGTGGCCCGCATGCAGGTGCGATTCATCCTCGACTTCGATGCTTGCCTCGCCGAACCGCGCCTGCAGCGCCGCCAGCATGCGTTCCGCTCGGGTCACCCTGTGGTCTCCTTTCCGGTCAGCGGCCGAACGGACACCCTGACGGATGGATCCGATCGCCGCAACCGGGCGGGTGCCGGTGCCCATCACCGGGGCGGCACCCCTTTGCCTGAATCGATCTCTGCCACCATGATGCGGCCATGACCGCTCGCCGCTCACGCCGCAACCCGCCTCGTGGAGCGCCCGAATGCATGGGCGACGATGCTTGCATGCCTCCGCGAGTCTGCGAGCATCCGGACTGCACCGATCTTGGACAGTACCCGGCGCCGCGCTCGCGCCATGCGCTGCGCAATTGGCGCTGGTTCTGCCTGCTGCACGTCCGCGAGTACAACCGCCGCTGGAACTACTTCGAAGGCTGCGACGAGGTTGAGATCGGCCGCGAGGTCCGCGAGGACATAGGCTGGCAGCGCCCGACCTGGCCGCTCGGGCAGCACGCCCGCGTGCCGGAGCCCCGTCTGGCCGATTGGTTCGGCCTGTTTCGCGAGGGCGGCCGGTCGCGCGGCGGCGGTCCAGCGACCCGCCCGGAGCGGCATCCTGCGCACGTCACCCGCGCCCTCCGCGAGCTCGGCCTGCGCGAGGGCGCGTCGCTCGAAGCCATCAAGTCGCGCTATAAGTCACTCGTGAAGTCGCATCATCCGGATGCCAACGGCGGCGATACCGAGGCTTCGGACCGGTTAGTCCGGATCAATGCGGCATATGCCGTCCTTACCCGCCACCACGGCAAGGCCTGAGCAGGCCGGGCTACCCTTACAAACGAACACGCACGCATGTCGAATATTCCAGCTGGCCCCGAAGCCGTCCGCACGCCCGTACCGGATTCCGTCGTATCGGTCCGGGATGTGTTCGGAATTGATACTGATCTCGAGGTTCCTGCGTACTCGCAGCCGGACGAGCATGTTCCCGACATCGATGACTCGTACCGATTCGATCCCGAGACCACGCTCGCAATTCTGGCCGGGTTCCGCGACAACCGCCGGGTACTGATCCAAGGCTATCACGGCACGGGCAAGTCCACGCACATCGAACAGGTGGCGGCGCGCCTCAACTGGCGCTGTGTCCGGGTCAATCTGGACAGCCATATCAGCAGGATCGATCTCGTCGGCAGGGACGCCATCGTGGTGCGCGACGGTCATCAAATCACCGAGTTTCGGGAAGGGATGCTGCCATGGGCGCTCCAGTCGCCCACGGCGCTGGTGTTCGACGAGTACGACGCCGGGCGACCCGACGTCATGTTCGTGATTCAGCGGGTACTGGAGGTCGACGGCCGGCTCACGCTGCTCGACCAGAACCGGGTCCTGCGCCCGCATCCGGGGTTTCGACTGTTCGCGACGGCCAACACCATCGGTCTGGGCGACGCCAGCGGGCTCTATCACGGCACGCAGCAGATCAATCAGGGGCAGATGGACCGCTGGAACGTGGTGGCGACGCTGAACTATTTGGCCGCAGATGCCGAAGTCGACATCGTCCATGCAAAGGTCCCGGCCTTCTCCGAGCCTCCTCATGCGGAGATCGTGAAGGCGATGGTCGCCGTCGCCAACCTGACGCGGCGCGGGCTGGCGGCAGGGGACATTTCCACGGTGATGTCGCCGCGGACGGTGATCACGTGGGCCGAGAACGCGCTCATCTTCGAAGCTGGCGGTGGCGACAGGGAAGAGGCCTATGCGCTGGCGTTCCGGTTGACGTTCCTCAACAAGTGCGACGAGGTCGAGCGCGCAGTGGTGGCGGAGTATTTTCAGCGCTGTTTCGGGCGTGACCTGCCGGAGAGCTGGGTCAGCGGGATGCCGGACGGATGACGGTGGCCGGTGCACGCGGCCGGCTGGACGATTTCAAGCGGGCCACGGCCGGGGCGGTTCGGGCGCTGGCCGGCCAGTCCGGCGTAGAGGTGAGATTCGGCAACGCTGCGCCGGACAGCAGCGTGGTCTCCATTCCCGTGCCCGCCCGCGATGCTGACGACGCGGCATCGATCCGGGGAATCGCCGACACGGCCGCGCTCAAGCTGCGGTACCACGACGAAACCCTCCACCGTGAACTGGGATCTCCCAGTCCGCTGGGCCAGGCGCTGCTCGACGCCGCCGAGCGGGCGCGGTACGAGGCGCTGGGCGCCAACGCCATGCGGGGGGTGGCCGACAATCTCGACGCGGCGCTGGTCATCGAGGCGCGGCGGTCCGCCCGGGTGGATGCGGGCGACGACGGCAACGAGGCGCTCGCGAGCGCGTTGCGTCTCATGGTCCGGGAACGGTTGACGGGCCGTCCGATTCCGGCGGCTGCCACCGCCCTGGTGCAGCGCTGGCAGAATACGTTCCGCTTCGCAAGCGGCCGGTCACTCGACTCGCTCGTGGACGTGATTGACGACCAGGCAGCCTTTGCCCAGCATCTTTGGGAATTGTTGGACGATCTCGACCTGCACGCCCTGGCCCGCGAGGAAGACGAGCAGGGCGAAGAGGAGGAGAGCGCTACCGACGACGAGCAGTCACAGGGAAATACGGACGCCGACGACGAGGACGACGGCGAAACCGAGGGAATGCCGGGGACCGGCGCTCTGGACGACGAACTGCCAGACGAAGACGGCGACAGTACTTCCGGGCTCGACGGCGAGGGAGAGGAAGAAGAAGAGGAGGGTGCGCCGCCCGCTTGGCACAATTTGTCGGCAGACAATTCCGGGCAGACCCCGTATTTGATTTTCACACGCAAGCACGACGAAATCATTGCGGCCGAGGACCTGTGCGCCCCGGACGAACTGGTCAGGTTGCGGGAGGCACTGGACCGGCATCTCGTGCAGTTCGAAAGCCTCATCGCGCGCCTGGCCCACCGGCTGCAACGCCTGCTCCTCGCGCAGCAGGTGCGCTGGTGGGAGTTCGATCTCGAGGAGGGACTCCTCGACTGCGCGCGTCTGGCCCGCGCGGTGGTCGACCCCGCCACGCCGCTGTCTTTCAAGCGGGAGGCGGAGACCCGTTTCCGTGACACCGTGGTGACCCTGCTTCTGGATAATTCGGGTTCAATGCGCGGCCGGCCGATTACGGTGGCCGCGATCAGTGCGGACATTCTTGCCCGCACGTTGGAACGATGCGGCGTGAAGGTGGAAATCCTCGGTTTCACCACCCGCGCCTGGAAGGGCGGAAAGGCCAGGGCGGCGTGGTTGGAAGCGGGCCGGCCTCCTGACCCGGGCCGCCTCAACGATCTTCGGCACATCGTGTACAAGGCTGCCGACACGCCCTGGCGCCGGTCGCGCCGGAACCTCGGCTTGATGCTGCGGGAAGGACTGCTAAAGGAAAATATTGATGGTGAGGCCCTGTTGTGGGCGCACCAGCGCCTCCTCGCGCGCACCGAGCAGCGACGCATCCTCACGGTAATTTCGGACGGCGCTCCCGTCGACGACAGCACCCTGTCGGCCAATCATGGGCACTATCTCGACCGCCATCTACGGGAGGCGATCGACACGATCCAGCGGACCTCCCCGGTGGAACTGGTGGCCGTCGGAATCGGGCACGATGTCACGCGCTACTACCGGCGGGCGATCACGATCTTCGATGTCGCGCAGCTGGGCAGCGCGATCACCGAACAATTGGCCGATCTGTTCTCGGAAGAAATGCGCCCCGGGCGGGCGGGGCCGCTTGCCGTCTGAAGGCGCCTAGGCGCTGGCCTGGCGTTTCGCGATCCGTGTGCGGAGCGTCCGGGCCCGGTCCGACAGGGACTGCGGGTCCGCGTCCAACAGGAACGAATCAAGGCCGCCCTTCCGGTCCACCGACCGGAGCGTCGAAACGGCTACGCGGAACCGTACGGTCTGGTTAAGCAGGTCACTGTGCAGTGACACCCGCTGCAAGTTCGGAAGGAACCGACGTCGCGTCTTGTTGTGGGCGTGACTCACGTTGTTGCCCGTAAGTACACCCTTTCCGGTGAGTTCGCAGCGTCGTGACATGGGACGGTGTCCTGAGTTGGATTCGGTGCAAGCCGATACTGATAGGGAAGCGGCGCAGTATACACCTGCCGTGCCGATGGGGTGCTGGCCCGCAACGTCATGGCAGTATGCCGCATCCCCCGGCCCCGGCAGGGCCCCGGACCTCGTGCCTGGCGGTGCCAGAGGCGTCGCTGCCGCGGCACTGTACCCGGTCGGTGCCGACGCCAACGCAAAAACCCCCATCGGATCGACGGCCGCCTAATATTTGTTCTTCAGGGACACGTTTGACCGGGGGCATGTACGCCGCACGAGTCCGACGGCAACGCCCTGGCCAGAGACGGTCGCCGAGGTAGCGGGAGCCCAATGGTGTTCGGCAAATTGTCCAAGCGATCGAACGTGCCGCAGTTTCATGCCATGGGCGTACTCGCCGAAGCGAATCGCCTGGCCGCCCTGGGTCGCGACATCCTGCACCTCGAGGTGGGGGAGCCGGATGCCCGTGCTCCAGCCCGGGTGCGCGACGCCGCCCGCACCGCGATCGCGGCAGGCCGGACCGGGTACACGGAAGCGCTCGGCCTGCCGGAGCTTCGGCGGGCCATCGCCGCGCATTACCAGGATTTCTACGGCGTGGATGTCGGGCCTGAACGCATCATCGTGACGACCGGTGCGTCGGGTGCATTCATCCTCGTGTTTCTCGCACTGTTTGATCCCGGGGCCCGCGTGGCTCTCGCCTCGCCCGGCTACCCCGCCTACCGCAGCATCTTGGCTGCGCTGGGCATTGAGGTGGTCACGATTCCCGGAGCCCACGAAAGCGCCTATCAGCCGGTCGTTGATCTCTTGGAACCCGTTGCGGCCGACCTCGACGGGGTGATCCTGGCCAGTCCTGCGAACCCGACCGGGTCAGTCATGCCGGAACCCGAGCTGATCAGGCTGGTCGCGTTTTGTCGGGAATACGACATCCGACTGGTGGCTGACGAGATCTACCACGGGATCGCGTATGAAGGCGCGTGCCCGACCGTGCTGGGCCTGGATGGTCAGGCCGTCGTGGTGAACAGCTTTTCGAAGTATTTCGCGATGACGGGCTGGCGACTGGGCTGGGTCGCAGGACCCCCTGAACTCATCGAGGCCGCCGAGCGCCTCGCCATGAACTTTTTTCTGTGTGCGCCCACGGTCGCGCAAGTGGGCGCTTGTGAAGTGTTCGGCTGCTACGCGGAACTCGATACCCATGTCGAGCGGTATCGCGCCAACCGCGATGTCCTGCTCGCCGGGCTGTCGAAATCTGGATTCGGCGAGGTCGCCGCCGCTGACGGCGCGTTCTATCTCTACGTGGATGTCTCCGACTTTGCGGATGATTCCTTCGAATTCGCCCGACAGCTGCTGCAAGACGAAGGGGTAGCGGTTGCGCCCGGAGTCGATTTCGACCGCGAGCGGGGGCACCGGTTCGTGCGTATGAGCTACGCTGGCGCCCCCGAGGCAATCCGGGAGACCGTCAACCGTCTGGGCAACTGGACGCTTCGCTAAGCTGACGGCCGATCGTCACGAGCGGTTCCGAAGCGGATTCCACCAGCGCGCACCTTTCGGCATCGCCTCATCCTCGGAAAGTGCCTGCGACTTGCCGTTCAGCTCGCTATCGGCCGGCAGCGTCTGGCGCACCTCCGGTGCGGGCTCCTCACCGGCGAAGGGATTCTCCGGGCTCGTTGCCGCCCCGTCGTCATCACCCACCGGATCGGTGTCGAGGGTTACTTGAGCCGCTGCTCCGAACGGATCATCGTTCGCCGGCGCCAGTTCCGGGACGCCGCCGGCCTCGACCACCTGCGCATCCTGAAGGATTGGCTCGTCGGCGCCCTCAAACGGGTGATTCGGTGCGGTAGCGAAGGTGGAGACCTGCGCCCCTGCACCCAGCCGCGATCCTTCAATCGCGGCCCCGAAGGGGTCCGGATCCCGGGCGGCTACCGCGAGATCGGCAGATTGTTCGGACTCGGACAAATCCGCCGGCCCGGTCGAGGCATCGCCTGTTTCCGGCGCGAGCTGCTCGTGCAGTTCCGGCGCCTGGGCATCGCCGCGCTGTGCCCGCGATCCCCTGCGCCTGCTGCCCCCGCGCGAGCCGCGACGCGTGCGCCGGCCAGAGCGGTCGCCGCGGCTTGGGGGCGATGTCTCTGACGGCGCCCCGAAGGGAGAATCCGCTGCCCCGTCCGGGTAGTCGCCGGCATCTGCGAGATCGGCGGGAGTCTCCGGTGCTTCGGGCCTGTCGCCCAACGCCCCTTCGCCGCCGTCCCGTAGCGCGGAGTCAAGGCTGTCGGCAGCATCCGGACGGTCCTCAAGCGTGTCCCGCGGGGACCGTGCGCGCCGTGGGCGGCTGTCGTCGGTGCTGTCGCTACGTTGCCCGTCGCGCGCAATCGACCGCGACCGCCGGCTCCGTCTGCGCGATTCGTCTGCAGCGACCTCATCGTCATAGGCGGAGAGTTCGGACTCCGCTCGCCTTTGTCCGGTGCGCGGTTCGTCGTCAAGTCCGTTCATGGTCTCGCGGCTTGCCGACGGCTGCGCGCGCCGTCGCCGGGAACGCGGTTCCTCCGGGAACTCATCGTCGTAGTCGGGGCGCGCTGGACCGCGGGCGCGCCTGCCACGGGAGCGGGGCCTGTCGGCCGCATCGTCCTCGATGTCATGCCGCGATTGCGCGCGCGGCCGCCGCCGGGAACGGACGCCTTCGTCGAAGTTGTCGTCGTCACCCCCGTCGCGTTCCGCGTACTGTGACCGTTGACTGGAGCGTCGGCGTTCCTCTTCGGCGTCGTAGTCACCGTCATCAACCGCCCTGGCCCGGCCCTCATAGCGGGACCGGTCGTCGTCCGGGGCGTCATCGAGTTCCTCACGCTCGAGGGTCCGGCCGCGGCGGTTCCGGGGCCGGCGCCTCTCCTCTGTGTCGTCGTACCCGTTCCGAGCACTCGCCCGGGTGCGGCGGGTCCTGGGGCGGCGTTCCTCGTCGCCCTCCTCGTCGTACTCGTCGTCGACCATCGGCCGCCGCCGCTCCATGACTTCTTCCCCGGCATCGTCATCGAAATCCGCGCGGGCGGCGGGGCGCCGGCGTCCGTTGCGGGAACGGCGTCGATCGTCGTCGTCGCTGCGGCGTGCGGATACCCGGCCGTTTCGGTTGCGGGAACGCCGGTCCTCGTCGCCCTCGTCAGCGCCGTTGTCGGCATCGGTTGACCGGGCACGCCTCGCCCGCGCTGGGCGCTCGTCGGCGCCCTCGTCCTCCCGTGCGGCACCCCGGCTCCGCGCGCCACGGCGGTTCCGCTCACCCTGCCTGGCGGTCCCGGCTTCCGACTCGCCAGCCTGAGAGGGTGTGAGCGACACGGTGGTGCCGTCTGCCCGGACGACCTCGAGGAGGTAGTTGTCGACAAGCGGCTCGGTCGTCGCGAGGATCTCGATCCGTACCTCGAACTGCGTCTCGAGCTGGTGTACGGAGCGCCACATGGTCTCGGACAGGTGTTGGGCGCAGGCGTGCGGGACTGACACCCTGAACCGGCAGCCGCGATAGTTCGCGACCTCGCATTCCAGCGCCCGAATCACCATCAGCGCGTGGGCTTCGGGCCGGTAGATCCAGCCGTGACCATGGCAGTTGGCGCACGCCTCGTGCTGGGTATCGTGGATGCTGGCACGGAGTCGCTGGCGTGACATCTCGATCAGGCCGAATTCCGACATGCGGCCGACGTGGGTGCGGGCGCGATCGTGCTTCAGGGCCTCCTTGAGGCGCTGTTCGACCTGCTCATTGTTGCGTCGCCGTTCCATCCCGATGAAGTCGATGACAATCAGCCCAGCCAAGTCCCTGAGCCGGAATTGCCGCGCGAGTTCGTCAACCGCCTCCAGATTGGTCTTGAGCGCCGTTTCCTCGATGTGCCGCTCGCGAATGGCGCGGCCCGAGTTGATGTCAACGGTGACCAGTGCCTCGGTCTGGGCGATGACCATCGACCCGCCGGACGGCAGCCGCACCTCCGGCCGATGGACGTTGGCCAGCGGTCGTTCGATGGCGTAGGAATGGTAGAACGGGAGATCGCCCCGGTACAGCTTGACGTGTCGCGCTTTCGACGGCGACAGGGTCTTGGTGATTTCCTTGGCCCGTCGGTAGGCTCCCTCGCCGGCGACGATGACCTCGTCCACGTCGGACTGATACATGTCGCGCACCGCGCGCTTGACCAGGTCGTTCTCCTTGTGGACCAGGGATGCGCCGACCGAGTTGAGGGTCTTCTCCCGGATATCGGACCAAAGCGAGACGACGTAGTCGAAGTCACGGCGGATTTCCGCCCGGGTGCGGCCCTTGGCGACGGTGCGCAGTATCACTGACATGCCTTCCGCCACCTCGAGATCCTTCACGACCTTCCGGAGGCGCTTGCGGTCCTCGGGGCTGCCGATCTTTCTGCTGACGCCGCCACTGTGGGGCGTGTTCGGCATGAGCACCGTGTATCGCCCAGGCAACGAGATGTAGCTCGAAAACACGGCACCCTTGGTGCCTCGCTGTTCCTTCGTGGCCTGAACCAGGATCAACTGCCCGTTGCGAATGACCTCCTGTATCCGGTAGTTCCGGTACAGCTCTGCCCGGCGCTGCTTTTCTGACCGCCTCCGGCTGACGCGGCGCCGCGGGCGCCCGCCGCGGCTGCCCCCGTCAGCCGCCTGTTCCTCGTCCTCGTCGACTGCGTCGGCCGCCAGTTCATCCGTCGGCTCTCTGGCGTCGATGTCGTCGTTGCCGTCGTCATCCAGTTCGTCGGCCTCGGCCTCCTGGCGGGCGAGTTCGCTGTCGCGAGCAACGATCGCCTCCCGATCGGCGACGGGGATCTGGAAGTAGTCCGGGTGTATTTCCGTGAAGCTCAGAAACCCGTGCTTCTCGTGCCCGTAGTCGACAAAGGCCGCTTGCAGTGACGCCTCGACGCGAACCACCTTCGCGAGGTAGATGTTGCCCTTAATCTGCGGGCGCGAGGCGAGTGCTACATCGTAATCCTCTAATTGGGCCCCATCAGCAACGACGACGCGCGTCTCTTCGGGACGCGCCGCGTCGATTAGCATTCGTTTGGACATGAAAACTCCAGGTCGGCGCGTGAGCCCTCGCATGGCGAGCAGGGCCAGCAGCCGTGAGATGTCGTGAACCCGGGCAGGGCTCGGCCCGCCCGTGCGCGTTGAACAGTGTGTCGATGCTCGAGGTCACCACGCCGCCTAGGCTCGATTTGGCGGGGCAGCGCGCCATCGTTGCGATATAATTCAGCACGAGCTAGGACATTGAAGGTCGACGGCCGTGTTATGAGGGCCGCCCTTAGGTAAAGTCTTTCGGAGCAGCGCCGTGCGCCACGTGGTCGCGCGATCTTGGCACTGTCGATTATTCACACAGAGTTTCGCATATTTCGCAGTTTTTCGCAAGTTTGATATTCCGATGGGGTTTTCACATTGGAACAAACCGGGAAGATAGCGGCACGTACCCTCAGTGGTCTGCGCACCATCGCGCGCGGGCGGTCGGGCGAGACTTGATGCTGCGGCGATGTTCCGGTTGGCCGTGGCTGCGGGCGCGTATGACCATCTTCGGATTCGTGACCATTGGCGCGCTGATGTCGGCGGGCGCCGCAACCGGCGCGACGGTGGAGAGCATCCGCATCGGGCTCCCGGACAGCGCGGTGACGCGGGTCGTCGTCGATTTGTCGGCGCCCGCCACTTACAAGACCTTCGTCCTCCGGGACCCCAGCCGTCTCGTCGTGGACGTGTCGGCCGAACTCGGCGAACTGGGCTCGGTCCCGGCCACGGGTGCAGTGCAGCGGATTCGCGTCGGTCTGCGTGAAGGGCGGGTGACGCGCCTGGTGTTCGATACTGCCGATGCCTTTCAGCTGGACCGACATTTCACGCTTCCTCCGGGCGATGGCCGGCCGGACCGGATCGTCTTTGACCTGAAGGGCGGTCTGGCGGTGCCACGGGCCCGTAACGCGCCGTTCACCGTCATCATCGATGCGGGACACGGCGGGAAGGACCCCGGCGCGCTCCGGGGGTCGTTGCAGGAAAAGCACCTGACGCTCGGGGCCGCGAAGGAGCTGCGAGAGATTCTCCGGAAGCGGAAATACCGGGTCGTGCTCACCCGCGAAACCGACGTGTACATCCCCCTCCGACGTCGGGTGGACATTTCGGTCCAAGCAAAGGGTGATCTGTTCATTTCGTTGCATGCCGACGCCGTCGGGCGGCCCCACACCAGGGGACTGAGTGCATACACCCTGTCCGACAAGGCGTCAGACCGACTGGCCGCAAAACTTGCCAGCGACGCGGATGCGGTCGACGCCGCGTTGGATGTGGCGAACTTCGAAACGTACGATGAGCAGGTCCAGAACACGATGATCGAATTGACCCGTACCGGGACGCGTAATCTCTCAGCGCAATTCGCCGAATCGCTGGTCGTATCGCTCGGGGAGCGCGGCATCCGTCTCCTTCGGCGGCCCCACCGGCAGGCGAACTTCGCCGTGCTCCGCGGTTTTCACATACCGTCGGTGTTGATCGAGATGGGATTTGTATCCAACGCTAAGGATGCAAAGCTCCTCGCCAGCGCCAAGTACCGGCGCCAGCTGATGACTGCCATCGCCGACTACGTCGATCGGTATTTCAAGACACGGGGATTCTGAGTCGCGGCCCAGCTTCCAGGTCGATCAGTCTGGAATGTCTTCCTTGTCTGTGTTTGGAAGGCGTCGAATTGGCTGTCGTGAACAGGTCCCGGTCGCGGCAGGCCTGCGGTCCCGGCCGGCAGACGCTTGCTGCTGTCCCACAAGCCGTCGAATGTCTCGGCGAGCCAGACCCCTTCCGAATGATCCATCGGACGGCAATCCGCCAGCTCGTCGGAGATGTCATCCGCGCGGGCATGGACAACACGACGACGATTGCACACATCAGTGCATGGACCGCAGGGAATATCGAGGAAGCGCACCGCGCCCGGTTCCGTAAAGTCGTCGACCGGGAACTGTTGAGCCTTCACGAAAGTAATTTCTCGCGTTGCCGAGTCACGCATTCCGAATTTGCCGCGTGGCGGTCGGTCTGGGGCGCTTAGGGGCTGCTCGGCATGATGCCTGCGTTGTTGCTAGCGGTTCGACCGTCCGACCTCAGTGGCCTTCCTGCGGGCATGTACTGGCCATGCCCCTGTGCGTCAGAGAGTTTCGCTGCAGAGATCAGTGCGGATTCCTCAATGTAGTGATGAACCCCTTCGCGGGGGCAGTCCAGCATCCGCTCAGCACTAGTTTGCACCTGGCCCATCGGCGGACAGGGATCTCGCGTGCTCGGCGTCGTCGAAGATTTCCTTGCCGATCGCGTTGGCATCAGCGCCGGAGCGGCGCGAGTCCAGAATCAGAAAGTCTCGCTCGCTTGCGTGTCGGTCGCCGAGGCGCGTAACCAACTGGTCGGCAAAGCCATTTGGCCGGCACACCAGCCGTCGCCATGCGGAAGGGGCATGAAAAAAAGCAAGCAAGGAATTTGCATTGGACGAAAGCTAGCCATCTCTAATACAGGAAGGAATGGTTCGCACGGTGAGCATCTAACGACGTGGAGAGCGCAACTTGATGGTGCGCGACTGGCAGATCGCTCCCAAAGGAAGACTCCCGGGAGCGAGGTAACGATCCCACTGACTTCCAGTACCGAGACAACCAAGCAACCCCGCCGACGATTCGACACGCGCTTCCGGCGCTCCCCACCAGGCCGGAACCTCCTTCAGGCGCGAGGCGTCCTGTCAACGAAAGGAATGCTGCCATGGTGATGAAACAACGCGATCCGGTTCGCTGTCCGGCGAATCGATCGGATGGTTCACAGCGGTTGATACCCACGTCCGTGCCGGCATTCGGTCGTCCGGGCTTCCTGTCATCACAACGCGCCCCGCCGGGCGTTCCCGTTGCCCGGAACGGTGGTGACCTGTGCCGGACGGGCGGCTCTCTCCCGAGCGGGGCCGGACCGGTGATGCGCAATACAGGCTGCATATCTGAGCCCGCCGGGCCGGCCGAACGGAGAGGGGCGCGCTCGTTCAAGCGGTTGCTCGCGCCGGCCCTGGCGTTTGTGGTGCTGGTTCTGCAGGCAGCGGTGGCCGAAGCCGCTTGTGGCAAGAAGCACCGGGTGAGCCACCGGGATTCCGAGTGCCTGAGCGCCTAGTGGGAGAACCACGACGACATGTACCGGCACAATGTTTACAACGTTCGGAACATGTGCTCGTCACAGGGAAGGGTGGTGGCAAAGGTCGACCTAGCAGAAGAGATGAACCGGACAATGTATCTCGATAACGGCGCGACTCGAACGGGTCAGACCAAATTCCGGATCCGCTGGATCTACTGTTGCTCGGACCTCAGCACGCTCTGCAACCGTTCCGACCTGGAGAGGGCCGACGAAGGGGAAAGCGTCGCCGATGCCATGGAGGTGAGGACCGCCCCCGACAACGACACGCCGGCGAGCGCTTGGCTGCCCAGCTTCGGGCGCGGCGATGGCCTCGGAGCATGTGGAGCTTCTCGGTGCGCAGCTGGCGACCGGGAACCGACCGCAGCATTTGACGGTCGGCGGACATCGTATCGAGTTCGCATCGGGCCCGGACGGCGCGCACCTAGAAGAGGACGAGTACACCGGTGCCGGACGCTGGCAGGTCCGGACCGAACGGGAATTGCCTGGCCTCTTCGAAGACGAGCCCGGGGAAAGTGTCGCAACGTCGATGGCCCGGCGTGATCTCCTGTCTGACACGTCATTCCGATTCGTGGGTGGAGAGAACGCCTCCGGGCGCTGGTCGGGCTGGGGGAGCACGGCGCCGCTGGAGTTCGCCGAGTCGGACGGCACGCCGGGCAAGGGTCGACTGGAGTTGTCGGGGATCGATTACGCTTGCGGTCGCCTGCTTGCCGGTGCGGCGCTGTCGCACGGGTCTGGTGCGGACGCCCAGATGTCGGCTGGGTTCCGGGGAATGGGGGCTTCGCTCCAAGGGGTGCATCCCTACTTGCGACTGGCAGTGGATGACCGGTGGTGGATATGGAGCGCATTCGGTTTCTGGGCCGGCGACATGATGCTGCGCGATGGCGACGGCGCCGCCAGCACTGACCTGCCGGCACGCTGGCGCACAGAGCTTGACGTGTCGATGGCTGCTGTGGGCGCAGGCGGTGCGCTGTTGACGGCAAATGAGGCGGACGGGTTCGCACTTGCGGCGACGGCGGATGCCCATGTGATGCGCATCGGTTCCGGGACGGCCACCGTTCCGGGCGAGGGCGATGTTACGGAGGCCGAAGTCGCCCGTCTGAGGCTGACGCTCGACAGTTCGCGCATATTTTGGCTCGGATCCCGGCACCGCCTGGCGGCGTTGATCGGAGTCGGTCTTCTCCGCAAAAGTGGGGATGGCAGTGCAGGGATTAGCGTTGCGTTGAAAGCGTCTCTACGCCACGCATCGCCAGGACAATCGATATCTGCCGGGCTGGATGTCATCGACGGGGACCGCGAGTACACGTTCGGATGGCGGACGCAGGTGTTGCGCCGCGCCAGGTTTCGGCCTGGCTCTTCGAGCGGCTCGGCGCGAACTTGCGATCGATTATTGGGAACCGGAGTACGTGATCGACCTCGGCGTGACCGTTGCGCGGTAACGAGTTTGAATCGGTCGCGACGTGCCGAAAAGCCAGACAGTGTCCAACTCAGACTGCCCCCTCCCTAGCGTCGCCTCGATCGGTCAGGTGTGTTCAGCGCAACGAGCTCCGGTACCGACAGGGTTGGATTTCGCCTTTCGATGCCGAATTCGCTCACTGGGCTGGGTTGCTGTCCGCGCTAGGTGGCTATACACCCTTCCGTTCGAGGTTTCGAGCGGTATCCGCATCGAAGGACCCCTCGATGATGCAATCGTGTGCGTCCTTCCACCGTGTCTTGGCGTGTGCCGGAGACCGGCAGGTTTATTGACCGATAGGGGTGCCGAATACGCTACAGCGAGCTTCCATTGCAGCGATACCGCGATTTAGGAACCGCCTAATGCAGTCTGCCGGCGATATCGGCACGAAGCGGGTGTTTCGGCCATAACCACACGGATCGAAGTACTCTCCGGACGAATCGCCACGTTTTGCGAACGCTGGGGATCACTAGGCTGGGTCTGTTTGGCTCGGTGCTCCGGGACGACTTCGGTCTCGACAGCGACGTCGACGTTCTGCCTGAGTTCGGGAAAGAAGCGGGCCTCGCCCTGCTCGACATGGACCGGACGGAGCAAGAGCTAAGGGCACTGCTCGAACGCCAGGTGGACCTAGTCGAGTGGTCCCAGAGCTGCTGGATATTCGCCCGGGGTGAGCCGAGCCTGAACTTGTTTGGTTGGCTCTTGGACCCTCATCAGTACAAATGGACAAGGACCGGCAAATGGACCAACTGCGACAATTTATGTGGCGTTTAACACATATCTACAAGGGCTAGATTCGGATGTGGTGACCCCTAGGGGAATCGAACCCCTGTTTCCGCCGTGAGAGGGCGGCGTCCTGGACCGCTAGACGAAGGGGCCCCGCGTGTTCTCCGGTATGTGCGGCACTGCGCTGCCGCCGCTCGGAACCTGCTGGGACCTAGTGGCGCTTAGTTCCGTGCGACATGATGCCGGAACGGCGAGTGTGCCAACGAAGCGCTGCCAACGCAACAAATCCGGGCAGGCGGCTGGAGCGAAGACAAGCCCGTGGGCCGCGCGCGAACTTGCAATTGCGAATCGTGTGCGGTCTCCCGCAAGAATGCCCAGCTCGACCGGCGACGTTCCGGCGACAGAATCGGTGGTCGGCGCTCCAGTGAGGAAGGGAACGTCCGCCCGGCCGGCGAACGTGGTCGGCCACGGCCACAAACTATGGTACCGTGCCAGCGCCGTCTGAAAGCGCGAGGCATTGCGTCGTCGACGTCTGGAACCTGATTGTCGCCGGGCGGCTCGCGCTCCATCCTCAAGGGTCCTGAGATGCCGTGGAGCGGGCCGTGATCGCGCCTCGAATCCCGGAACACCGCCTCCTCCGCCTCGGTTCAGCGATGGTGGCCGGGGCGGCATCCGCACTGGCGTTTGCACCGGTCCACGCACTCCCCGTTCTGTGGGTGTCCTTTCCCCTCCTTGCCTGGCTCATCAGCAGTGGCGGGGTTCACCGGGCGTTCTGGACGGGCTGGGCATTTGGATTCGGGCAGTTCGCCGCCGGGCTCTACTGGATTGGCGCGTCGTTCGTCTACACGGGGCAGTTCGGATGGATCGCCGGAGGCGTCGGCGTGACGGGGCTCTCGGCGGGCCTCGCGGTGTTGCCCGCGGTGGCCGTGGCCACTGCGCGACTGTTCGACCAACCGCAGGGGCGATTGATCGCCCTTGGCGTGGCCTGGGTGCTTGCCGAAGGCCTCCGAAGCTGGCTGCTGACCGGCTTCCCGTGGAACCTCACAGGTCAGGTCTGGGCATTTTCCGTCACGACGGTGCAGCCCGCGGCGTGGATCGGCACGCACGGCCTCGGGGCAGTGACCGTGCTCGCGGCGCTGGCTCCCGCCGCTGCTGCCAACCGCCGCGTGCGGCTGGGGTTGCTGCTGTCCGCGCCGCTGGCGGCCGTGCTCTTTCTCGGCCTCCTGCGCGACAACGTGCGGACTCTCGATCTCGGCGAGGGACCGGTGGTCCGAATCGTCCAGGGCAACGTGTCGCAGGCAGCCCGTCTCGACGCCAGCCGGCACGGCGAAAATATCCGGCAGTACGTGGACACTTCCCGGATCCCCCCTGCGGCCGCGCCGCCGAAACTGGTGATCTGGCCCGAGGCCGTT
This sequence comes from Alphaproteobacteria bacterium, assembly GCA_021296265.1. Taxonomy (GTDB): domain Bacteria; phylum Pseudomonadota; class Alphaproteobacteria; order TMED109; family TMED109; genus VXPW01. The sequence goes on along the minus strand of JAGWAT010000003.1, from coordinate 12,767 downwards.
CTGCCGTTTGATCCGTCGGGGCGGGAAGAATTTCGGCGGGACGTTCAGGCGATGGTTCCCGGCGAGGCCCGGCTGGCCACCGGCGGTTTCAGGATCCGCCCGGCTGACGGGGCCGTCTTCAACAGCCTGTTCTTCCTGGCACCGGACGGTCGCGTGGAAGCGTTTTATGACAAGGTGCACCTCGTGCCCTTCGGAGAGTTCCTCCCGCTTGCCGGATGGCTGCCCGCGTCACTGCTGCCGGTGACGGGACGCGGGATGCACGCCGCCGATGCGCGCGCGCGCATCGACCTGCCCGGATTTTCGACGGCAGCGCCCGCGATCTGTTACGAGATCATCTTTCCGACACCCACAGGGGGGCCGGACCGGCCAGGTTGGCTGCTCAACGTGACGAACGATGCGTGGTTTGGACGCACTTCGGGGCCACACCAGCATTTCGCGCAGGCGCGCCTCCGCGCGGTCGAGGAGGGCCTGCCGGTCATCCGCGCCGCGAACACCGGTATCTCTGCCGTGATCGACGCCCGCGGCCGCGTTCTCGCACAGCTTGGGCTGGGCGAGCGCGGCGTGATCGATCACCCGTTGCCGATTCCCGAAAAACCGCCGCTGCACGCGCGAATGGGTGACGTGCCGCTGTTCGCCGGGCTTTTTGCCCTCCTGCTCGTCATGCTGGCGTTCGAAGGCCGGGTGCCTCCGCGGGCCGGCGCTCCCGAGGATTGACCTCAGCGGAATTCCGCACCATGACTAAGCCATGACGCCGCCTGCCCCCGCATCTGATCCCGTTCGCGAGGCCGCCGCCTGGATCGCGCGCCACCGCCTGGAACACCGCCCCCTGCCCGCGCCGCCCGAGCACCTACGGCCGCGCGACGAGGTGGCGGCCTACGCCGTGCAGCATGCGCTCCACCGGGAACTCGCGGCGGCGGGGCTTGGCGAACGGGTCGGCTGGAAGATCGGGTGCACGAACCCCCAGATGCAGCGGTACTTGGGGATCCGTCATCCAGCGGGCGGCGGCGTGATGGCCGAAACCGTCCATCTCGGGACCGGCCGGTTTCGCCACGCCGATTTCGTCCGACCCGGGGTCGAGGTGGAGATTGCCGTGCGGCTCGGCTCCACGCTTCACGCCGCGGACGGGCCCTTCCGGGGCGAGGACATGGTGACCGCGGTCGCCGAGGTCATGCCGGCCATCGAGATCGTGGACGACCGCTACGTCGACCGGGCCAAGCTGGATACCCCGACCCTGATCGCTGATGACTTTTTTGACGCTGCCGCGGTCCTGGGACCAGCGAGGAAGTTGACGCCGGCGCTCGACCTGGCGGAACTTGCCGGGGAAGTGCGCATCAACGGCGAGACGTGCTCCGTCGGGCGCGGTCGCGACATCCTCGGGCACCCACTTGAGGCCCTGGCGTGGCTTGCGTCGCACCGCTCGGCATGCGGCGGCGTCCTGCGGGCTGGCGAGTTTGTCCTGCTCGGCAGCGTAACCGCCATTCAGTGGGTAGCGCGCGGAACGGAGATCGAGGGAGCGTTCGACGGGCTGGGAGCTGTGCGTGCCGTTATCGGTTGATCCCAATGACGCGGCGCTGTTTCGGCGCACCTCCGGACTGAAGTCTGAGCAACCAGAACCGCCAAGTCGCCTTCGGAGCTGGACCGGCCGGCTCCTGGTGGGATTCGGGTTGGCCGGTCTGCTGGCGGCGGCCGTCGGCGTCGTCGCCGTGATCGTCGTACTCAACCGATTCGGGCAGGGGCTGCCCGAGTATCGACAGCTCATGGACTACGAGCCTGCGGAAACGTCGCGTACTTATGCCGCGGACGGGCAGCCGCTGGGTCGCTACGCAGAGCAGGATCGGCTCTTTGTGCCGGTCCGCTCGATTCCGAAGCAGTTGGCGAACGCCTTCATCGCAGCTGAGGACAGGAATTTCTGGACGCATTCCGGCCTTGACTACGTGGGCATTGCCCGGGCCATGGTCCAGAATGCGGGCCGCCTGGCGGACGGCCGGCGGCTGATCGGAGCCTCGACGATCACCCAGCAGGTGGCGAAGACGTTTCTGCTGACGCGGACGGTGTCGATCGAACGGAAGGTGAAGGAGGCCCTCCTGGCGCTCCGGATAGAGCGCGTGCTCAGCAAGGAACGCATCCTGGAGCTCTATCTCAATGAGATCTACCTCGGGTTCCGCTCCTACGGTGTGGCTGCGGCGGCCCGCAACTACTTCGACAAGTCCCTCGACGAACTTTCCCTGGCGGAAATGGCCTATCTGGCGGCGCTGCCGAAGGGGCCTAACAACTACCACCCCGAACTGCGGCGCGAGGCAGCGCTTGCACGGCGCGCCTATGTCCTCCGGCGGATGACGGAGGAGGATTTCGTCACGACGGCGGACGCGGCCTCCGCCCGGGCGGAACCGCTCACTGCCGTGGCCCGGGAGGGCCGGGACGCGCTGGTTGCTGCCCCGCATTTTGCCGAGGAGGTGCGCCGATGGATCGTCAATTCCATGAACGAGGAAGCGCTGTACCAGGGCGGCTTGACGGTGACCACGACACTCGAACCCAGGCTGCAGCAGATCGCGACCGAGGTGCTGCGCGCGGGACTGGAGACGTACGACCGCCGGCACGGATATCGGGGACCGGCCGGGACGATCGAAGATCCGCAAGGTACGGACTGGGCTGAGCGCTTGTCCGACCCCGATGCGCGTCCCGTCGGGGTCCCGCCCCACCTCCAGCCGGCGGTGGTGCTGGAGATTGATCGTGAGGCTGCCGTCGTCGGGTTGCCGAGCGGAACGATCACCGAGTTGGCGCGTGCGGATGCTGCCTGGGCATTCGAGGACGCAGAGAACGGGAGGCCCGCTGACATCTTCGAGCCGGGCGACGTGATTCTGGTGGAGATGCTGGACGGCGAGGATGAGCCGCGGCCGGCGTTGCGCCAGCTGCCCGAGGTGGAAGGCGCGCTCGTCGCGCTCGATCCGCGCAACGGGCGCGTGCTGGCCCTGGTCGGCGGTTACGGCGAAGGGGAGTTCGGATTCAATCGGGCCACGCAGGCCAGACGTCAGCCCGGCTCGGCCTTCAAGCCCTTTATCTATCTCTCGGCGCTTGAGAACGGCTTAACGCCGGGGAGCCTAGTCCTCGACGCACCGCTGGTGATCGACCAGGGACCGCACCTGGAGGCGTGGCGTCCGCAGAACTACGCGGCCGGCCGGTTCTATGGACCGCGGACGCTACGCGACGGACTTGAACGATCCCGGAACGTCATGACGATCCGGCTCGCCAATACCCTCGGGGTGGAGCGCGTGGTCGAGGTCGCGGAGCGCTTCGACCTGGGGTCGCCGCAGCCGTTCCTCGCGACCGCACTGGGCACAACTGAAACCACGCCGCTGGCGCTGGCGTCGGCCTATGCGACGCTTCTGAACGGGGGGCGGCGGATCAAGCCCGCGTTCGTCGAACGAGTCCAGGACCGGCACGGGCGCACCGTCCACCGCCGCGATACCCGGCGCTGTCCGGCGTGCGGAGCCGAATCGGAAGTGCCGCCGGTCCTGGCGCCGCTTGGGGTCCCTGTCGCCGACCCGGTCAACACGTTCCAGGTTACGTGGATGCTGAAGGGGGTGGTCGAAGTCGGGACCGCGCGGCGGCTGGGAAACCTGGGCATTCCGCTGGCGGGCAAGACCGGCACCACGAACGACTTCCTCGATGCCTGGTTCGTGGGGTTCTCGCCGGATCTCGTGGTCTGCGTGTTCGTGGGGTATGACCAGCCGAAGAACATGGGGCGCGGAGAAAGCGGCGGCCGGGTCGCGGCGCCCATCTTCGGGGCGTTCATGGAGCGGGCGCTAGGCGGTGTCCCGAATTCCCCGTTTCGGACCCCCGACGGCGTCGACATGGTGCGCATTGATGCGGAAACCGGCCGGCGGCCGCTGCCGGGGTCGGAGCGGGTGATCCTGGAAGCGTTCGCGCGCGGCACCGGTCCGGAAACCGCAGGTCCCACGGTGGGCGGCTTCGAGGACGAAATTTATTGACGAACGCTGGCTGCCATGGCACCGGTCCGTCAGGCGTCGTACCCCGGGTTGCAGCGATCCAGTAGGCGCTTTGACGCACTGAAGAAGTTATCCGCGGTGCAGAGGCCCGATTCGGCTTCGCGCGCGACGTCCGCCGCAATGGCAGCGGCGTCCGCATCCGGCACCCGCCGGAGCGGTCTTCCGGTCGACATGGCTGCCACCTGGGCGGCGCATGCGCGTTCCAGGAAGTAGAGGTCCTCCCACGCACGCGCCACGGTGCGTCCGGTCACGACCACGCCGTGGTTGGCCATGAAGAGCACGTCATGCCCCCCGATCGCATCGACAATGGGCGTGGCCTTGGCTTCGTCGAGCACGACCCCGTCGAACGCACTCATCGTGGCAGTGCGACCGAAGAATCGGCAGGCATTCTGGTCGGCCATGTGCAGTCCGCCGTCCTCCACCATGCAAAGTGCGAGCGCCGCTCGCATGTGCGTGTGCATGACGCAGGCGGCGTCCGGGCGCGCCCGGTGCACTGCACCATGGATGAGAAAGGCGGTGGGTTCAGCGATGCCGTCCCCGTCGATGACATTGCCGTCCCCGTCGACGACCAACAGCGAACTGGCGGTGACCTCGGACCAGTGCATGCCGAACGGGATCAGCAGGTAGCGGTCGTCCTCGCCGGGCACTGCCAGGGTCAGGTGATTGCAGATGCCCTCTGACAGCCCGTGATGGTCCGCCAGCCGGTAGGCGGCGGCCAGGTCCACCCGGGCGGCCCGTTCGGTGTTGTGGGTACTCCGCATATCGGCTCCAGTGCTCCGATCAGAAGGCGATCATCTGTCGAATCGTATCGCCGTCGTCAAGGCGATCGAAGCCTTCGTTGACCCTGTCGAGCGGAATGTGGTCGCTCACCAGCCGGTCGATCGGCAGGCGGCCCGCGCGGAAGAGATCGATGTAGGCCGGGATGTCGCGCCGGGGAACGCAGGATCCCAGGTAGCTGCCCTTGATGGTCCGCTCCTCACCGACGAGCTGCACGTGCGGCACGGCGAACTTCGCGTCCGGGGGCGGGAGCCCGCTGCTGGTCGTGGTGCCGCCGCGCCGGGTGATCGCGTAGGCAAGTTCCATCGCCCTGGCTGACCCCACGCACTCGAACGCGTACTCGACGCCGCCGGCTGTCATCTCACGCACGGTCTCGACGACGTCGGGGCTGGCCGCGTTCACCGCTTCGTCGACCCCGATCTGGCGGCCGGATTCCAGCTTGCTGTCGAGGAGATCAAGGCCGATGATCTGGCTGGCGCCGGCGGCGCGGGCACCGAGCACGGCGGCGAGGCCGGTCCCGCCCAGGCCGATCACGGCGACCACGGCGCCGGGGCGAACCTTCGCGGTGTTGACCACGGCCCCCATGCCCGTGATCACCGCGCACCCGAACAGCGCGGCCTGATCGAGGGGAATGTCGGGGTCCACGCGGACCAGTGAACGGGTGCTGGAAACCGCGTACTCGGCGAAGCACGACACCCCGACCTGGTGGCTGATCGGCTCTCCGTTGAGGAGGATTCGGCGCTCCCCCGAGAGCAGGGTCCCGGCCACCGCCGCCTTCGCGCCCGGTTCGCACAGCGCCGGCCGTCCCTCGGCGCACGGCATGCAGCGGCCGCAGCTCGGCACGAACACGTACACCACGTGATCACCCACGCGGAGTTCGTCCACGCCCGGCCCGACCGCCTCGATGACGCCCGAACCCTCGTGGCCGAGAACCATAGGCAAGTCGCGCGGCCTGGAGCCGTTGACCACCGACAGGTCGGAATGGCACAGCCCCGCGGAAGCCATCCGGACCAGGACTTCGCCCGGGCCCGGGTCAAGCAGCTCGATCTCCTCGATCTTGACCGGCTTGGTGTCCGCGTACGGCCGCGGTTCTCCCATCTTGTGTAGAACGGCGGCGCGGCATTTCATGGGCAAGTCTCCTCAAACCCCGTGATGGATCGAATCAGAAGCGGACGGCGTCGCCGCCCTTGAGAGACAGCATGGAACGCGCTTCGTCCGGAGTGGCGGTATCCAGTGACAGGCCGTCCAGAATCTTGCTGACGCGGGTGACCTGGGCCGCGTTGCTGTCGGCGAGCCGCCCCGGGCCGTCCCACAGCGAGTCCTCCAGTCCGACCCGGACGTTGCCGCCCTGCGCCGCGGCAAAGGCCGCCACCCGCATCTGGTGGTTGCCGGCGCCGAGCACGGACCAGCGCCAGTCATCCCCGAACAGGCGGTCCGCGGTTCGTTTCATGTGCGCGATGTCCTCGGGGTGGGTGCCGATCCCGCCGAAGATGCCGAACACCGTCTGGATGAAGAGCGGTGGCTGCACCAGCCCCTCGTCCAGGAAGTACGACAGGTTGTACAGGTGACTGGTGTCGTAGCACTCGAACTCGAATCTCGTTCCGTTCCCGCTGCATGCCCGGAGAATGTTCTCGATGTCCTCGAAGCTGTTCTGGAACACGTTGCTCCGGCTCGCTTCCAGGGCTTCGCGTTCCCACGCGTGCTTGAAGGTCTTGTAGCGGCGGAGCATCGGAAACAGGCCGAAGTTCATCGAGCCCATGTTCAGCGACGCCACTTCCGGCGCGAACTCGACCGCCGGGCGCATGCGTTCCGCTACCGGCATCCTCGGCGCACCCCCCGTCGTGATGTTCACGACGGCGTTGCAACTCTGCTTGATCCTCGGCAGGAACTGCCGGAACACCTCCGGGTCCTGGGTGGGACGCCCGTCGTCCGACATGCGGGCGTGCAGGTGAATGATCGAGGCGCCGGCCGCGGCCGCATCGATGGCCTGGGTCGCGATCTCGTCCGGCGTGACCGGCAGGTGCGGCGACATTGACGGGGTGTGGATCGAGCCGGTCACCGCGCACGTCACGATGACCTTGCGCCGGGGACGCCCCGACGGCGCAGCTTCAGGGGGCGTGGGAGCGGACGTGGCCATGATCATGGTCTCCGTTCAGATGTCGTGATCCGACGCGTGCCGCAGCTTGTGTGCCGCGAGCAGCGCCAGGCGCCGGTCACGCCAGCGTGCGCGTTCGCCCAGTCGGCTCGCCGGCAGCTGCTTGCGTCGGTCGGTTTCCAGGGCCCGGGCGAGGTGGGGGTCCCACGGTCGGGGTGGGCCGCCATCGCGTGCGAGGTCGAGGTACAGCTCGCCATAGCGGGCAACGTAGTCGGCGATCCCGCCGGGTGCGTTGAGGTCGATGGTTTCGAATGGCCCCATGAACGACCAGCGCAGCCCCAGCCCTGAAGCCACCGCCGCGTCCACGTCGGCCACATCGGCGACGTCGTCCTGGACCAGCCGAAAGGCCTCGTGCAACAACGCCCCCTGCAGGCGGTTTACCACGAAGCCCGGCACTTCCTTCTTCAAGGTGACTGTCGCCTGCCCTACGCCCTCCATCAGCGCCCGGGTGCGATCGACGACCGCGGGGTCCGTCCATGGCGCGGGGACCAGCTCCACCAGGGGAATGAGATGCGGCGGGTTGAGCGGGTGCGCGACCAGACAGCGGGCCCGCCCCGTCAGCGATTCCGAGAACAGCGAGGCCCGGATGCCCGACGTCGAGCTGGCGAGCACAGTGTCTTGCGCGGCCGCCGCGTCGAGTTGCGCAAAGACCGCCTGCTTGGTCTCCAGTATTTCCGGCGTGCATTCCTGCACGTGGGCGGCGCCGTCGAGCGCGGCGTCCAGGGTTGACGCCACCGAGATCCGCCCGAGCACTTCCGGCGGCGGGCCATCGCCGGCCAGCCCGAGTTCCGCGAGCCCGTCCAGTTCGGCCTCTATCCCCCGGATCGCCCGGGTGGCCTGCTCGGGATCGGCATCCCACAGCCTGACGGTGCAGCCGGCCCGCGCGAACACGATCGCCCAACCGCGCCCCACGAGGCCGCTGCCGACAACCGCGATCATGGAGGGCTCCCGCACGGCTCTCAGAGCAACATCTGCGTGTCGCCGTCCACGGCGACGATTTGCCCGGAGACATTGCGGGCCAACGGGGACAGCAGGAACAGCGCCGTATCCGCGATGTCTTGCGCGGTGACGAAGCGGCCGAGCGAGATCGTCTCGTTGATGCGCGCCCGCAGGGCTTCCGGGGCCTCGCCGCGGAGTTCGGCCTTGGCGGCGATGACCCGGTCGATCCGCGGCCCTTCGACATTTCCGGGCTGGATGGCGTTCACCCGGACTCCGGCATCACCCAGTTCGCGCGCGAGCGACTTGGTGAAGCCGACGACTGCCCATTTGGCCGCGGCGTAGGGAGTCCGGCCCGCGAACCCGAACTTCCCGGCCAATGACGAGAGATTGACCACGGACCCGTCCCGGGACGCGCGGAGCGCGGGTACCGCCCGGCGCGTGACGTAGAACATCCCGTTCAAGTCCACGTCGATCGTACGCCTCCAGTCGGCCGGATCGAGTTCCTCGATCGGCCCGGTCGGGCCCCCGATGCCGGCGTTATTGACCAGTCCGTCCAGACCGCCCAGGTGATTGAGTCCGTCGTCCACCCACGCGGCGGCCTGGTCCGCGTCAGCCACATCGCAAAGCGCGATCGAAATGTCGGGGTTGGCAGCGCGAAACGCGGTGCAGGCATCTTCATCGACGTCGCACGCGTGCACTCGAGCGCCGTGTCGATGCAGGGTCTCCGCGATGGCGCGCCCGATACCGGCGGCGGCGGCACTGACCAGAATGCGCTGGCCGGGCACGAGGGCGCTGGATGGGGTCGGGTTCATGGCGCGGCTTACTTTAGGCGATTTACCCTGCGTCCGCTGATCAACTGGGAATCTCTGCACTGGGTCGGTAGTCGCGCGCGAACAGGTAGACGAACGTCGCCAGCATCAGGATGCCGGCAATCATCAGGAACGCGGTCGTGTAGGCCGCCGGCGGGGCGCCCGCAGCGGTGCCTCCCTGGCTGGACAGCACCAGTCCGGTCGTCCACTGCAGCACGAACACGCCGCCGAAATTGAAGAAATTCGTGAAGGTCAGGGCCCGACCCACCAGCCGTACGGGGAACAGGGCACGGTAGTGGGCGAGCAGCAGGACGCTGAAGGCGCCAACCAGTCCGAGCGTTCCGAATAGTACGAGATTGAGCCACAGCGGCACCGGGGGAATCAGGGCGATCACGGCGATGACGAGCGCGAGGCCGAAACACCCGGCGACCGCCGTCCATTTGCGCGTGTCGAACAGCCGGTCGGAGCGGCCGAACAGGATGCAGCCCGCGTTCCAGGCGGTTGCAGTTGCGAGCAGCACGTTGCCGCGATCGAGGTCGCCCAGGCCCTGTACGTCCTTCAGGTATGGCGCGCCCCACAGTCCGAGGATCGTGAGCAGCCCACCGTAACCGACGAATGAGATCGGCAACATGAACCACAGGTCGCGGGTGGTGAGGATTTCCAGGAACCCTCGCAGCACGTTGTCCTGGCGGTCACCGATCCGGGGCTTCTGAAATGGCGTGCCGTCCGGCGTGTCGCGGACGGTCAGCCAGAAGATCATGGCGACCAGGAGGGTGACGGCCCCCATCCCAATGAACACGCCCTGCCAGCCCACCCAGGCCGAGGCGGCCGCGAGCGGCGTGGTGGCGAGGATGCCGCCGAACCCCCCAACCCCGAGCACCAGTCCGGCCATCGTCGCGAAGCGGCGGGACGGCACCCAGCGAGAGAACAGCACCAGCGATCCCATCAATCCGACGGAGCATCCGGCACCCATCAGGGCGCGCGCCCCCAACAGCCCAGAAAACTCCGTGAACGTGGCGAACAGGAACGCCCCCAGCGCCGCCCCCAGCAGCACCAGAGAGGTCGTCTTGCGGGGTCCGTACCGGTCGAGCAGCACCCCAAGCGGCAACTGGGCGCAGGCGAAAGCCAGGAAAAAAATGCCCCCCAGACGACCGAGCTCCTCGGGCGTGAGGGCGAGCCGGCTCATGAGGTCGGGCGCCAGGACGCCGACCGATGAGCGGTAGAACTGCGAGAGCAGGTACGCCGTGCACGCCAGTGTGACCAGCCGTACCAGAGCGGGATTCATGCGTGCGGGCTCTCCGTCCGGCGTCCGCGACAGGGATTTCCGGGCCGTCGGCGCTTCCGCCGCTGTTCGTCCGAACGGCGCATGCTACCCTAGGAAGAGACGCGGTTAAGGGCGCTGCCATGCCAAAATTTGTACCGCGTTCCCCTTCGGACGCTGAACGTTCCGGCCGCCGCCGTGAGAGCCCGTCGGGCCCACAGGCTGGAACCCAGGCGCCAGTCAAGCGTTCGCCCAAGAGCCATCGCCCGTCGACACCGGACGGGTCCCGGGTCAGCGCCGGGCAGCCGCCGCGTGCGGCCGGGCCACGCGACCGCGATGCGCGAGGTGGCGGGTTCCGGGCCGACGGAGGAGAACGCTCCCGGGGTGGAC
>JAGWAT010000003.1:0-2148 GCA_021296265.1 Alphaproteobacteria bacterium | reverse complement strand
GCCCGGGGTGGCGGGTTCCGGGCCGACGGAGGAGAACGCTCCCGGGGTGGACCCCGCCGGGACTATTCGGGCCAGGGCGACCGTCCGGCGCGCAGGTTCAGGGAACGGACCGGAGAACCCTCGGCCACCCGCCCGGACCGGACACGGTCCCGACCCAGCGGCGGCTTCCGCGCTTCCGGCGGGAGACGGCCTGACTTGCCGCCGCGGGTTGGCGATGCGGAACGTTCGAGAGGCGCATGGCAACCAGAGGGGCGAGCCGAAACGTCAGGGGCCGGGAGGACCGTTCGACGGCAACCTAGCGGGACGGCCGGCGGGCCCCGGGACGGGCCGCGACGCCGACCCCCCGACGGAACACAGGCCGCCCCCGCCCCCCCGCGCGACGTCCGGCCAGATCACGATGGCGGCCGCCGCCGACCGGAGCGCGATCGGCGACGTGGGAGTGAAGAACCCCGGAACCCCGTCCGGTACCTGCGCGAACCGCGCAGCGGCCGAACGCGGAATGCCCCGCGCGATCACGATCGCCGGGAGGCCTCGTCCACCCCTGCCCACACGGCGGCTCCGACCGAACGCCGATCGGTCGTCCGCACGTCGAGGCATGCCGGCCGAAACGGGGGTGGCAGCGGGACCGGGCGAGCGGCCCGTCCCCACGCCCGCGGTGTCGACCTCCGCACCGGCCGGCCGGCCGGCCGGCGTCGGGATCAGGGCTCCGGGCCGTCCGGTGATCCGAAGCAGCTGCTGCGGGCTCGCCAGGCTGCGGCGGCGATTCTGACGTCCGTACTGTTTCGGAACATGGCGCTGCAGGCGGCGCTTGCGGCGTCCCCTCTGCTGCCCGGCCTCGATGACCGCGACCGGGCATTCGCCCGCGCGTTGGTCACGACCGCACTGCGTCGGCGCGGCCAGATCGATGCCGTCATCGGAGCGTTCCTGGAACGGCCGCTTCCTCCGGGAGCCCGACACGCCTGGCTGATGCTCCTGATGGGGGCTACCCAGATCCTGTTCCTTCGAGTCCCTGCCTATGCCGCAGTGGCCACCTCGATGGAGCTGTTGATCCGCGGGCCGGGCCGGACCTGGCGGGGACTGGTCAACGCCGTCCTCCGCGGCATCGCTGACCGCGGGGCGGCGATCGTCCGGGATCAGGACGCCGGGCGCCTGAATACGCCGGAGTGGTTGTGGCACTCATGGTCGCGCACCTACGGACCGGACATGACCGTTCGGATCGCCGCCGCGCACCTGAGGGAACCCATGCTCGATGTGTGCCCGAAAGCGGACCCGGAAACCTGGGCGGCAAGGCTCGGCGGAACGGTCGTGCTGAACCGCTGCGTCCGGGTGCCAGCGTCAGGCGCAGTCGAGGCGCTGGCGGGCTTCCGTGAGGGTGCCTGGTGGGTGCAGGACGCGGCGGCACAGCTTCCCGTGCGGTTGTTCGGAGACGTGGCGGGGTGGAACGTTGCCGACCTGTGTGCCGCCCCGGGGGGCAAGACCCTGCAGCTGGTTGCGCTCGGCGCCAAGGTAACGTCGCTGGATATCTCGGAATCGAGAATGCAGCGGCTGGCCGCCAACCTCGTCCGCACGCGGCTGGCCGCCGAGACCGTGGTCGCGGATGCGACCGTCTGGGACAGCGGGCAGCAATTCGACGGAGTGCTCATCGACGCGCCGTGCACGGCCACCGGCACCATCCGGAGACGCCCCGACATTCCCTGGCAACGCACGGCCGGTGATGCCCGGGCCCTCAACCCGCTGCAGGACAGCCTGCTCGACAGTGCGCTGCGGCTGGTCCGTCCGGGCGGGCTGGTGGTCTACACGGTGTGCTCGCTGGAACCGGAGGAAGGCAAGAACCGGGTGCAGGCACTCCTCGGCCGCAACCCGGCCGCGGAACTGGTGGCCGTTGATGCGAACGCCGACGCCCTCCCGGCTCCGTTCGTGACCGAAGACGGGTGCCTTCGGACGTTGCCTTGCCACCTGGGTGACGCTGGAGGCGTGGACGGCTTCTTCGCCGCCCTTCTCCGACGCCGAGGCTGACCGTCGGACCCGATTCCGGTCCCGATTCGAGTACGATCGCGATCCAATCGGCCGCTAGTGTCCTGATCGAGAAGTTTGTTAGAGTACTGCCGCGTCTTGTGCAGGAGTATGGATCATGGGCAGACCAGCGGT
>JAGWAT010000050.1 GCA_021296265.1 Alphaproteobacteria bacterium | reverse complement strand
GCGGAGCCGTTGGGATTCGCGGCCTCGGTCGCGCGGCCGGCCTCGTCGACGTACCGCAGCGCGACCCGTCCATCGCCCTCCAGCCGAGCCACCGTCTCCGCGTCCGCCTGGTAGTTTCCCTCCATGTGGGCCACCGGGAAGCGCACGCGTTCGCCCGGCGTGAATGCGGCCAGGAACGGGCTGTCACCGTCGACGCGGAGGTCGACCGGCCGACAGACAAACCGGAGTCCGGCGTTCCGGACCAGCGCCCCCGGCAGCAGCCCCGTCTCCGTGAGAATCTGGAACCCGTTGCAGATGCCAAGTACGGCCGCGCCCCGCTCTGCAACCTCGCGAACGGCGCGCATGATGGGTGAATGGGCGGCGATCGCGCCGGCGCGCAGGTAGTCGCCATAGGAGAACCCGCCCGGCAGGACAACCAGGTCACACGCGGGCAGGCTGGTGACGCCGTGCCAGACGAGGTCGGGGGCACGCCCGGTACAGCGGGCAAGAGCCACGGCGACGTCCCGGTCGCAATTCGAACCGGGGAACACCACGACGACCGTTCTCATGCGTCGGGAATGCTGACGCGGTAGTCCTCGATCACCGGATTGGCCAGAAGCTCTTCGCACATGCTGGCGAGGCGCGCGCGGGCATCGTCGGGGCTGCCGTCCAGGGTGATCTCGAAGAACTTGCCCTGCCGAACTTCCGAGACCTCCCCGAAACCGAGCGTCCGCAGTGCGGATTCGACGGCTTTTCCTTGCGGGTCAAGTACCTCCTTCTTCAGGACGACATGGACGATGGCCTTCATGCAGAAGCTTCCGCACGGTCGGACTTGGGTAGCACGCCGAGGCGGCGCGCAACTTCCTGGTAGGCCTCCTCGATCTTGCCGAGATCCCGGCGAAAGCGATCCTTGTCCATCTTGTCGTCGGTCTCAAGATCCCACAGGCGCGAAGTGTCCGGGCTGATTTCGTCGGCCAGCAGGATGCGCATGCCCTCATCGGTGAAATGGCGTCCGAACTCGAACTTGGTGTCAATCAGCCGGATGTTGATGGCGTGGAACAGGCCGGAGAGATAGTCGTTGATGCGCAGCGCGTAGCCGAACATTTCGTCGAGTTCGTCTTCGGCCGCCCAGCCGAACGCAAGAATGTGCTCGTCCAGCACCAGCGGATCGTTGAGTTCGTCGTTCTTGAAGTACCACTCGATCAGCGGCCGGGGCAGGGGGGTGCCTTCCTTGATATCGAGGCGCTTGCTCAGGCTGCCGGCGGCAACGTTTCGAACCACCACTTCAACGGGGATGATCTCGACCTCGCGCACCAGCTGCTCGCGCATGTTGAGCGGCCGGAGGAAGTGGGTCGGGATGTCCATTTCGCCGAGCCGCATCATCAGGTGGGCCGAGATACGGTTGTTGATGACGCCCTTGCCGCTGATGGTGCCACGTTTCTGATTGTTGAATGCCGTGGCGTCGTCCTTGAAGTGCTGGACGAGCGTGCCGGGTTCAGGGCCCTCGAACAGTGCTTTGGCCTTGCCCTCGTAGACCAGACGACGGCGCTGTCTGGACATGAATCAGGGCCCCCAGCACGGGCGGGCTTGCTGCTCAGCCCATGCCCCGTTTGATGGTGTCTATAGCCCCCCGGTGTCGCCGGGGCAAGCACGGAGCGGGGGTGCCCCGCCGACGAACGCGTGGCCCTGCGGTACTGTTGTGCCCCGGGTCGGCGCCTGCTTCCGGCGGCCGGACGGGCTCCGGACAACCTGTGGCGCGGGCGTGCGTCGCGGGGTCCGACCAGCTCCCGCAACGAGAGGATTGCTGCATGGGCCGTATCGTTCGATGGGTTGCTGGGACGGCGTGCTTGGTCGCCCTTGGCGTGGTCCGGGCGCCGGTGGCGGCGCCTCCGGATGACATCTTCGTCATGGCCAAGGACGTCGGCGACGTCATCACGCTGGATCCGGCCGAGGTCTTCGAGTTCACGGCCGGCGAGATCGTCGCGAACGTGTACGACCGGTTGATGATGTTCGAACCGGAATCCCCGGGGCAGCTTGCTGGAGGGGTTGCCGAGAGCTACGCGATCAGCGACGACGGAAAGACCATCGTGTTCCGGATCCGCGATGGACTCCGGTTTCACTCGGGCAACCCGGTGCGTCCGGAGGACGTCGAGTTTTCGCTCGAGCGGGTGGTCAAGCTCAACCGGACTCCGGCCTTCATCGTCACCCAGTTCGGCTGGAATGCCGACAATGTCGAGGACCTGATTCAGGTCGTCGACTCCCGCCACCTGCGCATCGAGATCACCGTGGGGATCTCCCCGGGCTTGGTCCTGAACGCGCTGTCCGCGGGCGTGGCGTCGGTGGTCGACAGGGAGCTCGTGCTGGCGCACGCGGAGGACGGCGACCTCGGTCACGCGTGGCTGAAGCTGCACAGTGCCGGTTCCGGCCCGTTCCGGCTCGGGAAGTGGAAGGCGAACGAGTACATCGCGCTGGAGGCGAATCCCCACTACCGGCACGGTGCGCCGGCGATGCGGCGCGTGTTTCTGCAGCACGTACCCGAACCGTCCGCCCAGCGCCTGCTGCTGGAACGGGGGGACGTCGACATGGCCCGCAATCTCACACCCGACCAGATCAAGGCGCTGGCGGGGCACGCCGACCTCGCGGTGGACAGCTATCCGAAGGGAGCAATTGTCTATCTGGCCGCCAACGCTGCCCATCCGGTCCTCGGCAACTCCACGGTCGTTCAGGCGCTGCGGCACGCGATCGATTACCAGGGCATGGCCGACTCGTTCCTCGGCGGTCAGTTCGCGGTGCATCAGGCCTTCTGGCCGGCCGGCCTCTGGGCCGGCTACACGGCGACCCCGTACGAACTCGACATCGAGAAGGCGGGGTCCCTGCTCGCGGCCGCGGGCCTCGAACCGTTCGAAGTGCGCATTGACACCCTCACCAGCTCCCCCTTTCCGCAGATTGCGCAGTCTCTGCAGGCGACCTTCGCCCAGGCGGGGATCCGTTCGCGGATCGTCATGCAGGACGGCAGGACGCTCTGGCCCAGATACCGGGCAAGGAAGCACGAGCTGATCATTGCCCGCTGGTCGCCGGACTACATGGACCCCCACTCCAACGCCGACGCGTTCGCCCGCAACCCTGACAACCGGCCGGAGGCCAGGCTCGCGGGTGTGCTGGCCTGGCGCAACGCGTGGGCGTCGGAAGACATCAACGCGAAGACGATCGAGGCGCGCGACACGCGGGACCTCGACGCGCGTGAACAGATGTACCTGGAACTCCAGATGCGTCTGCAGACCGAGGGGCCGTACGCCATCATGTTTCAGCAGATCGATCAGGTCGTGCGCCGCCGGCATGTCGAGGGCTTCGTGTCGGGCGTGAATTTCGATCACGTTTACTACCGGATGGTCACCAAGTAGCCGGCCGTCAACGGAGGCAGCCAGATGCCCGAGGCGAGGACCGGCAGCCAGCTGGACCGGAACCGGAGCACACTCCTTGCCCAGGCGCCGCGCCGAGTCGCCGGCACGGCGCTCTCCCTGGCCCTGACCTTTGCCGGCCTGACCGCTGTGACCTTCGTGATTGCGCGAGTCATGCCGGCGGATCCGGTGCTGGCGATCGTCGGTGACCGCGCTCATCAGGATGTCTACGACGCGGTCTACCGGGAACTGGGCCTCGACCAGCCGATCTTCATGCAGTACCTGCGTTATCTCGGGCAGCTTTTCGAGGGTGACCTCGGGGTGTCGATCATGACGGCACAGCCGGTGCTCGATGATCTGCTGCGGTTTTTCCCCGCCACACTGGAGCTCGCCACCGTCGCGACGTTGCTCGGCGTCCTGGGCGGCGTTCCGCTGGGCGTGCTGGCGGCAGTCCGCCAGGGCCAGTGGGTCGATCACCTGATCCGCGTCATCGGGCTGTTCGGCTATTCCGTGCCGGTGTTCTGGCTGGGCATGCTGGCGCTCTTCGTGCTCTACGCCAAGCTCGGCTGGGTGGCCGGGCCGGGGCGGATCGACATCTTCTTCGACGGCATGGTGGAGCCGGTGACCGGTCTGATCCTGGTGGACTCGGCCCTGGCGCGTGAGTGGGAGATCTTCCGCAACGCGCTCGGGCACCTCGTGCTGCCCGCCGGAATCCTGGGGATCCATGCGCTCGCCTATCTCGCCCGCATGACCCGTCATTTCATGCTGGAGCAAATGGGGCAGGAGTACATCCTCACCGCGCGGGTCAAAGGAGTGCCGGAGGGGGGCGTGATCTGGCGCCATGCATTTCGCAACGTGCTGGTCCAGCTGATCACGATCGTGGGCCTTACCTATGCGTCCCTGCTTGAAGGCTCGGTGCTGACCGAGACGGTCTTCGCCTGGCCCGGGATCGGGCAGTACATCACCAATTCGCTCTTCAACAACGACATGAACGCGGTCCTCGGCGGCACCATTGTCGTGGGCGTCTGCTTTGTCGGGATCAACATGGGCTCCGATCTGCTCTACCGCCTCGTCGATCCGAGGGCGCGATGAGCGCAGTCCGCGCCTGGCTCCTTGTCGACGTTCCGCGGTCGCGCTGGCAGGCCCGGTGCCAGCGATTCTTTTTCGCCTGGCTGGCGTTCCGCCAGAACGCCGGCGCTGTGGCCGGCCTGGCCATTGTCGGGACGCTGGTCGCCGCCGCGCTGCTCGCGCCGTGGATCGCGGGCTCGACGGGCGTCGTGCCGGATCTCGGCAATCGCCTCCAGCCGCCGAGCGGCGCTTTCTGGTTCGGCACCGACGAATTGGGCCGCGACATATTCGACCGGATCGTGTGGGGGTCCCGGATCACCCTCTACATCGTCGGGCTGGTGACTCTCATCGTCGTACCGATCGGACTTGCCGTCGGCGTGGTCGCGGGCTACGTCGGTGGCTGGCTCGATGGCGCCCTCATGCGTCTGACCGATATCTTTCTCGCATTCCCGCGGCTGATCCTGGCGCTCGCCTTCGTGGCCGCCCTCGGGCCGGGACTCGAGAACGCGGTGCTGGCCATCGCGCTCACGGCCTGGTCGCCGTACGCCCGCATCGCTCGGGCCGAGGCACTTACGCTCCGCCACAGTGACTTCATCCTCGCCGCGCGCTCGCAGGGGATCCCGCACCACCAGATTCTCGCGGGCCACGTGGCCCCGATGTGCATTTCGTCGGTCATCGTGCGTCTCACCCTCGACATGGCCGGGATCATCCTGACGGCGGCGGGCCTCGGCTTCCTCGGCCTCGGGGCGCAGCCGCCGACCCCGGAATGGGGGGCAATGATTGCGCTCGGACGCGATTACCTCCTGGACCAGTGGTGGGTGCCCGCATTTCCCGGCTTGGCGATCCTCGTGGTCAGTCTCGGCTTCAATCTGCTGGGGGACGGGCTCCGTGACGTGCTGGACCCGAAAAGCAGGAGCTAGGCAAGGGTGATGCGCCGGGACCCGCTTCTCATCGTCGACGGACTGCGCGTGACGTTTGACACGCCGCGTGGGCCCGTGGTGGCCGTGCGCGACGTGAACTTCGTCCTCGGCCGGGAAAAGTTGGGAATCGTCGGCGAATCCGGATCGGGCAAGTCGCAGACCGGACGGGCGCTGCTCGGTCTCCTGGCCCGGAACGGACGCGTGGCGGCGCGGCGGCTCTCCTTCGACGGCGTGGATCTCCTGCGCGCCGGCGAAGCGGAGCGGCGTGCACTGCGCGGCGGGCGCATCGCGATGATCCTGCAGGATCCCAAGTACTCGCTGAACCCGGTCATGACGGTCGGGGAGCAAATCGTCGAGGCCTTTCGCGTGCATGCGAACGTGTCCCGGCGCGAGGCGCGGCTGCGGGCGCTTGCGATGCTGGAGGCCGTGCACATTCGGGAGCCCGGCTACGTGTTCGATGCTTGGCCGCACGAGCTCTCGGGCGGCATGGGCCAGCGGGTCATGATCGCGATGATGATGGTTCCGGAGCCCGATCTCCTCATCGCCGACGAGCCGACCTCGGCACTCGACGTCACGGTGCGTCTCCAGGTCCTCGCGCTGCTTGACGACATGCTCGCGCGGCGGGGAGCCGCGCTGATTTTCATCAGCCACGATCTCAATCTGGTGGGATCGTTCTGCGACCGGGTACTGGTGATGTACGCGGGCCGGGTGGTCGAGACCCTCAGGGCGAACGAGCTCCGATCGGCGCGCCACCCCTACACGCGCGGACTCCTCGCCTGCCAGCCTCGCGTCGATGGCGACGGGAGCGACCTGCCCACGCTTGAGCGGGATCCGGCGTGGTTACGATGAACCGGGCACCGGCGATTGAGGTCGCGGGTCTGGATGTCGCCTTCGGCCGTGGCAGGCGCGCGTTTCGGGCCGTCCGCGACGCCAGTTTTTCGGTCACCGCCGGCAGCAGCTTCGGGCTCGTGGGCGAGTCCGGCTCGGGCAAGACGACCGTCTTGCGGGCGCTTGCGGGGCTCCTGCCGCCGGCCGCCCGGTTCCGGGGCGAGTTGCGGCTGCACGGCGGTCTGCTTCGACCCGCCCGTTCGCGCGCACTTCGTCGTCGCCTGCAGTTGGTGTTTCAGGATCCCTACGGCTCCCTCCATCCGCGCCATACGGTCGACCGGATTCTCGGTGAGCCGGCGCGGGTCCATGGCCTCGATTCGATTGATCGCCGGACCGTCGCCGCGCTCGCCGACGTGGGTCTCGACCCGTCGTTCCGTTTCCGTTTCCCGCACCAGCTGTCGGGCGGTCAACGCCAGCGAATCGCGATCGCCCGCGCGCTGATCATCGAGCCCGCCGTTGTCCTGCTGGATGAGCCGACATCGGCTCTCGATGTCTCGGTGCAGGCGGAAATTCTGAACCTGCTGCAGCGGCTTCGGCGGGAATACGCGCTCACATTCGTGCTGGTCAGCCACGATCTTGCGGTGGTGAGCCACATGTGCGAGGCGCTGGCGGTCATGCGCGCTGGTGAGGTCGTCGAAACGGTCAGTGTGGACGCGTTGCGCGCCGACACCCTGCAGCATCGGTACTCGCGCCAGCTGCTCCAGGCCGCGCAGGGCTACCGTTCCACGGCCGCCGGGATGCCGCCGGCCGAACGGTAGGGCTCGCACACCTCAGCCCGTGCGTCAGGCATGCCGGGGGGCCTACCTTGTTCATCCAGCCGGTTGATCCGGAGGCGGGCAACCGCAGCTGGTCCGGCGGGCGAAGGCGGTGACCGCCGTCTCGCGCGCTCCCCCATCCGCTCGCCGGGACGGGTCACGTGAATCGATGGGAGCCAGAAAAGGAGCAGGCGATGGCAGTACCAGCGCATTATCGGGAGCCTGCGGATGCGGCCGAACGCCGATCAGCAGCAGCCGTGACGGTCTACCCGGCGGGACAGCTGCCGCCGTACGACCGGGCGTTCTACGAGACGGTGCGCAGCGGCATGATTCGGGTCGACGCGTTCACCGTGCCGCCCCGCGACGCACGTGCCTTCGAGATCCCGGCCGGTCATCTCTTTCGGATCGCCAACGTCGCCGGTCCGCAGGTGGGCGACTTGAATCTGTGGCATGCGGCCGACCTCTCGGAACGTTTTTTCAGCGGGAAGACCCGCGCACTGCACGCCACCCACGTGAGCACCGGGGACCGCCTGTGGAGCAACTTTCCTTGGCTTCGCGCGATGGCCACGATCACGCACGACACCCTCGACTGGTACGGCTTCGATCAGTCGGGCGCAGGCGTCCATGACGTGATCGGCACGCGCTGTGATCCCTATACCAACTACCTGCTGACCGGCGCGGACTATCACCGCTGCTGCCACTCGAACCTGACCCGGGCTGTCGCTGCGGCGCGGGATCTTCCGCTGGCGGAAGCGGAGTCGCACGTGCACGACGTCGTAAACCTGTTCATGTGTACCGGCTACCAGCGCGGCACCAACCAGTACTTCATGAAGGCGAGTCCGGCGCGGCGCGGCGACTTCGTCGAACTGTTCGCGGAGATTGACCTGCTGGTCGCGCTGTCGGCCTGCCCAGGCGGTGATTGCGGTACCGGCCATTCCGGCGATCAGGCAGCCTGTCATCCGCTGGGTGTGGAGATCTTCCGGCCACAGGAGGGCCGCCTGACCGGTTGGCGACCAGCACAACCCAACGGATATCGCGGCCGTCACGGTGTCGAGTGATGTCGCCCTGCGCCGGTGATCCGAGCACGCTAGCCGGCGTGGATCCGCCCGTCGCCGCCCCGGTGTGGAGGCAGCTGGAACGGTTGGGGCACGTGCGTCGCCCGCCCGCCGACCCCAGGGTGTGACCAGCGCAATGCGCCGCGCACCATCAGTCGGTGTTCGGGTCCGTCGTTGATGGCAG
>JAGWAT010000019.1:959-50727 GCA_021296265.1 Alphaproteobacteria bacterium | reverse complement strand
CCGCCAGCCGCTCCGTCACCCGGAACCGGCGGTCGACCTCGCGCAGCAGCAGCACGCCACCGTCCGTCGTCAGCCGGCCACCGTCGAACCGGCCCACCACAGACCGCCGGCCCAGACCTTCAAAACACAGCTGCGGCCGGATACACTCTGGTTGCATGGGGCGATCCTGTGGTCTTCGGTAAGGTGTTGACTCCTTTACCTGTACCACGCGTACCCGCCCCATGCACCCCCACTTGGTGAGATTTCCGGGCTAGGAATACGGGGTCTTCGCGCACAGGTTGGAAACATGCAAATCGGTACGGATCGCATTTTTGAGCACCTGTTCCAGGAGCCGAGGTTCAACGGCTGGTGCGTCGGTGAAATCCACGTCTTGGACCGCCGCGTCGTTCCCAATGGTCGGCGCGACTATTTCGAAGCCGGGCCCCACCTGCGCAACCTTGAGAACCATATTGGCGCCATCGCGCAGGAAATTAGTTCGCGTTGCCGCCGGGCCTCATCCCAATTCTGACACCGAGTCTCCCAAGAGCGCCAATACCGCTGTCTTAAACGTGACGAGAAGGGCGTCCAGGTCGTCTCGGCTTTTCGCCGAATACTTCAGGCCCATCACGACCGTTACGACAAGATGCGCCAGTTGGTCAGGGGTCAGGCCGGAGTCTGCCAACACTCTTGAGTGGGGCCTCAACAGCTCGGCGACCAAGGCCTGATGCTTGTCATGAGAGCGCACTATCTCTTCGCGCCCGGCCTGATTGTGGCCGCTGACCAGATCCTCCGCATCACCCGATGTCTGCAGCAGTTGAAACGACCTGATCACCGTCCGCTCAAAATAGGCGTCGAGCTGCGTCGACAATGAGGTGCATCCTGCAAGATCATCCCTGACCGCTTGCAGGTTCCTGCCCGTGATGCAACGAATGGAGGCGACAATCAGTTCATCCTTGCCGCCGAAGGTGTCGTATAGCGTCTGACGCGACACGCCTGCCTCCGTCGCGATATCGGCCATTGCCGTCTTGCGCGCGCCATAACGCACGAAAGTGCGGATGGCGGCCTCGATGATCTTTTGTTCCGTCGCGGTCATCTCGTTTTACCGATCTTGTTGCGGGCCGTTCCCGGAGCATTCTGGAAAAATTTCTCATTTGCAGGCAACTTCGGTCGGGGGGCACCTTGTTGACGATTGGCCAAACGACACCGTTTGCCGCCGGCCCCGTCACGGAGGCACCTGGGCGACAAGAATACTTGGGTCGATACGCGCGCGGATCCCTTTCGGACCTGGTCGGAGGTCGTCAGGCGATGGCTGCGTCATTCCTGTGAAGCTGGTGACACGGCCGATTTTCAAGAAGGCCACGGAGGTGGACAGCCGCAGCGGTCTCAATTGTGAGCACCGGGAGGCTGCGGGCAGAGACTGGCGCAACGGCGTGCGAAGGGGCGGTCGGAGGGCGGCTCGGGGATGGGGGACAGCGCCGCGGATCTCCGGCGGAACGAATCCCTCTCCAACGCCTCCGGCGAAGAGCCCGCGCTAAAGATCATGATCGGCGCCATAATCCGCGCCGCCGAGCATTGGCGGGCCATCACGGTGAGCGGACGCGAGCGTCGTCAGATGCGTGCGGTCGGAAAAGACCGTCAAGATCGCGGATAGGAGCGCTGACATGGCCGCGATGCCGACGTCTCGGCTCCGGCGCCTCTCAGACTCGGCCGAGCCTTCCAAGTTTCCGCCGCCTCAATAACCGGTTTTTTACATATTGACGATCCTCGTCTGAATGTATTGTACTTCTGTGCAATAATAGTACATATGTACAGTCACCCACCCGGTGAATGGAGCACTCATCGATGAACCAGACAAGACGCAACCTGTTGAGATTCGGCGCCGTCGCCGGCGCCGCAACCATCGCGACGCCGCGCTTGGTAGATGCTGCCGAGAACACGCAAACGAAGGGAAGAGTCATGGACCCGACGCAGGAAGACGCATTGATCGATCGGATCGCCAAGGGAGTAAGCTATTCCTTCCGCACGCCGATCCTGCGGCGGCCGTCGGACTTCGAGATGGACTACGAAGACGTATTCTTTCCCGCCGTGGACGGGGTGATGCTGGATGGCTGGTTCGTTCCCGCGCAAGGCTCCGACAAGCTGATCATCTGCAACCACTTCATCGGCGCCAACCGCTACGGCTATCCCGGCCACTTGCCACCATGGGACCAGCAGGGCGGGTTCGAGGTGAATCTTGTCCAAGCCTACAAGGCGTTGCACGAGGCCGGTTACAATGTGCTCGCCTACGATTTGCGGGGTCATGGCCATTCGGCAGACGGCGCCGGCAACATCACCGGCGTCGGCGCCATCGAATGGCGCGACGTGATCGGCTCAATGCGCTACGCCAGGTCACGCCCCGACACGGCGCGCATGAAAGTCGGACTGCACAGTCTGTGCATGGGCTGCAATGCGACCTTCATCGCCATGGCACGACATCCTGAGGAGTTCGAACACATCGCCTGCATGATCGCGCTGCAGCCGCTGTCGGCCGCGCCCTTCATCGAGCGCGCCCTGATCGACCAGGGCGTGAAGAACGCCTATGAACGCTTCAACGAGCGCTACTCCTACTACTCCAGTTTCCGCCATACGGATTCCAACGCCATCGCCTGGGCCCACGCGGTAAAATGCCCGACCATGGTCGTGCAGGTGAAAGATGACGTGACCACTAAGCCGACGGATGCGCAGGGCATACATGACAAGCTGCCCAACCCGGACAAGAAGCTGCTGTGGATTGAGGGCACACCGGTGCGCTACGAGGGCTACCGCTATTTCAGCCGGAAGCCCGAAGAAATGATTGCTTGGTATGACGCACATATGTGAGGGACGAAGTTGTCAGAGGATTCTCGTGTCCCCGAACCAAACTTGACTTGCGGAAACTCGCGAGAGCAGCCACACAAGCTCCCCTAAGCCGCCTCTCGTGACGGCAAGAATTGCAGCGACTCAGGGTGCAGTCCTGCCCCTCGGATTTTCACGATTCGTCCGAGGGAGGCCTGGACGATGATCGCGGAGGTGCCGACACTGGTCGAACAGAACAAGAATGACCCGTGGGCGGAGACCGACATGGTGAACGAATACTTCGAAGCTCCGACGGTGCAAAGGGAGATGAAGTGGTTCGACATCGAGAAGAGCCGGTTCGCCGCCTATGACTATATCGGCCGCGCTCCCGGCGACCTGGTGAACTGGTTCGACAACCACATGTGAGGCGCCGATGTTCCGCTCCCTCGTCAAACGGAGCCTTCCCGCTCTTTGGGTTGTCTCGGCCCTCGTCGCCATCGTTGCGGCGGCTTCGTTCGCCACCCACAAGACCTTTCACGTAGAAATCGCGATTCCTGCGTCGACAGACGCGGTGTGGGCGGTCCTGGTCGACACGGAGGCCTACCCGCAGTGGAACCCGGTCTTCGTCGAGGTCGAAGGTGCCTATACGGAGGGGGAGACGGTGCTGAACAAGGTCCGCGACCCGGGTGGAGCGGTCCTGGCAATGACCGCGCTGGTGGAGACCGTTCGCCCGGGTGCAGAGCTGAGGCAGTCGGGGGGCATCCCCGGAATTCTGACCTTCGACCATCGCTGGCTGTTGGAGTCCATAGAGGGCGGGACGCGGGTTGCTCAGCACGAGGTGGACCGCGGCATCGGCCTCTGGTTCGTGGACACGGACTGGATCGAACCTGCCTACTCGGCGGCAAACGAAGCGCTGGCGAAACGAGTTCAGCTGATGGCGGCAACCCGCAAGCGCGGGGCGGCGCGCGGCGCAGCGGTCGAGATGAACGATCGCGCTCTCATCCCCGACCGCGGCCAGCGCCTCGACCACCTCCCGCGACGCGTGGCGCGCGAGCTGGGTGAATAGGGGGACCACAGCTTCGGCGTCCCTCGCGTTGCCCAAGGCGATCGGCGCCAGTCACCGTATAGCGGATGACGGATCGAATAGCTCGTCAATCGGGATAGGGGGGGAGCCTCGCGGCCCCACCCCTCCCACACCACCGTGCGTACGGGTCCGTACACGGCGGTTCGACGGATTTAAGCCGTGGCAAGGCTCGCCAGAGTGGCGAGACCGAGCCGGATGAAGAAGGCGTTGGGCAACGCGTAGGAGAGTGCAGGGCTGTTGCTGAGCCGCCATGGGCCACGAGCACTGCCGGCGGTTTTCGCCGCCAAGTGCTTGTTGACGCCGAGACGGCGCAGCGCCGCAAAGCGGGTGCGTCCACGCTTCCATTGCCGCCAGACGATGGCGCGAAGCCTCCGCCTGATCCACTGGTCGAGACGACTCAGCACCGAAGGGGTCTCGCAGAAGCCGAAGTAGCCCCGCCACCCGATGAGGTAGCGGGACAGTTCCGCAACGAGATGGGCGAGGCTGACGCTCTTGGTACACCGCGTCAGTTCCCGGACCCGCGCCAGCGCCTTTCTCAAATTGCCGGGCTGGATAACCGCCTCCATCGACGGTCCCTGCCCGGCCGCCGGGCGTTCGGATTCGGCACACGCCACTCGGGCTTCGGTCCCTTGGCGTCCGGCACTCCTGGCTTCACCCTTCACCGTCGGCTCCAAGGCCAGTTCCAACTGGATGTTCTGCCGCCCGGTCCGCATGAGCCTAGCGTCCTGGTAGCCTTGTCCATCGTTCAGGCCTTCACCGGCAAGCCGGCTACTATGCCATCTGCTGACTTCAAATCGCAGGTCGCAGGTTCGAGTCCTGCAGGGCGCGCCACGCGCTCAGGCGGCGCGGAGCGCTTCGGCCAGCGGTGCTTCGGTCTTGGCCTCGACCTCGTCGAACTGCACGCCCGGTGCCAGTTCCACGACCCGGACCACCCCGTCCTTCGGCACGAAGACCCCGAGATCCGTGATCACGAGATCGACGCACGCCTGTCCTGTCAGCGGCAGGGTGCAGGTCTTCACCAGTTTCGGACTGCCGTCGCGGGCGACGTGTTCCATCACCACGATGACCCGGCGGACGCCGGCGACGAGATCCATCGCGCCGCCCATGCCCTTGACCATCTTGCCCGGAATGGTCCAGTTGGCGAGGTCGCCGTTGGCCGCGACCTGCATGGCACCGAGGATGGAGAGATCCACGTGCCCGCCCCGGATCATGGCGAAACTCTCGGCACTCGAGAAATAGCTGGAGTCGGCAAGCTCGGATACGGTCTGCTTGCCGGCATTGATCAGGTCGGGGTCGACCTCGTCCTCGTACGGAAACGGACCCATGCCGAGCAGTCCGTTCTCGCTCTGGAGCGTGATATCGACGCCCTCGGGCACGAAGTTCGCCACCTCCGTCGGCATCCCGATCCCGAGGTTCACGTAGAACCCGTCCTGGAGTTCCTGTGCGGCACGGGCACAGATGTCAGTTCGATTCCAAGGCATGATTGCCTCCGTTCGCGCGCTCAGGGCCGGGGCCGGGTGGTCCGGTGCTCGACAACCCGACTGTAGCGGGGCCCCTGCAGAATGCGGTCGACGTAGATCCCGGGTGTGTGAACCTGGTCGCCGTCAAGCTCGCCCGGTTCGACGAGGTGCTCGACCTCGGCGACCGTGACCTTGCCGGCGGTGGCCATCATCGGATTGAAGTTCCGGGCCGTCTTGCGGTAAATCAGGTTGCCCTTGGTATCGCCTTTCCAGGCTTTCACGATGGCGAGGTCGGCAACGAGCCCCGTTTCCATGACGTACGCCCGCCCGTTGAACGTGCGGGTCTCCTTGCCGTCGGCCACAACCGTTCCGGCGCCGGTCGCGGTGTAGAACGCGGGAATCCCGGCGCCGCCGGCGCGGATCCGTTCCGCCATCGTCCCCTGCGGATTGAATTCGAGCTCCAGGATGCCGTCGAGATACTGCTGGGCAAAGATCTTGTTCTCGCCCACATAACTTGAAATCATCTTGCGGACTTGCCGGGTCTCGAGCAGGAGGCCCAGCCCGGCGCCATCCACACCAGCATTGTTGCTGATGACCGTGAGGTCGCGCACGCCCGTTTCCTTGAGCGCAAGAATCAGGTTCTCGGGAATGCCGCAGAGCCCGAAGCCCCCAGCCATCACCGTCATGCCGTCAGCGGCCAGCCCATCCAGCGCTACGGCAGCATCCTCGTACACCTTGTTCATGAAGCCATGATCCCGATGATCGGCCATCTCGGCCGGCAAGAGAGTACGAGAGACGCCAGCGGGCGGCAACGGTACCGCAGACCGTCAGAGGGCCCGGCATCGGCCAGCGGCCGGCGGCACCGTCGGCCGTGCCGTCCGTCGCGCGGATTCGGCACGGCGCGCGAGCTCGGGCCCGCCTGCGCTACCCTCTGCGCCTAGGGAGCACGTCGCGTCGCATGGTTGCAGTTTCACGACTAGCCGCGTTTGTGGTGGCCGGCGCAATCGCCTGGAGCGCGGCGGCCGAACCGAATGGAACCGTCAAGCCGCTGGCGCAGATCACGGAGGAACTCCTGCGGGCCGGCGTGCCGCTGGTGCTGTCGCGGGAGGATGCCGCCTGCTACCGACGCATCTTTGCCCTGCAGGAGCGGGGCGACTGGGCCGCCGCGGAAAACGAAATCGCCAAGCTTCGGGACCGCGTCCTGCTCGGCCACGTGCGCTACCAGAAGCTGATGCATCCGACGGAGTACCGGTCGTCGTTTGCCGACCTCGCCGGATGGCTGGACGCTTATGCCGATCACCCGGGCGCGCGTCTGATCCACCGTCTCGCACTCCGACGCCAGGGCCCGGACGACGCCAAGCCGCCGCCGCCGGAACGCGTGAGCCGCCTCGGCGGCTACGGTCCTGACTGGCCCAGCCATGCCCTGAAAATCGGGGACACGCCCGCGAAACGGAAGCTCGCGCAGGAAATCATCCGCCTGGTGACCCGCGGGAAGTACGACGCTGCCCTGTCGCGCCTCCACAGCAGGCCCAACAACCTCTCGCCCGAGGACGTTGCCCAACTCGAGGGCCGAATCGCCATCGGTTACTACGCGGATGGCGATTACTGGCGCGCCTTCACGCTGGCCGCGGCCGCCAGCACCTCCGTGGAGCCGGGGTTCTCGTGGATCCATCTGCGCGCCGGCCTGGCGGCCCTCAGGCTCGACCTCACCTATTCCGCGCTTGAGCACTTCGCGCAGGCGGCGGTGACCCCCGGGGGCACGTGGGAGACCGCCAGCGGTGCGTACTGGGCCGCCCACATCTACACCCGCATCGACCACGACGATGACGCCGAGGCGATGCTGCGCACGGCCGCCAACTTCCCCCTGACCCTCTACGGACAGCTGGCCCTGGAAGAACTCGGGCTCACCGAACGCCACAACTGGGTTGACCGGCACGCGGTCACGGTCGACGCCGCCTGGCCGGTTTTCGCGCTGCCCGGCGCCCGGCGCGCGATCGCGCTGGTGCAGGCGGGACGCGTGTACGAGGCCGATGCCGAATTCCGGCGGATCGCGGGCGAGGGCCGGCAGGCAACGGACCCCGAACTTCTCGCCTTCGCGATGGCCCTCGACCTGCCCGGGGTTCAGCTCCGGCTGGGCAGCCGCCTGGGTCGCTCGGGGACTCTCAACCTCTCGGCGCTCTACCCGGCGGCGGACTGGGTCGACAGTGCTGCAACCGAGATCGACCAGGCCCTGGTCCACGCGATCATCCGCAAGGAATCAGGCTTTCACATCCGGGCCAAGAGTTCGCGCGGTGCCCGTGGGCTCATGCAGGTGCTGCCGCGGATCGGACGGAGACTGACCGGCGACGAGCGGTTTCGCGGGCCCGGTGCCGACTACCTGTACGACCCCGTCTTCAATCTGAACCTGGGCCAGCGGGTGCTGCGTGACGTCCTCGACCACCCGAAGATCCGCCACGACCTAATTGGAGCCCTGGTGGCCTACAACGCCGGGTCGCGCCACTGGGTGGCATGGAAGGAGAATATCGGCACCGACCATCCGCTACTGTTCATCGAAAGCATTCCGTTGCTCGAAACGCGGTGGTTTGTGAAACGCGTGCTTGCCAGCCTGTGGCTCTACCGGGATCGCTTCCGACAGCACAAACCGGCCCGGGTCGCCCTGAGCCACGGCAAGTGGCCGCAGTACGTCCCATTGGACTCCGAATCCGCGGCGGAAAACACGGGGTTCTATGTCGGGTCTTGATGCCGCCAGGCCGTTTCTCGCGGTTCAGATTGCCGTTCTCACCGTCTCCGACTCGAGGACATCGTCCGACGATCGTTCGGGCGACCTTCTGGCCGGGCGCGTCACGGCCGCGAATCACGTCCTGCAGGCGCGCGCGCTGGTTCCGGATGAAGCCGACCGAATCGAGGCGCAGTTACGGGAATGGATCGCGGATCCCAAGGTGGACGCGATCATCGCCACCGGCGGCACCGGAATCACGGGACGCGACGTCACGCCGGAGGCGTTCCAGCGCGTGGTGGAGAAGGATATCCCCGGTTTCGGAGAGCTCTTCAGGATGCTGAGCTTCTCGAAGATCGGCACCTCCACCATGCAGTCCCGGGCGCTCGCCGGAGTCGCCGGGGGCACTTACCTGTTCGCGCTGCCGGGCTCGCCCGGTG
Organism: Alphaproteobacteria bacterium; assembly: GCA_021296265.1. Classification (GTDB taxonomy): domain Bacteria; phylum Pseudomonadota; class Alphaproteobacteria; order TMED109; family TMED109; genus VXPW01. The sequence goes on along the minus strand of JAGWAT010000019.1, from coordinate 42,234 downwards.
CCTGTCGCGACGGCTGGGACGACATCCTCGTCCACCAACTCGACAACCGGTTTCGCCCCTGCAACCTGGTCGAATTGATGCCGCGACTGAACGAACATCGGCGCTGATCGCCGTCCCGGCCGACGGCGCAGGCGTGCCGACCGGACTGTCCGGGTCTCATGAGGAGTCTGCAAACGGTCCGGATCACGTGGGCGGCCATCCCGCCTCCGGTGCGGGGCGCGATGTGGATGGTTCTTGCGAACGTGTTCTTCACCCTCATGAACACGCTGGTCCGCGAGCTGTCGTCCCGCTACGGACTGTTCGAACTCCTGTTCGTCCGCTCGCTGTTCGGACTCATCTTCGTGCTGCTGCTGGTCTGGCCGGCAGGAATCCGCTCGCTCAAGACGACCCGGCCGGCGCTGCAGGTGGTTCGGGGCCTGCTCGGGTTCGCCGCCATGTACCTGTGGTTCTTCGCGGTCAGCAACATTCCCCTCGCGCAGGCGACGGCGATCAACTTCTCCGCACCCATCTTTGCGGCGGTGTTGATCGCCGTCTTTCTCGGTGAGCGCATGCGGGCCCGGCGCTGGACCGCGACCGCACTCGGGTTCGTCGGGATGCTCATCGTCCTGCGGCCGGGGTTCGCCGAATTCTCGCTGGCGATCGGTTCGGCGCTCTGCGCGTCCATGCTGATGGCGGTCGGGGCGACGGTGGTCAAGGTCGTGGCCCGGACGGATCACCCGAACTCGGTGGTGCTCTACGTGCCGCTGTTCCTGTCGGTGTTCGCCGTTGCCCCGGCGTTACTCGAGTGGACTCCTCCGACCGGAACGGACCTCGCGTTGATGGCCGTGCTCGGCCTGGTCGGCACCCTGGCCCATCACTGCTGGGTGCGCGCGTTCGCCGTGACCGAAGCCACCGCCGTGCTGCCGTACGATTTCGTCCGCCTCCCGATGATGGCCCTTGCCGGCTACGCTCTCTACGCCGAGATTCCGGACCTCTGGACCTGGGTCGGCGCGGCCGTGATCCTGGGGAGTTCGGTCTACATGGCGCATCGGGAAAGCCGCGCCCACCGGCGGCGCCAGTGATGCGCGGGTTGGGGATGCCGGTCTCGGCGCACCTGCGCGCCACGCTCTTCATCCTCTGCAGCGCCGCGACGTTCCCCGTGATGGGGGCGTTGGTCAAGTACCTGTCCACTGACTTCCATCCCCTGGAACTCGTATTCTTTCGCTGCCTGTTCGGCGGCGTCGTCCTGATCCCCTTTTTCCTGCGGCGCCCGGCGGCGATCGTGACCGCGCGGCCGGGCATGCACCTCTTTCGGGGCGTGCTCGGCGTCATCGCGATGTGGACGGGCTTCACCGCCCTGTCCCTGCTGCCGTTGGCCGAGGCGGTAACCCTTGGTTTCACGCGGATTCTCTTCCTGATTCCGCTCGCCGTCCTGATCCTGGGGGATCGCGTCGACCTGCCGCGCTGGATCGCCACCCTGATCGGATTCGGCGGCATCGTGCTGATGGTCGACCCGTCCGACACCGACCTGCCGGCGGGCGGGGTGGCCCTCGCACTGGGGGCGGCGTTGATCGTCGCCGGGGTCAAGTTGACGGTGAAGGCGCTGGCGGAGACCGAGGCCACGCTCACCATCCAGCTCTGGTTCGCCGGCTTCGCAACGCTGGCGACACTGGTCCCGGCACTGTTCGTCTGGCGCTGGCCGGAGCCGTTCGAACTGTTGCTGCTGCTGGCAATCGGGGGTGCCGGCACCCTCGGACAGGTATTCACGGTGCTCGGACTGCGCGGCGTGCAACCGAGCGCGGTGATGCCCGTCGACTACACCCGGCTGATCTTCGCCACGTTCTACGGCTTCCTGCTCTTCGGGCAGCTGCCGGCCGCGGCCACCATCACCGGTGCTTGTGTCATCGTCGCCGCCACTCTCTTCATTGCCCGGCGTGGTGAACGCGTCGCCACGGCCCAATTGGGACTCATCCGGCGACGCTGACCGGCGCATGGACCAGGAAGGTCCCGCCCCAGAACAGCACCACTCCCGTCACCCACTTGCGGACGGTGCGGTACCACGCAGGGGCGACCCCCTCGCGCACGGCCCGCAGATCGGCCGTGTGAGATACCAGGAACGCGCCCAGGAACAGCATCACCACCCAGAAGTAGTCGACGAAGCCGGCGAGCGCAGCCAGTCCCGCCACCACCGGCAGGAACGGGACCACCCACCAGAAACCGTGCTGGCGGAAGCCGCGCGCGGCGGCCCCCAGCGCGAGGCCGAGATGCAGGGCGCCGAGGAACGCGAGCGCCGCGAGCGCGTAGTTGAGACCGGTCAGGTAGAGGTAGTCCCGCCATGCCCCCTCGAGCAGCCAGAGGCCGCCCGCCGTCCCGACAAATGGCGCCGATGCGCAGGCCGTGGCCAACCAGGCCGCCGTCGGAGTAGGGTCTACGGGTCTCGGTCGCCCCACGCCGCCTCCATGGCCAGGGCTAGGTCGACATCGAGCTGGGTGACCGCGCCGGCATCGTGGGTGGCGAGCGTCACCTCGACGCGGTTGTAGATGTTGGTCCACTCGGGATGGTGATTCATGCGCTCAGCGACCTCTGCGATCCTGACCATCCAGGCGAAGGCTGCCCGGAAGTCGTCGAACTGGTACGTCTTGCTGATCGCCGGTCGGCCCGGTTGGCGCTCCCAGTCCGCCAGCCGAGCGAGCGCGCCGGCCAGCTCCGGTTCCGTGAGAGGTGCAGGCATGGCTCCTCGCTGGTGTCGGTTCCCGTCGCGCGGCCCGGGCTTCCAAGGACACCGTGCACGACCGTGAAGAAGGCTGCAAGCAGCGCGATGCCTCGGGCGTTTGGACGGGCCCCCTCGCTCGATGACATCGCGGCGATCGCGGCCACCGAGCTCGCGCGCCTGCCGGAGCCCTTTCGCTCACAGGTCGGAGCCATCGCTTTCCGCGTCGAGGAGTTCTGCGACGACGACGTGCTGCGCGACTTGCAACTCGACAGCCCGTTCGAGCTGATGGGCCTCTATCAAGGTGTCGCTATCGGTTACAAGGATTCCGTTTCGGTGCCCGACGGGCCGGACATGGTGTTCCTGTACCGGCGCGCGCTCATCGACTACTGGGCCGACTCCGAGGACAGCTTCGAATCCATCGTGCGCCACGTGCTGATCCACGAAATCGGCCACCACTTTGGCCTGAGCGACGAGGACATGGAAGAGATCGAGGCGCAGGCCGGCTGACGACGACTCACTGGCGGCAGGCGTCTGCAAGCTGCCGCGTCTCCAGTTCCGGCACGCACACGCCGTCACTGCCGACGGCGATCAGGCACGCGTGTTCCCGGAGGTCAACGGCAATATCGCGTTCTTCGCACTGTTGCACGTCCCAGTTCTGGAGCGTGGCCAGGTCCTCGTCGGTGCGGAAGCATCGCAGGTGCCCACCGTCCAGCCAGAACATCGAGTGGCCGGCTCGGATTCCGAGCGAATCGGCGCCGGCATTGCGGACGCAGATCAGCTTTGCCGAAGCGGGGAGAGCGGTGACGAGCGCGATGCTCAGCAACGCGCAGGCGGCGACAATTCGAGACACGGCGGAGGGTCCTCCTGTCAGGCGGAAAGGGTTCGGGTTGCAGCGCAACATAGGGCGTTCCTGGCGGGCGGGGCGAGTCCGGGCCCGGCAGCCCGCTTGCCGCGCGGTGCCCGCTCAGTCCTGCCGGACCCGTGTCCCGGCCGGATGTTCCTTGAGCAGCCACCTGACGGCCAGCGCAGCGAACAGTGCGCCGGCTGCCTGCGCGAGGAGAAACGCCGGAACGTCGACGGGCCGGATCCCGGAAAAGGTATCGGAAAGACAGCGCGCAATCGTGACAGCAGGATTGGCGAAGGACGTTGACGCAGTGAACCAGTACGCGGCGGAAATGTACAGGCCGACGAGCCAGGGGACCGCCGACGGGCGAAACCGGAGCCCGGCCAGAATGGTCGTGACCAGCCCGAATGTTGCGACCATTTCCGCCAACCACTGCGCCGGTCCGGCCCGCGCCGTCTCCGAGAGCTGGAGAAGCGGCTGCTCGAACATGAGGTGGGCGACGACGGTGCCCACCACGCCGCCAGTGATCTGAACCGCCATGTACGTGACCGCGTGGGCAGGCGGCAGGTCGCGACGGACCGCAAAGGCCAGCGTCACGGCCGGGTTGAAGTGCGCCCCCGACACGGGCCCCAGGACCGTGATCAACACGACCAGGATCGCCCCGGTCGCAATGGTATTGCCCAGCAGGGCGACCGCCGTGTCGTCGGCAAGGGTCTCGGCCATGATGCCGGACCCGACGACAGTGGCGACGAGGAAGGCCGTGCCAACCCCTTCGGCGAGGTGCCGCCGAATGTGATCAAAGGCCACGGGGTGCCCTAGTCGGTCGCCGCCTGGGCAGCGTCCTCCTGGCGCTGACCAATCTCTTCCAGCTGCTTCTGCAACGTGAGTTCGTCCAGGGAGGTGATCGGCAAGTTCACGAAGATGGAAATGCGGTTGAACAGCATCCGGTACGTATCGGCAAACGCATATCTTAGTTCCGCCTCGCTGCCGCTGACCTCCGCGGGATCCGGAACGCCCCAGTGGGCCGACAGCGGCTGCCCGGGCCAAACCGGGCAGACTTCCGCCGCAGCCCGGTCGCAAACGGTAAAGACGAAGTCCAGGTCCGGCGCGTCAGGGCCCGCGAATTCATCCCAGCTCTTCGAGCGGGCGAACGACATGTCGTAATTCAGGCCCGCAAGAAATTGGTACGCGTATGGATGGACTTCCCCTTTCGGGTAGGAGCCCGCGGAGAAGGCCTTGAACCTCCCCATTCCCTCACAACCCAGGATGGCCTCGGCCATGATCGAGCGGGCAGAGTTTCCCGTGCAGAGGAACAGCACGTTGTACTTACGGGTCATGGTCTTCTCTTCACGTCAGCGCCGTCTTCCCGTCGCAGGCAGCACCATGGGTCGCGACCGCGAGCAGCGACGAGCAGATTTCAGGATTTTCGGCGCAGCAGTCGCGCACAAGGAACGCCATGAGTTCGCGCATCCCGTCATAATTGGCGGAGTACCGGATCACCCGGCCGTTCCGGGCCGGCACGACCAGCCCGGCCCGCGCCAGCAGCCCCAAGTGGGTCGACAGGGTGTTCGGCAACACCTCAAGCTGTTGGGCGATGACACCGGCCGAAAGACCCGTGGGGCCCGCCGTGACGAGAAGCCGAAAAACTGAAAGCCGCGTCTCGTGGGACAGGGCGCTCAGTGCCTCCAAGGCTCTCTTGTTTTCCATGCTTCGCGAAATATCGAAATATTTGCCGACCGTCAAGAAGAAAACCGCCGTCTCCAACGGGCCACCGGCGCGGCCCTGGGTTCTGGGGCCGCGCCGCCGGACGGCAACTTCCGTGTCCCGCCTGCACGGCTCCGGCGGCGCCCGTCGACGAACAGCCGCAGGATCAGGCCGGGGCAAAGGCCGTCCGGACGCCTGCCCGTTCGGGCACGGGGACGCGAGCCGCCGCAAATCAGCTGCATGAACCGCCCCTACATCCTGCCCGACGTGCTCCGAACAGGCCTGGTCACCGTGTTCTGCGGATCGGCTGTCGGGTTTACATCGGCGAAGGTCGGCGCGTACTACGCCCGCAGCGGGAACCGGTTCTGGGCGGTGCTGCACGAGGCCGGCTTCACCAACCGGCAGCTCGATCCCGCGGAGTATCGCCTCGTGTCCGGTTACGGCCTGGGCCTGACCGATCTCGCCAAGCACGAGTTCGGCAACGACTCTGACTTGTCCGCGGAGGCTTACGAGTCCGATGCGCTGCGGAAGAAGGTCGAGCGGTACCAGCCGCGCATCCTCGCCTTCACGGCCAAGACGCCGGCCCGGGCCTTCCTCCGCGAGCAGTTCGACGTGCGGCTGGCCACCGGGCCCGAAGGTTACGGGCTGCAGCCACAGCGCATCGGCAGCACGCGCCTTTGGGTGCTGCCCTCGACGTCGGGCCGGGCACAGAGCTTCTGGCAGCCGCGACCCTGGCACCAGCTCGCGCGGTTCCACCGGGCCGAGCGAGCACGTGCCGAGGGGGCCTGAGCGGCCGGCAAGTTGTCTGTCCTCAGAAGGTCCTGTACGGTCCGCAGCCCGAGGCTCCGATGGCTGCCGGACCCCGCGCCGGAGCATTGCAGCAACCGAACTGCTCCCGAGCCGGACAAGCATCATGGACATCACTGTCGGCGTGGGCGAGCTCACCACTCAGGTCGTTTCCCCGTCCCGCCCCGTGCCTACGCTCGCCGACGACGTGCGCGAGCTTCTGCTCGGTTCCCCGCGCTCGCTGCCTCCCAAGTACCTGTACGACGAGGCCGGTTCCGACCTGTTCGACCAGATCTGCCGGACCAAGGAGTACTATGTGACCCGCACCGAGGACGCGCTGCTGACCGAAGTGGTCGGGAGCGTCGCCGCGACCGCCCGGCCAGCCTCGGTGTTCGAGTTCGGCAGCGGAATGTCCCGAAAAACCCCGCAAATCATCGACGCGTGCAGTCGCGTCGGTCCGCTCGCGACCTACGCCGCGTTCGACATTTCGCCCGATGCACTGCACGCCGGCGGCAGGGCGCTGCAGGCGCGTCATCCGGACATCGATGTACAGCTGTTCGTCGGCGACTACACCGCCGGGCTGGACGCACTGCCGGTACCGGAGGGACCCCGTCTCTTCCTGTTCCTGGGCGGGACTATCGGCAACTTTCCCGAAACGGAGGGCATCCGGTTTCTCCGCGATCTCGCTGCCAAGATGGAGCGCGGCGACTTTCTCTTGATGGGCGCCGACCGGATCAAGGACCACCAGGTCCTGCACGACGCCTATAACGATTCCGAAGGCTTGACCGCCGCCTTCAACCAGAATGTGTTGCGCGTCCTGAACTCCCGCCTTGGCGCCGACTTCGAACCTGAGGCCTTCCGCCACGACGCGACCTACAGCGCGGAACGCACCCAGATCGAAATGCGTCTGGTGGCGACGCAGCCGCAAACCGTCACCATCGGCCGCCTGGACGAGCAGCTCCGGTTCGCGCCGGGCGAGTCAATCCTGACCGAGGTCAGCCGGAAATTCAGCCACGAATCGCTGGAACACCTCGTGCGGAGCGCGGGCTTCAGGCTGCATCGCCACTACACGCCCGACAACCAGTACTTCTCGCTCGTGCTGGCGGGCTTCGAAGGCCCCACCTCGCAATGAAGAGTGCACGGCTCGTGATCGTGCAGCTCCCGGTTCCCGACGAACACGAAAATTCCGAAGGCTCGTGCAGGGCGGAAACTGCGGCAAGGACCCGGCCGTCGGGCGGCACGAGCACGGATTCGGACGAACTATCTACTTCAGCGCCGCGCGGCTGATGGCAGTCGCGGCGTCATCCACGGACCGCCACAAAGCACCATGTTCAACCCCGCATCGCCATCGCGTCGGGCGGGCGACGCCGGCGCCATGCGGAGCCCATGATGGAGCGGGCGATGAGATTCGAACTCACGACTTCTACCTTGGCAAGGTAGCGCTCTACCCCTGAGCTACGCCCGCTGAACCGGGCTCGGCATGATAGAGTAAGGTCTCCGCCGCGCAACCTTCAGCACGCGGCGACCCCGTCCTCCAACGGAAAATCCATGCACGATTCCGACGCCCTGATCGGCGGCGCGCCGGCCGCTCCCACGGGTCACATCTTCGACACCGGTACCGCCCGGTTCGCCGAGGATGTGCTGTCCGCTTCCCGAAGCCGGCCGGTGATCGTGGACTTCTGGGCCGAATGGTGCGGCCCCTGTAAGCAGCTCACGCCGCTGCTGGAGGCAGCGGTGAGCGCCGCGGGCGGCAAGGTGGCGCTCGCCCGTGTCAATGTCGATGAGAACCAGACGCTGGCCGCCCAGTTGCGCGTCCAGTCGCTGCCGATGGTGTACGCGTTCGTGGACGGTCAGCCGGTGGACGGCTTCGCCGGCGCTTTGCCGGCCGCCGAAGTCCGCGCTTTCGTCGATCGGGTCGCTCGGCAGTCGATCGGCGCCGTGCAGGAGGAGATCGACCAGGCGCTTGAAGCGGCCGACGCCGAGCTGGCCGACGACGCCAAGAAAGCGGCCGATCTCTACACCGCGGTACTGGAGCGCGACGGCGCCAATGCGCGCGCTATCGCCGGCCTCGGCAAGGCACTGCTCAAGGCTGGCCGCACGGCTGACGCGCGAGACATCCTGGAGAACGTTTCGGAAGATCTCGCCAAGGATCCGGCCATCGAGTCACTCCGGTCGGCGATCTCGCTCGCCGCCGAGGCGAGCACGGCCGGCGATGTGTCGACGCTGCGCGCCAAGGTGGAGGCGAACCCGGACGATCATCAGGCCCGCCTCGATCTCGCGAACGCGTTGCTGGCCAACGACGCCCGCGAAGAGGCCGTGGATCAGCTGCTCGAAAGCGTGCGCCGCGACCGCCAATGGAACGATGACGCCGCTCGCAAGCGCCTGCTGAAGCTGTTCGAGGTTTTCGGCGAAGGCGATCCCCTGACCGCTCAGACACGCATGCGGCTGTCGGCGATCCTGTTCGCCTGAGTCGTCCGGTGCCGCCGCCTGGCCCAAGGGAGTTACCGACTCATCTCCCGCTCTTCCCGTTGCCGGGCGCCGTCATGTTTCCCCGCGACCGGATCGTGATCCAGGCATTTGAGCCCCGCTACCTCCGCATGGTGAACGACGCGCTCGCGGGGCCGCGCTTATTCGGAATCGTCCAGCCACGCGACGACGGCACGCCGCACACCCACCCGCTTCCCAACGACTGTCCCCTCTATGCCGTGGGCGGCGGCGCCTACATCCAGGCTTTCCACGAGACGGACGACGAACGCTACCTGCTGCAGCTCACGGGAATCTCGCGGTTCCGGATCACGAGCGAAGCACTGGATCAGGCCGGCTATCGGCGTGCCACTGTGGAGTGGAACGAGTTCGGCTTTGACTTCGAAGCCGCCGACTGCAGTGCGGTTGACCACGAGAACCTGCTGGGCGCGCTGCAGCGTCATGCCAAGATTCACGGCCTCAAGGTAAACTGGGACAGTCTTGAGAACGACGCGACCGAAATGCTTCTGCATTTCGGCATTCGCATCTGCCAGTTGGACAACCGCGAGAAGCAGGGAATGCTGGAGGCGGCCAGGGTCACCGAGAGAGCCAAGATGCTGCTGGCATTGCTCGCCATGAAAGAGGCGGAGCGTTCCGGGTCAGGATCGGGGAGCATCAATTGACGCCGAAGTCAGCGGGAACCGAGGTGGACCCGCGCCTGTTGGAGATCCTCGTCTGCCCGGTGACCAAGACCGATCTCGAGTACGACCGCGACCGCAACGAGCTCATCAGCCGTGCGGCCGGGCTGGCCTTTCCAGTTCGGGACGGGGTTCCCATCATGCTGGTGGACGAGGCACGGGTCCTGGGGGACGACGAACCCTGATGACCGCACCCGGTCCCCGGCCGGTGCGCGTCCGGGTGCGCCGGGCGGAACGGGTCGTCGACATCGCCTTCGACGACGGTGCCGCATTCCAATTGCCGGCAGAGCTGCTCAGAGTCGAGAGCCCGTCCGCCGAGGTCCAGGGACACGGCGGCCCCAAGCAGCTGGTATCCGGCAAGCGCGACGTCGGCATTGCCGCAGTCGAGCCGGTTGGACACTACGCCATTCGCATCTCATTCGATGACGGACACAACACCGGCATCTACTCCTGGAGCTACCTGAGGGAACTGGGCGAATGCCAGACGACTCTGTGGGAGGACTACCTGCAGGCGCTGCAACACGCCGGCGCCACCCGTGAGCCATGAACCGGGAGCTGACCGCCCGGTTGGGTTGAGGCTGGCCGAAGTGACCCCGCGGGGTCGCCGCGCCTTTGAGTATTAGGCCTTCTTCGGCCTGCCGGAAGGGCCCGGGCGGCTTCTCGACTGCGGCGCTGGTCCCTCGTCGTACACCGCGGAAATGGCCAACGCCGGTGTCAGGGTGACTGCCCTCGATCCCCCGGTACCGGCTCCCGGAGCCCGCCATGGGGCGCCTGCTTGCCGACGCGGAGCAACAGATCGGGCCCGCCCTGACCGCCGAGCGTCACCGCTTCGTCTGGGATTTCTGCGGCGATACCAGTCGCCTTCTCACCACGCGTCGCCAGGCCGCCGAACGGTTCTTCACCGACTACTCGCGGGGCGGGGGAAGCGGATGGTACGTCTGCGGAGAGCTTCCCAGGCTGCCGTTCGCCACCTCGAGCTTCGACCTGGCACTCTGCTCACATCTCCTGTTCCTCTACAGCCGTGAGCTTGGCCTGGAGTTCCATCTCCACACCTTGTTGGAACTCGCGCGGGTCGCCGCCGAGGTGCGAGTGTTTCCGATGATCAGCCTCGACGGCACGCCCCACCGGACGTCGAGGCCTACCGGCACTTCCTGGAACGAGGTGGTGCGCGGGGCACCGTCGAACCGGTTTCGTTCAAACTCCGACGGGACGCCATCCATCTTTTTCACGCCTTGCGGGCGCCGGCGGCCGGCCGGCTCCCCCGGGCCGGTCAGACTTCTCGGTGCCGATCAACCCGGCGTCCGCCGGTACAAGACTGCCGTGTCCGGCTGATCCAGTCCGGCCGGCTCCAGATCAGATTGGCTCGCCCCGGATCAACCGCGGCAGCGGCCCCGCCATGCCGGCAGCGATGCCCATGGCCTGGCGCATGAGCGCCTGTTTGACCGGGGGAATCGAGTTGACCATTCCCAGACCGAGCGCACGCACCACGCCGAGCCCGGGCAGCCCATTCGAGAACAGGCGGTTGACGCCATCGGTGACAGCCACGAGGGTGGCCGTGTCGATGCGTCGGCAGCCGGCGTATTCGGCGAGCACGCGCGGATCGCCCGGTTCGAGCCCCAGCCGCACGTGATCGGCGGCCAGCTCCGCCAGCAGCGCAACCCCGCGCAGCCCCAGGTTGAATCCCTGACCCGCAATGGGATGCAGTGCGTGGGCTGCATCCCCCACCAGGACCACTCGCCCCTGCACATGGCGCCTGGCTAGCACCAGCGACAACGGAAATGCCGTCGGCGGCCCCTCCACGGTCGGGGTGCCAAACATGCCGTCAAACCGGGCCGCAAGTTCCACCCGGAAGTCGGTGGCCGGCAACTGCATCAGCCTCGCTGCAATGCGGTGCGGCTCGGTCCAGACGACGGCGCTCCGGCGACCGCGCATCGGCAATACGGCAAACGGGCCAGCGGGAAAGAACCGCTCCACGGCGGTGTCATGGTGCGGTTCCGTGTGCCGGATCGTGCATACCATCGCGGTCTGCCGGTAGGCATGGGTGCGCGTGCCGATGCCGGCCAGGTCCCGCACGGGCGAGGCCCGCCCGTCAGCTCCGATCAGAATCCGGCTGTCGATCACCGATCCGTCGCTCAGTTGGGTGCGCACCCATCCCGGCTGCTCCTCGAACGCCTCGACTGCGCTTGCGACCGGGGGCACGCCAAGCGTCTCAAGCCGGGCCCTCAGAGCCCCCGAGAGATCGTCATTCCGAACGATGTGCCCGACCGGCCCCTCACCGAGGTCATCGCATTCGAAATGGAGGAACAGCGGGACATCGTCCTCTGCCACGCGTATCCGACGGATCGGCTGGGTGCGTGCACGCAGTGCCCGCCAGACCCCGAGGGCTGCGTAGAGACGCTGTGACCCGCAGGTCACCGCCGTGGTCCGCGCGTCTGACCGCGGCCCGCCCGCCGCCGGATCCACGATCCTGCAGTCGATCCCGGCCGACGCGAATGCGGTCGCGGCGGTCAGGCCGGTCAGCCCCGCACCCGCAATCAGCACTTCCGTTCGAAGCCGTGCCTCCGACATACGCTCAGGGGACTCCTCGGCCATGCGCCGGCCAGCATACGGCAGCCGCCCCGCGCGAGGGGCACTGCCAGCTGCCACAGGGCCAGCCAATCACTATCCTCGTTCTCGCCATGGCAAACGATCCACGTCAGCCCACTGCGCTTGCCCTGGGGGCCGCGATCGAATCCGGGAAGCTCAACCCGGTCGATCTGGTCGAATCCTGCCTGTCGCATATAGAGGAAGCTGGCCTGCAATCCGCGGGCTTCGTCAGACTGACGGCCAAGCGAGCCCGCGCCGAGGCGGCCGCGGCCGCTGACCGCGCGGTCACCGGCCTGCGGCGGGGCCCGCTCGACGGTGTGCCGGTCTCCTGGAAGGACCTCTTCGACACCGCCGGTGTCTCGACCGAGGGCGGTTCCCCGCAGCTCGCAGGCCGGACCCCGCCGCTCGACGCTGCGGTCCTCCGCCGGGCACGGGAAGCAGGCCTCGTGTGTATCGGCAAGACGCTGACCGTCGAGTTCGCGCTCGGCGGAATCGGCACGAATCCGCACTTTGGCACGCCAGCCAACGCCGCGATGGTGGATGTTCCACGTGCGCCCGGCGGCTCCTCCGCCGGAGCCGCGGTTTCTGTGGCCGGCGGGCACGTGCCGATCGGGATCGGCAGCGATACGGGTGGCTCGGTCAGGATTCCCGCCGCCTGGAACCGTCTCGTTGGGTTCAAGACCGGAATCGGTGCCGTACCGAGAGTCGGCGTCTTGCCGCTGTCCCCGACGCTTGACACGGTCGGGCCCCTGTGCCGCACGGTGGCGGACGCCGGGCAGATGTTCGCGGTGCTCGCGGACGATACGCCCGTCGATCTCACGCATGCGCGGGTAGCGGGGCTGCGTCTACTGGCCGCCACCAACCTCGTGTTCGACGAGGCCGACCCCGAGGTCGCCGCAGCGATACCGGCGGCGCTCGAGACCCTGCGGCAATCTGGCGCTACCGTCGTGGAGGCTGAGATTCCGGAATTCACCGACATCCATGACCTGCTGCAGCGCCACGGTGGCATCGTGACGGCTGAGGGCTACGTGTCATGCCGCCATCTGATCGACGGGCGTGAAGCCCGAATCGATCCCGACGTGCTCGCCCGCATGGAAGAAGGTCGTGCCATGTCCGCAGTGGACTTTCTCACCGTGCGGGATGCTTCGGAAAGGCTGGCCGGCGCATTGGCGCGCCGTCTTGCCGGCTGGGACGCGCTGATCCATCCCACGCTGCCCATCCTGCCGCCGCCGCTTGCCAAGGTGACCGGCGACCGCGGGGCCTACGCCCGCGCGAATGCCCTCGCGTTGCGGAACACGCGGCTAGGGAACGTGCTCCGGCTTGCCGCCATCACGCTCCCGGTAACGGACTTGCTGCCGGTCGGCATCACGGTGGCCCGGCCCGCTGACGACAACCGCATCCTGCAGCGCATCGCCGCCGCCGTGGAGGGCGCGCTCGCCGGCTGACGTTGGCCTCAGTGCCGGAAGTGCCGCACGCCCGTGAACAGCATGGCCAGCCCGCGCTCGTCGGCCGTCCGGATGACTTCCTTGTCCCGCACCGAACCGCCCGGCTGGATGACCGCGGTCGCCCCCGCTTCGACGGCCGCCAGCAGACCATCCGGAAACGGAAAGAACGCGTCAGACGCGACGACCGAACCGGCGGCCAGCGACGCCCCGAGGCTGGCCGCCTGCGCCGCCTCGACCGCCTTTCCCGCTGCCACCCGCGCCGAGTCCACGCGGCTCATCTGCCCCGCCCCCACACCGACCGTTGCACCGTTCTTGGCATAGACGATCGCGTTCGATTTCACGTGCTTGCAGACCGTGAACGCGAACAGCAGGTCGCGCATCTCGTCAGCGGTCGGCGCGCGGGTCGTCACGACCCGCAGGCCGGCTTCATCGATCTGCCCGCGATCGCGATCCTGGACCAGCAGGCCGCCTGCGATCGTCCGGACGTCCGGTGCGGCGACGGCGGGGTCCGGCATGCCGCCGGTCTCCAGGAGCCGCAGGCCCGATCGGCCGGTCTCTTCGAATATCGCCTGTGCCGCAGCCGAGATCTCGGGGGCCACTACAACCTCGACGAAGAGCGCCGCGATCGCGCGGGCAGTCTCGGCGTCCAGCCGCCGATTGAGCGCGATGATGCCGCCGAACGCCGACACCGGATCACAGCGCAACGCGAGGCGGAAGGCATCGGCGGTCACCGGGGCGGTGGCCACGCCCGACGGATTGGCGTGCTTGATGATCGAGACCGCCGGATCCGCGAATTCAGCAACCAATCGAAAGGCCGCGTCGGCATCGTTCAAATTGTTGAACGACAGGGCCTTACCCTGTAACTGACGGGCGTGCGTCACGCCGGGCTCGGCCATTCCGGTCGCAAACAGGGCAGCATTCTGGTGCGGGTTCTCGCCGTACCGGAGCGGGGTCCGGCGGGGCCCGCCAATGCTGTACCAGGGAAACGTCCCGACCCCCGCACCCGCGCGTTCGGCAAGCCACCCCGCCACCATCGAATCGTACGCGGCCGTGCGGGCGAACGCCTTGGCGGCCAGCCACCGGCGGGCTTCCGCCGTGACACCTCCCTTGGCGCTGATCTCCGCCGCAATCCCGTCGTAGTCGGCCGGATCCACCACGACCGTTACCGCGTCGTGATTCTTGGCGGCCGAGCGGATCATCGCCGGGCCGCCGATATCGATGTTCTCGACACACACGGCCGGTACCTCGCCGCCCCACACCGCGGCCTCGAACGGATAAAGGCTGACGACCACCAGGTCGATCGGGTGGATCCCGTGCGCGGCCATCGCACGCACATGCTCCTCCGAATTGCGCCGCCCGAGCAGGCCGCCGTGGATGACCGGATGGAGCGTCTTGACGCGGCCATCCAGAATCTCGGGAAACCCGGTGTGCTCGGCGACCTCGGTCACCGGGACGCCCGCGGCGCGGAGGGCCGACGCCGTGCCGCCCGTCGACAGGATCTCGACGTCGGCCGTTCGCAGGGCCCGCCCGAATTCGACCAACCCGGTCTTGTCCGATACCGAGACCAGCGCGCGGCGCACCGCCACGACGGAATCGCCGACGGCGCTCACGATGCGGCTTTCGAGGAGTCGACCGGTTTGAGAAAACGCCGCCACTCCGGAGAGCCTTCCACCAGGAAGGAAGGATTCTCCCTGGACGGCTTGCCGTACCGGAGTCGGCCGCCTGTGAGCTTCGACACCGTCCCGCCGGCGGCCGTCACGATGGCGTGCCCGGCGGCCGTGTCCCACTCCATGGTTCGGCCCGGTCGGGGATACAGGTCGGCCGTTCCCTCGGCCACGCGGCAGAATTTCAGCGCGCTGCTCATCGATTCCCGCCGACCCCCCTCGATCCGCCCGACGTCACGCTCGAACGCGGCCTCATGCCAGCGGCTCGTGAGTACCGTGGGGCCCTCGGCGGGGCACCTGCGCACCCGCAGCCGGGCGCAGTTGCCGTCTGCATCGGTGACGCGCGCCGCCACATCGGTGCCGCCCCAGTAGAACCGGCCCCCCACCGGGTCCAGCATGCTGCCGAACACGGGCTCGCCGTCGAGCACGAGTCCGACATTGACCGTGAAGTCATCGCCGCCAGCGAGGAAGCTTCGGGTTCCATCAAGCGGATCGATCAGCCAGTGGCGAGCATGGGCGTCGAGGTCAGCCGGGTGCTGGCGCTCTTCACTCACAACCGGGGTGGCCGGGTCAATGGCCTGCAGCGCGTGCACCAGAATCACGTCAGCCCGCAGATCCGCCTCGGTCACGGGGGAGCCGTCGTGCTTCACATCAGACCGGACGACCCCGCCTGCGCGCACTGCCAGGATGGCGTCTCCGGCCGCCCGCATCGCCCGCTGGATTTCGGCGATGCAAGCCTCACTCGGGGCGCTCAGCACCCTGATCCCGCCCGACGTGCCCGCATTAGACATTTTGACGGAATCGCGGCCGCCCGATAGGTTGGACAACAACACGACTGCCCCCGGACGCCAACTTGCAAATTGCGGATATCGAGTACCGGCTGGGTTCCCGGACAGAGACTCTCGAAGATCTCGGCGCGCTGAACCCACACTGGCGAATAGAACGCTTGCACGCCAAGACCGGCGTCGCCACCAGGCGCGTGGCGGCACCGCAGGAAAACGCGACCGTGCTCGCCGAGGGCGCGGCCCGCCAGCTCCTCGAACGGGTCGATCCCTCGTCGCTGGACGGCCTGATCCATGTCACGCAATCGCCGGAATCGACCCTGCCGACCACCGCCTGCCTGCTGCAGGACCGGCTCGGACTGCCCAACACACTCCTGGCCTTTGATTTGATTCAAGGCTGCTCGGGCTTCGTGTACGGGCTGTCGGTCGCGGCGTCGCTGATTGCCAACGCCCACCCGGCCCGAATCCTGTTGATCTGCACGGACCACTACTCCCGCTACATCTCGCGTCACGACCGCACGTCGAGGCCGATCTTCGGAGACGGTGCAGCGGCCTGCATCGTCGAACGTGACGGGCCGGGGACCATCGGGCCATTCGTGTTTACCACGGAAGGGTCCGGTGCGCCGTACCTCACGCTCACCCCTAACGAGGGGATTGCGGATGTCGACGGGCCGGTGCTGTTCATGGATGGCCCGAAGGTTCTCGCCTTCACGCTTCGCGTGGTCCCCGGTGCGGTTCGGGATCTGCTGGAACGGGCCGGGTTGGTCCAGGACGACATCGACCTGTTCGTTTTTCATCAAGCGAGCGCAGTGGTCCTCGACCGCCTCCGCGAGCAACTCGGCGTGGCGCCGGAGCGATGGTTCCAAAGCCTGGACGGCATCGGCAACACCGTCTCCGCAACGATCCCGATCGCTCTCCGGCAGGCGCAGCAGGAAGGCCGCCTCCAGGCGGGCATGACCGTGGTGGTCATGGGGTTCGGGGTAGGCCTGTCGCTTGCCGGCTGCGTGATCCGCACCTGACACGTTCATGCCATCAGTTCACTCGCTCGCCGAGCGGACCAGCCGCCACGTTACCGCGCTGACTGGGCTGCGGTAACGGCCCGTAAGCACCACCTGCCAAGTGTCGGCAATCTCCGCGCCGTTGTCCATGTAGACCGACGGCTCGATCGAGAGCGCCGCGTCTCCCTCGAAGTGAAATTCCCACACGCGCCCGCTGCGGTGCAGCAGGACCGAGCGCGAGTCCTCGCCGCCGAGCGGCTGCACTTTCGGATGCAGGTGAAACCGGATCACGAACGGGTGCTCCCGACGCCCTGTCAGCGTCTCCGTGCCGGTGAGGGTTCGGCCGCCGCGGCTCAGCGCCAGCCGACGTACATGGATGATCCCGAAACGTGCCTCGTAGCCCCGATGCATGCCGGTCACCTCTTCGCCGTCCTCCCGGGGTCGCCGTTCCGCCGTCACCATGGGGTTGCGCTGGTCGCGCCGTAGTCGCGCATCGCTGTCACGGATCGAGAGCGTGGAATGCGTGCTGTTACCCCGTGGTGCGGTTCCCGCGGCTCGCACCATCGGCTGGACCGGCCCGCAGTTGACGATCAGGCGCTGATCGGCGTCGCTCATCTCGAAGCAGAGCGGCGCACTGCTCCCGCCCGGCGGCGGCAGGCCGAAGTCGGCGATTACCGTCGTGCCGCCCACCGACATCCTCCGGTAGCCGGTAGCGTCCGCGGAACCGGGCCCGGCATCCCGGCAGGCGTTCAGGAAACGGCGAATCTGCCCGGCGTCCCCGGCCACGCCGCCGTGGAACTGCCCGAGCTGGTGATCTCCCAGCAGGCAGGTGCTGACGCAGGACGCGGTCTCGCGCAGGGCCGGGGTGACGGTCGCGGCCGCCGGCTCCTCGCCACACTCGGCGAGGACCCCGCGCAGCGTGATCAGCTGTTCCAGCAACCCCACGCATTCCGACGGCCTCGGGGAGATCAGCGGGTCGTGGCCAGGGGCCGTTTTCAGGGCCTCTGGCAGCAGCAGCCGCGCCTGCTGCAGGCATTTCGCACCGCCGCTCAACAGCAGGCCCGACAGGTACAGCCCACGCACGGCCGCCACGGGCCGGTACGCAAGGCGCGGGACGCGGGCGCCATGCGCGAGATGACGGACCTGCGCTGTCAGCGCCGTATTGAAGCGCTGGCGGAACGCGTCGTCCGCCCGCTTCAGCAGGAAATCAGCGTGCAGCAGCCACGCTGTCACGCGATTGCTCAGGATGTCGATGCGCCAGAACTCCGGATGCCAGTCCGCATACGCCTCGAGCCACGAGTCGATCAGCTTTCGCGCGTGCAACGACGCGAGCTCGTCGCCAGCCGCACGCAGATCGCGAATCCACAGGAAACTGTGCAGGTCTTCCAGCCAGGCCGCGCTGTGCCCGTCAGGCTCCCACACCGGCTGCGTGCGGGAAACGAGCGTCTCACCCTGGAACGCGTAGCTGCCCGTGAACAGCGCATCGCCCAGCTTCGCGTCGCCCTGTACCGGGTCCTCCACGCGACGGATGACCATCTCGGGGCGCCGGCGCCGTAGCCACATCTTCCAGAGTGACGACCCGTACAGTGCAGCGCGCCACACGGGGATTGACCGATGCGGATCCCCGCCGCCGCCGCCGATCACGCGGTGCTACCGCCGGGCCGCAGTCCGGCCAAGTTCCCGCGATATCGCGCTGGGCCGCCCCGGAACGCGGCGGCCCCGGCCACCAGGATGTCCGCGCCAGCCTCGATCGCCAGCGGCGCGGTGTCCGGATTCACCCCGCCATCCACGCTCAGCTCCACCGGCAGCGATCGCGCGTCGATGCATTCGCGCAACGCCCTGATCTTCCGCACCTGGTCAGCGAGGAACGTCTGACCCCCGTAGCCGGGGTTCACCGTCATCACCAGAACCAGGTCGCAGATTCCGAGCGCCGGCTCGAGCAGGTTCTCGGAGGTGCCGGGATTGAGCGCGACACCTGCCTTCTTCCCCAGTTCGCGTATCCGGCGCAACGTGCGGTCGAGATGCGGACAAGCCTCGACGTGGACGGTGATGAGATCGGCGCCCGCGGCGGCAAACGCCTCGACGGCTGCCTCCGCCGGCTCGACCATCAGGTGGACGTCCAGCGGCAAGCGGGTGTGGGGGCGGAGCGCCCGGACGACGGCGGGGCCAAAGGTCAGCTCCGGGACGAAGTGCCCGTCCATCACATCGACGTGGATCAGGTCGGCGCCCGCGGCCTCCATGGCCTGCGTCTCGCTTCCCAGCGAGGCGAAGTCAGCCGCTAGCAACGACGGGGCAAGACGCGGTCGTCGGGACACGCTTCCACCTTACTGAACAGATGCCGAAGCCGACAGCGCGAGACCAGGCGGCCAGACGGTCGGAAGTGAGACCGCGAGACAAAGCTCTGGCGGGAACGAGACCATCGCGGTGACTGTTGGCATCGCCGATGGTTCGACAGTCCGGTAACCGCATCTCGGCCAGATCACTGCGGACACCGCCACGAATATATCGCAATTGCGGCACGAACCATCATCCGGGGCCCTCGGTTCCGGAGCCATCTGCGGGAGTTCCGGGCACTGCCACGGCCCGTTCTGCGATACCGTGATCCGGGTTCGGAGCCTATGCTCCGCACCCGATTGCCGATCCCTTTGCCGGAGTTCCTTCCTTGATCGACGCCCATTACTGGCCGACCCCGAACGGTTGGAAGATCTCCATCGCGCTCGAGGAGATGGAGCTCGACTACCGCATCGTGCCGGTGAACATCAGCCGCGGTGCACAGTTCGAGCCGGATTTCCTGAAAATCAGTCCCAACAACCGGATGCCAGCGATCGTCGACCACGACCCGCGGGGCGGCGGAGAGCCCGTGTCGGTGTTCGAGAGTGGCGCAATCCTGCTTTATCTCGCCGAGAAAACCGGGAAGTTCCTGCCCTCCGACCTCCGGGGTCGAATGGCGGTCGTCGAGTGGCTGATGTGGCAGATGGGCGGGCTTGGGCCGATGCTCGGCCAGGCGGGGCACTTCCGTCTCTACGCCCCGGAAACGATGCCCTACGCCGTGGAGCGCTACACGAACGAGATGCTGCGGCTTTACGGCGTTCTCGACCGCCGCCTGGAAGGGCGCGAGTTCCTTGCCGGCAACTATTCGATCGCGGACATGGCCTGCTGGCCCTGGGTGATCACCTACAAGCGCCAGGAGGTGGATCTCGACCGCTTTCCGAACGTCAAGCGCTGGTACAAGGCGTTGCAGCAGCGCCCCGGGCTCAGGCGCGGCTACGAGGTCGGCAGGGAGTTCGGCAAACCCACCGGCACATGGGACGAAGAGGCGCGCAAGCACCTGATGGCCCATGCGAATCCCGGAGCGATCCGATGATCGAAATTAACGGCATGGCGCACGTCATTCTGACTGTCAGCAACTTCGACGAGGCGCGGGCGTTCTACTGCGAGCTACTGCCGTTTCTCGGCTTGCAAAAGGTCTATGACGGCAACAATTTCGTCTATCACGTCGGCGGGCGCACGGCGCTCGGCATTCAGCGGGCCGGACCGGATCATGAGAACGAGCGCTTCGAGCAGAACCGGGTGGGTCTGCACCATCTCTGCCTGCGTGCCCGTTCGCGCGAAGACGTGGACAAGGTCGCGGCGAAACTGCGCGCGATGGGGGCAAAGATCGACCGGGGACCGATCGAAGGAAGCTGGGCGCCCGGCTACTACTACATCGTCTTCGAAGACCCGGACGGGATCCGCATCGAAATCAACCATGTCCCCGGCAAGGGGCTGCTCGCCGCCGATCCCCCAATCTCGCCGAGCGATGATCCTGACTGGGACCAGAATCCATGAACGCCGGGCGGACAGCGATGGCTGCGCCGAGGCACACGTGCAGATTTGACGCGACGAACTGACGTTCGAGTGGGCGCTGGGCCGGCGGTCAGGCATTCCCGGCCGAGACCGTGGTGGTGCCGTCCGCACCGATTGAAGGCGACCACTGCGCCTTTGCACCCGCATGATGTCGCTTCGGAACCGAACTAGGCGCAAGTCGAGTATCCCCGGTATCGAGGCCAGCGAATCGTCGCTACGTCACCTGGCCACACGTTCGAAGCGTGGATCTGCCGACAACGACTGTCGGTGTTGCCAGTGCTGGCCGGCGACCCCGACACTTGGCTCAATTCGGAGCATTGACGGTTGGGCAATCGGGAAGTCTTGGACGGTAACTTGCCCAGCAGCGTGCACGTCGGCGCATGCGTTGGCCAGTCCCGCCGTCGACCCATCCGACGGCTGTCCCCGTGGTGGGTTTCGGGGTCCCTGGATGGTGACTCCCCTACGAACATGACCCGCCTCGCCGGCGGTGTGCTCCTCGAAAAGAACGACGAGCGGACGGTCTCAAGGAGGGAGTTGAGCTTGACCTCGCCCGCCCGCCGTGGCGATATTTCGACCACCAACCCGCCTGACGACCCGGTCCGGACTTCCGGAGCCCCGGTCTCTGGATACGATGAAGGACACGAACTCCTTTCGCATCGGGTCGGAACATGGTCGACTTGTGAACGGCCGAGCGCAACGGACCGGCAATAGTGATAGGCTCACGAGTCGAAGGGAGAGGTATCCAAATGGCTGTATAAGTGATTCTTGAGGTCAAGGCGAAGCCCGGCACGGGAGCCGATCTGGTCGCGTTTTTCAGGTCGATCCTGCCGGCAACGCGCGCACATGACGGCTGCATAAGCGTCGAGACGCTGCAGAACAGTGACGCCGCCGACGATGTGGCGGTCGTGGAAGCGCGGGAATCCCGCGGGCAATACGAAAAATATCTTGCCTGGCAGCGGGACAGGGGTACCAGCGCCCAGCTTATGGAGCGCCTCGCCGAGCCACCTAGCATCCGCCATTTCGACGTGACCGACGCCTAAGCCAACATCGCGGGCAGAGGTGGCCCTGGCGCGGGCCTTGCCAGGAGACCGGTCAGAATTCGCTGTTCAGCACGTCGATGGCTAGAATGTCCGGCTTCCAGGGCGTGGTCCGGGGGCCCGGTCGGGAGCGATAGACGAAGTCATCCGCTGACCCGGAGGCCAGGGAGGATCGGCGGCGCGCACCCATGATTCCACCCCCTGGCGTTCCAATCACGGGCAGGCTGAACCGCCGTCAGCAACCTAATTTGCCGGCAAAGTGAGTAGTTCGCAGCCTCCGGCTTTCCTCTAACTTTTGAACACTTGGCGCGAGACACTCGGGTGGTCTGCCTTGGGGGCGGCAATGCCGCAAACCAGTTGAGTGCTCCTGCGCTGAGAGCCTCCGCAATGTCGATGGAGTCCCGATAGATGGCGCCCGAAACACTGACCTTCCACAGCGTCGAAGTGCGCGCGGTCGTTCTCAAGCTGAGGCGCCCCGTAGTCGCCAAGATCGCGACCATTACGGAATGGCCGCTGATCCTGATCGATTTGCAAACGGAAGAAGGGATCGTCGGGCGCAGCTATCTGGAGCCCTACATTGTCAAGTCGATGAACTATCTCGTGCCGGCCTTGCGCGACATGGGGGCGATGCTCAAAGGCCAGAAGCTGGCGCCGGCGGAAATCTATGAGACCGCCCGAAAGTCGCTGCACTTTGTCGGATACGAAGGCATGTCGATGATCGCCGTCTCCGGCATTGACATGGCAGCCTGGGACGCCCTGGCCAAGGCCGCCGGCATGCCGCTGTGCACGCTGCTCGGCGGTTCGCCCGGTCCAGTGCGCGCCTACAACAGCAACGGGCTCTGGCTCAAGTCTCCGTCCGCAGTCGCCGCCGAAGCCATCGAGATCCACGATGAAGGACAGTTCGATGGCGTGAAACTGCGGCTCGGCCGGGAAGATCCCAAGGACGACCTTGCCACGATCGATGCGGTTCGCCGGGCGGTCGGCCACGACATGCACTTGATGATCGATTTCAATCAGGGTCTGGACATGGCCGAGGCATTACGCCGGTGCCACATGCTCGACGACCTTGGACTGACCTGGCTGGAAGAGCCGGTTGTCTATGACAATTTCGATGGATACGCCCAACTCGCCCGGGAGCTCAGGACACCCCTGCAGATCGGTGAGAATTTCTACGGACCACGCGATCTGCATAAGGCGTTGCAGGCCCGGGCTTGCGACTACGTGATGCCGGATTTCATGCGCATCGGCGGTGTTACCGGATGGATGCGCGCAGCGGCAATCGCCGGTGCGGCCGGTATCCCGATGTCAACGCACCTCTATCCCGAGGTCGGCGCCCACGTGATGCGGGCGACCGAAACCGCACATTGGTTGGAGTGGCAGGACTGGGCCGATCCGATCCTGGAAAATCCCTACGAGATCAAGGACAGCCAGTTGCACATCCCGAATGTGCCGGGAATGGGCCTGGACTGGAACGAGGATGTCGTCGCCAGAAACCTATACGAGGGCTGACAGCCCGGAAACTTACACCGTTCCCGTTGCCTGCCAGATTTCCCCTAAGTGCTGACGTCCGTCAGGTGACCTGCTCCCCGGAAGTTGGATCACGGTTTGCGAGAAAATTCTCGGTTTGTACGGCCCAGCTTCCGGGGAGCGGGTCAGGACCGCATAGACGCAAGTTTCAGTGCAATCCTTCGCGATTCGGAATCGATGAATTTGCGCGAGGTGGGCAGGACGCTTGGCGTCAGGGTGAATTCACTTCGGAAACGCCTTCCCGAGCGGATTCGGGAATTCCGGTGTCAGGGGCGGCGGACGGACACCTGATACCGTGGCCAATACCGCTGACCCCTCATAACGTGGCCGTACGGCCAAGTACACGAGTGGTGGGCGCGGCTGGGATTGAACCAGCGACCCCTACGATGTCAACGTAGTGCTCTCCCGCTGAGCTACGCGCCCGCCGAATTCGGCCTCCGACTATAGGCACGCGCTCCGTCCCAGCCAACCACCGACGCGGGCCGAGCGCCAAACTTTCAGACCTCGACGGAATATTGCTGCTCGGGCGCGCGCGATCGGGGAGCGGGTTCGATCCTTGAGGTCAAGGTGGCGCAGACCGTCAGTCTACCCGGCCGAATGTTGCTCCGACCCCGACTCGGCCGGCTGGAATCCCGCCCGCTGGAGGGCGCGGCACTGGTTGCGGGCAAGTGCCTCCTTGGAAAATCCCCCCATGATCTCCTCGATCAGCCGATGCCAGTTGAGCCGCGCACCCAGCGTCGTGAAGACGGATCCCAAGCCGATCGCAGCCCGATCGACCAGTACGAATTCCCTGGGTGGTTTCACGCCGCCAAGGCGCCGCAGTTCCCGATGGACGTGCACGACAACCCGCCGGCCCGCGCTGGTGCCCTCCTGAATCGGCCGTGTCTGATCGTCGAGCAGCGGCGCGTAGAGATAGTCCGCCCAGAGGTCGAGCACGTCCAGCATCTCCTGAGACAGCCCGGTGAACCCCCACGATTCATATGCGGCGACCGCCAGTTCCTTGTCGCCGTCGCGTTTCGCCCGGTAAAGATTGATGACGCCTTCGACGAATCGGGCCTCGAACGTCCGCACGCATCCGAAATCGAGCAGGTTGAGGGTTCCGTCCGCGGCAAGGGAATAATTTCCGGGGTGCGGGTCTCCGTGAATCACGCCGTACCAGTAGAACGGTTGGTACCAAGCATGGAACAGCCGGAGCGCCGCCTGATCGCGGACTTCCTGCGGCGCGTCAGCAAACTCGCTGAGCCGTCGGCCTTCCAGCCACGTCATGGTGAGCAACCGTTCGGTGCACAGTGCCGCGACCGGCTCGGGCACCCGAACTCCGTCCGTCGAGGCCAGCATGTCCGCGAACATCCGCATGGTCCGCCGCTCTCGAGCGTAGTCGAGTTCCTCCTGCAGCCGCACGGCCAGTTCGGCGTAGACCTCGCTCGTATGAATGGCCCGGTCATAGCGACCGTACAGGCCAAGAAAGAACCGCAACTGCTTGAGGTCGGCCTGCACGGTCGAGGCCATGTCGGGGTACTGCAGCTTGAGCGCCAGGTCGCGTCCGTCGGCGCGGGCTCGGTGGACCTGCCCGAGCGACGCCGCATGCGCCGCATTGCGGCCGAACGCCTCGAACCGGTCCTGCCAGTCCGGCCCCAGTTCCGCTGCCATGCGTCGGCGTACGAACAACCATCCCATCGGGGGGGCATCGGCCTGCAGGGTGCTGAGCTGCTTGGCGTACTCCGGCGGGAGTAGGTCGGGGACCGCCGCCAGCAACTGGGCGACCTTCATGACCGGCCCCTTGAGGCCTCCCAGCGCCCGGACCAGGTCGGAGGCCCCGGAGACGCCGTCATCCTGACGGCCGGTAGCCCGCCTTCCCACGTAGCGGGCGGCCACCCGGCTGGCCTCAAGACCCAGTCGTGCGTGCCGCCGCGCCTGCCCGCCGATCCTGGTGTCGACCGCTTCCTGGTCTGCCCTCTCGTGATCCTGACCCATCGTCATCCCCGGTCCAGGCCACTGCAACATGCACGCTCCAAATAGCCCATTTCGCGCCCCGTTTCGCGCCCCGCCGGTTCCTGCATCGATCCCCCGCCACGCGTGGCAGCGGTTCTGCACGCGGCGGCCAGCGCGCGGGCGGCCACTGCCGGAGACGCGGGCACGCCGGCGGCCGTGCGGCCACCTGCAGTATTCGCATCAGGGTATTCTGGGGGATCATCTCCAGTCGTGGAAACTCCGCAATGCATCGGAAGCGATCAGGTCATCCCGGAATCCGCGACAGCCGGGACCTCGATCTCGTACTTCGTGCCGCGCAGAATCTCGATATCCCGGAGTACGATGTCTTCACCCTGGCCTATCGAAACTGGTTCGGCGGCACCGATCCCGTCGCAGTCGACCGGGCGTTCGCCGCCTACCTGCTGCGCAAGGTCGTGCCGGCCTGGGTCCGGCACTACGCCCGGCGCACGCTGACACAAGGCATGTCGCCGCACGAGATCGCGGTGGGACTGGCGCCTCCGGGCCCCGCGCCGACGCCGCGCCAGGGGGTCATTGCCGGGGGGCTGGTCCTCGGAGCAGTCGCGCTGGTGATCGCACTGGCCGCAGCCGGCAGTCCGCCGGAGGGCTGCTTCTTCCCGCCCTGCTACTGAGCCCCGAACCGTCCGAGCGCCCCATGGATGCCCTGCTCGACTGGGTCTTTCTCGCCGCCACCGGGGCAATTGCCTGGCACGGCATCACCTTCCGGGACGAGGAGGGCGAGCGCGACTGGGTGCGGCTCCTCTTTGGCTGCATCGCCCTCATCTTTGCGCTCAGGGTGCTGGCCGTCGACATCCTGAACCTCCCCGTCTTCCGGTAGAGCTGCGCCCGGTCGCAGCGGCATCAGCGTTCGTACGGGCGCTGCAGCAGGTCTTCCAGCGGTCGGACGAGCACCCGACGATGTTCGGGCAGTGCCAGCTGCTCCTCTAGATAGCGCATGCGGTCTTCGACGGTCGGCGGGCGCACCTGCACGTTGTAGAGAAGACGATCGATCCAGTGCATGCCGTCCGATAGGTCCGGATCGAGGACCAGCGCCGCCTGGTACGCCTTGAGCGCGTCCTCGTGCCGGCCCATCGTGTCGAGCAGGATGCCTCGGTTGGCAATGCCGGCTGCGAACTCGGGTTCGATGGCGAGCGCGGCGTCGAAGGCGGCGAGCGCCGCGTCCTGCCGCTGAAGCCGTTGCAGGCTGCGCGCGATACCTTCCGCCGCGTAGACGTTTCGCTCGTCCGAAGCGAGCGCAGCGCGATATTTCTCCAGCGCTTCCTCGTACCGCCCGTCGAGAAACGCGCGATTGCCCTCGCGATAGGCAATGCGGCCGGGATACTGACCGGCGACATCAAGGTACTCCACAAGCATCCAGCCAACGGTCACCACCGCCATCGCGATGGCGATCCACGAAAGCACCCGGTACCGGCGCTCACGCATGCGTTGACAGCAGCCAATAGTTGAAGAGGAGTGCGAACGGCACCACGACCAGGAACGCGATGACGCCGGCCCGACGTTTCTGGCCCTCGATCTCGGCGGTGTCCAGCCGGCGTTTGTTCCGCCGCTCAAGACGACGGACACTGAGGGTCCAGACGAGCCGGGACACCGGTATCCACAGTGCGACAGCGAGCAGTCCGGTGGTCAGCACGAACCAAACCACGCCGAGCCTCCCGTGAGACGGGGGCGCGCCCGAGCCGCACCCCCGCCGCAACCCTATGGCGCCGCGCGGGCGGCTGCCGGCTGGTCGCCGATGTCCTCCGTGATGGGCTGGACCTCCACCCTGGGCGCAGTGGAAAGTTCCATCCGGTACGCCAGCATCCACATCATGTAGACGCCGATTGCCCAGAACAGGATCTGCCAGGCCCAGATCGAAGGAATGCCGAAGATCCATTCGCTTGGAGTGTTCGGATCACCGAAGATCCAGTTGCCGATCACGGCGCCCGGACCGATCCCGAAGAAGAACCACGCCAGCGTGATGATCCATGCGACCGGCACGAGAGAGCGTTTCTCTTCCGGCAGCGCCGCGTGCTCGCGCAGGAACGTGTGGTACGTCATCCGGTGCCGCGTCTCGGCCTCGTCCTGCGTGAAGTACGACACGATCACGGCGATACCGAGGTTGAAGAGAATCCCCCAACCGGCGGAGTGGATGGTCAGCGGCCACCGGCCCCATGCTTCGATCCCGAACCAGTCCCGACCGAGGTTTTCGGTCAGCGTGACGGCAACCAAGCCGGCAATCAGTCCGAACACCACCCCGGCGCGGGTCAGCCACGGCCACCAGCACACCGCGATCAGCGACGGCCACATCTGGAAGCCGTAGGCCACGGCGAGCCCGCCCAGCAGCACGAGGGCGTCGCTTGATACGGTCGCCACCACCAGTGCCGCCAGCACGATGAACGCGACACCGATCCGGCCGTACGCCTTCTGGGCGGCGTGGCCAGCGTCCGGAATCAGGTAATGCTTGATCAGGTCGCGGGTCAGCATTCCGCCGGCCGTGGACATGTAGGCAGCGCCGGTCGACTGCATGGCGGCCAGCGCGCACACCGACAGCAGTGCCAGCAGCCATGGCGCGGTCCCCTCCAGCAGATTGATGAGCTGCGGCACCAGCATCCCCTGCTTACCGGCCTCGCTCATGAGATCGCCGGTCGCGAGCCCGGGGCCGATAACGTTGGTCACGGCTTCCGGGGCCGCCGCCAGTAACGCGGCGTCAGCACCCAGGAGATGTCCGCCCATGCCCTGGATGGCAGTGAAAGTGAAGAGAATCAGGCCGATACCGAACGAGGACGCCCACACCTGCTGCGGGGCGAACGGTTTCGGGTCGCGATTCGAGTACGCCCACATCGTAAAGGCGGGTGCCGCCTGGATGCCCATCAGGGCAAACATGTACGTGAGCACCATGATGCCGGTCCAGGCCCCGCCGACAGCGGACGGGCCGGCATCCACGAACTGGATCACGCCCGGAATCGCCACGTAGTGGCTGTAGCCGTCGGGCGTCAGGTTGGTGTCGTGCTCGGCAAGCGCCTGAATGCCTTCCACCAGATTGCCCACACCGCCCACGTAGGCAAGGGTCACGATGCCGATCACCGCGATCCCGCCGGCCAGCAGAATGCATTGGAGGGTGTCGACGTACGCCACCGCGCGCAGCCCGCCCGAGGCCACGTAGATCAGCACTACCAGTGAGAGCAGCCACATGCCGACCTCGACGTTGAGCAGCCCGTCGGTCAGGACGTTGAACAGGAAACCGGACGCACGCAGCTGCACGCCGAGATACGGAATCGAGAACACCAGCGCCACGATGACCACCAGCACGCGGATCGCATCCGAGCGGAAGTAGGTGGACAGCATCTCCCCGGGCGTCACGAACCCGAAGCGCTTGCCGATCATCCACTGGCGCTTCAGGAACAGCACGCCGGTAAACGGGATCGTGATGGCGTAGAACGACGCGTAGGCGTAGGGGAATCCATCCCGGTAGATCAGCCCCGGGTGCCCCATGAACGTCCAGCCTGAGAACGACGTCGCGGTGGCGGCGAGCACGAAGACCATGATGGAAATCCGCCGCCCGGCGATGAAGTAATCGGTCGCGGTACGGGACGCTATCGCGCCCTTGATTCCCCAGAAGATGCAGTATCCCCAGTACAGAGCGACGAAGATGGCAAGCCAAATCATTTTTGGGCTTGCCAGCGCCTGCGCAATGGAGTCCATGGTTACGTCTCCTAGTGGTGCGATCCCGTTCCGGATCAGGATGGACTCTTTCATAACCGGCAAGGCGCCGCAAACCGGATGAAACCATCTTCCCGTTGTCGGGCAATTGACGAAACACAGACAGGGGGCAAGGATGGCGGACAAGGAGACAGCCATGGCCATTGCATACTTTGCTGCAGGATGCTTTTGGGGAGTCGAATCCGCCTTCCGGAAAGTCGATGGGGTGCGCTCAACCTCCGTGGGATACATGGGCGGCACGCAGGCCAATCCCGCGTACGAGGATGTTTGCACGGGCGCGACCGGGCATGCCGAGACCGTCCGCGTGGAATTCGATCCCGACACCGTCGGCTACGAGGACCTACTGGAAACATTCTGGAAAGTCCACGACCCGACGCAGGGCGACCGGCAGGGCCCGGACATCGGTAACCAGTACCGTTCCATGCTCTTTCCGGTCGACTTCGGCCAGACTTTGCTCGCCAGTGCGTCGCGGGAGCGGGTCGTGCGGGAGGGTCGGTTTGCCCGCCCGGTGACCACCGGCATTGACGACGCGGGACACTTCTGGCTGGCCGAGGACTATCACCAGCAGTACGAGGAAAAGCGTCGCGGGACGAGAATCTGATGGCGCTCTTCACCGCCGACGAAGTGCTCCCGGAGGACTTCGAGCACGGGACGTTTGTCGGGCGCGTCTGGCGACCCGATGTCGCGGGACCCAGTGTGGTGCGCCTGGACCCGGACGGCGTGATCGACGTGACCAGCAGCTGGGCCACCGTGCGCGACCTGATCGAAGAACCGGACCCGGCAGGGGCGATCCGCGCCGCCTCCGGCGAGCGCGTCGCCGATCTTGCGGAATGCCTCGCGGCCACCGCGTCGGGACGCGACGACAGGCCCAGGCTGCTGGCTCCCGTCGACCTGCAGGCGATCAAGGCATCCGGCGTGACCTTCGTCCGGAGCATGCTGGAACGAGTCATCGAGGAACACGCGCGGGGTGACCCGTCCAGGGCCGAGACCGCGCGCGCCGAGATGACCGACATCCTCGGTTCCAGCATCGCCGAAGTCCGGCCCGGTAGCCCGGAGGCCGCCGAACTCAAGCAGCACCTGAGCGCGCGTGATCTCTGGTCGCCATACCTGGAGGTCGGGCTGGGCCCCGACGCGGAACTCTTCACCAAGGCTCAGCCGATGGCGGCGGTCGGCACCGGCGCGGACATTGGCGTCCATCCCGACTCGGCGTGGAACAACCCCGAACCGGAAGTGGTACTGGTCATCGCCGCCAGCGGGAGGATCCAGGGCGCCACGCTTGGCAACGACGTCAACCTGCGGGATTTCGAGGGACGGTCTGCCCTGCTGCTCGGGCGCGCCAAGGACAACAACGCGAGCTGCGCGATCGGGCCGTTCATCCGGCTCTTCGACGGGAGCTTCGGGCTCGACGACGCGGGCGCCGCTGAGGTCCGGCTGGAAGTTGACGGCACGGACGGCTTCCGGCTGGACGACACCATCTCCATGACACTGATCTCGCGCACCCCGGCCGATCTGGCCGGTCAGCTCGTAAACCGCCATCACCCGTTTCCCGACGGCGCGGCCCTGTTTCTCGGCACGATGTTCGCGCCGACCCAGGACCGCGGCACGCCCGGGTCCGGCTTCACGCACCACGCGCACGACGTCGTCAGGATCCGTTCGCCGCGGTTCGGCGGGCTGATCAACCGGGTTCTGCCGACAAACGAGTGCCCACCCTGGACGTTCGGCGCCCGCGCGCTGATGGCGAACCTCACGGCCCGGGGACTCCTGCAGGCGTAAGCCACGGCCCGGAAACCGGGCGCGGCACCACCGTCAGCGGGCCGTGGCCCTGAGTTCGGCAAGGGCCGCGAAGGGCCGGTCCGGCGACACCTTGGGAGGTCGGGCCTTCCGGTGCCGCTTGCCGTTGCGCCGCCGTGCCCAAAGGGTCTGCCCTTCCTGGACCCCGGCCCGCTGATATCCCAGGCCCGTCATCAGCTGCGACGCCAGCGCCTCGGGCAGCCCGGTTTCCGCCAGCGGGTCGAAGGCGAACGAACCGCTCCGGGCGCGGCGCGCCAGCCGGCCCGCCAGCTTCTCCACGACCTCCGCGCGACCGGCCGCCGGGCCGACCACCACGTAGCCGGCTGCGGACCAGAGGGCGGGCGGGCGGGCGGTCGCATCGCACCAGGGCTGATCCGGCGGCATCCCGGCGCCGTCGACGCCGAGCGCCTTGAGCATCCACACGAGCGTGCCGCCTTCGCCTCGCCGGAGGGCCGGAACGTCCAGGCATTCCTGGCCCACCCGAATGCCGATGCGACGGAGGCAGGCGCGATCGGCGGCCGTCAGCGTGACGAGCACCGCCTGTACCTCGCGACGGGCCAGCAGGCCGGCTTCCTCCCGGAGTCGCCACGCCAACCCCCGCACCGCCGGCGGCAGCGAAGGCTCGGCGAGCGCGACCAGCGGCGGCAAGGACCCGTCGATATGCCCGCGGAGCCACTCCCGGAGCCGCTGCTCGACCCGCCTGCGCACCGTTCCGTCGAGCAGGTCATCGGCATCCAGGATCAGTCCGGGCCGCCACCAGGACTGGCCGCGGCGGAGCTTCGCGACCGGCGCCCCATCCCATGCCAGGGACCCGTCCGCAGTGAGCCGGAAAGCATCATCGGTCGCGGTCGTCAGCTGTTCGGCGCGGGTCTTCACCTCGACCGCCAGGGCCCTTCGAGCCGCCGTCCGGACGGGGCGGGCGTCCCATTCCTCCCGGCCGGCGTCGGGCGTGAACCGGAACCCGGCGAGCGTCCCGACGTACTGCCCCTCGACCACCACCTCGCCGTCCTTGCGGACCGCCCCCACGAGCTCGCCGGAATCCTGGAGCCGCCGCATCAATGTGGCCATCCGGCGATCGACGAACCTTCGGGTCAGCGCCGCGTGCAGCGCGTCCGAGAGCCGATCCTCGACATCCCGAGTGTGCTTCCGGAGACCGCCGGCGTCCTCGACCCAGTGCTCCCGGTGCGCGACGTAGCGCCAGACGCGGACATGGTCGAGGCGCGCAACCAGCAGGTCGAGGCTGCCATCCACCCGGTCGAGGGCGGCGACCTGCGGGTGGGTCCAGGCCGAGGGCAGCGTACCGTTCCCGTCTGTCAACCGAAGGAAGATCTCGGCCAGCAGGGCCGTGTGGCTGTCATCCAGGTTCCTGCGAAAGTCCGGGATCGAGGCGACGTCCCAGAGTGCGCGGATCCTGGCCGGGCTCGCGGCACGGGCCGCCACGGCCGGATTCCGGGCCAGCACCTTGAGCGAGCGCTCGTCGTCGACCTCCCGCACACGCATGAAGAGCGGATCGGGCGGGGGCGCTTCCAGGCTCCGCTGCAACGCCCGGATCGAGGCGTAGTCGAGGTCACGGTTCCGCCACATGAGGCGCCGGACGGGGTCGAACCGGTGCTCTTCCAGCGCCTCGACCAGGGCGGCGTCGAACGGCTGGCATCCCGCGGTCGTCCCGAACGTGCCGTCCTGGAGATGCCGACCGGCGCGGCCGGCGATTTGGCCGAGTTCGGCCGGCAGCAGGTCGCGGTGTTCCCGCCCGTCGAACTTCCTGCGGCCGGCAAACGCCACGTGGGCGATATCCATGTTCAGCCCCATCCCGATTGCATCGGTGGCCACCAGGTGATCCACCTCGCCGGCCTCGTAGAGCGCCACCTGCGCATTGCGGGTACGCGGGCTCAGGGCGCCGAGGACCACGGCTGCACCGCCGTGCCGACGACGCATCTGCTCGGCAAGTCCGTAGACCTCATGGGCGGAAAAGGCGACAACGGCGGTGCGCCGGGGCAAGCGGGTCAGCTTGCGCTCGCCGCTCCAGCGCAGCGTCGAGAACCGCGGCCGCTCCTCGATGTCCGCGCCGGGCAGGATCCGCCGGAGGATCGGTCGAACCGTGGCGGAGCCGAGAAACATGGTTTCCGCCCGTCCGCGCGCATGGAGCAGGCGGTCCGTGAATACGTGCCCGCGTTCAGGGTCCGCGGCCAGCTGGATCTCGTCCACGGCCAGGAACTCGACGTCAAGGTCGCTGGGAATGGCCTCCGTCGTCGCCGCGTAGTAACGCGCGCCCCGCGGCACGATCCGCTCCTCTCCGGTAATCAGGGCCGCGGCATCGCGGCCGCGCACCCGGACGATGCGGTCGTAGATCTCGCGCGCAAGCAGGCGAAGCGGACATCCGATCAGCCCGCTGGCGTGGCCAAGCATGCGTTCGACCGCGAGGTGCGTCTTGCCGGTATTGGTCGGCCCGAGCACCACTCGGAGCCAGGCTCCGTCGACGTACCTATCCACCGGGACCATCGCCTTCCGGACGCCCCGCGGCGGAAGGTCGGCAGCACGCCCGTGCGGTGAAGGCCATCCCGCGCTCCCTAGAGGCGCCTGCCGACCAGACGCGCCTCAGTCGGGCCGGAAGAGGTGCGTGTAATGTTCGGCCACGCGGTAGGCAGTCACCGAGACTCGTTTCCAGACCCCCTCGGTCGTGTAGGGGTCGGTGGCAATCCACCGGTCCAGTTCCTCGCGGGTCGGGAAGTCGGCGACTGCCGCGGTGCCGATCATGTTGCCGTCGTCATCCAGCAGGGCGCCGCCGACGAGGAGGCGGCCCTCGGCCTGCAGCCGCGAAGCGCAGGCGATGTGGGCGGGACGCGCCTTCTGGCGGCGGGCGGGCGCGGCGGGATCGTCCCCGTCCCAAGCGAGCACGAGATAACGCATCGGTGATCTCCGGGGGCGGCGCTGCCGCCAATCCTACAGGCGTCTGTACAATCGGGCACGGACAACCTCAGGAGGCCATCCATGAAGGTCGTGATCACGGGTGGCGCCGGCTTCGTCGGCCGTCGCCTCGCCCGGGCGCTCGGGGCGCGCGGAGAGCTCACCGGACCCGACGGCACCCGTCAGGCAATCGACGAAATCGTGCTGTTCGATGCGGTGGTACCGGACGGAACGCTATCGGAAGCCCCCGACGCGACCGTCGTGCAGGGCGATCTTGGCGACCCCGCTTCGGTGGCCGCCGTCATCGACCGGCCTGACATCGGCATCTTTCACCTCGGCGCGATGGTCAGCGGTGGCTGCGAGGAGGACTTCGACGGGGCCTGGCGGGCCAATGTCGAAGGAACACGCAATGTGCTCGAGGCGGCCCGCGCCGTCGGGTCGGCTCCCCGGCTGGTGTTTACATCGACCATGGGTGCCTTCGGCGGTGACCACGTCCGCGCACCCGTGGGCGACTTCACCAAGCAAAGCCCGCAGACCACCTACGGCGTCAGCAAGTCCATCGGCGAACTCCTGGTCAACGACTACGCGCGCAAGGGGTTTGTCGATGCCCGGGCGGCCCGCCTCGCAACTGTGATCGTACGAGCCGGAAAGCCCAACATGGCGTTGTCCAGCTATGCGAGCGCCGTGATCCGCGAACCGCTCGCCGGGATCGATTACGTGTGTCCGGTACCGGCGGAGACCAACATGCCGATGATCGGGTATGAGACCTGCGTCGGTTGCCTGATCGCGATGGCCGAGCTGGACGGGGATGCGATCGGACCCGACCGTACCGTGAACGTGCCGGGCCTCTCCGCGAGCGTGACCGACATGCTGGAGGCATTGCAGCGAGTGGCCGGCGACCGCTCCCTCGGCAAGGTCACGATCGACGCGGACCCGCGGGTTGCCAAGGTCACGTCCGGCTGGCCGCAGGAGACGGACAACCGCCGCTCCGCCCAGCTGGGCCTGCCCAAGGATCACAACGTGGACACGATTATCGAGACCTATATCCGGGACTACGTCGACGCCTGAGCGGGCGCGGGCGCATGCCGGCGCTCTTCAGGAACCTGCGCGTCCTCCTGCCGGCCGCGGGCCTGCTCGTTGCCGCCGGTGCCTACACGTGGTGGTGGCATGCCGTCGCAGATGCGGTGCGATCGCGCGTCCCGCTGATGATCGCGGCAGGCGCGGAAGCGGGCATCGCGCTCGATCCCGGGACGAGCGAGGTCGGCGGGTTCCCCTACCGCGTGGAGTTGGCGCTGCGCGGCGCAACCGCCGCCGGTCACGGCTGGCACTGGGCCCCCGAACGGGTGCGCATCTTCGTGCAGCCCTGGAATCTCCGACACCAGGTCGTACTGGCCGGAGGCGCGCATCGGTGGGGCCGCGCACCCGACGGAACCGCGCTGGCGGCGGATGTGCTGCGCGCGAGCCTGGTCCACGACCGGGACCGGGCCTTGCAGCGGATCTCGATCGAGGCCACCGGCCTCTCGGCGACGCGCTGGTCGCTGCACCGGATGGAGCTGCATGCCCGCCGCACCCCCGATGGTTTCGAAGTCGCCAGCAGGCTGGAAGATGGCCGTTTCACCGATCGCAGCGTCCCCACCCGACCCGAC
Organism: Alphaproteobacteria bacterium; assembly: GCA_021296265.1. GTDB lineage: Bacteria > Pseudomonadota > Alphaproteobacteria > TMED109 > TMED109 > VXPW01. The sequence continues at coordinate 7,112 of JAGWAT010000019.1, read as the reverse complement.
TTCCAGTACGCGCTGCTCGAGGGCACCGTCGCGCCGGCACCCGATCTTCCGGCACTGGCCGACCCGGCGCGCTGGGCACATGCCGGGGGCGTCCTCGAGGTGTCCCGCCTCGCCTTCGCCTGGGGGCCGCTGCAGGGCGACGCCCAGGGCACGGCCACCCTCGACGGCGCCGGGCGGCCGCTCGGTGCGTTCACATTGCGTACCGAGAATTTTCCGGGCGCGATCAGGTTCCTCGAAGACCAGGGATGGACGTCGCCGGCAGCCGCCCGCGCCGCGGAAGCGGCATTGGTCGAGGCTGGACACGAGACGGCCGAGGCCACGTTCCCGGTTACCGTGCAGGACGGCAAGGTCACCGTCGCGGGGATCCCGCTGCTGCGGGTCCCACCTTTGGTGCCGGTGTCGGCGGCTAGTCCTGTTCGAAGGCGATCACACCCTGACGGACTTCGCGAGTCCGGGTGATGAGCTTGATGAGAGCGTCACCGTCCTCATGGCGGATGAGCCGCTGCAGCCCGGCGAGATCCTCGGTCGCCCGCGCGACCATTTCCAGCACAGCGTCTTTGTTGCCGAGAAAGATGTCGCGCCACATCTGCGGATCACTGGCGGCAATCCGCGTGAAATCCCGGAAGCCCCCCGCCGCGTACTTCATCACCTCCGATTGGAGGTGTTCTTCCAGAAGGGTGACCGTCCCGACGATGGAGAAGGCAATCAGATGCGGCACATGCGAGGTAATGGCGAGGACCCTGTCGTGGTGCTCCGCGTCCATCTCATCCACGTGCATCCCGACCGTTTCCCACATCCGGCGCACCATCGCCACGGCTGCACCGTCCGTGGCGGGTGAGGGCGTCAAGACACACCAGCGACTTTGGAACAGTTCCGCGAAGCCCGCATCCGGACCGGAATTCTCCGTCCCGGCGATGGGATGGCCCGGCACGAAATGAACCCCGGCCGGCAAGTGCGGGGCGACCGCCCGGATTACCGCGGTCTTCACCGACCCAACGTCGGTCACGATCGCGCCCGGCTGCAGCGCCGGCGCAATCGCGGCGGCAACGTCGCCGTACGCCGAGACCGGTGTGCCGATCACGACGAGGTCGGCACCCCGAACCGCCACATCCGGCGCCTCGGCCACCGAATCCACGATCCCGAGTTCGCGCACGCGATCGCGTGTCGCCTGGGTGCGGGCAAACGCCACCTGGTGCTCCACCGCGCCCGCGGCAGTCAGCGCCCGGGCAAGCGAGCTGTTGATGAGGCCGCAGCCGATATAGGCGACCCGGGAGAACAGGGACTCCGGGCGGGTCATGTCAGAGCGGCCGCTACCACGCCGGCAATCCGTGCCTCCGGCCCGGCCCAGCTTGGCACGACGGGCACATAGCCATCGAGCGCAACGAAGCGAAGCGGGCCCTCGCTGCGTGTCGCGGTGGCCAGAACGGAAGGGGCATCGTCACCTGAGGGAATCGTCGCCGCGGATGTCAGGACGAGCGTCATGTCCACATCGGATGGTTCGAGGCCCTGTTCGGCGACCAGGGCGGCGGTCGGCGACGACGCAGACCGAAGCACCGGAATCTGGCCAACGATGTGGAGACCCGGATGCTCCGCCAACGCCGGCCACCAGGCTGAACTGCCGCTGGCGGGACAGCCGGGAAATGGCAGCACCGCAACCGCCGCCCGCCCCTGGCTGACCGCGTCGAGCGCCGCCCCGGCGGCCGGAGTCTCCTGCAGGCCGACGCACGACCCGAAATGGTCGCGGGCAAGTCGCGCACTCACGCCGGGCGTCGCGGCCACGGTCATCGTTCCCTGCAGCAGCAGGTTGCCGGCGATAATCGCGCGCCAGACATCCTGCAGCACGGCGCGGGGCAGCGGACCATGATGGCGGGCCAGCAATCGACGGAGTACCCGCGCCTCCCGGGCCGGACGAAACAGCCGGGCCGCACCGTCGCCGGCCTGCTTCCGCTTGGACTCACCCACCATGGATGCGATCTCGGCACGGCGCATCAGCAGGTCATGGATGCGATCGTCAACGTCGTCGATCTCTAGGCGCAGGTCATCCAGCCGCATCTCACCCTTCATCGCAACCAGTTCCCGCAGCTACGCACCGGCGGCGCCTTCACGGCGGTTAAGGGGCTCGTACATGACCTGGCTTTCTGCTGAACCCTGCGTCGGGGTTGGCAGCGGTACCGACGTTCCTTCACCGGCGCACCCGATCGCAGGAGGAAAAGCCGGACTGTACCGCCATCTTAGTCACCAGCTGGCCGACATTCTCACGTCTCCCGCGGCCTGTCACCACGGCGTTGATCGGCATGGAGGCGCGCACGACATCCGAACAGACGCACGACATCTTCCGCAACCGACCGTGACGACGACCGCCATGCGGGAGTCCCGCAAAAGGCGGGCGGTTCGCTCGGCGACGTTAACTTTTTCCGACCGGTTCGCAACGCCGCACAACGCGCCGGGGCCGTGCCGTCCCGAGATCGGTCCGCCGGATTCGCCGGCCTCGGCGAGACCCTCGTGGCCGGCGACCGCCTGCCCGCACGGGCGAGCAGCGACGGCGCGGGTGTTGTAGCGTCCCGGCCCGCTGGTGAGAGGGAGACAGACCGATGAAGGGCAGCCTCGAATCCGTGGCCGCGGTCAAGGCACTCTGCTTCGACGTGTTCGGTACCGTGGTCGACTGGCGCGGATCGGTGATCCGTGAATGCGAGAGGCTCTGCACGGCCAAGGGCCTCGAAATCGATTGCGCGGGATTCGCCGACGCCTGGCGCGCCGGCTACCAGCCGGCGATGACGCCAGTGCGCGAGGGGGGGCGCGCCTACGTGCATCTGGACATCCTGCATCGGGAAATCCTCGACGAACTGCTGCGACGCTTCGGACTATCGGGCCTGGACGGGGACGAACGCGACCACCTCAACCGGGTGTGGCACCGGCTGGACGGCTGGCCGGACGCGCGCGAGGGCATGCATCGACTGCGTCAACGTTTCCTGCTCGCAGCGCTCTCGAACGGTCATGTCGCACTGATCGTCAACATGGCACGACACGCCGGATTGCCATGGGACGCGCCACTGGGTGCGGAAATGGCGCGACAGTACAAACCCCGCGCCGAGGTGTACGACACCACGATCAGGATGCTCGGCCTCGTGCCGCGGGAGACCATGATGGTCGCCGCCCACAACGACGACCTGCGCGCCGCGCGTGCGCGCGGCATGCGCACGGCGTTCGTATCCCGGCCAACCGAATACGGACCGGAGCAGGTGTCGGATTTGGGTCCTGACGGCGACTGGGACATCGTGGCTGGCGACTTCCTTGATCTCGCCGCCCAACTCGGCTGCTGACCGAACGCGACTCCGGCCGGGGCATCAACAGGCCGCCGCGTCGAGACCCCCTAGCCGGCCGATGAACGCCAGCAGGGACCCCGCGAGGACAGCAGGCTGTTCTTCCGGCACGAAATGTCCGCAGTCGGCGATCACGACCTCCGTCACGTCGTCCGCGATCGTCCGCAGCGAGATCGCCGGCTCACGGGCCCGGCCCCGTGCCTCCGTGGAGCCTCCGCCGATGGCGAGCACCGGCATCGGGAGCCGAAACCCGCTCTCCGCGAGGGCCCGGTTGGCGGCGACGGTGTCAGGGATGCAGCGATAGTACGCGAAGCTCGCGCCGAGGGCGCCTGGGCGGCCATAGGTCCGCAGGTACTCGTCGACCGCCGCTGGATCGATGGCGCCCGCCTCCTGCGAAAAAGCGCGGTAGAACCAGCCCAGATAGACGCGTTCCCGACCCTCCGTGAGAGCCTCCGGCAGGTCGGGGGTCATGTGAAACGCGTGATGCCATCGTCGCCCACCCTGCGACAGGTCCGGTCCCAGTCCGGGCACCGTCACATCGACGACCGCGAGGGATCGCACGGCGGCCGGGGCCGCGGCGGCCACGGCAAATGCCACCGCGCCGCCCCAGTCATGGCCGGCAAGATGAAAGCGCGGCACGCCAAGGTGGTCCTGCATCAGTTCCAGGACATCACGGGCCACGGTACCGCTGTCGTATCCGGCGGCCGGCCGGGAGGTGTCCCCGAGACCGCGAAGGTCGGGCGCGACCACGGCATAGCCCGCTCCCGCGAGCCGCGGAATGACCCGCCGCCACGCATACCAGGTTTGCGGCCAGCCATGCAGCAGCACAATCGTCTCGCCGGTGCCGCCGCCCGAGACGTAGTGCATGGCGACCTGCCGCAGCGACGCCGTCCGGTGCTGCAAGAAATCGTTCATGGGCCGAACGCGGACGCGGTCATGCCGGAGGCCGAGCCTCCGGGGCCCGCATCGTGACCGGTCAGCCGTTCCGCCATCCGGCGAGCGGTACACCCCCTGCGCCTCGTGATCAAGTCCGCCGGCTCAGCACGAACGGCTCCGGGCGGCCGCCGGCAACCGGAGGGTTTCGTCCCCGTGTGGGCCGGGGATCGAGCGCGGCGGGCGGGCCCGGGACCGGCGGTGAAGCGCGCCGGGGCAGCCACTGCCGACGCTCCGAGATGGGAACTGGCAGCATCCACGCGCAGGACTCGTGGTCAAGGCCTGGGACATCGCCGCGCCATCTTCAGAATGGACACGAATGTTTCTCCTGTTGATACCTAGATGTTGCCATAGTATTCTCTTTGCTTGGGAACACGATCCAGGCTCTGTGCGAGTCTCGTGTCAAGACGAAGGACGACTAGAATGGCTGCAAACCATCTCAAGGTGATTGATGTGAGTTCCTCGACCGACGATCGGCAACGCAATCTTGATGCCGCACTGAAAGACATTGAACGGAATTTTGGCGCCGGTTCGATCATGCGCCTGGGAACGGACCGCGCGATCCAGGTTGAGGCCGTCTCCACGGGTTCGGTCGGCCTCGACGTGGCGCTTGGCATCGGCGGCCTCCCGCGCGGCCGGGTCGTCGAAATCTATGGCCCCGAGAGCTCGGGAAAGACGACGCTTGCGCTGCACACGATTGCCGAAGCCCAGAAAACCGGCGGCATCTGCGCCTTTGTCGACGCGGAACACGCGCTGGACCCCATGTACGCGCAGCGGCTCGGGGTGAACGTCGAGGAGCTACTCCTGTCCCAGCCGGACGCCGGCGAGCAGGCCTTGGAAATCGCCGACAGTCTCGTGCGTTCGGGTGCGATCGACGTGCTCGTCATCGACAGCGTGGCCGCCCTGGTCCCGCGGGCCGAACTCGAGGGCGAGATGGGCGACACGCATGTCGGCCTCCAGGCCCGCCTCATGAGCCAGGCATTGCGCAAGCTGACGGGCTCCATCTCCAAGTCCCGGACGATCGTGATCTTCATCAACCAGATCCGCATGAAGGTGGGCGTGATGTACGGCAGCCCGGAAACCACGTCCGGCGGCAATGCCCTGAAGTTCTATGCGTCGGTACGTCTCGATATCCGGAGAATCGGGCAGATCAAGAATGGCGCGGACGTGGTCGGCAATCAGACGCGTGTTCGGGTCGTCAAGAACAAGATGGCCCCTCCATTCAAGACGGTGGAGTTCGACATCATGTATGGGGAAGGCATCTCCAAGCTGGGCGAGATGCTCGATCTCGGCGTGAAGCATGGGGTGATCGAGAAGGCCGGATCCTGGTACTCGTACGACAGTGAACGGATCGGGCAGGGCCGCGAAAACGCCAAGGCCTACCTGCACGAACGTGCGGGTGTCGCGGCTCGCATCGAAACCGCTATTCGTGAAGCAGAAGGCCTGGGGCCGGTCGCGGAAGCCCGGGAACCGTCGAACCCCGTCGACCTGTCAGCCTGACGGCGCTGCCGGCGCCGAGGCGCCGGCTACATCGCCGCCCGACAAACCCCCGGGTTCAGATCGCCGGATCGACCTTCCTCCGGGCCAGCTTCCAGCCCAGCGGCATGACCACTGCGGCCAGGGCGAGTTTGATCGCGTCTCCCGGAATGAACGGAAGCAGGCCGGCCCACAGGACCACCATCACGAACGAGTGATCGCCCAGTTCCTCCACCGGCAGCCCCGACAGGTGCCACCCGAGCCACAACAACCCGGGCACGTAGAGCGCGACGTTGCCCGCCAACATCGCCAGCGCGGTGCGACCGACGGTGCGGTCCCAACCGCGTTCTGCCAGGCGCCCGATCAGCCAGGCGGCCGGCAGGTACCCGATCAGGTATCCGCCGCTTGGACCCGCGATCGCACC
>JAGWAT010000019.1:0-723 GCA_021296265.1 Alphaproteobacteria bacterium | reverse complement strand
CGGGGGGAAACAGCGGGGTTGGAAGACATGATCTGGATTCCAGGGCCTGGCGGGAGGCGCATTCTACCGGGCGCCAGCATGCGGGTCGCCCCGGGGCGCACGAGGCCAGCATCTCGGTGCCCGATGGCCTTCCGCCCACGTGGCGCACCGACGATGGATCTATATCTCGCCGGGCGTCCGGCACTGGTAACCGGCTCCACCCGGGGAATCGGCTATGCCACGCCCTGCGGGCTGGCCGACATGGGCACCGGCGTGGCACTGCACGGGCGAACCTCGGAAAGTGTCGCGCGCGCCGCCGAATGGTTTCGGGCCGGGCGGGCGGACACATCGATAGAATCTCATGGCGCAGATCTCGGCACCGCCGAAGCCGGCGCGACGCTCACGCGCGCGGCACCGACCGTGGACATCCTGGTCAACAACGTCGGCATCTATCGCATGCGCCCGATCACAGACTCCGACGACGCGGAGTGGCACGAGTACTTTGCGCCGAGTGTGATGAGCGGCGTGCCCCTGGCGCGCCATTATCTGCTCGCGATGCGGCGGAGGCACGGGGCCGAATCGGGTTCGTCTTCAGCGAATTGGGCGTCCAACTTCCGCCCGACATGATCCCCTACGGCTTCAGTAAGGCCGCCCAACTGGCGATCCGGCGCGGGCTTGCCGAGACGCCGGGCGATACCGGCGTCACGGTCAACTCGAGGCTGCCCGGGCCCACCTGGGTCGAGA
>JAGWAT010000018.1:1557-41942 GCA_021296265.1 Alphaproteobacteria bacterium | reverse complement strand
CCCAGCCGGCGGCATTCGATCCGAGCGAAACGGTCGCCACTCCCCCGGCGACGCCGCAAAACGGCCTGAAGAATGACGCGGGATCCTTGCTCTTCAGAAGCCCGACAATCAATCGCAAAGGAGGGCCCTCGCTTCCCCAGTCAGCGAGGACTTGAGCCGAGTCGGGATTGTGTCCGGTATCCAGCCAAAGCTCCAACGGCGCAGCAATTCCGACCAGTCGGCCCTTCCTCAGTCGTTGCAGCCGACCCGGCCAGCGAACTCGCTCAAAGCCCCTGATCGCAGCTTCCTCAGGTACCGCGAGATCCGGCGTCGCCGCGATGCAGGCGGCGACGACGGCCGCATTCTCCTTCTGGTGTGCTCCTCGTAGCGCCGTCGGCAATTCGATCCGGCGGCCAGCCGAATCCACGTATCGTGCCGCCGTTACATCTCTCTCCAGGCACCACTCCGTCCCATAACGAAGCAACGGAGCCCGCAATGCCCGCGCACGCTTCGTGATGACCCCCATCGCCGCAGGGTGCTGGCGTCCGACCACTACCGGGATTCCCTCCTTCAAGATCCCGGCTTTCTCGGCCGCGATTTCGGACAACGTGCCCCCCAGGCGATCACAGTGGTCGAGCCCGACCGGCGTGATCACCGTCAATGCGGGCCGCTCTATCACATTGGTGGCGTCGAGGCGCCCGCCAAGCCCGGTCTCCAGGATCGTTATCTCCGCGGGCCGCGCGCTGAACACCAGGAAGGCCGCCGCCGTCGTGATCTCGAAGAACGTGATCGGTGCACCTGCGTTCGCTTCCTCGGCCGCGTCCAGCACTGCGACGAGCGGTTCATCCTTGATGGGCTTCCCGTCGATCAGCATCCGCTCGTTGAAGTGCAGGAGGTGCGGGGAAACGTAGGCGTTGACCGTGCGACCCGCCGCTCGCTGCACCGCAGCCAGCATGGCGACGACGGACCCCTTGCCGTTCGTGCCCGCCACATGCACCACCCGGCCGAGATTCCGTTCGGGGTGGCCCAGCTGCCCAAGGAGCCGCTGGATTCTTTCCAGCGAAAGATCGATGGAGCGCGGGTGGAGCTCCGCGAGGCGCGCGAGGCGCGCGTCAAGCGATGACGGCAACGGCGGTAGAGCTCTCTCCCGTGTCTTCGGGTGAAGGCAACGGGCCGTTGGTCAGATGTGCGAGCACGCGCACCAGCGTGGGCTTCAGTTCGGAACGCGGTACCACCACGTCGACCATCCCGAGCTCGCAAACTTTCTCCGCCCGCTGGAAATTCTCCGGCAGGGTCTCGCCGACGGTGCTCTCGATGACCCGCGGGCCGGCAAATCCGATCAGCGCACCAGGCTCTGCGAGGGCCACGTCACCGAGCATCGCGAACGACGCTGTGACGCCGCCAGTGGTGGGATGCGTCAGGATCACGATGTATGGACATCCCGCCTCGCGTGCGTCTTCGATCGCGGCCACCGTACGTGGCAGCTGCATCAGCGACAGGATTCCCTCTTGCATCCGGGCCCCGCCGGAAGCGGTGACAGCAATCAGCGGCTGCTTGTGCTTCTTGGAAAATTCAGCCGCCCGCACCAAGCCTTCACCAACCGCCATCCCCATCGAGCCGCCCATGAAGCCGAAGTCCAGAACCGCGGTCACGCACGGACGTGCGCCGATCCGCCCGGTGGCAACAGCAATCGCGTCGGCCGCATCCGAATCGGCGCGGGCCAACCTCAGTCGTTCCGAATAACGCTTGCGATCCCGGAACCGGAGCGGGTCCTCCTCCACTTCGGGAAGCTCCATCAACTCGTAGCTGCCATCGTCGAACAGGAGCTTCAGGCGGGCACTGACCGGCATTTGCAGGTGATGTCCGCACGCCGAACACACTTGGAGTTGCGCCTCGAGTTCCTTGTGGAACATCATGCGGTCGCACCCGGGGCACTTCGTCCACAAATCGGGAACTGCAGGCCGCCGCACGACCGCCTGCAGTTTCGGTCGAATGAAGTCGGACAACCAGCTCATCGATCGCCCCCCGTCATGCTTTCCGCGCCGACAGCACGCCGGCTTTCAGCGTCTCAACCAGCTCGCAAACGGCCACAGCGGCGTTCTCGGGCGCTTGCTCCACCGCGTCCACCAGGGCCGAGCCCACTACGACGGCATCCGCGGTTTCCGCTATCCGCGAAGCCTGCTCGGGGGTCCGGATCCCGAACCCGACGGCTATCGGTAGCTTCGTATGCGCACGAATCCGGGCAAGTGCTCCGGCTACCACGTCTGTTTCCCCGACCCGGGTACCGGTGATCCCGGCGATCGAGACATAGTACAGAAAGCCTGACGAGTTCCGGAGGACGCGGGGCAACCGTCGGTCGTCCGTCGTCGGCGTCGCGAGCCGGATGAAGTCGATCCCGTAGGCACGAGCGGGCAGGCAAAGCTCGGAATCCGCTTCCGGCGGCAGGTCCACGACGATCAGGCCGTCGACACCGGCGCGGGTCGCATCTTCAAGAAACCGCTCCACCCCGTAGGAGAAAATGGGGTTGTAGTACCCCATGAGCACGATCGGCGTCGCATCGTCACTAGCGCGAAACTCTCCGACCATCGCCAGCGTGTTCGCCAGCGTCTGTCCGGCCTTGAGCGCCCGCAGCGAACTCTTCTGGATGGCAGGGCCGTCGGCCATTGGATCGCTGAACGGCATGCCGAGTTCGATCACGTCGGCCCCGGCCCGGGGCAATGCCGCCAGGAGGCGCCGGCTCTCGGAAGGGTTCGGATCGCCCGCCGTGACGAACGTGACCAAGCCGGCCCTGCGTTCGTCGGCCAGCTGGCGGAACCGGGCGTCGATGCGATCGCTCACAGCTCCACCTCCAACGCTTCGGCAACCGAAAACACGTCCTTGTCGCCCCGGCCGCAGAGGTTCATGACCAGCAGGTGATCCGCTCCGAGGTCCGGCGCCAGCTTTGCCACGTGCGCGAGCGCGTGGCTGGGCTCAAGCGCCGGCAAGATGCCTTCCAGCTCGGCGCAAAGTTGAAACGCCTCCAGCGCCTCGGCATCGGTCACCGACACGTATTCCACCCGCCTGACATCGTGCAGCCAGGCATGTTCCGGTCCGATCCCGGGATAGTCGAGACCCGCCGAGATCGAATGCGCGTCATTGATTTGACCGTCATCGTTCTGCAGGAGGTAGGTGCGATTGCCGTGCAGCACGCCTGGGCGCCCGGCCGTGAGTGACGCGGCGTGACGCCCGGTCTCCACTCCCTCGCCGCCAGCCTCAACGCCGATCAAGCGGACGCCGGCGTCGTCGAGAAACGGATGAAACAAGCCCATCGCATTGGAACCGCCGCCGATGCACGCGACCAGCGTGTCCGGCAACCGGCCCTCGGCCTCGACGATCTGGGCTCTGACCTCGTTCCCGATCACGGCCTGAAAATCGCGGACCATCGCCGGGTAAGGGTGCGGGCCCGCTACCGTGCCGATGATGTAGAAGGTGTCCTCGACGTTCGCGACCCAGTCGCGGAGCGCCTCGTTCATCGCGTCCTTGAGCGTGCGCGTGCCTGAGCTCACCGGGCGCACTTCGGCGCCGAGCAGGCGCATCCGGAACACGTTCGGTTGCTGGCGTTCGATATCGGTCTCGCCCATGTACACCGTGCACGGCATGCCGAATCGGGCGCACACGGTCGCAGTGGCCACTCCGTGCTGCCCCGCCCCGGTCTCGGCAATGATGCGGGTCTTGCCCATGCGCCGGGCCAGCAGGATCTGCCCGATGCAGTTGTTGATCTTGTGGGCGCCCGTGTGGTTGAGCTCGTCACGCTTGAAATAGATCTTGGCCCCGCCGAACCGTTCCGTGATTCGTGGGGCAAAAGTCAGTGGACTCGGACGGCCCACGTAGTGCTTCAGCAGTTCGTTGAACTCGGACCAGAACGCTTCGTCCCGTGAAGCGGCCGCAAAATGCTCCTCCAGATCGAGGATCAACGGCATCAGGGTCTCGGCGACAAACCGGCCGCCGTACGTTCCGAAGTGCCCGTCCTCGTCGGGCCCGTTCCGGAGGCTGTTGGACTGATCCATGGCGTGCATCCGCTGTCAGGGGGTGGCTCGTGACCTTACTGCAAAACGGGTGCCGAGCGATCAACCGGCGCCCGCACCGCCGCCAGAAATTCAATGATCAGCGACTCGTCCTTCTCGCCCTGGGAACGCTCGATGCCGGACGACACGTCGACGGCCGTCGCCCCCGAATTCGCGATGGCCGCCCCCACGTTGGCCGGTGTGAGCCCGCCCGAGAGAATCCACGGAAGCGGCAGATCGAGACCCATCAGGACCGGCCAGTCGAACGCTCGCGCGTTGCCCCCAGGTCGGCTGGCGCCCTCCGGTGGGCACGCGTCGAAGAGAATCATGTCGGCCGCTTCGCTGAACGACTTCGCGCGACGCGCGTCGTCTCGCGTGGAGATGCCCAGGGCCTTGATCACGGGGACGCCCGCTATGCGTCTCACGGCGGCGATCCGCTCCGGTGTCTCCCGACCGTGCAGCTGCAAGGCGCCGAGACCGCTCGTCACGGCAATCCGGACAGCCTCGTCATCGGGGTTCACCATGACGCCCACCGCATCGACCGCCGGCGGCAGGACATTCACGATGGCGCGTGCCTGCTCGGGTTCCACATGCCGGGGAGAAGGAGGGAAAAACACCATTCCGACCCACCGCGCACCGTGGGCCGCCGCCAGGACAGCGTGCCTGGGCTCGCGCAGGCCGCAGATCTTGGCCGTCGCGCTCATCGGACGGAGCCGCCCAACTCGGCGGCAATGGCATCGAGGGCCTTGGCCGGATCCTCGCTGCCGGTCACCGGTCTCCCGATGACCAGCAGGTCCGCGCCAGCGGCCGCGGCTTCCGCTGGCGTGGCCACGCGTTTCTGATCCTGCGCGGCGGACGACGCCGGGCGGATCCCCGGGGTCACGATCAAGAAGCCGGGTCCGGTCTCGCGCCGCACCCGTGCCGCCTCCGTCGGCGCACAGACGATGCCGGCGAGGCCGCTCGCCTGGGCCAGCCGGGCCAGCCGCACCACCTGGTCCGACGTCGAACCCCGGACCCCGAGCGCGGCGGTATCGTCAGAATCGAGACTCGTGAGGGTGGTCACACCCAGCAGGGCGGGCGGTTCCTCATAGGTCTGGGCTGCGGCCTGCGCGGCCTCCAGCATCGCCCGGCCGCCGGCCGCGTGCACGGTCAGCATGGCAGGTGCCAGCGGCCGGAGCGCCCGGACCGACCCCACCACGGTGTTCGGGATGTCGTGCAGCTTCAAGTCCAGGAACAGGGGAGCCCCGGCTTCCCGGACCCGCCGGACGCCGGCCGGCCCTTGCGCCGTGAAGAATTCGAGCCCCAGCTTGACGGCCGCTGCCGCCCGGCAGCTTTTCGCGAGCGCTTCTGCGCGCCCCACGTCGGGAGTGTCGACCGCGACGACGATCCCCGCGCCAGACTCCTTCACGGCGAGGACACGCGCCGCGAGCGTCCCCGTGACCCCAGCCGCTCGACCAGGCGCGCAAATCCGCCGAGGATGATCCCCAAGGCGAGCACCGCCACCAGGAGCAGGTAGAGGGGCACTTCGATCACTCCATCGAACGGCCAAAAGGCCAGCGCCACGCTTTGCCGATTGGACAGCGCGAACGGAATGAACAGCAGCGTGAGAACCAGAACGGCGATACGCCGCGCAAGGCGCAGCATCAGGTGATCCCGGCTCGGTCTCCGCAGTTATTCCTCGGTATCGACTCGTTTCCTGAGTTCTTTGCCGGCGCGGAAGTACGGCACGCTCTTCTCCGGCACCTGAACGGCGGCGCCGGTCTTCGGATTGCGTCCGGTATGAGCGGGGCGCAGGCGGACCGAGAAGCTGCCAAACCCACGAAATTCGGCGCGGTCCCCCCGAGCGAGAGCTTCCTCAATTTCGTTGAAGACGATGCGGACGACCCGGTCGGCTTCCACACCATGTAGGTCCGGATATGCCTTCTGGATCCGCTTTACCAAGTCAGACCGGTTCACGGGGACATACCCTCCATGGACGAATCTCCAATCTGATTCCTGCCAAATCGCGGCAAGGTGGTCAAACCGGGAACGGTTTCACCACCGGGGGCGTTACTCCTCCTTCGGTTTGAGCGCCTCGCTCAGGATGTCCCCAAGAGACGCCCCTGATTCGCTGGACCCGTATTCGCGGAGTGCGCGCTGTTCCTCTTCGATCTCGAGCGACTTGATCGACAGGACCAGACGGGCCCCCTTGGAATCGATCGACACCACTTTGGCATCCACCCGTTCGCCGACTGCAAAGCGGTGAGGATTTTGGTCAGTACGAAGCTTTGAGAGGTCGCTGCGGCGGATGAAGCCGTTGACGTCGTCCACGGTCACCCGCAGCCCGCTGTCCGTCACCTCGGTGACGACGCAGGTCACCACCTGACCTCGCGAATAGGGGGCCAGTGCTCCGGCCGCCTTTTCTTCCTCGATCTGGCGGGTACTGAGGTTGATGCGCTCCTTCGCGACGTCGATTTCCAGCACTTTCGCCCGGACCCGGTCGCCCTTCCGGAATTCCTTGATGGCCTCCTCGCCCGGGCGGGAGGCATCGAGGTCGCTCAGATGAATGAGTCCGTCGATATCGCCCGGCATGCCCAGGAACACGCCGAATTCCGTGATGTTCCGGACTTCGCCCTCGATCACGCTGCCGATCGGATGGTCTTCCGCGAACTTCTCCCACGGGTTGCCGGCGCACTGGCGCATCCCGAGGCTGACGCGGCGGCGATTCGGGTCCACGCCAAGGATCATCACCTCGACTTCCTCGCTCGTGGACACCAGCTTCGACGGCGGCACGTTCTTGCGTGTCCAGCTCATCTCCGAGACATGGACCAGGCCCTCGATCCCGGGTTCCAGTTCCACGAAGGCGCCGTACTCAGTGATGTTCGTGACGCGGCCCCTGAACTTCGCACCCTTGGGATACTTCTCGACGACCCCTTCCCACGGGTCCGCCTCGAGCTGCTTGATGCCGAGGCTGATCCGCTGAGTGGCCGGGTTGAACCGCACCACCTGCACGCGCAGTTTCTGCCCTACCGACACGACTTCGCTCGGGTGGTGCACGCGTCGCCAGCTCATGTCCGCGACATGCAGCAGGCCATCGACCTCGCCGAGGTCGACGAACGCACCGTACTCGGTGATGTTCTTGACCACACCGTCGAGGATCTGGCCTTCCTTGAGCGTGGCCACCAGCTCCGCCCGCGCCTCGGCCCGGGTTTCTTCCAGGACCGCACGTCGGGAGATCACGATGTTGCCGCGCCGGCGGTCCATCTTCAGGATGTAAAACGGCTGCTTGGTGCCGAACAGATGCTGGGCGTCGCGGACCGGGCGGAGATCCACCTGGCTACGGGGCAGAAACGCACTCGCGCCCTGCAAGTCAACGGTGTAGCCGCCCTTCACGCGTCCCCAGATGATCCCGGCAACTTGCGTCTTCGCTTCGAACGCTTCCTCCAGCTCGGACCAGGCCTGCTCGCGGCGCGCCCGGTCACGCGACAGTACCGCTTCACCGTTCCGGTTTTCGATGCGGTCGAGAAACACCTCGACTTCGTCTCCGACGGCGGGTTCGCTGCCATGGCCGTGGGCGACGAATTCCTTGAACGGCACCCTGCCTTCCGCCTTGAGGCCGACATCAATTACGGCCGTGTCGTTCTCCAAGGCGATGACCTTGCCGACCACAACGGTGCCTTCACGTTTCTCGGTGGCGGCGATCGACGCCGCAAACAGCTCGTCGAAGTTCTCCTCGAAAGCGGGGTGCGTCTCGGCAGACGGCACTGTGTTGCTCATGGGCTCTCCTGGCTCCGCACCTTCTGGGCGGTGTCCGATGGCGCGCCGCTCTTCCGGCGAACCTTGGTGCGTGAGATCCTCGGACTCGACCTCACCAGCCGACAGGCCGTCTCGAGCACGGCCTCGGCGTCAATTTCGGTGGTATCGATCACATGCGCGTCGGTAGCGGCCGCTAGCGGTGCTGCCGCGCGAGACCGGTCGCGCTGGTCACGCTCTCGCATGTCCTGCTCAACACGGGCTTGTATAAACGGCTCTCCACGAGCCCGCAACTCTTTGACCCGCCGAACTAACCGGACGTCCAGCGATCCGGTCAGGAAAAACTTCACGTCGGCATCGGGCAGGACCACCGTGCCGATGTCACGCCCGTCAAGGACGGCGCCGTCCGTCCCGGCCGGCGGACGACGGGCAAAGTCCCGCTGGCGTCCAAGCAGCACCTGCCGCACTGCCGGGTGCACCGCCACCATCGATGCGACCCGGCCCACGTCTTCGCGCCGTAGCGCCGGTTCCGCCAGTTCCGTCATCGCCACTGCCCGGGCCGCTCCCGCCGCCTGATCGGGATCGTGGCCGCCGCCGCCGCCCGCAAGCACCCGCGCCGCCACGGCCCGGTACAGGAGCCCGCTGTCGAGGTGGCCCAAATTGAACCGCGCGGCCAGCCCGCGGGCCAGCGTGCCGGTTCCGACCGCCGCTGGCCCGTCGATCGCAATGATCATGCGGCCGCGGCCCCGGTGTCGATGGCGGCGCCAAGCTGCCGCATGGCCTCTCCGAATGCGGGCCAGCTGGTCCGTATCGTTGCGGCGCCGGTGACTTCGATGGGCGCCGCACAAGCAGTCCCCAGGACCAGGAACGCCATGGCGATCCGGTGATCGAGGGAAGAGTCGATCCTGACGCCTCCACGGGGGCGTGAGGTGCCCTCGATCAGGAGATCGTCACCTTGGATGCGAGCCGAGACGCCCGCAGCCTGCAGACCCGCCCGGAGCGTTTCCAGCCGATCGCTCTCCTTGACCCGAAGCTCGCCGAGACCGCGGAACCGGCTGACGCCTTCTGCACAGGCAGCGGCCATTGCCAGCGCGGGATACTCGTCGATGGTTCTCGGTGCGTACTCCGGCCCGAGATCGACCGCCCGCAGACGGCCGCCCCGGCCGCGGACCCGGAGGTTGGCGATCGGCTCGGTGCCGGCGCCCTCGACCCGCTCTTCCTCGATGTCGGCGCCCATGGCGCGTAGCGCGTCGAGGATTCCCGTGCGGGTCGGGTTGACGCCAACTCCTTCCAGTTCCAAGTCGGAACCGTCGGTGAGCAGCGTTGCCACCAGTGGAAAAGCCGCTGACGACACGTCTCCCGGGACCGCAATAGCGGTGGGGCGCAGTGACGCATTGCCTTCCACCGAAACCGCCAGGCCGTCGTCGACGGCCCTTGCCGACACGGCGGCGCCAAAGCCGCGCAGCATGCGCTCGCCGTGGTCGCGGCTCTGGCGGGGCTCGACCACGGTCGTGGTCCCGCTCGCGTGCAGTCCCGCCAGCAGCACGCACGTCTTCACCTGCGCGGATGCCACCGCGCTCGTCCAAGTCGCCGGCAGCAGATCGTCGGTGCCCGTAACGGTCATCGGCAGCCTGCCGCCCTCGGCCGTGCTGAACTCCGCCCCCATGGCCTCGAGTGGGTCGATCACTCGCCGCATGGGCCGGCGCCGCAGCGAGGCGTCGCCGGTGAGGACTGCCGGGAAAGCGTGTCCGGCCAGCACTCCCGCCAGCAGGCGGGCGGCCGTACCGCTGTTGCCGCAGTCCAGAATGCCGTCCGGCGGGGCCAGACCGTGCGTGCCAACGCCGTGAATCCGGTAGGAACCCGGAGCGGTTCTCAGGATGTCGACACCGAGCGTCTGTAGGCACGCCCGCGTCGCGAGGACATCGTCTGATTCCAGGCAGCCGTCAGCACACGATTCCCCGACCGCGAGGGCCGAAATCAGCAGGGCGCGGTGGGAGATCGACTTGTCGCCGGGTACCCGCAAGCGGCCGGACAGGGCACCGCCGGGACCGCCGCTGGCGGTTCCAGTCGAAGGTGTGTCAGAACTAGGTTGCATCATTCCAAGTAACCGGCCGCACATCGTTTGAACAGTACAAGCCGGTAGCCCGGCACCACGCGCTCAGTGCGTCGTGACGACGGATAGCAGGTAAATCGCCCGGCCCCACGACGAGGAACTGCGTTCGACGATGACGGCTTTCGCGAGACGCCGTGGCGGCCACGCCCGGACCGGCGTCCGGCCGATCGACACGGGCATCGTCCAAATCGCCGTGGCCTGCTCTCGTGGAGACGGGCCACGACCATCATAGGCCCGCGAATGGGTGGGCGGTCACGCCCGGACCCAACGGTAACTGGACGTCTCCCGGATGGACCACGTATCCGGCCATGGCCCGATCCCCGAAGTCCGCTCGCATCGTGCGTATCGAGGCCGCCATCCCGGGCCTCGGCGTCGCGGAGAGCTTGACCTCGATGGGCACCAGCTTCCCTTCACTCACCATGACGAGATCAACCTCGGTTCCCGCCAGGGTTCGCCAAAAGAACACCTGCGGTGCAATTCCCCGGTGAGTCGACGCCTTCACGATCTCCGAAAGTACCGCTGTCTCCATGATGGCGCCCCCCATCGGACCGGATGCCGCATGTCCGGCATCCCGGAGTCCCGCGAGATGGCATAGCGTTCCGGTGTCCGTGAAATACACTTTCGCGGTCTTGACGAGTCGCTTCCCGACATTGGCGTGGTACGGGCGGAGCACAAACACCTGGTAGGTCTCTTCCAGCACGGATATCCAAGCCTTGATCGTATTGACGGCCAAACCCAGATCACGCGCAATGCCGGTGAGGTTCAGCAATTGGCCGCTTCGGGCCGCGAGGACTTGCAGAAAACTGTGGAACCCCGTGAGATCGCCAACGTGCCGGAGAGCACGCACGTCCCGCTCCAGATAGGTCTGGATATAGCTGCCGTGCCATAGAGCGACATCGCGATTCGGATGGGCGCAGAGTTCGGGGAACCCACCTCTCAGGAATGCCTTCCAGAGTTCGTCGTAGGCGAAACGCCCGGCAGGAGCAGGCGAGCGCTGTGTTTCCCACGGCAGGAGGAGGTCCGGTCGTCCTTCCGCCTCCCGTCGGGAAAGCGGCAGCAGGCACAGCATCGCAATGCGACCGGCGAGCGACTCATTGATGTCTTCCGCTAACGACAGGTTCTGTGCGCCCGTTAACAGGTACTGCCCGGCATTGTGTCGATCGGCGTCGATCCTCTCTTTTATGTAAGGGAACAGACTTGGCGCATTTTGCGCCTCGTCGAAGATGACCGGGGGTCTGAACATTTCGAGAAATGCACGGGGGTCGGCATTCGCCGCTGCGCGAATGTCTGGCGGCTCCAGGGAGACATATCGGTGGGACTCGCCGAACAGCTGTTGCAAGAGCGTCGTCTTCCCGGACTGTCGCGGACCAGTGACGGCGACAGCGGGGAATTCGTCGGCTGCTCTTTTCAGAACCGGCTCGATAGAGCGGGCGATGTAAGATTCGGTCACGGCATGATCAATATTATGCAGTCTGAGTGCACGATGTCGACTATACAGCCCGCTCCCCCGCCATTCCACCCGGTTGCGTTCCTCTGACGTGGACTTTCGGCCGCCAAGAAAGCCAAGCGCCAGGTCGCTTCCACGTCGAGTCACTGAAACTCCGCAGCAGAGATCCCTGGCCCCGTACCGATCGTGCGCGGCGGGAGCCCCGCCTACAGCGAAGCCAGGAATGCAAGCAACGCTGCCCGGTCCGCGGGCCGTAGAGCCCGAAATCGATCGCGGGCGGAGGCTGCCTCCCCTCCATGCCAGAGGATGGCCTCGACGAAACCCCGCGCGCGCCCGTCGTGCAGCAGCCGACGATGACCGTTCACGGCGAAGATCTGACCGATCCCCCAGAGAGGTGCCGTCCGCCACTCCCGGTTGCCGAGGCTCCCGTCGACCCGTCGGTCCGCGAGCGCGGGGCCAAGATCGTGCAGGAGCAGATCCGTATACGGACGGATCACCCCGACGGGTGAGGCCTCTAGCTCCCATTCCGCGACGTGGCAAGCGGTACACCCGATGGCATCGAAAACCTCGCTGCCGGCGTCGGCAGCGGGCGAGACACGCGGCGCCGGCGGGGCCAGGTTGCTGACATACGTCACGAGGGCCCGGAACGCTTTGGCGTCGATCTCGATCCCACCGCCGGCCCGAGCGGTACACGCGGCGTGCCCGGCGGCACAGTTCACCGAAGGCCGGAGCGTGCTGGTCACGCCCATATCCTCATGCAGGGCCTCGGCGACCTGGGCCTTGACAGTCGCAACCTCAGCCCGCCAGCCGAACCGCCCGGCACCGTTCCCGCCGCGGCGCCCGGAGATGCCATCGCCGTTCCGGTCGTCCGGATCAGCCAGCTCCGACAGCACCGCGTCCGGAATACGCTCCAGAAGACCGATGCCCGCGATCTGCGGAGCCACCCGTGGCGAGAGCTCCACATGCGGTGCCAGCGGGCCGAGCGCCGGTTCACGAACGGCGAGACGGGCCGAGCGCAGAGGCCAGTTCACGCCGCCCAGCTCGACGTGCACGATCGGATTTGGCTGGAATACGGCTCGTCCCTCGGACTCCACACCGGGTATCGCCTTGTCGTTGAGCTGCCTCCCGTACTTCGATCCAGGGCCCAGCCGAATGACCATGGTCGTCAGCGGGCCGTCGGCGTCCTCCGGCGGGCGGCCCCGGCCGTTTCGAACATGGCAGCCCGAGCACGATGTACGATTGAAAACCGGTCCGAGGCCGCCGCTCCCGTCCGCGCGCGCACCGGACAGCCGGATCGTTCGGAACTGCGCCCGGCCAAGGGCGAATCGGGTCAGTTCGTCGCCAGAGAGATTGGGCAGCGGTTTCGAGAAGCTGTCCCGCGCAACCCCGGGCTCTGCGGTGGCAGCCCCGCCCAGTGCGAGACAGGCGGCGGATATCAGCAGGGCCGGTAGTGCCGCACTACGCGCCGCACGACGCAGGATCACGGCCAGACGAGCAGATCCGTCCGGTTGCGCTCGATGAAGTCCCAGTCGTATTCGACGCCGAGACCGGGACCGCCCGGAACCGGCACGCAGCCGTCGGCCGGCAGATCCTCCTGCTGGTCCGAGTACCCCGCGTCGTAGACGGGCGGCACGCAATTCGGCATGTCCGGGCCGATCAGCGCCATCTCGTAGAAATGCGTGTTGCGTGCGGTCGCGGCCACAGCCCGGTGCGCCGGTCCGCACGCGTGCACCTGGATGTCGAGCCCGAAGGCCTCCGCCACGTGCACGATCTTCATCGCGCCGGTAATACCCAGGTCATACTCCGGATCGACGTGGATCATGTCGCAGCCGCCGCCGAGCAGGAACTCCGCCTTCTCCTCGACGCTCCGGATGTGTTCGCTCACCAGAATCGGCGTCTTGAGGCGCTCCCGCAGGCGCCGGTGCCCGGTGGTCGAGACGCCGCTGTCGCGGTACGGATCCTCGTACCAGAAGCAGCCGACCTCGTCGCACACACGTCCCACCGCCAGGGCATCCATCCACGTGCGAAGCTCGCAGGCGGCATCCAGCATGATCGGCATGCCATCGCCCACCCTGGCCCGCACCTGCCGGAGGTTGTCCGATTCACGGGCGACATCGCCGTCGTTCCAACCGTGGATCTTGAAGCCGTGGAAGCCGCGCTCCTGACAGGCGGCCGCGTAGTCGGCGAACGCTTCCGGCGTATCCAGTCCGCCGGGGGTCGACTGCCCGTGGTACGTGCTCGCGTACGTGGGCAGCCGCTCGCGAAACGCGCCCAGCATGGCGGCTACCGACATGCCGTGCTGCCGACCGGCCAGATCCCAGAGCGCCAGGTCGATCGTCCCCTGTCCCATGTGGTCATAGGCGCGCAACTCGCGCTTCATGTCGTCGTGGAGAGCCTCGCGATGCGCCGGATCGCGCCCGATCAGCATCGGCGCCAGCATCTCCGCCTGCCCCAGCGCGGCCCGGGTGCCCACCCAGTGCGTAACGTAGGACCCGACGGCGCCGTCGTTGCTGTAGACCCTGACGGCGAATCGCGTTGGCGTGATCGTGGCGCCCTGCTCGTAGACGACGTTGCCTACCCCGGAGCCGCGGCCCTGCCCGAATCCCAGGTTGGGAAGCGAGAAGGTGAAGACGTGGATTTCCACACGGTCGATGGAGCTCATGCGGACATCTTAGTCCTTCTAATCTGGGACCGGGAACCGACCGTGGTAGTCTGCGCCCGGAAACTCGCGGAGGAAACATGACCATGGCGGAGACGGCCGGGCCAGACGCGGTCGAGACCTACCGGCGGGATGGCGCCCTCCACCCGCTCCGCGCGATGCCGGCCGACGAGGCGGCAGCCCTGAGGGCAAGGCTGGAAGCAGCCGAAGCGGCGGCGGGAGGAAAGCTGGAGGGCGGGCTCAAGTTCAAGCCGCATCTGCTGTACCCGTGGCTTTACGACCTGGTCTGCGACCCTCGCATCACCGGCCCGGTGTCGGAAGTTCTCGGTGACGACGTCCTGTGCTGGGCTTCGAACTTCTTCACCAAGGAAGCCGGCGATCCTGCCTACGTCTCGTGGCACCAGGATGCGACCTACTGGGGCCTTTCCGGTCCGGACATCTGTACGGCCTGGATCGCGCTCAGTCCGAGCACGGTCGCGAGCGGCTGCATGCGCGTGGTGCCGGGCACACACACCGAGCAGATCAGCCATGCGGATACCCATGCGGCGGACAACATGCTGTCGCGCGGACAAGTGGTCCAGGCAGAGGTCGACGACCACGCTGCCGTCGACGTGGTGCTGGAACCGGGCGAAATGTCGCTCCATCACGTGCGGCTGATCCACGGCTCGCGAGCCAACCAATCGAACGACCGACGGATCGGGTACGCCATCCGCTATGCGGCTCCCCACCTCCGTCAGCTCTACAGCGACGAGGACTCGGCGACGCTGGTGCGCGGGGAGGACCGTTACCGCCACTTCGCCCCTGAGCCCCGGCCGGAACGTGATCTCGATCCGGCGGCGCTCGATCGACATCGCCACCTGCTCGAGGTGCATACCAAGATCCTCTACCGGGGCACGCACGGCAGCCTCGGGACCGTCCCGGGCTGAACTGCATCATGAATCGATCCCGTCGTTACATCATCGCTGGTGCGCTGGCGGTCGGCGCCGGCATCCTGATCGGCGCGCTGCTTCTCAGGAGCCCGCCATCCGAAGAGGTCGCCACGGCGCCCGAGCCGGAACCGGAGCCTTCCCAGGCCGAGACCGAGATCCGGTGGAAGATGCAGTCGCCCTGGCAGGCCGGCAGCATCAACCAGGAGGTCTTCGCCCGCTTCTGTGACCGCGTCGCTGCCATGAGCGGCGGTCGGCTGATCATCGAACCCCTGCCGGTCGGCGCGGTGGTCGCCTACCACGAGACCCTGGACGCGGTCAGTGCGGGGATTCTCGACGGACAGAACGGCGGCACCGGGTATTTCTCGGGCAAGGATGCGGCGTTCGCGCTGCTTGCCGACCTCAACGGTGCTTACGAGTCCCCGCGCCAGATTCTCATGTGGCTCGAATACGGCGGCGGCATGGAGCTCGCCCGCGAACTGTTCGCCCGCTACGGCCTCTACTACATCGGGGGCGTGCCGTGGGCGGCGGAATCGATTCCGGCCAAGACGCCGATCCGCACCCTCGAGGACTTCCGGGGAGTCAAGATCCGGGCCCCAGAGGGCATGAGCCAGGAGATCTTCGCGTCAATCGGCGCGGCGCCGGTCAACCTCCCCGGTGCCGAGGTCTATACGGCGCTGGAGCGCGGCGTCGTGGATGCCGCCGACTGGGGGTCGATCGGCATGAACGATGAACTGGGATTCCACCAGATCGCGCCATACCCGCTGTTCCCGGGCTTCCATTCGCTGCCGTTGACCGACGTCGCCGTTCGCCAGGAACGATGGGACGAACTGCCGGACGACCTGCAGCGGATCGTGGCGCTGGCGGTGCGGACCTTTGCACTCGACATGGTTGAAACGATCGCCATGCAGGATGCGGAAGTGATCCGGGATGCCGACGCCAAGGGAATCGAGCTGATCCGCTGGTCCGAGGCCGATCGCCGGAAATTCCGGGAAGCCGCCCAGAAGGTCTGGGCCGAGTACGGCGCCCGCAGCGAGATGGCCGGTCGCATTTATCAATCGCACCTAGCCTTCCTCAGGCAGATCGGACTGCTGGACCAATGATGCGTGCCCGTCGCCCAGTCGCCTCCCTGCTAGTGGCAGGCGTCCTCACCGCCGCCGGGGCCGCGTCCGCCCAGACGGAGACCGTGCATTGGAAGATGCAAGCAGCCACCCAGGCCGGCGAAATCGCATTCAAGATCATGAAGGAGTTCACGGACAGCATCGGCCCGCTGACCGGTGGACGGCTGGAAATTGAACTGCTGCCCGTGGGCTCGGTCGTGCAGTACAGCGAGACGCTTGACGCCGTCGGTGCCGGCATCCTTGAAGGCCAGGTCACGGCCACGGTCTACTTTTCGGGGAAGAATCCGGCCTTCGCGCTCCTTGGCGACCTGATCGCCGCCTACAACCACACCGAGGAAATGTTCCTGTTCCTGCGGCGCGGGGGCGGCGACGGACTCCTGCGGGACCTCTACGCGCAGTACGGTGTGCACTACATCGGCGGCGCCGCCACGGGCAAGGAAGCACTCGTCTCGACGATCCCGCTCCGGCGTGTCGACGACCTCAGCGGAATCAAGATCCGCGCCCCGGAAGGCATGGCCCAGGACATCTTCAGCGAGGTCGGGGCGGCACCGGTCAACCTGCCGGCCGCCGAAGTCTTCACGGCGATCGAACGGGGCGTGGTGGACGCTGCCGACTGGGCGACGTTCTCGATGAACCACCAGCTCGGGTTCCATCGCATCGCACGGTACCCGGTATATCCCGGCATCCATTCGATGCCGGTCATCGACGTCGCCGTTAACCCGGACCGCTGGCAGGCCCTGCCACCCGACGTCCAGGCCATCGTCGAGGCGGCCGTCTGGAACTTCAGCCGCGACATCACGTACCGACTTGAGCTCCGGGACCTCGCCGACGTTGCCGCGGCCAAGGCGGACGGGATCGAGATCATCGACTGGCCCATGGAGGAACGCTCGCGGCTCCGCGAGATCGCCACCGGAATCTGGGCGGACTGGAGTACGCGCAGCGCCGAAGCCGAAGCCGCTTACACCGCCCAGATCGCGTTCCTCCGGGAACTCGGCCTGCTCGCCAAGTAGACGCCTGGCACTCTTACGATATGAAGTCGGGTAACACGGCTGCGGAGAGGGTCTGCCGTCGGGCAGGTGAAATCTTCAGTTACCTGTTCTTCGCCTGCATGGCGATTATCGCGTTCGAGGTGGTCGCCCGCTACGGATTTGGGGCTCCGACCGTGTGGGCGCACGATGTCATCACGATTCTGGCGGCCGTCGGGTTCGTGATGAGCGGCTTCTACACGATGGAGCGCCGGGCCCATATCCGGGTGACGCTGATCTATGACCGTTTACCGCCGATGGTGCGGCGCGGAATCGACATTTTGAACGGGGTCATCGTGCTGACCTTTGTCGGCCTGCTCGGGGCACAGACGGCCGTCGACGCGTGGGGCTCCATCCTGATCATGGAAACGGCGGGCACGGCCTCTCGCCTGCCACTGCCGCCGATCGTGAAGACGTCCCTGGCGCTCGCCTGCGTCGCGATGTTCGTCCTGGGCACAGTGCACCTGACCCGCGCCATTCGCGGGCGCGACTGAACCCCCGCACTCGATGGGAATCGAACTCGCCACCGTCGTCCTGGTCGGGGCGATGGCCTTTCTGCTGGTGCTCGGGCTGCCCCTGGCATTCGTCACCGGTTTCGTCGCGCTGGCGTTCGCTTTCGGTTACTTCGGGCTGCCCGGGCTCTATCTGATCGAGAGCCGGATCTTCAGCTTCGTTCGGGAATTCGTCCTCGTCGCTGTGCCGATGTTCATTCTGATGGCGTCCGTCCTGGAACGGTCCGGCGTCGCCCGGGACCTGTATCGGGCCATGCATATCTGGGCCGGCGGACTCCGCGGCGGACTTGCCATCCAGACCATGGCGGTTGCCGTGTTGATGGCGGCAATGACCGGCATCATCGGCGGCGAAATCATCCTGCTAGGGCTCGTCGCGCTGCCGCAGATGCTGCGGCTGCACTACGACCGCAGCCTCGCGATCGGCACCATCTGTGCCGGCGGCTCACTCGGCACCATGATCCCGCCGAGCATCGTGCTGATCATCTACGGACTGACTGCGGGCGTGGATATCGGCCAGCTGTTCATCGCCACGATTGTCCCCGGTCTGCTGCTGGCCACCCTGTACGTGACATACATCACGGTCCGCTGCCACCTGAACCCCGCCCTGGGACCGGCGGCGCCCATCGAAGAGCGGACCTTGCCGCGCGCGGAAAAGCTTCGATTGCTGAAGGGTCTCGTCCTCCCGATTGCCGTCGGGGCCGGGGTGCTGGGTTCGATCTATCTCGGGATCGCCTCGGTAAGCGAAGCTGCCGGAATGGGTGCCCTCGGGGCCATCGCTTCGGCATGGGTGCGCCGCGAGCTTTCCTGGGCAATGCTCCGCGACGCGCTCTTCCAGACGATGAACACGTGCGGGACGTTGCTCTGGATCACCTTCGGGGCCACCGCGCTCATCGGTACCTACAACCTGATGGGCGGCAACACGTTCGTCGAAGACCTCATCACGGGCCTCCCGCTCCCGCCGCTCGGGATCATCGTCGTGATGATGGGCATCCTGCTGGTGCTTGGCCTGTTCATGGACTGGATCGGGATCTGCCTGCTCACCATGCCGATCTTCGTGCCCGTTGTGGCCTCACTCGGCTACAGCCCGGTCTGGTTCGGGATCCTCTTCTGCATGAACATGCAGACGAGCTATTTGACCCCGCCGTTCGGGCCGGCCGCCTTCTACCTCAAGAGCGTGGCGCCGGACCACATCAAGCTGGGGCACATCTATCAGGCGATGTGGCCGTTTATCGCCCTGCAGGTCGCTGGTCTGGCCATCGTTCTGTTCTGGCCGGAGCTCGCGCTGTGGCTGCCGCGCACCATCCGCGGGGAATGAACTCCCACAGAAGCTCCGGGACCGCTGTATGGCCGAGCCTCAAACCGAACCGCGTTCGATGTCAACCGCGCATTACTCCAGCACCGGCACCGCGTTCAAATAGTCGAACAGCGTCCCTGCCATGTGCCGACGCTCGGCATCCGGCAGGGTCCTTGCGAGCGCCGGCATGGTGGCGCTACTGCGCACCGACGACGGCTGCAACACGAGCTGTACGAAATCGTCCCTCGGGAGGCCCCTCGCAATCGCCGCCAGATTGCCCGGAAACTTGTTCCCGCCAAAGCCGTTCACCTGATGGCAACTCAGGCAGTGTTCCTTCGCGAGCTCCGCACCTGCGCGCAGCCGCTCGTCAAGGCCCTCTGGTACCAGCATCCCGTCGGAGAGCGTGACGAGATTGATTTCCGTGACCTGGTAGGGCCAGTTTCGGCCTCCTTCCGCAAGCAGTGAAGGATTGGCAATGTTGTCCCACACGAGATAGTAGGGACCCAACGGCACGTCGCTTTCGTTCTGCAGGAGGTTGTCGACCGTGAAGGACGAGCCGTCGGTCCTGGCAAACACGAGAAAGCCGTTTTCCGTCAGAAACCGTCCAACGGCAATCCGCGACACGTATCCGTCCAGTGCCCGGAACTCCACGATTTCTGCCCGTTCGTGCCAGCCTTCGCCAAAGACATGCCCCAGGACGTCCGCCGCGGGATACCCGACGTACTCGACGACGACGCGACGGCCCCCCGCACTCAGGTGCGGCTCGAACACCGCCGCGGCCACTGCCGGTGTCGCCATGCGCTCCTGCAGCTGCTGCACCGGCGGGAGTTCGACGGCACGCGCCAACGGCACCGCGCAAGCCACGATCAGGCCCACTACGGCGATTCGCGACAACTTCGACATCTTGCCTCCCAAGGCTCCTGCCCCAGGGTCGTTCATGCAGCTTGGCAATCGTCGGCGGCAATTGCCTGGAACGCGGCACGCAGCACCGCCCTGGACGAACTACCGGCGTCGAGAGAGCGGGCCTCTCGCCGCAGCTGACCGCGAACCGCCTTCGGATCGGATGGTCGATGCCGCCCGTCGCCGCCAGCGAGGATACCCGCCCCGTGACTCGAATCACGGAGCGATGACGTGGTCGGACCGGGCAACCGCCTGCGCTCGCCCGCTACCGATCATCCCCTGCCAACACCCATGGGCATGGACAGGCCGGCAGCGCGTTCGAGTGCGTCGCGCGACGCCAGTTCGAATGCGCCTCGCGTTCAGGCCCGGCGGATCAGTTCGGCTGCGGCACGATCCGCAGGTACGGCTTCGGCGCCTTCCAGTCAGGGAACTGCTTCCGCGCCTCCTCGTCTGGGACAGCCGGGACGATGATGACGTCTTCGCCGTTCTTCCAGTTGACCGGAGTCGCCACCTTGTGGTTCGCCGTAAGCTGGAGCGAATCCATCACCCGGAGAATCTCGTCGAAATTTCGGCCCGTGCTCATCGGGTAGGACAGCATCAGCTTGATCTGCTTGTCGGGACCGATCACGAAGACCGTGCGAACGGTCGCGTTGTCGACCGGCGTCCGCCCTTCGGAACCTCCGGCAGTGTCGGCCGGGAGCATGCCGTACAGCTTCGAAACCGCGAGGTCCGTGTCGCCGATCAGCGGGTAGTTCGGAGCATGCCCTGTCACCTCAGCGATGTCCTTCGACCATTCTTGGTGACGGTCGGCCGGGTCCACGCTGAGCCCGATGACCTTACAGTTCCGGCGCTCAAACTCCGGCTGCAGGCGTGCCATGTATCCGAGCTCCGTGGTGCAGACCGGGGTAAAGTCCTTGGGGTGCGAGAACAGCACGCACCATGAATCGCCGATCCACTCGTGGAAGCTGATTTGCCCGACCGTCGTCTCCGCGACAAAGTCGGGAGCCACGTCACCAATACGAAGAGACATGCGAGAACTCCGGGTCTTAAGGGTTGCAGCCCGACGCGCCTGAAGTTCGGCTCAGCTGCGTTGGGATAACGAAGTGAAGGTGCGGCGGTGCGCCTGGGGCCGGGATTTGCACGGAGCCCGACGACCCACCTGACAATCCAAATTATAGGAGCAGGTTACTGGAGCGCAACAAAACCGGTGTCCCAGTCGAGTTGATCTAATCAAGAAAAACTATTGCCAGCAAGACAAATTGCATCAGTTCACTTTGACAAGCAGCAGGGAAACTTGAGGCTTCGTCCAGTCCCAACCGTGTCAAGAATGATCCGAGCCACGACGGTGGTCGCTCCCTGCGTGCGCGGTGCCGGGCGAAGAAGGCCGGCCGGATCCGTGGCATCCTGACGGGCACCAAAGGACCCGCCGTCGCATCGCCGGTTCAGATCACGGGAGGCCCTTTCCTGGGGCTGCGGCCCGCGCGACGCGCAATTCCCCGGGACGCCCGGGGAATCGCTGCAAAAGCCGGTCCAGGAGACATTCTGTTTCCTGCCCGGGCTTGCCGATCGCATCCGCGACAGCCCTAGTACCGTAACCGCAGACCGAGCGATCCAGACAGGCCCGGTGTCCCGTAGCCCAGGACCTGCTGATACGCCCGGTCAAAGAGGTTCTCGATCCGGCCAAAGAGCGCCAGGCTCTCGGAAAGAACGTAGGCGCCAACGATGTCGACGCGGGTCCAGCTTCCGAGGGTCGCGCCGTTCAACGCCGGCTCGGTTCCGTTGTGGCGCAGCAATACCGTTCCTGAGAACGGCCCATCCGGCGTGAACGTGACGGCCACATCACCAGAATGCTTCGGTAGGCGAGCAAGCGGCTCCCCGGTGCCCTGCCTCGCATCGATGTAGGCATATTCGACGCCCAGCGTGAGCCAATCGGTCATCCGGTAGCGCCCTGCAATCTCCACACCGCGGGACTCGACCCTGGCAATATTCTCATAACCCCCGATCACGAAGGAAAAGTCGATTTGATCTTCCGTACGCTGCTCGAAGTAGGTTGCCCCGACGGTGACCTGACCGTTCACGGCGCGCCAGTTAATGCCCGCATCGAATGACACCGATCTCTCCGCGCGCAATCCGGCATTGGGTTCACTCGCTCCGCAGCAGAAAAAGGTCCGCTGAAAGATGGTCGGCGCCTTGAAGCCTTGACCCCAGCTGGCCCGAAGCGTGACCGAATCGTTTGGTGCCCAGGCCGCCGCCAGGCGCCCGGCCGCTTCCGTATCGAACTGCCGGTGTTCATCGACGCGCCATCCGGCCGTCAGGACCAGTGCCTGCACCGGTTTCACTTCGTAGAGCGCGAAGTAGCCGTCCAGTGACGCCCGGTCGCCGTTGGCGGCAGTCTCCTCGCGTTCGGCGCCAAAAGCCAGGGTGTTCTGTTCGTCCACGGCGAATGTGCCCTGGTAGCGCAAGATCCGTCGCTCGCCATCGGCCGTGAAGGTCGGCAACCCGCCCGCCAGGCTCTGCCGCTCTATGTTGGCATATCCGATCGATGCGGCGTTCGCGAGCCGTCCGTCGAACCACGGCCAACTCAGGCGAAGATGGCCCGTGAACTCCGTGGTTTCGTCATCCTCATCGCCGTCCGCGATGCTGCCCTGCCCCTCTGGGGAATAGCTGTCGAATGCCGTATCAGCCTCGCTCCATTGCGCACCCGCGTCGAGGCGGGCGTTTGGCCCGAGAAGCCACCCTCCCCGTGCGAACAGCGTGCGAGCGCGGTAGGGATCTTCCTCCGGGTTGCCGTTGCGTTCGTCGGCCTTGGATATCCCGCCCGATTCCGTGCTCGTGAACCCGAACCGGGCTTCGCCCCGATCGTTCGCGCGGCCGACCGACGCTCCTCCCCGAAACGTATCGAACGACCCATATTCGCCAAAGCCGCTCCCGCCCAACTCCTTTTCCTGACGCTTCGTGGTAATGGACACCACGCCGCCGATCGCGTCCGTTCCCCAAAACGTGGACTGCGCCCCCTTCAGAATTTCGATCCGCTCAATGTTGGCGGCATCGAGGCGGGCAAAGTTGAAACCGCCCCCGGGTGCCGAGGGATCATTCACCGGCACCCCATCGAGCAGCACGAGCGTCTGTTCGCTGCCGGCGCCACGAATCCGCACGCTGGCGACGCCCCCGAAGCTTCCATTGGAGTTGATGGTCACGCCCGGAGCCAAGCCCACTGCATCTAGCACAAAACCGAATCCGAGCGCCGCGATGTTGGCGGCCGTAATGACGGTGACGCTGGACCCGGTTTCGGGAAGCGTTTGACCGAGCCGGGAGCCTTCCACCACGATGTGATCGAGGGCTTTCTCGTCGCCGCCTTCGGTGAGCGCGGCGGTAGGTACCGCGACAGCCAATGCTGCCGCGCCAAGAACAATGTTTCTGTGTGACATGGGGCCAATCCATGCCGCACCTCGCCGCCCGTCGCGGAGGTGCGCATCGCAACGCCAGACGGCCCCACTAACGCCAGCGCGGACGGCCGGGCCGATTCGGGTGTCGCTACTTAGGAAAGGCGCTTGCGCTTTCCCGCCCGCTGGGCTGTTCCCGGCCCCCGGACGAACGACGCGATGGCAGGTCTCCTGGCTCGCCGCTCCATGCCTTTGGCCGCCTTCCCAGGATCAACTCCCAGTGGCATGCGTGGCCATCGGCTCCCGGCTGACAGTTACGGGTACAGCACCGGATTCACACCGGTTTCCCATTTTGGCCCCGGTTACAGGGCACCATCTGCACCGTTTCATGGAGCAGGGGCTGGGGATTGTCAACTCATGGGGGCAAACCGATCCTGCTTCCCCACCCCCGTCTTTCTTTCATTGGACCCGGCTCACGGGTGCCGGCCAGAACTCCGCATTGCAGGAGATTCGCGGCGATGCCTGCTCTGTGCAGCCAGAAAGTCGTCCGAATGCCACCGCAGCCGGGTTCGGCACGTGGCCACGCATGACCGTCGCCGAACCGCCCGCCCGGTGGCCGCGTTGCGCAACGCCCGGCAGTCGGTTCCGGGGCCCTGCCGGCGAGGCCCGGGACCAGACCCGGTCGGTTAGGGATTGACGGGCGGCGTGGCCGCCAACTCAGTTGGGCTCGTCGACCGACGGGGCGTCTCCCGCCACCGTGCTCCTGTGCATGACCCGGATGTACTCGCCTTCCGGCCATTGCTTGCCACGGTGCATCACCCGTCGGTTATCCCACAGGACCACGTCCCCCTCGTTCCAAGTGTGCGAATACACGCGCTCGGGCCGCACGCACCAGTCGATCAGCTCGTCCAACAGGTCGCGACTGCGCTGCTCTTCCCAGCCCTCGATGTATGCCGCGTGCGACCCCACGTAGAAGTTGCGCCTTCCGGTCGCGGGGTGGCGACGGATGAGACGCTGCCGCGAACCCGGCAGCGTGGCCTTCTCGGACTCGTCGAAGATGTCGCCAGTATTGCGCATGCGCGAATAGATGATGCTGTGGGCACAGATTTCGTCCACGAGCTCTTCCTTGTCGACGCCTCGCTCACCGCCGGTCCAGCTTTCGTACCCGTCCCGGGCATCGGCAAATTCCGTGCCTCCGCCTTCGGCCGGAAGAATGCGCGCCGACAAAATGGAGAACTTGGCCGGCACGGTCTTGAACGAACTGTCGGAATGCCACGACTGATTGCCGCGGTCGTAGATCACCTTCTTGCTGTCGACCGCATGGCAGCGCCCGTTGGCGTCCATGTTCCCGAGATGCTGGATTTCGGGCGGGAAGCCGTGCGCGACGCTGTCTTCCAGAATGCCGGTTTCCAGCGGGCCGAACCGACGGCTGAAGGCCAACTGCGTGGAATCGTCCATGATCTGGTCGGGAACCACCAGTACCGCGTACCGATTCGCGGCAGCCTCGAACTCCGCAAAGATCTTGTCGTCCATGGAGCCGAGATCGACACCGGTGATCCGCGCGCCGAACTCGATCGAAGGGAGGAAGGGCTCAATCTGCATGGCGTGGAGGATCGTCCATCACCCCAGACCGGTCAACCGAGGCTCGCCGGCAACCTGCTCTCCCGTCTGATGCAGCAGAAGGGTACACGCCATATGGGTCAGATTCTGCCCTGAACTACCAAATGCTGTGTCATTTCCACCGCAGTGGTATATTTGCGGCAGTCTCCACGGAGTGCCTCCGGTGCGATTGACGCGCGTCGCCCTGACCGGGTTCAAGTCTTTCGTCGAAGAAACGGAATTTGAAATCGGCACCGGCATGACCGGCGTCGTCGGCCCAAACGGCTGCGGCAAGTCGAATCTGGTCGAAGCCCTCCGCTGGGCGATGGGAGAGCATGCGCCGCGGAGCGTGCGTGCCGCCGAAATGGACGATGTCATCTTCGACGGCTCTGCGGCTCGCCCCGCCCGCAACCTCGCCGAGATCCGAATCGTCATCGACAACGAGGACAGAAGCGCTCCACCCGCGTTCAACAACTCGGACACCATTGAGATTTGCCGCCGGATCCGGCGCGGCCAAGGCTCCGCCTTCTTCGTCAACCAGCAGGAAGTCCGGGCTCGCGACGTTCAGTTGCTGTTCGCCGACAGCGCGCTCGGCGCCCGCTCGCATGCCATCGTGGCGCAGGGGCAGGTCGACGCGATTATCCGCGCCAAACCGGCGGAGCGGCGGCGGCTCTTGGAAGAGGCTGCAGGAATTGTCGGCGTGCATTCCCGGCGGCACGAGGCCGAACTGCGGCTCCGTTCCACCGAAGAGAACCTGACCCGCATCGATGACCTGCTGGGTGCCCAGCAGACCCAACTCGCCGTGCTTCGGCGGCAAGCCCGCCAAGCCGCACGCTACCGTTCGGTATCCGACCGGTTGCGGACGGCCGCCGCCAGGCTTTCCCTCCTCCGCTGGCGCGCAGTCCGCGAAGACGGCGAGGCGGCCCATTCGGTACTGGAGGACACCAAGCGGGACGTGGCCGCCGCCACCACGGCGGCAGCCGAGGAAAGTTCGCGGCAAGCCTCCCTCCAGGACAAGCTGCCCATGCTGCAGGAGGCGGAAGCGGAGGCCAGCGCCGCTGTCCAGCGAATTGCGCACGAACGGGCCCTCTTGCACCGCGAGCTCGATGAAGTTGCCGCCCGGCACCATCAGCTGGAAGCCGAGTGCGCGCAGACGCGAAACGACTTGGCCCGCGTACAGGAAAACCAGCACGACATCGCGCGCGAACAAGCCGCGCTGCACGATGAGCAGAGCACGATTGAGGCGGAACACCAGAATGAGGCCGAGACCAAGACCGCGCTCGATTCTCAACTCGGCGAAGCGCGGGCAACCCTGGAGGATGCGCAGGGGGCGCAGGCCGAAGCGGAGCGGGCCCTCGCACGGGCGGAATCCCGGGCGGCGGCCCTGGCCCGGGACGTTGACGAGAAAGCGGACGCGCTCGATCGACTGGGCAAGCGCATCGCCTCGACCAAGGCCGCCCTTGAGGACCTGACGACGGGGGACCAGGCGCCCTTCGGGAACCTGGACGCGCTCGAGGCGGACGTTCAGGCCGCAGATTCTCGCGGAGACATTGCAGAAGCCGCGGAAATGACGGCGAGAAAGCAGCTGGCCGAAACCGAGCAGGTGACCAAGGCGGCCGCCGAGGCTCTTGAGACAGCCCGCGCCGAACTGCTGAGGGCCGACCGCCGCCTCGATCCCCTCCGGGCAGAACGCGACACGCTCGCCAGGCAGCTGGAGGCGGGCAGCACGAACACCTTGGCCCAGCTGGTCCGGATTCAGCCTGGTTTCGAACGGGCGGCGGCCGCCGCACTCGGCGAGGATCTGGAAGCGGACCCCGCCGGCGGCCCGGTGACCTGGCATGACCTGGGGGAGGTCACCGAAACCAGCCTGCCTGCCGGCGCGGTACCGCTGTCGAAATACGTCAGCGGCCCGGCGGCGTTGCGGCGGCGGCTCACCTTCACCGGGGTGGTGGACGACGAAGCGGGCGATGCCCTGCAGCGCGAACTCGTTCCCGGACAGCGTCTGGTCGACCGCACGGGCGCTCTCTGGCGGTGGGACGGGTACACGCACTCGTCAGGCGATGCCACTCCCGTGTCCCGGCGGTTCCAGCAGAAGAACCGGTTCGACCAACTTCACGGCGAAATCGACACGGCGGAAGGGGAACGCGGAGAGGCCCAGGCCGGCGTGGACGCGGCCGAAGGACGCGCACGCAAGGCCGACGCAGCAGCAGCCGAAGCCCGGAACGCTTCGAACCGCGCCATTGAGGTCCGGCGCGCGGCCGAGCAGGCTCGCAAGGCTGCCCAAGACCGCCACGCCGGCGCCCTCGCCGCCAGCATCGAGGTCCGGGCGAGGCAGGCGTCACTCAACGAAGAACACGCCCGTCTAGCCGAGGAGCGCGACCTGCACGAGCGGATGCTCGATGAGGCCCGCTCTGCGGTCCGCAGCTACACCGACGTGGAACCCCTCGCCCAGGCCGCGGGAGAGCGCCAGCAGCAAACGGAGACCGCGCTCGCGGGCTTCAATGGAGCACTGGAGGCCCACACCCGCATGACGGAGGTAGAGACGCACCGCCACCAGCGCCTCGAGACCGTCCGGCAGCAGTGGCAGAACTGGGATCGCAGACGGGTGGCGGCCGAGCAGCACGTGGTGGAACTCCGTCGTCGCCTCGCAGAACTTGATCAGCAGCTTGCAGCTCTGGGTCGGAAGCCGCAGGAAATCGAGACGCAACTAGAGGCCCTCGCCGAGCGCCTGCAGGAGGCTGAGGGCCAGCAGCGAGCAGCAACGGATGCGCGCGCGGCATGTGAAACTGCGCTACGCGAGGCCAACCAGGCCGTCACGGCGATAAACGCCCGCCAGGTCGAGGCCCGCGAGGCGATGGCCCGGGCCGAAGGCGCCTGCGAACAGGTTGAGGAACGCCGTGCCAGCGAGCGCGAACGGATCCGGGACCGCTTGAGCGCCACTCCCGACCAGCTCCCGGAACTCGCCGGTCTGAAGCAGGGAGAGGCGCTCGCGCCGCGAGATCATCTCGAGCGGACGCTGGAGCGCCTGCATCGGGAGCGTGACAACGTGGGTCCCGTCAATCTGCGCGCCGAGACCGAGGCCGAGGAAGCGGCGGCCGAAATCGACAAGCTCTCTGAAAGCCGCACGGAACTGGTCCAGGCCGTCGAGAAACTGCGAAGCGCGATCAACCGGCTGAACCGTGAGGCCCGGGGACGTTTGCGCAGCACGTTCGGCACGGTCGATCAGCACTTCCGGTCCGTATTCCAGACCCTGTTCCAGGGCGGCGAGGCACGCCTTGAACTTGTCGATTCGGAAGATCCGCTCGAAGCTGGTCTGGAGATTGTGGCCAGTCCGCCCGGCAAGCAACTCCAGAAGATTTCACTGCTGTCAGGAGGGGAAAAGACCCTGGCCGCCCTCTCCCTGATCTTTGCCATGTTCCTGACTCGGCCCGCCCCACTCTGCGTCCTCGACGAAGTCGACGCCGCGCTCGACGACAGCAATGTTGAGCGCCTCTGCGCGCTCCTCAGCGAGATCTCGAAGGCATCGCATGCCCGACTGCTGGTGGTCACGCACCACCCGTTCACCATGACCCAGATGGATCGGCTCTACGGTGTGACGATGCAAGAACCGGGCGTCTCAACGCTGGTTTCCGTCGATCTCGCCCACGCGGAGGGACTGCGCGAGGCCAGCTGACGCCGAGCGGACCGCCGACCGTCGAAACCGGCGGCGGCGGGCCTGCCGCCGGGGGCGTTGATACTCCGCACCCACTCGACCCCTGTGCCTCAACGGGTACGCCGGAGAGCGCCCTTGGGGAGCGCTGTTGCCTACGCTCTTCCCTCGTGGCCGTGGGAAGTTGGGCACAGGCCGAAGCGGAAGGGGCTCCGCGCTGGAACACCCGCGCAGCTTCGCCACGGGCCCCGCCCGTGCCCATCTGCCCGTTCGGTCGCATGCAATCGGGCACGAACTTGGAGTGGACTGACCGCCAGGCCCATGCTTCGACGAACACGACCGAAGCGACGCCGTCGCTTCGGGGCGTGCCAACGCACTGCCGGCGCGAAGGCTTCCGCAATCTCCTCCCCGGCGACCTATTCCTGGGCCGACAACAACGCGCCGGCGATATCCGCCCATTCCTTGTCGAGCGCTGCTTCGGCAAGGGGTTTCCCGGCGCGACGGTACCAATATGCGGCATTCGACCGGTCGCCCTCGATCCGGTGCAGGTGGGCATGCACCCACGCTCCTTCGATGCCCGCACCCGACTGCACCAGGCGGTGAGCGGCGTCCCATTCGTCGTTGGCGATCCGCCACAGCGCCTCGAGCGGCCGGGAAAGGCCTGACGGCGGGGCCTCAGCACGAAGTGTTGCGCGGAATTCGTCCAGGGTCATGGGCCGTCTCCCCGTGCCCCCAGCATACGCCCTCGCAAAGCGCTCTCGTACCTCCACGAGAGCGTTGGCCCACATGTGACCCGCCGAACGCCGCCCGACGAACGTCTCCAATGGGCACTGTCTTCGGAGATTTCGGATGGCCGGCCGGCACGATCGGGCGCGTGTTGACGGTTGCCTTTCGGCTGACCGAAGCCGGCCGCTCGCCGCCGGGAAGGCGAGAGCCGCGATCGCCCACCCCCGAGCTGGGGCGCCGGCCGGGGCTAGCGGCTACCGCCCGCGCCCAAGGGCAGGCCCCGGATCCTCGCGTCAGCGCGGAGAATGGGCTCCGTGGCCCCGCATGCCCCTCCAGGTGAAAAGCTTGTCGATCGCTTCCTGCTGCTCGGCATCGAGAGACGAGTAGAACCGATCAAACGGCGGATAAACCGTTTCGACCAGATCGAGACCGGCCGCCAAGAGCGTGCGCATCAGCGCCAGACGCTCCGGGGCGGTCGAGGGGCGCCCGGCGTCCTTCAATGTCCCGCAATGCGTGTCGATCTTGCTGTCCCCGCCGCGCACGGCGGCGACGAGTTCGTCCCAGGCGGCGGCCTGTTCGGGCGTGAACATGAAGAAGGCGTCGACAAAGCCGATAACGTCCTCGACCTTTTGGGACCGGGCGTCACTGCAGACCTGCCCAAGGCCACGTCCCCGAAAATGATGGCCGCCGCGATGGTCCCCGGCGAGTGCCGGGGTGAACAGACCGTCGCCGGCGAAGTTTGCAGGCCGGGGCCCGGACTGCGGCAGGGCGATCCAGACCAGCGCGATCGCCGACGCAATGGCGATTCCTGCGAAGACTTTCCGGTAGCGTTTCATGCGGGATTCCTTTCACCCGATGGTTAGTGCAGGGCGGCAACATGGGGTGTCCGTGTAACAGCAGCTTTGCAGCGAATCCCCATTTTTGTAACGAACGGTTGCGGAGGCACGCGCCGCAACCGCCCGTTACAAAATTCTTGGTGACCTGAAGCCAATAACGCGTACATTTTTCCCCGTGAATACGCGTGCTCCGCATGTTCTGATCGTCGACGACGATCGCGAGATCCGTGATCTGACCGCCCGATTCTTACGCGATCACGGCTTTCGGACGTCGGTGGCGGCCAACGGCCGGGAGATGGATGCGGCGCTCGCCGGTGGTCGGTTCAACATCATCGTTCTCGATCTCATGATGCCCGGAGAAGACGGCCTTGCCATCTGCCAGCGGCTGCGATCGAGCAGCTCGCTTCCGATCATCATGCTGACCGCGCTCGGCGAAGAAACCGACCGCATTGTGGGACTCGAGCTCGGTGCTGACGACTACCTTGCCAAACCATTCAACCCACGCGAACTCCTGGCGCGCATCAAGGCCGTGCTGCGACGTTCCCGCGCGAGCACGCGGGTCGAAGCAGCTACCGGGGCGGGTCAAACGCTGAAGTTTCTCGGATGGTTCCTGTCGCTGACCGCGCGTGAATTGCGTGATCCGTCGGGAACCTTGGTCACACTGACCTCCGGCGAATTCGAACTTCTCGCCGCCCTGGCGGAGCGGCCCCATCGCGTGCTGAGTCGGGATCAGTTGCTGGACCTCACACGCGGTCGCGACGCGATTCCCTATGACCGTTCGGTCGACGTGCAGCTCAGCCGACTACGACGCAAGGTGGAATCGGACCCGAGGCACCCGACGCTGATCAAGACGGTTCGAAACGGTGGCTACGTCTTCACAGCGGACGTAGAACGCGAATGAAGACGGGCCGCCTCCAGTTCGTGCCGGCGGGCATGGCCGGTCAGTTCACGCTGCTCGTGGTCGTCCTACTCATGCTCGGATTCTGGGTGGGCGGCGGAATCTACGTCAACCACCGCGCGACCACGGCGCTGCACCTGTTCAAGGAATCGGTCGCTGAACGCATCGCCGTCATCGTGCCGTTAGTCGAACGCACCCCCTCTGCGGAACGCCCCGATCTCCTGCGGGCCCTCCACAGCCCGACCCTGCGGATCACGGTTACAGAAGCCGCCTGGCCGCATGCCGGGACGGCGACCGGTTCCTGGGGTCGCCGTCATGCGAGGGACCTCCGTACGGAGTTGCCTGATCTCGGGGGACGGCAGGTGGAAATCCGGACCTACGGCCACTGGCGCAGCCCACCGGCGCCGCGCGTTCAGGGTCCTTCACGGGTGTCCGACAGCGACCTTCTGCACAGTCGAGCCAAGGCACGCATCTCGGTTGCCCTGGAAACCGGAGGTTGGATCCACTTCATCGTCGCCGCTCGTGCGCTGTCCCTTCGCTGGGCCCTACGCACGGTGTTCTGGATGGCGGCAGCGACGGTCGTCATCCTGGCCATTTCGTTCTGGGTCACCTTTCGCCTAACCCGACCGCTTCGCAGATTCTCGGAAGCGGCCGAACGCATCGGGATGGACGTGCGTTCACCACCGCTTGGCATCGACGGCTCACGCGAGCTCCGGAACGCCGCCCGGGCGTTCAATCGCATGCAGGAGCGGCTCCGCCACCTGGTCGATGACCGAACGATGATGCTAGCCGCCATCAGCCATGACCTGCGGACCTTTCTGACCCGGCTACGCCTGCGCGCGGAATTCATCGCGGACAAGGATCAATACAACAAGGCCCTGGCGGACCTTGACGACATGCAGTCCATGCTCGATTCGACATTGGCATTCGCGCGCGACGATGCAGCCGACGAGCCGAGGACATCGACGGATTTGGTCGCGCTCGTGCGAAGCCTCTGCGACGATCTCGCCGACGCCGGACAGGCTGTCGCCTACGGCGGCCCGGATCGGGTCCTGGTGACGTGCGCGCCACGGGCCGTCAAGCGGGCGATCCACAACGTTCTGGCCAACGCCATCAAGTACGGCCGCCAAGCGGCGGTCCGGCTCTCCAGCGATGAACACGGTGTCACCGTGGACGTCGCGGACCGTGGTCCCGGGATTCCCTCCGATCAGCGCGAAGCGGCGTTTCGTCCGTTT
The DNA here is from genome assembly GCA_021296265.1 of Alphaproteobacteria bacterium. GTDB lineage: Bacteria > Pseudomonadota > Alphaproteobacteria > TMED109 > TMED109 > VXPW01. The sequence continues at coordinate 9,865 of JAGWAT010000018.1, read as the reverse complement.
CACCGCCTGGACGCATCCCGGAGCAGGGAAAGCGGCGGTTCCGGCCTCGGACTGGCGGTCGCGCGCTCGCGACATCGTCATGTCCGACCGGGAAGGCGGCGGGTTGATCGTGTCCCTCCGCCTCCCCCGCACGGGCATCCCGCCAGCTTGACCAGCATGACAAGGCGGCCGCCGACGATCCGACTCTGGCGCTAACTGCCGTCCCGGCTCGACGGTCCGCCCCCGGCAGACCGCCACGTGGCAGCTCCGCGTTCAGCCGCCAGCGTGCCGACGCGAATCGCCGGGGACGAAATGCTCGATGGAATTGGCGTAGTAGGCAAGCAGGCCCGATGCGCCGTCACTCGCACGGTACAGCCGTTCCGACATCGTCACGAGGTGCCGCAGCGTGAGCATGCGCAGACCCACCGTGACAGCGTAGTCCCGGTCCGCGCGCGGGACATGAACGTAGGCCTGACGACGCTCCAGCGCTTCGATCAGCCGCTGTGCCCGCGCCTTGATCTCCAGCTCGCTCATCGCCTTCGTCGGATTCTCCGCGAACACCGTCGCAACGATGGCAACCGGCGTGACGGGGATGCAGCGTGCCACCGCTTCCAGCAATCGCGCGCCTAATGCTCGAAGCGCCTCCTCGCGCGCGCCCGCGTCGCCTGATCCAAATTCGATGTCGTGATCACGGACGTACGCACGCATCGACAAGGGCTGGCCGAAGTTCAGGCAAGCGTAGCCAAATCGATACCAGCGGCCGCTGAGCATCAACCAGACATTGTGACCTACCCAAGTCAACAGCGTCCGGACGATGAAGCCGCGGCTCCGTCGGACAGCATCGGGATCAAGGGTGCGGATCAGGGAGCGGTCTTCGAGGACACGGTCGTAGTTGATACCGACGGGCACGAACACCAGGTCGCGCTCGCCATCCGGATCAAACTCCGACACCATGTACTTGATCAGGCCAAGTTTCGGCGTCCGGAGGCGCCCGTCACGGCTCAGTCCTCCCTCCGGGAACACCGCTTGCGCAACCCCCCCGGCGGTGGCGAACTGAACGTACCGCGCCAGCACCTTCCGGTAGAGAGCGTTTCCGGAGCCTCGCCGGACGAAGTATGCGCCGAGGGTCCGGATCAATGTCTGGAGCGGCCAGATCCGCGCCCATTCGCCGACCGCATAGCTCAGGGCCGACCGATTCGCCACCATGTAGGCGAGAATCAGGTAATCCATGTTGCTGCGGTGGTTGATCACGAACACGATGCTGGACTTGGGATCAATCGCCGAGAGGGCGTCTTCGTTGGTCGAGCCGAGTCGCACGCGATAAAGCAGCCGGATGACCTGCCGGGCGAGGTAGTGGCCAACGCGAAAGTACGCGTAGGCATTGAACGATGGCACGATCTCGCGTGCGTAGCGTGCTGCCTCCGCGAGCAAGACGTCCCGCGGCGTGCCCGCGGTGGATGCCTGCTGATCGACTGCCTCCAATACTTCGGGGTCGTAGGTCAGCCGGTCGATCAGGACCTGGCGTCTGGTTCTCGCGAGGCGGGGGATCTGGAACTGTAATCGTGTGTTGAGGTCTTCAATCACGCGATTGAGCCGGCGGCGGACAAACCAGCGAACGCTGGGGACCAGCATCCGGTCAATAATCGACCAGACTGCAAGTACCGCCCCCGCGGCCACCAGCCACAATGGCAGCGTCACTCCATCTGCAACCGTCATGCCGCGCCCGCCGACTCGACGGGCCTGATCCAACGCATTCGTTTGTCCCGCCAGCGCTTCGGCCCAGCATGCCAGAACGAATCTGCGACAAGCTGGCAAGCGGCGCAATGAGAAGCGCCCGCGGAGTCACACGGCTATCCTCGTGCCCTCAAGACCGGCGACGGCTTGTGCGCGGATCCAAAGCAGCGCCCTTCCCCGTTCCCCGATTCATGCCCGAATACCCGCCCCCGCTCACCGCGACGACGCATTCCGCCAGCAGCGAGCCCGGTGCGATCGATATCCGGTCCGGCGGGCTGGACGACCCACCGGTTCGGGAACTGCTCCAGACGCACCTTCGTCAGGCTCGCGCCGAAACTGCGCGCGGCAGCGCGCATGCGCTCGACCTGCAGGGGCTACAGGCGCCCGACATCGACTTCTGGTCGGTGTGGCGAAACGGCGAGCTTCTGGCGATCGGCGCACTGAAGCGGCTGCCAGACGACCACTTCGAGATCAAGTCGATGCACACGATCGGTGCCAGTCGGCGAACCGGCATCGCGAGCGCCCTGCTGCGTCACATCATCGATGCCGCGCGCCGGCGCGGCGCGCGGCGCCTCAGTCTCGAAACCGGCTCGTGGTCATACTTCGACCCTGCGCGGGCGCTCTACCGCAAACACGGTTTCGTCGAATGCGAACCCTTTGCCGATTATGTTCCTGATCCCAATAGCATCTTCATGATGCTTGCATTGGACGCGTGACGCGGGCACCCGCACCGCCGGCCGCGACGCCCAAGAAATCCCGCCCGACGCATTCGTCCGTCGCGAGGCAGCTCAGGGCACCGCGGCGGAACCATCCGATGCCGTCGGAGCCAAGCTGTCCGCCAAGCGGGCCCATGGCCCATCACCCGACTCCCGCGTCAGGTCGGCGCGGACCCGTCGCCCGCGCTCGCTACCCGTGGCAAATTACGGGTAGTCTTTGCGTGAATACCTTCTTCGTGGAACTCCTTCCGTGACAGACCTGCACCCATGGCTCCGCGCCTACCCTGATCACGTGTCCTGGAAGGCGGAGTTCTCCGGCCGTCCCGTCTCCGCTCTGCTGGACGATTCCGTGGCCCGCTTCCCTTCGCACGAATGCTTGGACTTCCTGGGCAAGACCTACACCTACGCGGCACTCGGCTCCCTGGTCGAGCGCGCGGCTGCCGGGTTCCGATCATTGGGCGTCGACAAGGGGGTGAAAGTCGGGCTGTTCCTGCCCAACTGCCCGCAGTTCGTCATTGCCTATTTCGGCGTTCTGCGGGCAGGCGGGACCGTCGTGAACTACAGCCCACTGTATGCCGAGGAAGATCTGCTGCGCCAGATCGAGGATTCCGATACCACCATCATGGTAACGCTGAGCCTCAAGGCCCTTTATCCCAAGATGGCGTCGGCACTGCAGAAGAGCCGCGTCCAGAAACTCGTCGTCGGCGACCTGCAGGACGTCCTGCCCTTCCCAAAGAACCTCCTGTTCTCGCTGTTCAAGCGTGGAGAGGTCGCCGACGTCGCAGCCGACGACATGCACATCCCCTTCCGCGAGCTGGTCGCCCCCCGGGCACCGTGCCCACCCGTCGACATCCGGCCGGACGAAGACGTCGCTGTCCTGCAATACACCGGCGGGACGACCGGCATCTCGAAAGGCGCCATGCTGACGCACGCCAACATCTACACCAACATTCAACAGGCGCTGCTCTGGAACCAGGACGTGCAACCGGGCCAGGAACGCATGATGGGCGTGCTCCCCTTCTTCCACGTGTTCGCCATGACGGTCGTCATGGGGCTGACGCTGGCCGTCGGCGGTTCCATCGTCATGCATCCGCGCTTCGAGCTCGACGCCGTCCTCAAGGACATAGCCAGGAAGAAACCGACGCTGTTTCCGGGTGTGCCGACCATGTACATGGCCATCATCAACCATCCGAAGATCCGGCGCTTCGATCTCACCTCCATCAAGACCTGCATGGCGGGCGGGGCGCCGTTGCCGATGGAAGTCAAACAGCGCTTCGAGAAACTTTCGGGCTGCACGCTTGTCGAAGGCTATGGCCTGACCGAGTGCTCGCCGATGGCGACCGCGAATCCGATCGGTGCGCCAGGCAAGGAGGGATCCGTCGGGATGCCGCTGCCAGCGACCACGATCACGATCGTTGACAAGGACGATCCGCAGAAGCCGCTTCCCCAGGGTGAGCCGGGCGAAATCTGTATTTCGGGACCACAGGTCATGAAGGGCTATTGGGGGCGCGAGGAGGCGACCGCCGAGACCATTGTGGCGGACAGGCTCCGCACCGGCGACGTGGGCTATCTCGATGACGACGGGTACCTCTTCATCATCGACCGGATGAAGGACCTGATCCTCGTGAGCGGGTTCAACGTGTTCCCGCGCAATGTCGAAGAAGGGATCTACCGGCACCCGGCGGTGGATGAGGTCACGGTGATCGGAATCCCCGACGACTACACCGGCGAAGCCGTCAAGGCGTTCATCAAGCTTAAGGACGGCAGCCGTCTCGACGCCGACGAGCTCCTGGCCTTTCTCAAGGACAAGCTCGGCCGGCACGAGATGCCGAAACACATCGAATTCCGTGCCGAGCTCCCGAAGACGATGATCGGGAAACTCTCCAAGAAGGAACTGGTCGCCGAGGAAGCGGCCCAGCGAGGGTAACGCCCCGGGCCGGCGGCTGCGCCGCCGTCAACCGGATCAGCTGGCCGCGGCCTCCGGCTCCGGCGGGCTGGCCACCAGCACGCCATCGTCGGCGAGCTTCCGGATCTCTTCCTCCCCGTACCCCAGCTCCCCGAGAATGTCGCCGTTGTCAGCCCCGAGGAACGGGGCCATGCGGCGAATTCGTGCCGGAGTCTCGGCGAAGCGGGCGGCCGGCCTCGGCTGGCGCACGGGACCAAGAATCGGGTCCTGATGCACTTCGATGATCCGGTTCTCCGCGACCTGGTCGTTCTCCAGCACATCCATCCGGCTCAAGATCGGCGCGCACGGCACTTGGTGCGCCCGCAGTCGGGCGATCAGGTCAGCCGAAGCATGCTTGGCAATTTCTTCGGCCGTGATTTCCCGGCGCTCCGCCGAATTCCGGAACCGGTCGCCCGGCGTGCGGAAGCGCGCATCCTCCACCAGGTCCGGGCGGTCAAGGGCATCGCACATGCCGGCCCACTCCGCATCGGTCACTGCGCCGGCCGTGATGTACCCATCCTGCGTCCGGTAGATCAGGTCCAGGCCCATCTGGCCCCGGGCCGGATCACCCTCGCGGCCCACGAAGTTGAGCGCGGACATGCTCTCGGGCCAGAGATACGCCACCATGGTGTCGAGCATGGACAGCCGCACGTGCTGCGCGCGACCTGTGCGTTCGCGCGACAGCAGCGCGGCCGTGATCGCCTGTGCTGCGGTGACGGCAGTCGTCTTGTCCGGAACAATGGTGCGCACCATCCGCGGGGTGCCGGTCTTGCGATCGGACTGGATCTCGGCGAGGCCGCACAGGGCCTGAATCACGGGGTCGTATACGCGCTGGCCCGCATAGGGGCCGCTCTCTCCGAAGCCGCTGATCGAGACGTAGACGATGCCCGGCTGGATCGCGCGCACCGCCTCCTCCCCCAGCCCCATCCGCTCGATCGCGCCCGGGCGGAAATTCTGCACGAGGACGTCGGCGGTGCCGACGAGCTTCCGGACGACGGCGAGACCCGCCGGTGCCTTGAGGTCGATTGCCAGCGAGCGCTTGCTACGGTTGCAGGAAAGGAACGACGACGTCATCCCCCGGTTGTTGATACCGACATTGCGCATCAGTTCGCCGCCCGGCGGCTCGATCTTGATCACGTCGGCACCCTGATCGGCCAGCATCATGGTGGCCACCGGACCCGAGACCATCGCGGTCAGGTCGAGAACGCGGATGCCGTCGAGGGGTCCGGTCATGCTGTCTTCCCGTTGTCAAGTCGTTCCGGGTAGTTGACCCGGTACGCCGCCTCGTAGGCCGGGCGGCGGGTCGTGAAGTCTCGGTAGGCAACCAGGCGGCTCGGCAGGTCAATGTCGTAGGCGACCGCCCAGTCGACAATGGTCGTCATCAGGACGTCGGCGATGCTGAAGTCTCCGAGCAGGTACCCGTCTCCCGCCGGGACCCGGTCGGCGACCGCACCGATCTGCACGGAGAAATACTCGACGGCCGACTCGCACGCCTCCGGTGCTTCACCGTAGATCTCGGGGAGGTAGCGGTGCCGGCGCAGCAGGTAGAGGGTGTGTGCGTCGAGCTCCATGCTGGCAAACGACATCCACTCGTCAAGGCGGGCCTGAGCACGCGCACACTGCGGCACGAAGAACCCCGGCGGCACGGGCGACACCCGGGTGAGATAAGCCATGATCGCCCCGCTCTCCGACAGCACGAAATCGTCGTGCTGCAGCGTCGGGATCTTCCGTTTGGGATTGACACGACCGTACGTGTCGGTCCGGGTCTCGCCGGTCCGGGAGCGGATGGGCTGGACATCGCACCGGACCCCCAGCTCGGCAGCCGTCCAGTGGACCCGAAACGTCCGCGTGGAACCGATCCCCCAGACGGTGACCGCAAGTTCGGTCATGCCGCGTCGGCGTTCGTGAAACTGGCTTCCCACGCTTCGTAGTCGAGATCAGGCTCATGCACGGCGCGCCTTTGCGCGAGTTCGCGCCCACGCAGCAGCGCCACCAGCGCTTCGTTGTACGGCACGGGGATCCCAAGAGCCTTGGCTTCGCGTACCAACGCCCCGTTGAGCGTGTCGATCTCGGTCTTTCGACCCATCCGGATGTGCTGCAGCATCGACGGGCGGTTCATCCGGCGGCCGCCCGAGCAGATCCGCTTGATCAGCTCGGGGTCTGGCAGTGCGATGCCCTTGGCGTCCAGGACGGCCATGACTTCCTCGACAACCCGAACGCGGTAGTCCATCAGGTCCGGGATGTCGACGAACTCGCCGGAGCGCAGCCCCGTGACGGCCGCCACCGCGTTGGCGGAGCAGTTCACGACGAACTTCTGCCAAATCTCGGCCATGATGTCTGGTGCCGGTTTCGAGGGAAATCCCGCGTCTTCCAGAGCCGCCAGAAAGGCGTCCACGCGGTCGCTCGAGCCGCCGCGGACCTCGCCGACGGAGGTCGGTCCGAGATGCGTCAGCGACACGTGTCCCGGCCCGATGGTCGCGGCGCTGCACATGCTCGAGCCGCCCACCACCCGGCCCTCGCCCAGGACGTCCTCGAGGGTCTCGACGTTGCCGATCCCGTTCTGGGACGTAACCACGAAGCCGGCCGGCGACAGGATGCCGGCAATGGTGCGCGCGGCGTCGGCGGTACCGTTCGTGTCCGTAAACAGCAGCACGATGTCGGCGGTTTCGTTCGCGTCCGGCTGCGTGGCAGCCGCCAGCCGCAGCCGGTGTTCACCGTGGGCACCGTCGACGCGCAAGCCGTCTCGGTTGATGGCGTCGACATGGTCCTGCCAGGTGTCAATCAGGCGCACCCGGTTGCCAGCGGCCGCCAGCAGCCCGCCGTAGGAGCCGCCCATGGCTCCCGCCCCCACTACTGTGATGTCCATGTTTCCCTCCTAGCAGAATTTCCAGCGCCGATCTTAGTCGGGTAGCTGGTTCAGCGGGAAGTGCGCCCGGCCGGTGTGTATGGTGTCCGCTTCATTCAGAGGAAGGCCCGCGCTGAGCGCGCCATACCCATCGTGCCCAAGTTCCGCATCTTCTCCTATCTGCCCAATCCCCGGGTCTGGAAAGCCACGATTGCCGGGCGGCTCGGCGGCGTGGACATCGAGATCGTCGGAGACCGGCCCAAGGCCCTGGCCGAATGGCTCTGGGACTTCGACGCCCGTCCGCTGGCGGAGTCCGAGCGCCGTTCCGACAGCCCGCATGCGCGGGCGGCGCGGCGCGGCTTTGGCGCCACCCTCTACAAGACCGATGCGTTCCTGGAGGCGCATCCGTTCGGCACCGTGCCGGCGGCATTCGACTCCAGCGGCACGGTTGGCATCTTCGAATCCAACAGCATCCTCCGCGCGGTGGCCCGGTCCGGCGACGCCGACCTGTACGGGCGCGACCCCGTGGAGGCGTCGCGCATCGACAGCTTTCTCGACGCCGGGCTGGTGTTCGCCCGGGAAGCGCAGGTCTATCTCCTGGCGCTCCAGGCCCGCGACGTCAGCACCGAACTCTCGGCGCGCATGCGCGATGCCTATGGCTTCTACATGGCCGGGATCGACGCGGCCGCGGCCCAGGCGCCGGCCGGGCTCGTGGGCGGCAAGCTCTCGATTGCGGACGTCGCGTTCGTCTGCGACCTGGCCCAGTTCCGACGTGAGCACCGCTTCCATGACTGGCTGACCGAGCATGGCCACGAGCCGATCGTCCAACCCGGCGCCTATCCGAACGCCCTTGCCCACTTCCGCCGCCTCCTCGCCCAACCGGCCATCGCGGCAGATCTCGCCGACTACGTAAATGGAGGTACCTCATGACCCGTCCTGTTTGTCTTGTCACCGGCGTCGGACCCGAGCACGGCACCGGAGCGGAGATTGCCCGACGCTTCGCCGAGGGAGGCTACGACGTCGCGATGCTGGCCCGGGACGCGGAGCGGCTCGACCGCCTCGAAGGCGTCTACGAGCATGCCAAGGCGT
>JAGWAT010000018.1:0-1350 GCA_021296265.1 Alphaproteobacteria bacterium | reverse complement strand
AGGGCGCGATCATGGTCACCGGCAACACGTCCGCGACGCGCGGCAAGGCGCAATGGGGATTCTTCGCCTCCACCAAGGCGGCACAACGAATCCTGTCGGAATCCCTGGCCCGCGAGTTCGGCCCCCAGGGCATCCACGTGGCGTATTTCATCATCGACGCCATGATCGATACCCCCCGGACCCGGCCACTGCTGGCGCCCGACAAGCCCGACGAATTCTTCGCCAAGCCGAGCGCCATCGCGGAGGAGATTTATCGGGTTTCCCACCAGGACCGCTCGGCCTGGTCCTTCCAGGTGGAAATGCGGCCCTACTGCGAACGGTGGTGACCAGTCCGGCTGCTGGTGTACGGGCTGCGTGACCTCAGGCAGCAGGCATGACCGTCGCTAGAGCGCCCCGGCCCATGCCGCTCAAGGACGTGGCAGAGGCATTCGAACGGTTCGCCCGCGCCAACCCGTCGCCCCGCAGCGATCTGGAGTACACCAACACGTACACCTTGCTGGTGGCGGTGGTGCTCTCGGCGCAGGCAACGGACGCCGGCGTCAACCGAGCCACCGAACCACTCTTCCGGGCGGTCGACAATCCCGCCGCAATGGTCGCGCTCGGCGAAGAGCGGTTGCGGGAGGCCATCCGAACCATCGGGCTCTACCGCAACAAGGCCAAGAACGTCATCGCGCTGTCCAAGCGCCTGCTCGAGGACTTCGACGGCGAAGTGCCCGCGGAGCGCGAACAGCTCGAAAGCCTGCCAGGGGTCGGCCGCAAGACCGCGAACGTCGTCCTCAACGTGGCGTTCGGCCTGCCGACCATGGCCGTCGACACCCATATCTTCCGGGTGTCGAACCGGACGGGACTGGCACCAGGGAAGGATCCGCTCGCGGTCGAAAAGGCGCTGCTCAGGCGGATCCCGGAGCCGCACCGGCTGCACGCTCATCACTGGCTGATCCTGCATGGGCGCTACACGTGCACTGCCCGGAAACCGAAGTGCGCGGCCTGCCTGATTCCGGACCTTTGCCGGTTTCCCGAACGCACCGCCTAACGCCCCACCTCCGCGCCGGAGGGCGCTGTGCCCGCGTCAGCCTCACCGTCCTGCACGCCCGAGGGGTACCGCCGCGACGTCCTGGCCGGTCCATAGAGACGGCCACGACCGGCAACCAGGACGGGGCACCCCCGGACCTGATGGCAACTGGTCTGGCGGCACGCCGTCGGTGCTGGCGCCGTGGAGTGCAGATTCCCGGTGTGGTAGGAGCAACGCAGTAACCTCCCGATCCGCGCCCGAAGCCTGACCTGACCCGCCGCGAAGCGCAGCTCTTGGAAGCCTTCGAGCAGCACGTCGAGCGGACGGGTCGCGTCCCT